>NZ_MLYP01000070.1 GCF_001866645.1 Streptomyces colonosanans
CCTCATGGTGCGGGGTTTTCTGCATTTACGGGGTACCTCCGGTTCCCCCCGGACTCAGAGACGGCCCGTCGCCTTCAGCGCCAGGTACGCGTCGGCAAGCGCCGGCGCCAGATCTTCCGGTGTCGCGTCCACGACCGTCACGCCCCGCCGGCGCAATTGCTCGGCCGTGCGATCGCGTTCTGCCTGGGCCTGGGCCGCGGCCGCTGCCTCGTACACCGCATCAGTATTGCCCCGAGCCGTGGCCATGCGGGCGATGTACGGGTCCGCCACGGAGGCCAGCAGCACCGCATGACGCCGGGTGAGGCGCGACAGCACCGGAAGGAGCCCCTCTTCGACGGGGGCCGCGTCGAGCGTGCTCAGCAGGACGATCAAGGAGTGCCGCGGGGCTGTGCGGAGTGCGGTGGCGGCGAGACCTCGTGCATCCGATTCGATCAGTTCCGGTTCCAGCGTTGCCATCGCGTCGACCAGTGACGGCAGGACCTCGCGGGCTGCACGGCCCTGGACCAGAGCGCGGACCCGGCGATCGTAGGCAAGCAGGTCCACACGGTCGCCGGCCCGGGAGGCCAGCGCGGCCAGCAGAAGCGATGCGTCCATGGACGCATCCAGGCGTGGCGCGTCGCCGACCCGTCCTGCGGAGGTCCGGCCGGTGTCCAGGACCAGCAGGATGTGGCGATCGCGTTCCGGACGCCAGGTGCGTAGCGCGACCGAGTACCGGCGTGCCGTCGCCCGCCAGTCGATGGAACGGGTGTCGTCTCCTGGGACGTACTCGCGCAGGCTGTCGAACTCCGTTCCCTCACCACGTGTCAACGCACTGGTACGACCGTCGAGTTCGCGGAGGCGGGCCAGTTTCGAGGGGAGGTGCTTGCGGCTGGTGAACGCAGGCAGGACTCGCACCGTCCACGGCACAGTGTGAGTGCCTTGGCGGGAGAAGAGGCCTAGCGGTCCGTACGAGCGGATCGTGACGCGGTCCGCATGGCGGTCGCCTCGGCGGGTGGGGCGCAGCCGGGTCGTGATGCGGCTGCGCTCGCCAGGAGGGGCCGTCAGGTGGTGGCGGGACGCGGCGACTTCGGTGCCGGGCTGCCAGCTGCTCGGAGGCCAGGCATCCCGGAGGCGGGCGCGCAGGGGACGGCCGGAGGGGTTGGTGACAGTGAGCGTCACGTCGGCTGATTCACCCAGGCGTACCGATGTGTCGCCGGAACGGGTCAGGCCCAGGCGGCGTACGGGTGCGGCCAGCGCGAAATCACAGGCACACGCCAGAGCGAGCGGGCCGTTGACAGCGAAGATGCCCGTCCAGCTGGGTTCCCAGATACCGACCGGGAGGCTGCCGAGAGCCGCCAGCAGGGCGGCGCGTCCGGTGAGCGCCATCAGCGGGGAACCGGGACGTGGGTGAGGATCGCGGTGATGACCGAGTCGGTGGTCACACCCTCCATCTCCGCCTCCGGTCGGAGCTGGACCCGGTGACGGAGCGTCGGGAGCGCCAGCGCCTTCACGTCGTCGGGGATGACGTAGTCACGGCCCGTCAGCCAGGCCCAGGCACGGGACGTGGAGAGGAGGGCCGTTGCCCCGCGGGGCGAGACGCCGAGGGCGAGGGAAGGGGATTCGCGGGTGGCGCGGCAGATGTCCACAACATAGGCGGTGATGTCGGGGGAGACCGTTGTTTTGGCGACGGCGGTGCGGGCGGCCTCCAGGCCGGCCGCGTTCGCTACGGGGCGTACGCCTGCGGCGCGCAGGTCGCGCGGGTCGAAGCCCTCGGCATGACGGGTGAGGACATCGATCTCGTCCTGGCGGGAGGGAAGAGGGATCGTCAGTTTGAGTAGAAAGCGGTCCAGTTGGGCCTCAGGGAGGGGGTAGGTGCCTTCGTACTCGACTGGGTTCTGCGTCGCCGCCACCAGGAACGGCTCGGGGAGAGGGCGCGGGGTGCCGTCGATCGTGACCTGGCGTTCCTCCATGGCTTCCAGGAGGGACGACTGGGTCTTGGGCGGAGTGCGGTTGATTTCGTCCGCGAGGAGAAGGTTGGTGAAGACCGGGCCGGGCTGGAAGGAGAATTCGGCGGTCCGGGCGTCGTAGACGAGGGACCCCGTGACATCACTGGGCATCAGGTCCGGCGTGAACTGGACGCGCTTGGTGTCGAGGTCGAGCGACGAGGCGAGTGCGCGGACGAGTAGCGTCTTGGCGACGCCGGGGACTCCTTCGAGGAGAACATGCCCGCGGCAGAGGAGGGCGACGACGAGTCCGGTCACGGCGGGATCCTGGCCGACCACGGCTTTGGCGATCTCGGCGCGCAGGGCCTCCAGGGAGGCGCGGGCAGTGCCCGGGTCCCGGGTGTGCCCGGCGTTGTCAGTGGTCGGGTCCATCATGGACGGCGTACCTCTCTTCCGAAGGCGTCGAGTTGGTCGGCGAGGGTGATCAGGGCCGCGTCGTTGCCGGGCGGCGGGCCGAAGAGGAGGGAGTGCAGCAACTGGCCGTCGCCGTGGAGGTGGGCGGACAGTGCGGGGAGCAGGGCCTCGGGGGCGTGCGCCTGGGCGGCCGGGATGCCCACGAGGGGTGCGAGGCGAGTGCGGGTGGTGGAGCGCAGGGCGGCGGCCGCGCGGTCGCGGGCGCCGGTTTTGCGGTAGAGGCGGGCGCGGCCTTCGACGGTTTCGGAAGCGCGGATCGCGACGGGGAGTCTTTCGGATACGAGGGGGCCGAGTCGGCGTCCCCGCCACAGGGCGGCCAGGGCCGCCGCGATGAAGAGCTGCAGCGTGCCCCAGAGCCAGCCCGAGGGGAGCAGGTCGAAGAAGCTCCGGTTGTGCGAGTCGGTGGCTGGGGCGTCGGAGAGCGAGGGGAGGTACCAGACCAGATGGGAGCGGGAACCGAGCAGTTGGAGGGCGAGCGAGGCGTTGCCCTGCTCGTCGAGGCGGTCGTTGTACAGGATGTCGGGAGCACCGAGCACGACGGTGTCGCCGCCGGAAGAGGCCGGGAGGTGCACCAGGGTGGGCAGGCCGTTGCTGGGGTAGCACGTGTCGGCCTGGACGCCTGTGGTGAGGTACCGGACGCCGCCCGTGTCGGCGGCGCCCGCTTTTTGGGCGGCGGGCAGCTCACAGTCAGGGTCCAGCACCGAGTCGAAACTGCCGGCGGGGTCCGCCGCGATTCCGGGGGCCAGGGTGCCGACGGAGGTCTCGGGGGCGACCAGGATCGTCCGGCCGCCGGAGTTCCGCGTGACCTCGCGCACCAAGGTCTGCTGATGGCGCGTCAGCAGATCGGGGGCGGCGATCAGGAGGGTGGTGTCGGGGCCGACGGCGGTACGCGCCTCGTCGATGGTGGTGACCACGCGCGTGGACACGCCCCGGTCGGCGAGGAGTGTGGTGACGGCGCGGCTGCCGTAGGGGTCGGCGGAGCGTGGGTCGAGCCGGCCGTGCTGGGCGTCGGAGCGAAGTACGGCGATCGTGAGGGCGCCGAACAGGAGGAACACGACGGCGATCAGCACACCGCGCGCGCGGGTCCACACATGGCGGGCGGTGGGCGAGGCCGAGGTGGACGGAAGCGTGGCCCCGGCGGTCATCCGGCGGCTCCCTGGCGGGCGTTGTGGGGGCTGTCGGCGAGTTGGGGCCTGGTGCGTTCCAGGTCGTCGTCGAGGGTGGCCTGGCGGCGGTACGTAGCCTCGTCGGCGGCCCGGCCGCCGTATGTGACATCGTCGAAGTCCCGGGCGGCGGCGCGCAGTCGGGTGGCGTGGTCCGGGAGCGTGGAGCCCGCTTCGGAGGCGGCCTCGTCGGCAGTGCGGCCGGGGCGTACATCGAGGAGGGCGCGTTCCTCCAGGGAGCGGACCACGGCACGCATGCGTGCCTGGACGGCCTGGTTCCAGTGGCCCTGCGCGGCATACGCCTCGGCGGCGGCCCGGTGCTCGGCCGCGCTGCGGGGGCGGTCGTCGAAGAGCGAGGCCGACGACGTGGGGGTGCGGTGCGGGGTGCCCAGCCGCCACCACAGGGCGCCGGCGATCGCCAGGACCGCCAGCAAGATGACGAGGAGACCGACCGAGCCGCCGGGCGTCACGGTCGAGGCCGCGCCGAAGAGCCCGTCGACCCAGTCCCAGACGGCGTTCAGGGCGCGCTGCAGCAAGCTGGGATCGTGCTCGTGGTACATCTGCTTGGACAGCTCACGCCGGGCCGCCTCCCGCGCGGGGTCGCGTGGGACCGTCACCGGTGGCGCGTCGTCCGAGTGCCACAGCATCGGCACGACGCTCAGCATTCCCCCCGTCAGGCTCACCGCATCAGCCCCCCGCAGCGGGGGCGTGAGGACCGTGGCCCTGGATGCCGGCGGCCCGGGTCAGGTCGAGGTCGAGGGCCTCGCGGCGGATGCGCTGGTCGATGTAGAGCAACACGGTCACTCCGGCGGTGATCGGGAAGGTGAGCATGCTGCCGATCACCGAGCCGATCCCGCTGACGATGAGGAACGTCCAACCGAGGCTGCTGGCGCCGCCGTTGGCGAGGTCACCGATGCTGTCGCCGCTGAGCACGCCAGCGAGGAAGGCGAAGGGGATCACGATGATCGACGCCATGATGAACGCGATGAACTGAGCGAGCAACTGGATACCGAAGACCCGCCACCACGAGCCGCGCACCAGCTTCGCGGAGCGGCTCAGCGACTTGCGGATGCTCTGCTTCTCCAGCATCAGCGCGGGCGAGGCGAGCGAGAAGCGGATCATGATCCACAGAGCCACGACACTGGCGCCGAGGACGCCGAGGGCGATCAGCGAGTCACCCGCTGCGGTCGTGCCGGCCGCGGCGATGAGTATGCCGGGAAGTGTCCCCACGGCGATGATCGCCAGGGCCATGAGCGGCAGCAGAAGCGTCAGCCCGAGCAGCCTCGCGAGCTGCGGGCGGGCGTCCCGCCAGGCCTCGGTCGTGGTCACCGACTTGCCGAGTACTGCCCGGCTGGTGACTGTCGTGAGCAGGGCCGTTGCGGCGATGCTGCCGAGCAGGGTGATCAGGAAGACGGCACCGGAGCTCAGCATCGTGACGCCCAGAGCGTGGCCCAGCTCGGAGGCGGAGGCGTTGGGGTCGTTGAGGCTGACCGTGGTGGCGCTGTTGTCCAGGACGAGGCGTCGGAGGAGGACGACGGCGACCTCCGTGACGACCGCGACGGTCAGGGAGATGCCAAGGACTGTGCGCCAGTACGTACGCATGGTGGAGACAGCGCCGTCGAGGATCTCGCCGACACCGAGCGGGCGCAGCGGGATCACACCGGGCTTGGCGGCGGGTGGCGGACCCCAATGGCCGCCCCAGCCGCCGCCAGGACCGCCCCAGCCGCCGCCCCAGCCGCCGGGGCCAGGCGGAGGAGGGCCGCCCCAGCCCGGGCCGGGCGGAGGCGGTGGCGGCGCCTGGCCGGGGCCCTGAGGAGCGGGAGCGCTCCACTGCCCTGGCGGGGGCTGCTCCGGGGACCACTGCGTAGGCGGCTGCGGCTGATGGGCACCACTCTGCTCGGAGGGCTGCTCCGGGGGCTGCGCGCCGAAGGACTCCGGCTGCTGGCCGTCGGAGGGGGCAGATCCGGGCGACGCCCAGCCCGGAGTGTCTTTCATTGTCGCTCCTTCACGGTGCCCGTCCGCGGTTGCGGCGGCGAGTTGGCAGCCATCGTGCCACGCGGCACCCACGAGGGGACTGGGGGTGGTGCAGCCGGTATGACTGCCATGGTCTGCCCCGTACGGGGCAGACTGACCGCATGGTTGATCAGTGCGCGCAATCCGGCGAGGACAACAGGTCGCCGGGGATACCCGCTGTCCGTTGGGACGAGCGGCCCGAAGGTCCCGTGCTGGTCCTCCTCGACCAGCGGAGGCTGCCGGCCGAGGAGGTCGAGGTCGTATGCGTGGATGCGCCCGCGCTGGTGGACGCGATCCGCACCCTCGCCGTGCGCGGGGCACCGCTGCTCGGGATCGCCGGGGCGTACGGCGTCGCGCTCGCCGCCGCACGCGGCTTTGATGTGGACGAGGCCGCCGCTGCGCTGGAGGGTGCTCGGCCCACCGCGGTGAACGTCGCCGTAGGCGTGCGCAGGGCCCTGACCGCGTACCGGGCCGCGTTCGCCGCCGGAGGCGAGCAGCGGCAGGCTGCGGAGGCGGCGTTCGCCGCCGCCCGGGCGCTGCACCGGGAGGACGCTGGGGCCAGCGCGCGGATGGCGCAGCATGGCCTGGCGCTGCTGGACGAACTGCTGCCGGGCAGCGGTTACCGGGTGCTGACGCACTGCAACACCGGTGCGCTGGTGTCCGGCGGGGAGGGCACGGCTTTCGCGGTGGTGCTGGAGGCTCACCGGGCGGGGCGGTTGCGCAGGCTGTGGGTGGACGAGACGCGGCCGTTGCTGCAGGGTGCTCGCTTGACGGCGTACGAGGCGGCCGGCAACGGGATGGCGTACACCTTGCTCACGGACAATGCGGCGGGTTCGCTCTTCGCGGCCGGGGAGGTGGACGCGGTACTGATCGGGGCGGACCGGATCGCGGCCGATGGTTCGGTGGCGAACAAGGTGGGGAGCTATCCGCTCGCGGTGCTGGCCAGGTACCACCATGTGCCGTTCGTCGTGGTGGCGCCGATGACGACAGTGGATCCGGACACGCCGGACGGGGCGTCCATCGAGGTTGAGCAGCGGTCCGGCCATGAGGTGACGGAGATCACCACGCCTCGGGTGCCGGTGGCGGGAGCGGGAGGTGGGATACCGGTGGCACCCCTGGGGACCCAGGCGTACAACCCGGCGTTCGACGTGACGCCGCCCGAGCTGGTGACGGCGATCGTCACCGAGGAGGGCGTCGTATCGCCCGTGACGGCTGAGGCTCTCGCCGTGCTGTGTGACAGGTCACGCCAGGTAACGATTTAGCTAATGGGATGATGTCGTTTATGAAGGGACGAGTCCTTGTCGTCGACGACGACACCGCACTGGCCGAGATGCTCGGCATCGTGCTGCGTGGTGAAGGTTTTGAGCCGTCTTTCGTAGCCGACGGTGACAGGGCGCTGGCCGCCTTCCGTGAGGCCAAGCCCGACCTGGTACTGCTCGACCTGATGCTGCCCGGGCGGGACGGTATCGAGGTGTGCCGTCTGATCAGGGCGGAGTCCGGCGTGCCGATCGTGATGCTCACGGCCAAGAGCGACACCGTGGACGTGGTGGTTGGCCTGGAGTCGGGTGCGGATGACTACATCGTGAAGCCCTTCAAGCCGAAGGAGCTCGTGGCCCGTATCCGGGCGCGGCTGCGGAGGTCGGAGGAGCCCGCGCCTGAGCAACTTGCCATCGGCGACCTCGTCATCGACGTGGCCGGTCACTCCGTGAAGCGGGACGGGCAGTCGATCGCGCTGACGCCGCTGGAGTTCGACCTCCTGGTGGCGCTGGCGCGCAAGCCGTGGCAGGTGTTCACCCGCGAGGTCCTGTTGGAGCAGGTCTGGGGCTACCGCCATGCGGCGGACACGCGTCTCGTCAACGTGCACGTCCAGCGGCTGCGCTCCAAGGTCGAGAAGGATCCGGAGCGGCCGGAGATCGTGGTGACCGTCCGAGGCGTCGGTTACAAGGCCGGACCGAGCTGACATGTCCCGGGACAGTGCCGCTTCGGAGTCCGGTCGGCCGGTGGCCCGTCCGGGGCGGCCTGTCGGACGGCGGACGGGCTCCGGGTGGGAACGGTTCATCGAGGGCGGGCTGATCCAGGGCGGAGTCCAGGGCAGCCCGGTCCTCAGACTCCTCATGCGCTGGGTGCGTCGTCCGCTGCTGCCTGTGGTGCGGTTGTGGCGGCGCAACATCCAGCTCAGGATCGTCGTCACGACCTTGCTGATGTCGCTCGGCGTGGTGCTGCTGCTCGGCTTCGTCGTCATCGGGCAGGTGCGCAACGGTCTGCTGGACGCCAAGGTGAGGGCGTCGCAGAGCCAGGCCGTCGGCGGCTTCACGGTCGCTGGGCAGAAGGCCGACAACGCAGCGAGCGCGAGCGGCGGGGACGACGCCTCGGGTACGGGCAACAACCCCGTGCAGAACGTCAGCGGATGGATGAGCGACCTCGTCGAGTCGCTCTCCAGCGGCGGCCAGGGCGCCTTCGACGTGGTCACGCTCAGCACCGCGGCTGCGGACAACGACAACCGAGGCCTCGGCCCACGCGCATCGGGCGGTGTGGACCCGAGCCAGAGCGTGCCCGAGGCTCTGCGTAAGCGCGTCGAATCGGGTATGGGCGTGGCCCAGAGCTACACCCGCATCGTCTACACCGACGGGGGCCGTGCTCCGCAGCCGGCGCTCATCATCGGCAAGCAGATCAACGACCCCAATGGGGACCCGTACCAGCTGTACTACCTCTTCCCGCTGACCCAGGAGGAGAAGTCGCTCAGCCTGGTCAAGGGGACGCTGGCGACCGCCGGGCTCTTCGTCGTCGTACTCCTCGGGGCCATCGCCTGGCTCGTGGTGCGCCAGGTCGTCACCCCCGTACGGATGGCCGCGGGCATCGCGGAACGGCTGTCTGCCGGGCGGCTGCAGGAGCGTATGAAGGTCACCGGCGAGGACGACATCGCGCGCCTGGGCGAGGCCTTCAACAAGATGGCGCAGAACCTGCAGTTGAAGATCCAGCAACTGGAGGAGCTGTCGCGCATGCAGCGACGCTTCGTGTCGGACGTCTCGCACGAGCTGCGCACGCCGCTGACGACCGTGCGGATGGCGGCCGATGTCATCCATGAGGCGCGCGCGGACTTCGATCCGGTGACCGCGCGGTCCGCCGAGCTGCTCGCCGACCAGCTGGACCGGTTCGAGTCGCTGCTCGCGGACCTGCTGGAGATCAGCCGCTTCGACGCGGGCGCGGCGGCGCTGGAGGCCGAGCCGATCGATCTGCGCGAGGTGGTGCGGCGGGTCGTCAGCGGGGCCGAGCCGCTCGCCGAACGCAAGGGAACGCGGATACGTGTCGTCGGCGATCAGCAGCCTGTCGTGGCCGAGGCCGATGCCCGGCGTGTCGAGCGGGTGCTGCGCAACCTCATCGTCAATGCGGTCGAGCACGGTGAGGGCAAGGACGTCACCGTCAAACTCGCCGCGGCGGGGGGCGCGGTCGCGGTGGCGGTGCGCGACTACGGCGTGGGGCTCAAGCCCGGCGAGGCGACCCGGGTGTTCAGCCGCTTCTGGCGGGCGGACCCGGCACGCGCGCGTACCACCGGTGGCACGGGGCTTGGGCTGTCCATCGCTTTGGAGGACGCGCGGCTGCACGGGGGCTGGCTACAGGCGTGGGGCGAGCCGGGCGGCGGTTCGCAGTTCCGGCTGACACTGCCGCGGACCGCGGACGAGCCGCTGCGGGGCTCGCCGATACCCCTGGAGCCCATGGACTCCCGGCGCAACAGCGGGCCCGACGATGCCGACAGGCCGCCGCGCAACTCCGACAAGGCCGTCATGGTGCCCGCGCAGCCCTTGAACGACAAGGTGCCGACACCGCGTGGCCCGATCGCGACGCGGATGGCCGCGGTGACGCCCACAGCCGACCCGACCGCACTGCCCGGCAATGGCGCGCGCGTGGTGCCGCGGCCCGGTGGGGGCGAACGGCGTCGGGACGACAGCACACAGGAGCCGTCGCAGGGCGGTGGGGGGCCTGGCGATCGCGACCAAGGGGAGGCATTTCGTGGGCGTTGAGGGGGGAGGCCGACGGCATGCGCTGCGCACAGTGGCATACGTCGGCTGCGGTGCCGTACTGCTGGCCGGGTGTGCCTCGATGCCGGACAGCGGGGATCTGCGGGGCGTCGAGTCCACGCCCCGGCAGAACGCGCAGGTCCGTGTCTTCGCGATGCCGCCGCATGAGAACGCCGGGCCCGCGGAGATCGTGCAGGGTTTCCTGGAGGCGCTGACCAGCGACGACCCGCAGTACGAGACGGCGCGAAAGTATCTGACCGACAGTGCCTCGCGCCGCTGGAGCCCGGACGAGTCCACCACCGTGCTCTCCGACGGGCCGAATGTCGACCTCGAGCGCTCCGGCAACCGGGAGGCGGGCGCCGAGTACACGTTCATGCTGACCGGCAGCATGGTCGCCGTGGTGGACGCGCAGCACGCGTACGCGCCGGACGGGGGGACCTTCAGCAAGACGGTGCACCTCACGAAGGTGAAGAAGACCAACCAGTGGCGTATCGACGCGCTGCCGCAGGGCGTGGTCATGGGCAAGTCCGACTTCCAGCGCAACTATGTGTCGGTCAACAAGTACTACTACGCCTCGAACGTGCCCGCCGCGACGGACGGGCGGCTGAGCACCGTCGCCGACCCGGTGTACGTGCGCAGCAAGGTGGACCCCGTGACGTCGGTGGTCCGCGCACTGCTGAAGGGCCCCACGCGCTGGCTGGACCCCGTGGCGACGTCCCGCTTCCCGCCGGGCACCGCGCTGAGGAAGGACGTCACCGCGCTGTCGCCCGACGACCAGAACAAGCTGGCGGTGCCGCTCAACGAGAGGGCCGACCGGGTCGGGCCGGAGCAGTGCACCAGCATGGCGGCGCAGCTGCTGTTCACGCTTCAGGACCTGACGCCCACCGGCGTGAACCGGGTCGAACTGCAGGGGGCCGGAGGCCGCAAGCTCTGCGAGCTGAACGAGGACCGGGCCGAGCGCATCGCCGTGCACGGCACGGTCAAGCAGCCCGAGTACGAGTACTTCATCGACGGCAAGCAGCGGCTCGTGCGTCTGCCCGGCACCGGCACCAAGGAGCCCGAGCCGGTGCCGGGCGCGCTGGGCGAGGGGGTCAAGTTGCGGGCGGCGGCCGTCTCGCGTGACGAGGACACCGCGGCCGGGGTCTCGGACGAGGGGAAGCACCTGTACGTGGGGTCGCTGGCGTCGGGCGCCTCGCTCGGGAGCGCGGTGACGAGCAGCGGTACGTCGGCGGACGACCGGCTGACGACGCCGAGCTGGGACGGCGGGGGCGATCTGTGGGTGGCCGACCGTGATCCGAAGCAGCCCAGGCTGCTGATGCTGCGGAACGGTGCGGGCAAGCCGATTGAGGTGCGAACGCCGAAGCTCGACGGGCGCATCGACGCGGTGCGGGTGGCTGCCGACGGCGTGCGGATCGCGCTGATCGTGGAGCAGAAGGGCAAGACGTCTCTGCAGATCGGGCGGGTGGAGCGGGAGAGCGGTGCCGGCGGGCGGCCCGTCGTGTCGATCCTCGAACCGCACTCCGTGACTCCGCAGTGGGAGAAGGTCACGGCCATGTCGTGGGCCGGGGCCAGCCGGCTCGTGGTGGTCGGGCAGGAGTCCGGCGGAGTGCTGCAGATCCGGTACGTGCAGGTCGACGGCTCCACGCCCGCGGGCAATCCGCCTGCCTCGCTCACGGGCGTGAAGCAGATCGCGGCTTCCGAGGACGAGCGGCTGCCGCTGGTGGCGTACTCGGAGGACGGGATCGTGCGGCTGTCGGCCGGGGCGCAGTGGCAGAAGGTGGTCAAGGGAACGGCTCCCGTATACCCGGGATGAGCCTCGTCTGCCCGCGATGAGCCTCGTGGACCTGCTGCCCGGGTGAGGCCCCGAAGGCCTGCCCAGACGAGCCCGCCGCGCCGCTCGGTGTGTCCGCTGCCGTTGTCCACAGGCGGTTTTCCACAGGGCTGGCAGGCTGCCGCGAGCGTTGGCACAGTGGTGGGCATGCGGGGGCGGTGGCGGGACCTCATCGACGACCTCACCGACCTGGTGCTGCCGGCCGAGTGCGGAGGCTGCGGGCGGCCGCGCACGGTGCTCTGCCCGGAGTGCCGCGCAGCCCTCCACGGGACCGCACCGCGCCGGGTGCGACCGGTACCGGAGCCGCCGGGGCTGCCGGTGGTGCACGCGGCGGCACCGTACAGGAATGCCGTGCGCGCCACGCTCCTGGCGCACAAGGAGCGGGGCGTCCTCACCCTGGCCGGGCCGCTGGGGACGGCCCTGGCTGGGGCGGTGCGGGCAGGGCTGGACGCGGCCGCGACGCGGTGGCCGACGGGCGGCAGCGGGGCGCTCCGTACGCGTGCCGGGGACCGGCGGGCGGGCGGCTGTTCGGCGGTGGCCAGGCCGGACGGGCAGCGGGTGCCCGTGCTGCTCGTGCCCGTACCCTCTGCGCGCCGGTCCGTGCGGGCACGGGGGCATGATCCCGTGCGGCGGATCGCGTTCGCGGCCGCCGGTGAGCTGCGCCGGGCCGGTTCGGCGGCGAGGGTGGCGGCCGTGCTGCGGCAGCGGCGGACCGTGGCCGACCAGTCGGGGCTCAGCTCCCGGCAGCGGCTGGTCAATCTCGCGGGCGCTCTGGAGGTGGCCGGAGGGGGCGCCGGGCTGCTGACCGGCGGGAGGGTCGTCCTTGTCGACGACTTGATGACGACGGGTGCCTCGCTGACGGAGGCCGCGCGTGCGGTACGGGAGGCGCTCGGCATCACGGATACGGAGGACGCAGAGGTGTATTCGCGCGCGGCAGGGGAAGCAAGGGGGCGATGGAGCACGATGGAGACGACGGGCTCGGCCCACAGGCACCGGGCGCCGTACGGAATGGCCGTTGGGAACGGCGTCGGAGACGGGATCCACGCCGCGGTGATCGCCGCCTCGCGGGATTCTTTCGAAATCAACCGGAACTGATTACGAACTTACGTCGTTGCAGCTAGTGAGCAGGTCGTTTCGTCCGAACGGAGGTAAGCGGCAGTAGAGGGTGACGACATCCCGCCGGGCGAGATATGTTCGGTTGTGAGGGAAAGGCAAGGCCATCCCCGCAATTGCGAATGCCGTGCTGTGCTTTTTCCATCACCCGTAGGAATGGGGGTGGAGATCTCGCTCGTGGGGGAGGAGGTGGAAGTCACCGAGTCCGGGGTTCCGGAGTTCACCGGAGCCTGGTGCACAAGGGAGATGCTCCGCCAGGGGTGCGGAGTGATCCGGGAACGGAGTTCTGCGTGGACATCGTCGTCAAGGGCCGCAAGACCGAGGTGCCCGAGCGGTTCCGGAAGCACGTGGCCGAGAAGCTGAAGCTGGACAAGATCCAGAAGCTCGATGGCAAGGTGATCAGCCTCGACGTCGAGGTGTCCAAGGAGCCCAACCCCCGACAGGCCGACCGTTCCGACCGAGTGGAGATCACCCTCCGCAGCCGCGGGCCGGTGATCCGGGCGGAGGCGGCTGCCAGCGATCCATACGCCGCACTCGACCTGGCGGCGGAGAAGCTCGAGGCCCGGCTGCGCAAGCAGCACGACAAGCGCCACACCCGCCGGGGGGTCCGCAGGCTCACGGCAGCCGAGGTGCCCGACCACGTCCCGGGCGCCGCAACGCTCGACGTCAACGGCAGCGTCGTCTCCGAGGAGGAGGCGGAAGGCGTGCCGACCAAGAAAATCGGATCGCTCGAAGTGCAGGGCGAAGGCCCCCTCGTCGTCCGCGAGAAGACCCACGTCGCCTCCCCGATGTCGCTCGACCAGGCGCTCTACGAAATGGAGCTGGTCGGGCACGATTTCTATCTGTTCGTCGACTCCGAGACCAAGCAACCCAGCGTCGTCTACCGACGGCGTGCGTACGACTACGGCGTCATCCATCTCAGCACCGACCAGATGGTGACCCAGACGCAGTCGAGCGACGTAGGCGGAGCGCTCGGCGGCTGACCCCGCCGGGCGATGGCTGAACCGGTGCCCCTGGTGAGCCCGTGCGCCCCCAGGGGCACCGGTGTGCGACCACTTCGCGCCGTGCTTCGTCACCTGACTGTCGCCCGGGCATGGAATCATGGCGCAACGGCCCAACCGGTGGGCCGTTGCCTTGGGTTGGCGACGGCACAGGACCACAGGCCGCAGCCTTCAGGGGGAGGAACGATGGCGGACAGCTTCGGACCGATGCATGACGGTGATGCCTACGACGGCGTCGTCGGCATGGGCCCGGACGCGGGCTCTCCACGCAAGGAACCCATCAGAGTCCTCGTCGTGGACGACCACGCCCTCTTCCGCCGCGGACTCGAGATCGTGCTCGCAGCCGAGGAGGACATCCAGGTCGTCGGCGAGGCCGGGGACGGCGCGGAGGCGGTCGACAAGGCGGCCGACCTGCTGCCCGACATCGTGCTGATGGATGTGCGGATGCCCAGGCGCGGCGGGATCGAGGCCTGCACCTCCATCAAAGAGGTGGCGCCCAGCGCGAAGATCATCATGCTGACGATCAGCGACGAAGAGGCCGATCTCTACGACGCGATCAAGGCGGGCGCGACGGGTTACCTCCTCAAGGAGATCTCCACGGACGAGGTGGCCACGGCCATCCGCGCGGTCGCCGACGGACAGTCGCAGATCAGCCCCTCCATGGCGTCGAAACTCCTCACCGAGTTCAAGTCGATGATCCAGCGGACCGACGAGCGCCGGCTGGTTCCGGCGCCGCGGCTCACCGACCGGGAGCTGGAGGTCCTCAAGCTCGTCGCCACCGGAATGAACAACCGGGACATCGCCAAGGAGTTGTTCATCTCCGAGAACACCGTGAAGAACCATGTGCGCAACATCCTGGAGAAGCTTCAGCTGCACTCCAGGATGGAAGCCGTGGTCTATGCGATGCGCGAGAAGATCCTCGAAATCCGCTAGCGGCACAAGCCCGTGGCGCTACGGCGTGCCCGGCGGTGCGGAGGTGACCGGGGTCAGTCCAGGGCGCGGGCCAGCTCCCGCACGAGGGGCTCGCGCAGCGCCGGGGCGTCCACCCGTTCCACGCGTACGTTCGTGCAGTCCACCCAGGTCGCAGCCTCCAGCAGGGCCTGGGCCACTGCCGGGATCGCCCTGGGACCGTCCAGCGTGACCTGTTTGGCGACCAGCGTGCGGCTCTCGCGCGCGGGGTCCACTCGGCCGACCAACCGGCCGCCGGCGAGAACCGGCATCGCGAAGTAGCCGTGCACCCGCTTCGGCTTGGGGACGTACGCCTCCAGGCGGTGGGTGAAGCCGAAAATCCGCTCCGTGCGCGCCCGCTCCCAGATCAGGGAGTCGAAGGGGGACAGGAGGGTTGTGCGGTGGCGGCCGCGCGGCGAGGTCTGCAGGGCCGCCGGGTCCGCCCAGGCCGGCTTGCCCCAGCCCTCGACCGTCACCGGGATCAGCCCCGAGTCCGCGATCACCGCGTCCACCTGCTCGCCCTTGAGACGGTGGTAGTCCGCGATGTCCGCGCGCGTGCCGACCCCGAGGGACTGTCCGGCGAGCCGCACCAGACGGCGCAGGCACTCGGCGTCGTCCAGTTGGTCGTGGAGGAGGGTCCCGGGAACGGCGCGCTCGGCGAGGTCGTACACGCGCTTCCAGCCGCGACGCTCCACGCACACCACCTCGCCGTACATCAGTGCACGCTCCACCGCGACCTTGGTGCCGGACCAGTCCCACCACTCGCTGGTCCTCTTCGCGCCTCCCAGGTCCGTGGCCGTGAGCGGGCCTTCTGTGCGCAGCTGTTTGATGACCTGGTCGTAGGCCCCGTCCGGGAGTGTGTGGTTCCAGTGCGGACGGGCGCGGTAGGCCCGGCGGCGGAAGGCGAAATGGGGCCACTCCTCGACAGGGAGGATGCACGCGGCGTGCGACCAGTACTCGAACGCGTGGGGCCGGGCCTCGGCCCGGCCGTCCGCCGAGGGAGTCCAGTACGCCGTGTCGACCGTCCTGCGGCCTATGGCGCCGAGGCGGGCGTACGGGATGAGTTCGTGGGAGCGGGCAAGGACCGAGATGGTGTCGAGCTGGACCGCTCCGAGATGGCGGAGGACTCCCCGGACGCCGGCCCTGCGGTCGGGGGCGCCAAGAAAGCCCTGCGCACGAAGGGCGATGCGACGGGCTTCGTCGGCGGTCAGTTCGGTGACGGGACGCGGCAGACTCGGCATGGGCACACCGTAGGGGGTGCCACTGACAACGAGGGGCGGGCGGCGCGTCCGCCGGCGTTACGTGCGCGCCGGCAGATAGGGCGCTGTCGACGGAAGGCCCAGGTCCGACGGCAGGAGCGAGCCCACCCAGCAGTCCCGGCGCACTCCCTTGTTGTTGACCGCGGAGCGCAGCGTGCCCTCGAGGGTGAAGCCCGCGCGCTGTGCGACCGCCCGGGAGCCCGCGTTGCCCACCTCCGCACGCCACTCCAGGCGGTCGATCGACCTCTGGGTGAAGGCCCAGCGCGACACGGCGAGTGTCGCCTCCGTGGTGTAGCCGTTGCCCCGGTGTTCCTTCACCGTCCAAAAGCCCACCTCGGCGACGCCGAGCGAGCGCATCGTCAGGCCGAGCATGCCGACGAGCTCTCCGGACGGGAGGAAGACACCGAAGGTGAACATCGAGTCGTCCGCCCAGCCGTCGGGCACCACCTGGCCGACGAACCCCTCCGCGTGCTCGCGCAGGTACGGGGACGGGATCGTGGTCCAGCGCTGGATGTCGGGTTCCTGGGCGGCCGCGTACACCGTGTCGGTGTCCTCACGGCCCACGGTGCGCAGCACAAGACGTGCAGTGGTCAGGGTGACGGGGTCCATCGCCCGATTCTGCTCGTGCCTCCGCCGTATCGCCATGACTTTTCCCGACGTGCCGCCGTCACCCCCCGCGCGGATTCGCCACGCCGACGGCGACATCGCTCACCTCTGTGTGAGAGCGCCGTTACTTTTCGTGGCGCGGACGCGGCACCTTCCGCCATGCCCGTCCGTTGTCCTAGTGGCTGTCACCGGCAGACCTCCCGGCGTGGCGGGGTCCTCGCTTACGATGGCCGTTGCTCGATCCCTCAGTATGCAACCGACCGTCCCAGGCCCGACCGGCAAGGAGACAAACCCCCGTGTCCGTCCTCTCGAAGATCATGCGTGCAGGCGAAGGCAAGATCCTGCGCAAGCTGCACCGCATCGCGGACCAGGTCAACTCCATCGAAGAGGACTTCATCGGCCTCTCCGACGCCGAGCTGCGGGCCCTCACCGACGAGTACAAGCAGCGGTACGCCGATGGCGAGAGCCTCGACGACCTGCTGCCCGAGGCCTTCGCCACCGTGCGCGAGGCCGCCAAGCGCGCCCTCGGCCAGCGGCATTACGACGTGCAGCTGATGGGCGGGGCCGCGCTTCATCTCGGCTATGTCGCGGAGATGAAGACCGGTGAGGGCAAGACGCTCGTCGGCACCCTGCCCGCGTATCTGAACGCGCTGTCCGGTGACGGCGTCCACATCGTCACGGTCAATGACTACCTGGCCGAGCGCGACTCCGAGATGATGGGCCGCGTCCACAAGTTCCTGGGCCTGTCCGTCGGGTGCATCCTCGCCAACATGACCCCGGCCCAGCGCCGTGAGCAGTACGCCTGCGACATCACCTACGGCACGAACAACGAGTTCGGCTTCGACTACCTCCGCGACAACATGGCGTGGTCGAAGGACGAACTGGTCCAGCGCGGCCACAACTTCGCCATCGTCGACGAGGTCGACTCCATCCTCGTCGACGAGGCCCGTACGCCGCTGATCATCTCCGGCCCGGCTGACCAGGCCACCAAGTGGTACGGAGACTTCGCCAAGCTGGTCACGCGGCTGAAGAAGGGCGAGGCGGGCAACCCCCTCAAGGGCGTCGAGGAGACCGGCGACTACGAGGTCGACGAGAAGAAGCGCACGGTCGCCATCCACGAGTCCGGGGTCTCCAAGGTCGAGGACTGGCTGGGCATCGACAACCTGTACGAGTCGGTGAACACCCCGCTGGTGGGCTACCTGAACAACGCCATCAAGGCCAAGGAACTCTTCAAGAAGGACAAGGACTACGTCGTTCTCGACGGCGAGGTCATGATCGTCGACGAGCACACCGGCCGTATCCTCGCCGGCCGCCGCTACAACGAGGGCATGCACCAGGCGATCGAGGCGAAGGAAGGGGTGGACATCAAGGACGAGAACCAGACGCTCGCGACGATCACCCTGCAGAACTTCTTCCGCCTCTACAACAAGCTCTCCGGCATGACCGGTACGGCGATGACCGAGGCCGCCGAGTTCCACCAGATCTACAAGCTCGGCGTGGTCCCGATCCCGACCAACAAGCCGATGATCCGCAAGGACCAGTCGGACCTCATCTACCGCACCGAGGTCGCGAAGTTCGAGGCGGTCGTCGACGACATCGCCGAGAAGCACGACAAGGGTCAGCCGATCCTCGTCGGCACCACGTCGGTCGAGAAGTCCGAGTACCTGTCCCAGCAGCTGAGCAAGCGCGGCATCCAGCACGAGGTGCTGAACGCGAAGCAGCACGACCGCGAGGCCGTGATCGTCGCCCAGGCCGGCCGCAAGGGCGCCGTGACAGTGGCCACCAACATGGCGGGCCGTGGTACGGACATCAAGCTCGGCGGCAACCCCGAGGACCTCGCCGAGGCCGAGCTGCGTCAACGCGGACTCGACCCCGAGGAGCACATCGAGGAGTGGGCCGCGGCCCTGCCCGCCGCCTTGGAGAAGGCCGAGCGGGCGGTCAAGGCCGAGAAGGAGGAGGTCGAGGATCTGGGCGGCCTCTACGTCCTGGGTACCGAGCGGCACGAGTCGCGCCGTATCGACAACCAGCTGCGCGGTCGCTCAGGTCGTCAGGGCGACCCCGGTGAGTCCCGCTTCTACCTGTCCTTGGGCGACGACCTGATGCGCCTGTTCAAGGCCCAGATGGTCGAGCGCGTGATGTCGATGGCGAACGTCCCGGACGACGTGCCGATCGAGAACAAGATGGTCACGCGTGCGATCGCGTCCGCCCAGTCCCAGGTCGAGACGCAGAACTTCGAGACCCGGAAGAACGTCCTCAAGTACGACGAGGTCCTCAACCGGCAGCGCGAGGTCATCTACGGCGAACGGCGCCGCGTCCTGGAGGGCGAGGACCTGCACGAGCAGGTCCAGCACTTCATGGACGACACGATCGACGCGTACGTCGCCGCCGAGACCGCCGAGGGCTTTGCCGAGGAGTGGGACCTGGACCGGCTGTGGGGCGCGTTCAAGCAGCTCTACCCGGTGAAGGTCACCATCGAGGAGCTGGAGGACGCCGCCGGCGACCGGGCCGGGCTGACGGCCGAGTTCGTCGGCGAGTCCATCAAGGACGACATCCGCGAGCAGTACGAGCAGCGTGAGACGCAGCTCGGCTCCGAGATCATGCGCGAGCTGGAGCGCCGGGTCGTGCTGTCGGTCCTGGACCGCAAGTGGCGCGAGCACCTCTACGAGATGGACTACCTCCAGGAGGGCATCGGCCTGCGCGCGATGGCGCAGAAGGACCCGCTGGTCGAGTACCAGCGCGAGGGCTTCGACATGTTCACCGCGATGATGGAGGGCATCAAGGAGGAGTCCGTCGGCTATCTGTTCAACCTGGAGGTCCAGGTCGAGCAGCAGGTCGAGGAGGTCCCCGTCGAGGACGCGCAGCCGTCCCTGGAGAAGGAGGAGGCGGTGGCCGCGCAGGCGGCCCGCCCGGAGATCCGCGCCAAGGGACTCGATGCCCCGCAGCGGCGCGACCGGCTGCACTTCTCCGCACCGACCGTGGACGGCGAGGGCGGCATCGTCGAGGGTGACCTGCCCAGCGACGAACCGGTGCGCTCGGAGGCGGACGGCCTCACGCGCGCGGAGCGCCGCAAGCAGGCGAAGGGCGGGCGGCGCCGCAAGAAGTGACGGTGCCTCAGGCGCTGGAGCGGCCGGCCTTCGCCGGGCCGGCGGTACGGCGCTGACGCCGGCGGGCCCGCCGCACAGTGGCCCGCTGCGTTCCGGCGGCACGGTCGTGTGAGGGGCCGGGCACCTCAGGGTGTCCGGCCCCTCAGCCGTTTCCTGTCGCCTGCGTCAGTCGTCGTCCGCGGGGGGCATACGCGATCCGCCCAGCTCCACCGCCGTGCAGCGCCAGCGGTGGTCCAGGCCGCACTCGAGGCGGAACGCCATCGCGCGCAACTGGTCGCCCGCGCCGATACGGGCGAAGGCCTCGATGGCGCCCGGCCGCGGGACGTAGTAGCCGATGTCGCGGACGACCGGGCGGGCGGTGCCGCGGGTACGCAGCGGGCCGCGGCGGGCAAGCCAGGCCAGCTCGTCGTAGGCCCGGCCGACCGTGTGGCGGAGCATGCTGTGGACCGGCCGCTGCCCGCTCAGCACGGACAGGAGACGGTCGGCGAAGACATCGGTGGGGCGGACATGCGGGACGGGCCTGAGCGGCGCGCCGACGACGGCCTGCCCAGGCGATCCGCCCGCGACGGCCGGTGTGTGTGGCGACGGCGCGCCCGCTGCCGTGCGGGAGGGGCGTTCCCCTGCCGCCGTGGGCGACGTGCCCGCGCCGGGCAGCACTCTGGACGCGCCTGGGCCCGGTGTCGTCCGGGACGTGCTCTGGTCCGGCGTCGTGCGGGTACGGCGGGGCGTACCGCCCGGGCGGCGGGTGTCGTGGCGGACCGGTGGGCGGGTGCCTGGGCGCTCGGCCCTCGTCATTGCCCCGTTCCTCGTCATCACCTTGTGCATAGGGATCCCCGTTCGCGATACCGGTCGATACCGGTCGGTAACTTCTCGGTGGGGATCTTGTACGGGGTGGGGGACCCGGCCTGCAAGGAAGCCGGGCGCGTGCCGGAGTGGCCGGAGGTTCACCTATCAGAGTGAAGAGCAGGGCGGGAATCCCTGCGGCAGACAGAGTGGACCGGGTGAACCCCAGTCATCCCGGTTGACGTTGTGGACGGGTGCCGCCGGGACCCGAAAGGGGGCACCGCACGTATCCTGGGGTGACTCGCCGGAGGCGCGGGATCGAATTCCGCGGGGCCCGTCACGGGCGGTCCGGCCGCCCTTACCGACTACGAAAGCGGCTCGTCATGCGCGTCTACGTACCCCTGACCCTCTCCGGTCTCGCCGATGCGCACAAGACGGGTGAGCTGGGGGCGGGACAGGTCACCGCGTACGCCGTCACGCCCGCCCTGCGTGAGTGGTACCTCTCCGACGACATCGAGGAGCTGGAGTACGCGGCGCTGAACCGCGCCGCGCTGGCCTCTCTGCGGCTGCTGGCGGGCGATCCGGGCGCGCCGCGGCGGCGGGTCGTCGTCGCGGTCGACGTACCGGACGGGGCGGCGGCGTTCGATCCCGACCGGGGCCTCGACCCGGCGGCGCTCGGCGAGGTGCGTGTCGCCGGAGCCGTGACGCTGGCCAAGGCGGCCGCGGTGCACGTCGACGCGGGTGACGCGGAGGCGGACGTGGCCGCGGCGGCCCAGGCACTCCAGGCCGCGGACCGCGGCGACGACGACGCGCAGTTCGTCGTGGACGGCGCCGAGGACCACGAGCTGCTGTGGTACGCGACGCAGGAGATCCCGAACCTGCTCGGTCTCGGGGACTGACCACCCGCCCGCTGCCGGCGCACCGGTGAATGTCAGTGCGACCGGGTACGTTTTCCGGCATGGGGACGTACGGAAGCGCGCACATCGTCTGGGACTGGAACGGGACGCTGTTCCACGACAATGACGCGATCATCGGGGCGACGAACGCCGCGTTCGCCGAGCTGGGCCTGGAGCCGATCACCCTGGAGCGTTACCGGGCGCTGTACTGCGTACCGGTGCCGAAGTTCTACGAGCGGCTGATGGGGCGGATGCCGACGGACGCCGAGTGGCTGGTCATGGACGAGACCTTCCACCGGTACTACGCCCAGCACCGGCTCGGCTGCGGGCTCACCGAGGGCGCGGCGGAGCTGCTCGCGGGGTGGCGGTCGGCGGGCCGCAGCCAGTCGCTCCTGAGCATGTACGGGCACAACGATCTCGTTCCGCTGGTCCAGGGGTTCGGGATCGAGGCGCACTTCCTGCGAGTGGAGGGCCGGACCGGCCCCTCGGGCGGCAGCAAGGCCGAGCACATGGTCCGGCACATACGGGCACTCGGCGGCGTCGACCCGACGCGCACGGTGGTGATCGGGGACGCCGCGGACGACGCGGTAGCCGCCCGGCACGTCGGGGCGCGGGCCGTTCTCTACACCGGTGGCTCCCACAGCCGCGCCAGCCTCGAGGAGGTCGGCGTGCCGGTGGTCGACACACTGCAGGAGGCGGTCGCGGAGGCCGAGCGGCTGGGGGCGTGAACGGGTGCGGCGCTCCCGGGAGCGCCGCACCGTGACGGACGCCGGTTCAGGTCACGGGCGCCTTTGCCCGCAGGATCGTCAGGAACTCGCGCATCCAGCGGGAGTGGTCCGGCCAGGCACGGGACGAGACGAGGGTGCCGTCGACCACCGCCTCGGCGTCCTGGAAGGCGGCACCGGCCGCCTGCATGTCCAGCTCCAGGGCCGGATAGGCGGTGACGCGCCGCCCGCGGAGGGCGTCGACCGCGGCGGTGAGCAACGGGCCGTGGCAGATCTGGGCGACCGGTTTGTCCGTGTCGAAGAACGATTTGAGGATCTTGCGGAGTTCGGGATCGTTGCGGAGGTACTCCGGGGCGCGCCCGCCGGGGATCACCAGGGCGACGTACTCTCCGGGGTCGACCTCGCTGAAGGCGAGGTCGGCGGGCCAGGTGTAGCCGGGTTTCTCGGTGTAGGTGTCGAAGCCGGGTTCGAAGTCGTGGACGACGAAGCGGAGCTTCTTGCGGGTGGGGGCCGCGATGTGGACGTCGTACCCCTCCTCGCGCAGGCGCTGGTAGGGGTACAGGACCTCCAGTGATTCCGCCGCGTCGCCGGTGACGATCAGGATCTTCCGCGTCATGTTCGCCGTGCTCCCCTCGGTCGTGAGGACACCTGCGGTGGGTTCTCTTCCCCGGCAACGTGCCTTTGCGGAGGCGTTCTGCCAAGGGCCGCCGCCGTGCGACGCCGTACCACCATGCTCGCACCGCGTGCCCTGCACGGCACCGCCCCCTATACCCCTGTGCAGAACGTCAAATTTCGCCCCCCGGTTTTGTACACATACGGCTCATGACGTTCCCCCCGTCGAGAGCGATAGCCTTGTGGCGTGATCAGCGCGATACGTCGCGGGGACGCTGTCGTCCCTGCCCTGCGCCCGGTGAGCACGGACGACATCCGTGACCGGGCGGCGGTCGCTGGTCTTCACAGACGGGGTCGGCCGGAAAGGGCGCCGCAGGCGCCCGGCAGGGCAACCGGGGCGCCCGGGACGCGGGAGGCGCACCATGCGCCGAGAGCAATGTCACAGCCGCCTGAGGTGCCGGAAATGGCCGATAAACCCCCGCCTGCCTCTCCATGCGGCATAACGTCGAATCAGACCGGACACACCGCGTCTCGGCGTTACGTCGGAGAAGAGCCCGTATTTCCTTCTACGTCACGCAACGGCGCGCGACAGGAGCCAGAGGACAATGCAGACCAAGCTGGACGAAGCCAAGGCCGAGCTGCTCGAACGGGCCGCCCGGGTAGCTGAGAACAGCCCGGTCGGGGGGCACCTACCGACTGGGATGACGAGCGGGGGCACCCCGGACCGGGACGCCGTGCTCGCGTTCCTCCAGCGCTACTACCTGCACACCGCCCCGGAAGACATGGGCGGCAACGACCCCGTGGACGTGTTCGGTACCGCGTTCTCGCACTACAGAATGGCCGAGACGCGCCCGCAGGGCACGGCCAACGTGCGGGTCCACACCCCGACCGTCGAGGAGAACGGCTGGACCTGCAGCCACTCCGTCGTCGAGGTCGTCACCGACGACATGCCGTTCCTGGTCGACTCCGTGACGAACGAGCTGTCGCGGCAGGGACGCGGTATCCACGTCGTCGTCCACCCCCAGTTCGTCGTCCGCCGCGACCTGACCGGCAAGCTCCTCGAGGTGCTGCCCACCGTGCCCGGCGGCGAGCTGCCGCACGACGCGCACATCGAGTCGTGGATCCACGTCGAGATCGACCGTGAGACCGACCGGGCCGACCTGAAGCAGATCACCGCCGATCTGCTGCGCGTCCTGTCCGACGTCCGAGAGGCCGTCGAGGACTGGGAGAAGATGCGGCAGGCGGCGCTGAGCGTCGCCGAGGGGCTCCCCGAGGAGTCCGTGCCCGGCGACCTGCCCAGGGCGGAGGTCGAGGAGGCCCGCGAGCTGCTGCGCTGGCTGGCCGCCGACCACTTCACCTTCCTCGGCTACCGCGAGTACGAGCTGCGTGACGACGACTCGCTGGCCGCCGTGCCCGGTACCGGGCTGGGCATACTGCGTTCCGACCCGCAACACGCCGGTGACGACAGCCACCCGGTGAGCCCCTCCTTCGAGCGGCTGCCGACCGACGCCCGTGCCAAGGCCCGCGAGCACAGGCTGCTGGTCCTCACCAAGGCCAACAGCCGAGCCACCGTGCACCGGCCGTCGTACCTCGACTACGTCGGCGTGAAGAAGTTCGACGAGCACGGCAACGTCGTCGGCGAGCGCCGCTTCCTGGGCCTGTTCTCGTCCGCGGCCTACACCGAGTCCGTGCGCCGTGTGCCGGTCGTCCGGCGCAAGGTCGCGGAGGTCCTCAAGGGCGCCGGGTTCTCGCCCAACAGCCACGACGGCCGCGACCTGCTCCAGATCCTGGAGACGTACCCCCGCGACGAGCTGTTCCAGACGTCGGCCGACGAGCTGCGTTCCATCGTCACCTCCGTCCTCTACCTGCAGGAACGCCGCCGCCTGCGGCTCTACCTGCGTCAGGACGAGTACGGGCGCTACTACTCGGCCCTCGTCTACCTGCCGCGTGACCGCTACACCACCGGCGTCCGGCTGCGGATCATCGACATCCTCAAGGAGGAGCTCGGCGGCATCAGCGTCGACTTCACGGCCTGGAACACCGAGTCGATCCTCTCCCGGCTGCACTTCGTGGTCCGCGTCCCCCAGGGCACCGAGCTGCCGCAGCTGTCCGACGCCGACAGGGAGCGCATCGAGGCGCGGCTCGTCGAGGCCGCCCGCTCCTGGGCCGACTCCTTCTCCGAGGCGCTGAACGCCGAACTCGGCGAGGAGCGCGCCGCCGAGCTGCTGCGCCGCTACGCGGGCGCCTTCCCGGAGGGCTACAAGGCCGACCACTCCCCGCGCGCCGCGGTCGCCGACCTCGTCCACCTGGAGCAGCTCACCGGCGAGAAGGGCAAGGACTTCGCTCTCAGCCTGTACGAGCCCGTGGGCGTCGGCCCCGGCGAGCGCCGCTTCAAGATCTACCGCAAGGGCGAGGCCGTCTCGCTCTCCGCCGTCCTGCCCGTGCTCAACCGGCTCGGCGTCGAGGTCGTCGACGAGCGCCCGTACGAGCTGCGCTGCTCGGACCGCGCGACCGCGTGGATCTACGACTTCGGTCTGCGCCTGCCCAAGTCTCTGACGGACCTCGGTGACGACGCCCGCGAGCGGTTCCAGGACGCCTTCGCCGCCACCTGGACCGGCCAGGCCGAGAACGACGGCTTCAACGCCCTCGTGCTGAGCGCCGGGCTCACCTGGCGGCAGGCGATGGTGCTGCGGGCGTACGCCAAGTACCTGCGCCAGGCCGGTTCGACCTTCAGCCAGGACTACATGGAGGACACCCTCCGCAACAACGTCCACACCACTCGGCTGCTGGTCTCGCTCTTCGAGGCGCGGATGTCGCCGGAGCGCCAGAGCGCCGGGCTGGAGCTGACCGACGCCCTCCTCGAGGAGCTGGACGCCGCGCTCGACCAGGTCGCCTCGCTCGACGAGGACCGGATCCTGCGCTCCTTCCTCACCGTCATCAAGGCGACCCTGCGCACCAACTTCTTCCAGAACGCGCGCGACGGCAAGCCGCACGACTACATCTCCATGAAGTTCGACCCGCAGGCCATCCCGGACCTGCCGGCGCCGCGTCCGGCGTACGAGATCTGGGTGTACTCGCCGCGTGTCGAGGGCGTGCACCTGCGCTTCGGCAAGGTCGCGCGAGGGGGTCTGCGCTGGTCCGACCGGCGTGAGGACTTCCGCACCGAGATCCTCGGCCTGGTCAAGGCGCAGATGGTGAAGAACACCGTCATCGTGCCGGTCGGGGCCAAGGGCGGGTTCGTCGCCAAGCAGCTGCCGGACCCGGCCGTGGACCGCGACGCGTGGCTCGCGGAGGGCGTGCGCAGCTACCGGACGTTCATCTCGGCGCTGCTCGACATCACCGACAACATGGTGGCCGGCGAGGTCGTGCCGCCCGCGGACGTGGTCCGGCACGACTCGGACGACACCTACCTGGTGGTCGCCGCCGACAAGGGCACGGCGAGGTTCTCGGACATCGCCAACGAGGTCGCCGGGACGTACAACTTCTGGCTGGGCGACGCCTTCGCCTCGGGCGGCTCGGCGGGCTACGACCACAAGGGGATGGGCATCACCGCCCGCGGCGCCTGGGAGTCCGTCAAGCGGCACTTCCGGGAGCTGGGCGTGAACACCCAGGCCGAGGATTTCACCGCGGTCGGCATCGGCGACATGTCCGGTGACGTGTTCGGTAACGGCATGCTGCTGTCCGAGCACATCCGCCTGGTCGCGGCCTTCGACCACCGGCACATCTTCATCGACCCGAACCCGGACGCGGCGACCTCGTACGCCGAGCGCCGGCGCCTGTTCGAGCTGCCGCGCTCCTCGTGGGCCGACTACAACACCGAGCTGCTGTCGGCGGGCGGCGGTGTGTTCCCCCGCAGCGCCAAGTCGGTCCCGATCAACGCGCACATCCGCGAGGTTCTCGGCATCGAGCGCGGCATCACCAAGATGACCCCGGCCGACCTGATGAAGGCGATCCTCCAGGCGCCGGTCGACCTGCTGTGGAACGGCGGCATCGGCACGTACGTCAAGTCCTCGGCGGAGTCGAACGCGGACGTCGGTGACAAGGCCAACGACTCCATCCGTGTCGACGGCAAGGACCTGCGGGTCAAGGTCGTCGGCGAGGGCGGCAACCTGGGCCTGACCCAGCTCGGCCGGATCGAGTGCGCCCAGCACGGCGGCAAGATCAACACCGACGCGATCGACAACAGCGCCGGTGTGGACACCTCCGACCACGAGGTGAACATCAAGATCCTGCTCAACGCGGTCGTGGCCAACGGCGATCTGACCGTCAAGCAGCGCAACAAGCTGCTCGCCGAGATGACCGACGAGGTCGGCGCCCTGGTGCTGCGCAACAACTACGCGCAGAACGTGGCGATCGCCAACGCCCTGTTCCAGTCGAAGGACATGCTGCACGCGCAGCAGCGCTTCCTCCGCCACCTGGTGCGCGAGGGCCACCTCGACCGGGCGCTGGAGTTCCTGCCCACCGACCGGCAGATCCGCGAGCGGCTGAACACCGGGCAGGGCCTGACCGGCCCGGAGACCGCCGTCCTGCTGGCTTACACGAAGATCACGGTCTCCCGGGAGCTGCTGGAGACGTCGCTGCCCGACGACCCGTACCTGCGCACCCTGCTGCACGAGTACTTCCCGACGGCGCTGCGCAAGAAGTACTCCGACCAGATCGACCACCACGCTCTGAGCCGTGAGATCGTGACGACCCTCCTGGTCAACGACACGGTCAACACGGGCGGTACAAGCTTCCTGCACCGCATGCGCGAGGAGACGGGTGCGTCGCTGGAGGAGATCGTGAGGGCGCAGACGGCGTCCCGCGCGATCTTCCACTCCAGCACGGTGTGGGACGCGGTCGAGGCTCTCGACAACGAGGTCGACGCCGACGTCCAGACCCGTATCCGCCTGCACTCGCGCCGTCTGGTGGAGCGCGGCACGCGCTGGCTGCTCAACAACCGGCCGCAGCCGCTGGAGCTGTCCACGACGATCGAGTTCTTCCAGGACCGCGTCGAGCAGGTTTGGAGCGAGCTGCCGAAGCTGCTGCGCGGCGTGGATCTGGAGTGGTGGCAGAAGATCTACGACGAGATGACGGGCGCCGGCGTCCCGGACGAACTCGCCACGCGGGTGGCCGGGTTCTCCTCCGCGTTCCCCGCGCTCGACATCGTGTCGGTGGCCGACCGCCTGGGCAAGGACCCGATGGCCGTCGCCGAGCTCTACTACGACCTCGCCGACCGGCTGCGGATCACCCAGCTCATGGACCGCATCATCGAACTGCCGCGCAACGACCGCTGGCAGTCGATGGCCCGCGCGTCCATCCGCGAGGACCTGTACGCGGCTCACGCGGGCCTGACGGCAGAGATCCTGTCGGTGGGCAATGGTGCCTCCAGCCCCGAACAGCGCTTCAAGGCCTGGGAGGAGAAGAACGCGGCGATCCTGAGCCGGGCGCGCACCACCCTGGACGAGATCTCGAGTTCGGACTCCTTCGACCTCGCGAACCTGTCGGTCGCGATGCGCACGATGCGGACGCTGCTGCGGACGCACGGCTAGATCCCGTACGACGACGGGGGCGCTCCATGGTGATGGGGCGCCCCCGTTCGCGTACCCGGGCATTGTTCTCCTGCTCACGCGTCTCTGCGGGCTTTCTTGCCAATACCTAGGGAAATTCCAGCCGTGAATTTACCCTTTCCTGTTAAACGGGATATTTGGAATTAGGTTTGGCCTGATCGCCGAATGAGTGTGGAGGACCCGTACCCGTGAGCGTGAACCTCTCCGAGCAGCGGCCCAGGGTCGCTCACCCGGCTGTGGAGACCGTTGTCCCCTCTCCCGCTCCGGCGTTCGGCCGGATCCGGCGACTCGCGGTCGAGCTGGCCAAGTTCGGGGTCGTCGGCGGCAGCGGTGTCGCGGTGAACTTCGTTGCCTTCAACGCGCTGCTGCACGGCTTGAAGTGGGCGCCGATGACGGCGACCGTGCTCGCCAGCATCATCGCGATGGGCACCAACTACCTCGGTTTCCGTTTCTTCGCCTACCACGACCGCGCCCCGCGCACCCGGCAGCAGATCGCGCTGTTCTTCGTGTTCAGCGGCCTGGGCGTGGTGATGGAGAGCGCGCTGTTCTACGTCGGCTACCACGGCCTGGGCATGAACGGGCCGTTCGGCTCCAACCTGGCCAAGGCGCAGTCGATCGCCCTCGCCTCGATCTTCCGCTTCCTGGTGTACCGGACGTGGGTGTTCCAGCACGAGGCGAATCAGGGTGCTGACGCGCGATGAGGGTGCTGGCGGAGGGAACCGGCGGGCCACCGGAGGCCGAAGAGAGCGGGGGCCGGCTCAAGGAGCCCGGGGGGTCGGCCGGGACGCCGCGCGCAATCGCCGGCATAGCCCTGTGGGCAGTGGCGGCGCTGCTCGTCGTACTGCTGCTGCTCGTCATCGTCAGGCTGCCCTGGATCGGCGATCTGGGGATGCATGCGGCGACCGTGGAACGGTTGCGTCACCGGCTGCTGGATCCCGGCAATCCGCTGGTCGACGAGAACACCCCGAGCCCGTACTACTCCCCGTGGACCGTCTTCCTCGGCGTCCTCGCCCGCGTCACCGGGCTGTCCGTCTGGGTCGTGCTGCGCATCGGTGCGCTGATCAGTCTGACGCTGCTGGTGACGGGTGTGTGGCGATATGTGCGGACGCTGAGCGCCCACCGCCTCGCGCCCCCGCTCGCCCTGCTGTGCGTGGTGTTCCTGTGGGGCACGCAGGTCTTCAACTGGAGCGGCTTCATCGGGCTCAACTCGCTGGCGCTGACGGTGGCCTATCCGAGCGTGTTCGCGCTGGGGCTGGCCTTCCACTTCTGGGCGCTGCTGGCGCGGGCGCTGAAGGACGGGCCCGCCGACAGGTGGTCCGGGTGGGCCGCCTTCCTGGGGCTCGGTGCGGTGTGGGCGGTGGTCCTGCTCAGCCATCAGTTCACCGGGGTGGTGGCGACGCTGGGTGCGCTGGCGACGGTGGTCGGTGCGCGGGCGGGGTGGTGGGTCTGGCCGCGGCTCGGGGCCGGGGTCGTGCTCGGGGTGGTCGTGCTCGCGCTGTGGCCGTACTACGACTTCTTCGCGCTGCTGCGCGTGGGAGGCCTCGAAGCGATCCACCGGCCGTTGTACATGGACCTGTTCGCGCGGTTCTGGCTTGTGCTGGCCGGTGTGGTGGCGCTCGGCATGCGGGGGTGGCGCGACCGGCGGGATCCTCTGATGGTGTTCTTCCTGCTCGGGGCGCTGGTGTTCGCGGCCGGCGGGCTGAGTGGGCACTACTCGTGGGGGCGGGCGCTGCCGGCGGCGCTGATCCCGGCGCAGGTCGCGGCGGCCGTGGAGGTGGCCGGGGCGGCGCGCGGGGTGCTGCGGAACATGGGGGCCGTGGTGCTGGCCGGGGCGCTGGCCGTGGGGGCATGGGCGCAGGCGGGGGCCGTCGGGTACGCGGTGGGACGGAGCGCATTGCCCGGGGCGGTTGCGGCGAAGTACCGGGCGCCATGGGTGGGGTACCACTGGATCACGCCGTGGGTGCGGTACGGGGATGTGGTGATGGCCAGGACGATGACCGCGCGGCAGATTCCGGCGTACGGGGCGTACACCGTGGCACCGGGGTACCCGGACTTCTTCCTGCCCGATGCGGGGAGGCGGGAGACGGCGGTGCGGACGTACTTCGCGGCCGGGACGTCGCGGGACGCGCGTCTTGGCGTACTGCGGGCGTACGGGGTGCGGTGGGTGGTGCAGTGGCCGTCGGACGGCGGGTTGCCGGCCGGGGACCGGGCGTTGCGGCGGGTGGCTTCGGGGCCGAGGGGGCAGGTGCTGTACGAGGTGGTGCGCTGAGGGGCGCCCCCTTGCCCCTGTCCAGGAGCTCCGCCCCCTCGACCTCGGTTCAGGCTGAAGTGGGGGGCGGAGCGCGGGTCAGCGTAGGGCGCTGCGGACCAGGCGGGCCGCCTGGCGTACCCGCGGGCCCGCCACCTTGAGGACCACCGGACGCACCCGGGTCGTGACGCCCACCGGGCGCCAGCGGATCTGGACACGTCCCGGTACCTTGCCCTCCGGTTCCATCGTCACCTGGTGCGGCAGTGTGCCCACACGGGTCGCCGTGACGGTCGGGAAGGCCAGGGGGGCCAGCAGGACACCCGAATTGGTCAGGCCCTGGTGGTTCAGCTCCAGCACCGGGTGACGGATGCCGTCGAAGCCGTGCACGGGGAGCCGTGCCGCCGCCAGGTCCACCCGGACCTGGCCCTCGAAGAGCCCGGGACGGACCGGGTCGAGGCGGAAAGCCGTCACCAGGCGGCGTCGGCCGGGCTTTATCACGACGCTCGCCCGTTGCGGACCCACGGGCAGGCGCAGGCCCGGGTCGTAGGTGCGGATGGAGAGGTCGACACAGGCTCCCGGACCCGGCGTCACGGACGTGATCTCGTGACGGAACCGCGTACTCGGGAAGGGGCGGTCTTCCAACTCCAGGTCGGTGACGTCCAGTTCGCGGCGAGCCCAGGACGAGGACGGAATCTGCGTGCCCCAGTACGTCACGCCCGACCCGTCCGTCACCGTCTCGCGTGGAGCCACCTCCGGCCCCAGCCCCCGCGCCGCCGACTGGGCCTCCGCCAGCCGTCGTTCGCGCACCAGCTGGATCACCACCCGTTCCGTGCGCGACAGTCGCGCGAACGCCTCCGGGGCCAGCGTCTCCAGATACGGCGTGACCAGGTCGGCGAAACCGGCCAGCCACTCCTCGTCGCGGTAGGGCAGATCACCCGCGTACATGCGGAAGTCGTGCTTGAGGAACTTGTAGTCCTTGTCCGGCCGGAGCCCTTCGTGGCCGCTGTCGGTCAGGAACTCGTCTATCAGGGTCTGCACGTGGATGCGGTCACGGACGTTCGTGAGCTTGTGCCGCTGGTTGGAGATCGACGCCGACTCCGCCGCTGCGAACGGCGCTATGTACCACCGGTACACCGGCTCCGGAACGACCGTGAAGGAACGCGCCAGACAATACGCCTGTGCCGAGAACAGCTGGTCCTCGTAGTGGATCCCCTCGGGGAAGCGCAGCCCGTGCCGGTCCAGGAACTCCCGCTGGTACATCTTGCTCGTCGACAGGTGCTCGAAGAGCAGGCCCGGCTCCGACTCGATGCCCTCGACCGTGCGCCGCTCGGTGACCAGGTCCCGCATCCAGGTCGAGCGACGGCCCGTGTCGACCCGGATCCGCTCCACCGCGCCCATGGCGAAGTCGATGTCGCGTTCACGGTGCGCGGCCAGTAGCAACTCGACGGCGTTCGAGGGAAGTTCGTCATCGCTGTCCAGGAACATCAGATACGGCGCCCGCGCGATCTCCAGCGCCCGGTTGCGCGGGGCGCTGCAGCCGCCGCTGTTCTCCGGCAGGCGCAGATAGCGCACGCGCGGGTCCTGGGCGGCCAGTCTGCGTGCCACCGACGGGGTGTCGTCCGTCGAGTGGTCGTCGCTGATGATCACCTCGATGTTCGTGTGTGTCTGCCGCAGCAGTGAGGCCACAGCGCGCGGCAGGCGTTCCGCGTCGTTGTACACGATGACCGTGATGGTCACATCGGGGCTCGTGGGCGTGGTCATCGGAAACTCCTTGCGTGGAAACCCCGTTATTCAGGGCGAGGAGGAAACACATCCCTGGAGCGGAGCCGCGCAGCGGCGGAGATCACTCCGCCATTCCAGCAACGGACATTGTTTACAAAGGCTTTGATATATTGTGATGTTCGACGCGCCAGGTCAAGCGATCTTTCAAGGACCGCTACTGTCCGACGTCGGAGCAGGCTGAGGAGCTTGCCATGCCGTCGCCTCCTCCGGTGTCGGCGCCGGGGTGCGTTCGTCCACGGGAACGACCGGCGGCAGCGACTCCTCGCTCTCGCCCAGGAACACCCGGCGCACCACCCGTTCCGCCGCCCGCCCGTCGTCGAACTCGCAGAAACGGCGCCGGAAGCCGGCGAGGGCCTTCATCGCGGCCTCGTCGCGCCATGCGTCCGTCTCGAAGAGAGCCGCCAGCTCCTCCTGGGTGTGCGCCACCTGGCCCGGCGCCTCGGCCATCAGGTCGAAGTAGACGCCGCGGGTCTTCGCGTACGTCTCCCAGTCGTCGGCGTAGATCACGATCGGGCGGTTCAGGTTGGCGTAGTCGAACATGATGGACGAGTAGTCCGTCACCAGGGCGTCCGCCGCCAGGGAGAGTTCCTCCACCGGGTCGTACGACGACACGTCGATCACCCGGCCCGAGCGGCGCAGGCTGCTCAGCGGGGAGGCCGCGCCGCCGTAGAAGTAGTGGCCGCGGACCAGCAGGACCGTGTCCTCGCCGAGCCGGTCCGCCAGTGAGGCGAGGTCCAGGCGCGGGGTCCAGCCCACCTCGTAGTCGCGGTGCGTGGGTGCGTACAGGATGGCCCGGCGGCCCGGGGCTATGCCCAGGCGGTCGCGGATCGCACGGATGTCCTCGGCGGTCGCCGAGTAGAAGACGTCGTTGCGCGGGTAGCCGTAGTCCAGCGGTGTGTAGCGCGAGGGGTAGGCCCGCTCCCACATCCGGGTGGAGTGACTGTTAGCGGAGACGCTGTAGTCCCACTTGTCTATGCGGGCGAGCAGGGCGTCGAAGTCGAGGCCCTTGGAAGCGGCCGGGAACTCCAGCTGGTCCAGGCCCATGCGCTTGAGCGGGGTGCCGTGGTGGGTCTGGAGGTGGATCGCGTCCGGGCGCTTGACCACCGCGTTGGGGAAGTTGACATTGTTGACGAGGTACTTGGCCCTGGCCATCACGTCCCAGTAGCGGCGGGTTCCTGGCACGATGTGGTTCGTGCCGGGCGGCAGCAGCGCCGCATTTCGCCGGGAGACCACCCACACCGGGCGGATGTGCGGCGCGAGTTCGGCGAGCTTCGTGGCGATCGCGGCCGGATTGCAGGCCACGCCCCGGTCCCAGTACGCGGAGAACACCGCCAGGTGCGGGTCGACGGGCTCGCTCAGGGCACGTCGGTAGAGACGGTCGCGCAGTTTCGCGCCCACCTGGCGCTTGCCCGCCACGAGCACCGACTTCACCTCCCGCCGCTTCTGGTTGGCGGTCTGGAAGGCGCGGTACTTGGTGTACGCGTTGTCCTCCAGGAGCGAGCGGCGTATGCCCTCGAAGCCGGCCGGGCGCCGGTGGTTCTCCGGCCGCCAGTGCACGGCGGCTCGGGAGGCGCGGGTGAAGAACTCCCGTGCCGCCGTCTCCGGCATCTCGCTGCGGACGAAGGTGCGCAGCAGTTCGCGGACCATCACGTCGTACAGGACCGTGCGCGGCCCTTCGGGCGCGCCGCGTTCCGCGAGGAGCCGGTGCAGCCGCTCATACCGACCGATGAGCGCGTACCGCTGCTCGACGGTCACCGACGGCAGGCTCTGCTCCCGCAGCTCCCGTATCTCGTAGGCCACATGATCCAGGCAGGCGATCGCGTCGGCGTACAGGAGTACGGCGAAGGCGGTGTACGTCTCGTCGTCGCAGAGGGCCTCGCCCGCCGTGCCCGTGGAGTCCTGGGAGGCATCGAGCAGGGCCTGGTGGGCGCGCCAGAAGTCCGCGCGCACCACGCGGTTGCCCAGCACCGGGTTGAGTCGCAGCAACTGGGGGAAGTCGGCGAGCGCGACGGTGCTGCGGCCCGCGCGGGCCAGGATCCGGCCGTCCCCGCTGGGTGCGCCGGTGGACTGCCAGGTGGAGCGGAGGTGGTTGACGACCAGGACGTCCGCCGAGTCCCCGAGTTCCGCGGTGCGGTCGGCGATCGTGCGCAGGGTGCCGACGGGCAGTCCGTCCTTGGCGTGCACGAAATGCAGCCAGCGGCCGGTGGCCCGGGCCGCGCCCGCCGCCCGGGCCGCGCCGTCGCCAGTGCCTTCCGGCAGCGGCAGCACCACCATCCGGGGGTCCTCGGCAGCGCGCCGTTCCGCCTGCCGTCGGGCCCAGTCGCCGACGGCGGCGACGACCACCTCGGCCCCGGTGAACGGATCGGCGGCGAGGGCGTCCAGGAGTTCGCCCAGGTGACCTTGGGGATCGGGGCCGTGGACTATGACGCTCAGCCCTGGTTGCACATGGCCTCCTTGGTTTTCAGACACCCACGGCAGCGCTGCTGCTGGTGAACAACACGGTGGACAACAACGGGATGAGATACAACGCTTTCGAGCGTTTTCGGCCCTCAGGACGGAAGAGGTACTTTTCCGGCCCCGGGTTGCTTCTGCTCCTGCTTCGACGGCTTCGCCGGCGGCGATGGCCTGGGGGCGGTCGTGCCCTTCGGCTTGTCGCTCCCACCGGTGAACGCCTCGTACTCCGCGAGGACTTCCTCGGTCGGCCCGTCCATGCGCAGCACGCCGCGCTCCAGCCACAGCACCCGGTCGCAGGTGTCACGGATCGAATTGTTGTTGTGGCTGACCAGGAAGACCGTGCCCGCGTGCCGGCGCAGTTCGCGGATGCGGTCCTCGGAGCGCTTCTGGAAGGAGCGGTCGCCGGTGGCGAGGGCCTCGTCGATGAGGAGCACGTCGTGGTCCTTGGCGGCGGCGATCGAGAAGCGCAGGCGGGCGGCCATGCCGGAGGAGTACGTCCGCATGGGGAGGGTGATGAAGTCGCCCTTCTCGTTGATGCCGGAGAAGTCGACGATGTCCTGGTAGCGCTCCTTGACCTGCTCCCGGGACATGCCCATGGCGAGACCGCCGAGGTGAACGTTGCGCTCGCCCGTCAGGTCGCTCATCAGGGCGGCGTTCACGCCGAGGAGGGAGGGCTGGCCGTTGGTGTAGATCTTGCCGTTCTCGACGGGCAGCAGCCCGGCGACGGCCTTGAGCAGCGTCGACTTGCCGGATCCGTTCGTACCGATCAGGCCGATGGCCTCGCCTTTGTACGCGGTGAAGCAGACGTTCTTGACGGCGTGCACCCGGCGCACGCCCGCCGCCTTCTCCGCCTGGTTGCGGCTCAGGATGCGGTTGAGCGCGGCGGTGGCGGAGCCGCGGCCGGCGCCGGTGCCGTTGACGCGGTAGACGATGTCGACGCCGTCACAGATGACGGTGGGGACGCGCTCGCCGTTCGGTTTGTCGTGTACGAGATCAGCCACGGCCGTACCTCTCCTCAGCCTTCCAGAAGTAGATGAAGCCGCCGACGCCGACGAGCAGGGCCCAGCCCGTCGCGTACGCCCACACATGGTGGGGGAGTTGGTCGGCGTGGAAGCTGTCGATCAGCGCGAAGCGCATCAGGTCGATGTAGACGGCGGCCGGGTTGGCCTGCAAGAGGACCATCACGGTGTGCGGCAGGTGACTGTGCTTGAGCGTCTTGTCGATGCTCCACATGACGCCCGACACGTACATCCAGGTGCGCAGGACGAACGGCATCAACTGCGCGATGTCCGGCGCCTTCGCGCCCATCCGGGCCATGATCATCGAGATGCCCGCGTTGAACGTGAACTGAAGGGTCAGGACCGGAACCGCGAGCACCCAGGAGATGCCGATCGGCGACCCGACGCAGAGCAGGATCACGACCAGGGCGGCCATCGAGAACAGCAGTTGCTGGAGCTGCTGCAGCGCGAAGGAGATGGGCAGCGCGGCGCGGGGGAAGTGCAGGGCGCGCACGAGCCCCAGGTTGCCGGAGATCGCGCGGGTGCCCGCCATGATCGAACTCTGCGTGAAAGTCCAGACGAAGACGCCCGTGACCAGGAACGGGATGTAGTCGGGCACGCCGTGCTTGGTGCCGAGCAGTACGCCGAAGATGAAGTAGTAGACCGCCGCGTTCAGCAGCGGCGTCATGACCTGCCAGACCTGGCCGAGCTTCGCCTGGCTGTACTGGGCGGTGAGCTTGGCGGTGGCGAAGGCCGTGATGAAGTGGCGGCGCGCCCACAGCTGGCGGATGTACTCGGACAGGGAGGGGCGCGCGCCGCTGACCGTGAGGCCGTATCGGGCGGCGAGCCGCGCCGGGGTCTCGGCCGCCGCGCCGGCCGTGGGGGGCGGTGTGTCGAGTACCTGGCTCACATCCGCTGCTTTCGCTCGAGGTCGGGTACGCAGACCGGTCCGCAGTCTTCCGCCGTGATGACCCCTCTGGTGCCGCCTTCCGGCATTTCTCACGTTTCTTGCCGGGGTCTTGCTCTGCTCTAGGGGTCTTGCACTGCTCTTGCGGTTTTCGATCACCATTCTTACGTCGGGACGGGACCGTATCGTCGTGACGTGAGCGTAAGGCGTCGCGACACCGCAACGCAACCGTTTCGTCGTCACGCCCTATGCTGGTCCGCATGACGACGAACGCCGACACCCCCCAGGTGAAACGGCGCCGCACACCCGCGGGTGCGGCCGTGCTCCGCGAGGAAGTGACGGAGGCCATTCGTGCGGCCGTCTTCGAGGAGCTCGCGGCCGTCGGCTACGCCCGGATGTCCATCGAGGGCGTCGCTCGCCGGGCGGGCGTCGGCAAGACGGCGGTGTACCGCCGATGGCGCTCCAAGCTGCACCTGGTCCTCGACCTGGTCTCGGCGGTCGCGGTCCAGGGGCTGCCGGCTCCCGACACCGGCTCCCTGGAGGGGGACCTGTGCCTCCTGTACGAGGTGACGTCCCGGGCGCTGCGCCACCCGGTGGCCGGCCAGATCATCCCGGACCTCCAGGCGGAGGCGGCCCGCAACCCCGATATCGCCCAGGCCATGCAGAAGGCGCTGCGGGAGGGTCAGCAGAGCGCGGCGAGCGGCATCGTGGCGGCGGCCGTGGCGCGCGGCGAGATCCACGACGGCGCCGACAGGGACCTGGCCCTCGACCTGATCTCGGGCCCGCTGTACTGGCGGACGCTGGTGGTACGGAGCCCGAAGCTCCCCAAGGGGTACCTGGAGGGGCTGGTGCGGGCCACGGCGGCGGCGCTCAGGGGGTTGTGAGGGGCACGCGGCCTTCGGCTCGGTGATGTCCGGCTACGCGGCCTTGGTACCGGCGGACTTCGGGGCGGCGTCCTCGGGTGGGCGGAACCTGTGACACATTCGCCGAAACTGTCACACTCACACGCCTACCCGGTCACCTGCCTTCGTGCACTCACCGCAAGTGAAGCAGGCGTCGGAGTCTGCGGCCCACGACGGACGTCACCCCTCGTGCCCCCGATGCCACCCGCAACGCCAGTGCGCCGGAGTGCGTCGCGTACGGCTGCACCAGCAGCGCGCCGTGCCTCAGGCTCGGCACCGCGCGACGGCGCAGCAGGCCGGGGCCGGTGAGGGCGTGCGCCGTGGTGTCACGGCTCGTGCCGTCGTCGAAGCGCAGCATCAACCGCAGGTCCCAGGTGCCGGCGCCGAGCGACTGGAGGTCCACGGGTGCCTCGGCCGTCCAGCCGTCGCCGGCCGCGTCCCGCCCGAGCGCGGCCGTGCGGGTGAGGCCCACCCGCGTGCTGTCCTCCCGGAGCACGAACTCCACGTCCACCCTGGCCGGACGTGCGTTCTCCACACGCCCGTACAGCTCGTGCAGGCGCAGCCGCAGACGGGTGGTGCGCAGGCGCGGTCGCAGTTCGGCGTCCACGGCGACCGGCAGATGCCGCATGGGGCGGTGCAGCAGATGTTCCAGCTGGACCTGCGGCAGGTCCGCCGACCAGACGGGAATGCCGTCCCCGGTGCTCGCGTAGGGCGGGGTCAGCCGCGCCGGACGGGCCGCCAGCTCCCGGAGGCGGTGCAGGTCACGCGGCTGCTCGGCGGCGAGCACCACCTGCGCGATCACCCGGCCCGGCACGGACGCCTGCGCGAAGTCGGCCGTGTCGAAGCCCGACAGGTACGCGCGCGTGAGCTTCCACCACGCGTCGCGGTACTCCGCCTCGCGCAGCGGGAGTTCGCGGGCGTACATGCGCAGCCCGCGGTCCAGGAACGTGCAGCGCGCCGCCCGCGCCAGCCGCTTCTCGCCGACGCCCAGCAGGGTCTCGTACGCCTGCCGGTTCGCCTTCATGCGCGCCTTCCAGTTGGCGGTGTCGGCGCGGTCGAGCGAGATGGACAGGCGCTGGGCCGAGCGGCGCACATGCCAGACGTAGACCGTGTCGGGCACCAGGGCGATGCTCGGCCCGGCGGCCAGGACGCGCGCGCTGAACACGAAGTCCTCGTAGGGGAAGCGGCCTTCGGGGAAACGGATGCCGTGCTCGCGCAGGAAGTCGGTGCGGTACAGCTTGTTGACGCACAGCGTGTCGTGCACCAGGCGGGGGCGCCGGGAGGGATGGGAGACCACCGCGGACCGCTCGTACAGCTCCGGCTGCCAGGGCACCTCGCGTCCCGACGGCAGTTCGCGGCGCACGCACAGGCCGGCGGCGAGCTGGGTCCCGTGTGCCACGGCGGCCCTGAGGAGCGTCTCCACCGCGCCGGGCGGCAGCACGTCGTCGCTGTCCAGGAACATCAGGTACGGCGCGGTCGCGGCGTCGATCCCGTCATTGCGCGGGGTGCCGCAGCCGCCGCTGTTGACGGTTCTGCGCACCACCGTCACACGCGGGTCCTCGGCGGCGAGGGCGTCCAGCAGCTCGGCGCTGCCGTCCGTCGAACAGTCGTCGACCGCGATCACCTCGTGGACCACACCGCCCTGGGCCAGAGCCGAACGCACCGCGTCCGTCACATGAGTGGCGTCGTCGTAACCGATGACGACGACGCTGACCTGTGCATCGTGAGAGTGCATCGAATCCACGAGCCGGGAGCGTAGAGATACTTAGTAATTATCTGTTAAGAGCTGCTTACTTGCCTGTGCGGAAGAAGGCAGGAATCCAGTCGGTTCGCCGCGTCGGTTCGTCCGGTTCGGGCCCTTCCGGCATGGAGCATCCTGAGCGCCACAGGCGGACGAAGGACATGATCGCCGCGGACGCCAGCAGCCCGTTGCGTACCAGCATGAGCAGACAACCCGTCCAGGTGCTGTCGATGACATAGCCGTAGAGGGCGGGATACTCCACGGCGCTCACTGCTGTCGCCGCCAGGACGAGCAAGGCCACGGTCCGCTGGGTGGTGTGCCGTGAGGTCAGGCAGACGGCGGCCAGCCCGACCAGCCACACCATGTACTGGGGGCTGATCACCCGGCTCGTCACCGTGAACAGCAGGACGGCCGCGAGCGCCGCGTCGTACGGGGTCGCCGGCGTCCAGTGGCGGGCCCGCACCCGCCAGAGCAGCAGCAGGCCGAAGGCCGCCGCGGTCAGCGCGAGCGAGCAGGCGGCGACGGTCTGCACATACGGGCCCACGAACTCCACCGCCCCGTACTGGTAGCGGGTGTCCCCCGACCAGCCGGTGCGGTGCGCGAACATCAGCACCGTGCCGCCCAGCGACTCGATCTGCACACCCCGGCCGCCCTGCTGGCGCAGGAAGTCGAACGGGTTGCGGAACAAGGCGGCGAGCAGGGCGAGCAGCGTGGCCGCGGTGACCACGGCCGCCGTCCACGCCTCGCGGGTGGTGCGGCCGCGCGGGGTGCCGATGAGCGCCAGCGCCGGCCAGACCTTCACCAGGGCCCCCAGCGCCGCCCATGCTCCGCACGCGCGTGCGGAGCGTGACAACGTCAACAGGGAGATGACGGCGAAGGCGGTGACCTGGACGTCGTAGCGGACGAGCGGGATGTGTAGCAGCAGCGGCAGGCCCGCCGTCCATAGCGCCGCTCCGCCCAGCGAGCGGCCCGGGCGCGTGCCCGCGAGTGCGAGGGCGAGTGCGATCAGGGCGTCCGTGAGCAGGGTGAGGACTACGAAGGCCTGGAAGTACGTCAGATGTGGCAGCAGTCCGGGCGCGAGCAGCACCACGCCCGCGCCCGGCGGGTACTGCCACAGGTGGTCGCCCGTCGGGAACCTGCCGTGTGCGAGGCCGCCGTACCAGTGGAAATACAGCTTCCACACCTCACGTGCGACCCCGCCCCGGCCGAGCAGGGCGTACTGGTCGTGAGTGAGCAGCCACAGCATCAGGGCGCGGGTGGCGAGCCAGCCGACGGCGAGGAGAAGCAACCGACGGGCTGTGCGGACCCTCTTCGAAAGCGGCGGCGAACGATGCGTGGCCGTGGTGGCCGGGGCCTGCGTGGCACTCTTCAAGGCACTCATCAAACCCGCATCGTAAGGCGGTTGGCCCCATATCTAGCCCGATGAGCCGTCAATAACCAGCAAAGGCTGGTTAATAGTAAAAAACCTGCGGATGTTGAATGAGGGTATGAATCGGTCACCGGTGAGGTGTGCGGAGCGCATGGCCGTCCTCGTGCCCGCGGTCACCATGCTCACGCTCGGCTTGTGGGGACTGGACCGCGGCGGCATGTGGCGCGACGAAGCGGTCACATTCCAGGTCGCGCGCCGCTCGATGGCGCAGATCTGGCATCTGCTGGGCAGCGTGGACGCGGTGCACGGCCTGTACTACCTGCTCATGCACCTGGTCCTGGCCGTCCGTCCCGGCGAGGTGCTGCTGCGGCTGCCCTCGGTCTTCGGGGCGGCCGTGGCGGCCGGCCTGGTCGCCGCGCTGGGCACACGACTGTGCCGGCCACGGGTGGGGCTGTGGGCGGGGCTGCTGTACGCCATCACGCCGATGGTCGGGCACTACGCGCAGGAGGGCCGCTCCTACGCGCTGGTCGCGGCCGGGGGCGCGGGAGCGACGCTGCTGCTCGTGCGGGCGGTGCAGGGCTCCAGTACCCCAACAGGCGTCAGGTGGTGGCCCTATGGCGTGGTCCTCGCCGCCACCTGCCTGCTGCATGAGTTCGCGGTGCTGGTCCTTCTGGCGCACGCCTGCACGCTGGCGCTCGCGCGGGTGCCGTGGCGGGTGTGGCGGGGGTGGCTGTGCGCGGCCGGAGCCGCCGTCGCGGTGCTGCTGCCGCTGGTGCTGTTCTCGCGGGGGCAGGCGGCCCAGGTGGCGTGGCTGGCGGTACCGGACGGCAGCAGCGTGGAGGGGCTGGTGCGGCAGTTCGCGGGGCCCGACCAGGTGGTTCTGGGGCCGTACCTGGTGCTGATGGCGTTGGGCGTGCGCGCTCGGGGGCCGCAGCGGGGGGTGTCCCTGGCGGGGGTGGCGTTGCCGTTGCTGGTGGTTCCACCGATGGTGCTGATGGGGGTGTCGCAGTTCCGGCCCTTGTACGACGACCGGTATGTGCTCTACGCGCTGGCGGGGGCGCCGTTGCTGGCCGCGGCGGGGGCCGAGCGGGTGGCCGGGGCCGTCGGTCGGCTGAGGGCCGGCGGCACCCGCCGCGACTCCCGGGTGCGGGCACCGTACGCCCTCTCCCGGCGCGTGGGCGCGGCTCTACTCGGTGTGCTCGCCGTCTGTGGCGTTCTCGTCGTGCAGTTTCCGCTGCTGCGGGCCGACCGCAGCGCCGCCAACCGGCCCGACGACCTCGCCGCCATGTCCGCCGTCGTGGGACGGGAGGTGCGGCCCGGGGACCCCGTGCTGTTCCTGCCCTCGCTGGAACGCCGGTCGGCGCTGGCCTATCCGGCGGACTTCCGGGGGATCCGGGACGTGGCGCTGAAGGTGCCCGCCGCCGCCGACGGAACGCTGTACGGCCGGGAGGTCGGGGCCGGTGAACTGCGGCGGCGGCTCGGTAGGCTGGCGTATGTGTGGGTGGTCAGCGAGCCGTACGTGCTGCGCTCCTCCTGGACCCCCTGGAACAGCACCGAGCGGGCCAAACTCGCGGTCGTGAACAAGGGGTTCGTCACCCGCGCGGAGTATGTGAGCCGCGGTGTCACCCTTCGACTCTACGTACGCCGCGCAGAGTCCCGGCCCGCCTCCGCTCCCACGCGACCCGCGGTGACACCCCGCTCGAGCCGGTCCTCGGGCAACCCGCACTTCCGGCCCCGTACGCCCTGACGGCGCACGGGTCGCACGCATGTCCGCACCTGGCTCAGCGCATACCGGTCAGCACATCGCGCTCGCCCGCCGCCGGTGCCGGGATCGACTCCGGGGCGTCCGGCTCGCCCAGCATCAGCGTGCGCACCACCCGCTGCGCCGCCCGCCCGTCGTCGAACTCGCAGAACCGCGCCCGGAACCCGGCCCGCAGCCGCGCCGACTCCTGGTCCCGCCAGCATCCGGAGGCGAACAGCCACGCGAGTTCCCGGTACGAGTGCGAGACATGACCCGGCGCGCCCTCGGTGATGTCGAAATAGGCACCCCGGCTCGCCGTGTACGCGCCCCAGTCGTCGGCATGCACGACGATCGGCCGGTCCAGGTTGGCGTAGTCGAACATGAGCGCCGAGTAGTCCGTGACCAGGGCGTCCGAGGCGAGCATCACCTCCTCCACCCGCGGTTCGTCGGTGGCGTCGACCACGACCCCCCGCCGGTGCAGTTCGGCCAGCCCCAGCCCTCGGGCCGGGCCGTCCGCGAGTGACGGGTGCAGCCGTACGACGAGGGTGTGGCCCTCGCCCAGGTCCTCGGCGAACCGGGCCAGGTCGAAGTGGTCGACGTGGCCGCCCCGGACGTGGTCGCGCCGGGTCGGCGCGTACAGCACGACCGTGTGGTCCCGGGGGATTTTGTGCCGCGCCCGGAACTGGGCCCCGTCGCCGGGCTTCGCGTTCACGAGGACGTCGTTGCGGGGGCTGCCCGTGCGGGCCGAGGCGAAGTGGCAGGGGTAGGCGCGGCCCCAGACCAGCTCCGAGTGGCGGTTGGCGACCAGGCTGTGGTCCCAGCGGTCGGCGCGGCGCAGCATCTGCGGCACGTCGAACCCGTACCGGGCGCCCGGCTTGCCCTGCAGGTCGGCCCCCATGTACTTCAGCGGGGTGCCCTGGTGGGTGTGGATGTGGACGCTGCCCGGTCGTTTGACCAGAGTCCAGGGCCAGTTGACGTTGTTGACGAAGTACGTGGCCCGTGCGGTGATCCGGCGGTAGCCCAGGGAGTCCGGGGTGACGTACTCGATGTCCGGTGGCAGGTGTTCCGCCTGGTCCTCGCGCACCACCCACACGCCCCGGATGTGCGGGGCGACATCGCGTGCGGCGCGGTGGATGGCGGCCGGATCGCCGAGGACGCCGTGGTGCGAGAACGCCGAGTAGACCGCCAGGTTCGGGTCCAGGGCGCGGTGTTCGTGCATCCAGGACCAGCCCCGCTTGATCCGCCCGGCCGCCACACCGCGGGCCTGCCGGGCGCGCCGGCCCAGCGCGTCACCGACGGCGACGGCCCGCTGCCGGGCCCGGTAGTGGCTGTAACTCCCTTCCAGGATCCGCAGTTCGCCGGGGACCGGCTGCCCGGTGCGGTGCTTGTGGAAGAGCTCGGCCGTGCGCCGGAAGAACTCGTCCTTGTCGCGGGCGGGCAGCCGGTCCGGCTTGGCGAGGATGTCCAGACAGTGCTCGCCCATCTTGCGGTGCAGGTACGGGCGCCAGCCGGCCAGTTCGGGGTGGGCGTCGAGGTACGCGAAGACCCGCTCGTACTGGTCGTGGACGTCGAAGTGCTTGCGGCTGGTGGTGGACAGGATGTTGCCCTGGCGGCGCTGCCGGTAGTTCAGGCAGATCCGGTCGAGCGTCGCGATCCGCCGGGCGCTCAGCAGGGTGGGGAAGGTCCAGGGCGTGTCCTCGTAGTAGCCCGGAGGGAAGCTGAAGCTGTGCGCGGTGACGTAGTCACGGCGGTAGACCTTGTTCCACACCACCATCAGCAGGTCGAGGATCTTTGGGTACTCGGCCGCGGTGAAGGTGTGCTCGCCGGCCTCTGCGAGCACCTGGGCCAGTGCGTTGCGCCGGGTGCCGCCCCACCAGTAGGTGCGGGCGTAGTCGAAGACGAGGATGTCGGGGCCGCCAGGGCCGCCGGTCTCGTCGAGCCGGTCGGCGATCGCGCGCAACGCGCCCGGGGTGAGCGTGTCGTCGCTGTCGAGGAAGAAAAGGAAGTCGCCGACGGCGTAGGGCATTCCGGCGTTGCGGGCCCGGCCGAGGCCGACGTTCTCGGGCAGGTGCAGCACCCGCACCCGCGCGTCGCGCTCCGCGTACTCGTCGAGGATCGCGCCGCAGTCGTCGGGCGAGCAGTCGTCGACCGCGATCACCTCGAAGTCGGTGTACGACTGCCCGAGCACCGAGTCGAGGCACTCGGCCAGGAAACCCTGCACCTTGAAGACGGGGACGATGATGCTGAAGCGGGGCACTGCGGTCAGCTCCTCACGAGGGCGTGGGCCGGGGCCGGGATGCGCTCGGCGAGCGGGATCACGGGCGGGATCGACTCGGGTGGCTCGCCCAGCAGCACCCGGCGGACGACGCGTTCGGCGGCGCGGCCGTCGTCGAACCCGCAGAAACGCTCCCGGAAGGCGGCGCGCAGGGCGGTGGCGGAGCGGCCCGCGTAGGAGCCGTCGCGGAACACCGACGCCAACTCCTCAGGTGTGCACGCCACCCTGCCGGGCGGGGCCTGCATCAGGTCGAAGTAGACGCCCCGGGTCTCCCGGTAGACCTCCCAGTCGTCGGCGTACACAACGATCGGCCGGTCCAGGTTGGCGTAGTCGAACATGATCGACGAGTAGTCGGTGATCAGCGCGTCGGCGGCCAGGCAGACGTCCTCGGCGGAGCGGTGCCGTGTGACGTCGATGATCCGGCCGGTGGCGCTCGCCGGGCCCCGGTCGTAGAAGTAGTGGGCGCGCAGCAGGACGACGTAGTCGTCGCCCACCGCCTCGCAGAACGCCTCCAGGTCCAGGCGCGTGTCGAAGCCGGTGCTGTAGTCGCGGTGCGTGGGCGCGTACAGAAGGGCCTTCCTGCCGTCGGGGACGCCCAGTTCACGGCGGACGCGGGCGACGTCCTCGGCGGTCGCCGTGTAGTAGACGTCGTTGCGCGGATACCCGTATTCGAGGGTCTCGTACGCGCCCGGGAACGCCCGCTCCCACATGTGGGTGGAGTGCCGGTTGGAGGAGAGGTTGTAGTCCCAGCGGTCCATGCGGGTCAGCAGCTTGGTGAAGCTGCCGGAGACGGCCGCGACCACGGGATACGTCGACTGGTCGACGCCCATCTTCTTCAGCGGCGTTCCGTGCTGGGTCTGCAGATGCACGCTTCCGGGCCGCTTGACCACGCCGTCCGCGAAGTTGGCGTTGTTGACGAGGTACTTGGCTCGGGCGAGGACGTCCCAGTAGGCACGGCTGCCGATCACCACGTACTCGACGCCCTTCGGCACGCTGTCCACCGCGTCACCTTCGACCAGGAACACCGACCGGATGTGCGGGGCCAGGTCACGGGCCTTGGCGTGGATCGCGGCCGGGTTGCAGGTGTAGCCGCGGCCCCAGTACGCGCAGTACACGGCGAGGTTCTCGTCGAGCGGGCGGCGCAGCTGCAGCGCGTACCGGGCGCGAGTGCGCGGCATGCGCGGCACCGGAGCCCGCTTCACCGCCCTTGCCGCGCCCTGGTTGAGGCACCGCAGTGCGTGGAACGCGGTGTAGGCGCCGGACGCGAGCAGCCGGTGCTGGACCCCGACGCTGCCCGTCGGCGGCCGGAACCCGGCCGGGCGGTGGCGGCGGTAGAGATGGCCCGCCCGCCGGAAAAAGGCCCGGCGCAGATGCGCGGGCAGCCGCTCCGGATGCGCGGCGGTTCTCAGCACGAGGGAGAAGAGCTGCTCGAACAATGGCTCCAACCGGTCCTCGGAAAGGGCGACTTCGCCCGCCCGGGTGAGTACCAGCTCCACCTGGTCGAGGAGGTCGAGCTGGTGCTCGCCGGGGCTGTGGAGCAAACTGCCCTGCCGGCGCAGCAGATGCCGTACACAGACCGAGCGCAGCACCGCCACGCGCTCCGCGGCGAGCGTGACCAGGCCGCCCCAGCCGATGTCGGTGAAGTGGCTCGAGGAGAAGACCAACTGGTGCCCGGTGAGGAACGCGCGGCGGTACGCGGCACTCCACACCGGGACCGACACACCGGTCAGCCCCGGGGCCTGCCCGGGTGCGAAGGCTCCGTCGGGTGCTCTGCCCAGCGGGGGAGTGGAGGTCGGGGAGTCCCACCAGTGGACCCGCTCGTGGTCGCAGTAGAGGACGTCCACGTCGCCCGTCGTCCGCAGCCGTGCGTCGATCGCCGCCAGCGCGCCGGGCGCGAGGACGTCGTCGCCGTCGAGGAACAGCAGGTAGGTCCCCCTCGCCGCCCCCATCCCGATGGTGCGGGCCACGCCCGGCCCGCCGGAGGGCGGCGAGGTGAGCGGGACGACGCGGCTGTGCTGCTCGGCGTACTCGGCGGCGACCGCGCCCGCCGGGGAATCGGGCGTGTCGCAGACCGGGATCAGCTCGAAGTCGCCGAAGGACTGGGTGAGAACCGAGTCCAGCGCCTGGGACAGACGGCCGGCGACGCCGAAGGCGGGGACGATGATGCTGAAGCGCGGCATTCTTGCCTTTCTCTTCTCGCCCCGGTCCGAGTCCCGGGGCCTGTACGTCGTGACAGTGCGGGAACGTCAGTGGCCCGGCCGTCCGGCGGGACGCCAGGTGATGGGCCTGCTGGGGGGCGTGCGCGGCATGGCGGAACTCCAGGACTCGGGGAGATCAGAGGCTCTCGGTGAGCGGCACGGGGCGGCTGGGCACCGGAACGGTCGTGAGCGGGGCCTCCGGCCGGTTCTCCAGGTCCAAGAGGGCCGGGCGGCGGTCGGCCAGGGGCACCACCGCCGGCAGCCAGGCGTTCGCCCCGTGCACGACCCGGCGTACGACCCGCTCGGCGACGCGCCCGTCGTCGTGCGGGCAGAAGCGCTCGCGGAACCGGGACCGCAGCTGTGCCGAGCGCGAGCCGCACCAGTGCCCCGTCGCGAAGATGTCGATCAGCTCGTCCTCGTCGCGCGCGATCGCGCCCGGTGGGAAGCCGCGCAGGTCGAAGTAGGTGCCACGGGTCGCCTCATACGTCTCCCAGTCGTCGGTGTACAGGACGATCGGCCGGTCGAGATTCGCGTAGTCGAACATCAGAGCGGAGTAGTCGGTGATCAGGACGTCCGCGGCCAGGCAGAGCGTCTCGACGCTCGGACGGTCGCTGACGTCGATCAGCCGGTCGCCGGTGGTCCGGGTCAGCGGCTCGCCGTACGAGGGGTGCGCACGGGTCAGCAGTACGAAGCGCGAGCCGAGTCGGCGCAGAACGCGCTCGAGATCGAGGGCCGGGCGCTGACCGTGGCAGTAGTCGCGGTACGTCGGCGCGTACAGGATCGCGACGGCGCCCTCCGGGATGCCGAGCGCCTGGCGCAGCCGGGCCACGTCCGCCGAGGTCGCCCGGGCGAAGGCGTCGTTGCGGGGGAGCCCGTACTCCAGGGTCGTGTACCCGGACGGGAACACCCGCTCCCAGACGACGGTGGAGTGGCGGTTCCCGGACACCACGTAGTCCCAGGTGTCGGCCGAGCGCAGCATCCGGTCGACGTCCGTGCCGCGGGCGACGGCCGGACGGTCCCTGAGGTCCAGGCCCATGCGCTTGAGCGGGGTGCCCTGCCGGGTCTGGATCACGATCTGGCCGGGGCGCTTGACCATCCGGTCGTCGAAGTCGGCGTTGTGGACGAGGTACTTGGAACGGGCCAGCGCCGTCCAGTACGCCGCCGAGCCGGGCCGCAGCCGGCGCGTGGCGGACGGGATGGTGTGGTGGTGCTCGGGGCGTGCGATCCACGCGGTGCGGATCTGTGGGGCCAGGCTGCGGAACGCGGACTCCAGAGCTCCCGGGTTGCAGCCGTACACGCCCCCCGCGTCACGCGTGAAGACGGCCCGGTCGGCGCGCAGGGGCAGACGCAGCTGGATGCGGTAGTGCACCCGGAGCGCGGCGGCGGCCAGACCGCGGCTCGCCTTCCTGGCCAGGCGTCCCGTACGGCGCGCGAGACGGGATGCCAGGGACAGCAGGCGGTAGGTGCGATGGCTGCCGAAGCGGACCAGCAGATGACGCGGGCGGAGCGGGGCGCCGGGGACTCGGTGGCGCAGGTAGTGGGCGCGGGCCCGGCGCAGGAACTCGGCGTGGCTGCCGCGGGGCAGCCGGCCGCGTCGGACGAAGACGGTGGCCAGATGGTCGACCATGCGCTGGAACAGCACCGGCCGCCAGGGGGCGAGTTCGGGATGTGCGTCGAGGTGTGCGAAGACCCGGTCGTACTGGTCGAAGACGTCGAAGTGCCTGCGGCTGGTCGTGCGGAGGATGCTGCCCTGGCGGCGCTGGCGGTAGTGGACGCAGACCCGGTCGAGGGTGGCGATCGTGTCCGCGGTCAGCAGTACCGGGAACGTCCAGGGTGTGTCCTCGTAGTAGCCGGGCGGGAAGGTGAAGCCCCCGCGCTCGACGAAGTCACGGCGGTACGCCTTGTTCCACACCACCATCAGCACCGACAGCAGACCGGGGCGGTCGTCGAGCCGGAAGGGCGCGGGGCCGTCCTCGGTGAGCAGGCCCGCGAGCCGGTTGCGGACCGTCTTCCCGGTCCAGTAGGTACGGGCGTAGTCGAAGATCAGGACGTCCGGGTCCGAGGTGGCCTCGAGCCGGTCGGCGATGCCCTGGAGTGCGTCCGGGGTCAGCGTGTCGTCGCTGTCCAGGAAGAGCAGATAGTCTCCGCTCGCCTGCGCGAGGCCCGCGTTGCGGGCCCGGCCGAGCCCCACGTTCTCCGGCAGGTGCAGCGGGCGCACGCGGGGATCGCGGGCGGCCAGCTCGTCGATGATCGCCCCGCAGGCGTCGGGCGAGCAGTCGTCGACCGCGATCACTTCGAGGTCCGTGTACGACTGCTCCAGCACGGAGGTGAGGCATTCCTCGAGGTACGCCTGAACCTTGTACGCGGGGACGATGACACTGAACCTGGGCAAGGGGCATCCATGGGGATCGACACGGGCATACTGCCCGGAAACGGCCGATGGAGTGGTTTGGTTACGCCGGACGCGGCATGTGGGGGAACGCCGCCGGAAACCCCCAGGTGAACGACGAGGGGTGGACCGGACTGCGGTCCACCCCTGAACTGCCGTACCGAAAGCGCTACTTGACGGCGCCCGCCATGACGCCCGACACGAACTGCCGCTGGAAGGCGAAGAACACCGCCAGCGGGATCACCATCGAGATGAACGCGCCCGGCGCCAGGACGTCGATGTTGTTGCCGAACTGGCGTACCTGGGTCTGCAGTGCCACCGTGATCGGCTGCGTGCCCGACTTGGTGAACACCAGGGCGACCAGCATGTCGTTCCACACCCACAGGAACTGGAAGATGGCGAGGCTCGCGATCGCGGGACCGCCGAGCGGCATCACGACCCGGGTGAACAGCCGCAGTTCGCCCGCGCCGTCCAGACGTGCCGCCTCCAGCAGTTCCCGGGGGATCTCCGCGAAGAAGTTCCGCAGCAGGAACACCGCGAAGGGCAGCCCGAAGCCCGTGTGGAAGAGGATCACTCCGAAGACCGTGCCGAACAGCCCGATCTTCCCGAACAGCTCGGCGATCGGGATCAGCGCCACCTGTACGGGCACGACCAGCAGACCGACCACGCCCAGGAACCACCAGTCGCGGCCCGGGAACTCCATCCAGGCGAAGGCGTAGGCCGCGAAAGAGCCGACCGCCACCACCAGGAGGGTCGCCGGGACGGTGATCAGGACCGTGTTCACCAGTGAGCTGGTGATGTCGCTGTTCTCCAGCAGCTTCTGGTAGCTCTCGAAGGTCAGTTGGGAAGGCTTGCTGAAGACCGTCCACCAGCCGGACGCGCTCATGTCGGACGGCTTGCGCAGCGAGGCCAGCAGCAGACCGATCGTCGGCACCAGCCAGAACAGGCCGACCAGGATGAGGAAGATGCGCAGCAGCCCGCCGCCTGCGCCTTCCACGAGCCGTGCGCCGAGAGACCGCTTCGCCTTGACGACGGTGACGGACGCCGCCTTCGGAACACTTTCGGCCTGGGTCGTCATCGCCGCACCTCCCGCCGCAGCCTGCGGATGTTGCTGCATTTTCCCGGGGGGCAGCCCCCGGACCCCCGGCCGAGTGCCCGCCGCGACCTCATCGCCGCACCTCCCGCCGCAGCCTGCGGATGTTGCTGCATTTTCCCGGGGGGCAGCCCCCGGACCCCCGGCCGAGTGCCCGCCGCGACCTCATCGCCGCACCTCCCGCCGCAGCCTGCGGATGTTGAACAGCATCACCGGGATGACGAGCAGCAGCAGGAACACCGCGATCGCGCTCGCGATGCCCGGCTGGTCCTCCGAGAAGCCCTTCCGGTACAGCTCCAGGGCCAGTACGTTCGCGTCGTGCTGGGACGAGCCCGGCGGGATGATGAAGACCAGGTCGAAGATCTTCAGCACGTTGATCATCAGCGTGACGACGACGACCGCGAGCACGGGCGCCAGCAGGGGCACGGTGACCCTCCGGAACACCTGCCACTCGTTCGCGCCGTCGACCCGCGCCGCCTCCAGCAGCTCCCGTGGCATGCCTGCGAGCCCCGCCCCGATCAGCACCATCGCGAAACCGGCCCACATCCATACATACGCGCCGATGACGGCGGGGGTGACGAGGGTCGGGCCGAGCCATTCGACACCGTTGTACGGCTCCCTGAAGTTGTCGGCCGGAAGCCGCAGCCGCGCCCCGTCCGCGGCGGCCGGGAGCGTGAACGTGCCATCGGCGGCCGTCTTGGTGGAGGCGACCACGCTGCCGCCCTTCACCGCCTCGATCCGCATACCCGCGTAGCCCTGCTCGGAGGGGTCCACCGCGCCCAGCTTCCCGACGCCCTTGCCGCGGGTGAAGTCCTGCCAGGCCGTGCCGGTGACCTTCCCGGGTTCCGGCTTCGCCTGGACGGCCGGCTTCGTGTTCTTGGGCATCTTGTCGGGGGCGACGCCCACGAGCGGGAGCACGACCGGCCGGCCGCTGTGCACGGTCGCGTGGGTGATGAAGCCGCCCTGATCGGCTTCGAGGGGCGAGCGGCGGCCCGGGTGCGCGTTCGGGAACGCGGACGATTCGGCGAACGTGTCGTGCACGCCCACCCACACCGCGTTGAGGGCGCCCTTGCTCGGGTCGGCGTCGTACACCAGCCGGAAGATGATCCCCGCGGCGAGCATCGAGATCGCCATCGGCATGAAGACGACCAGCTTGAACGCCGTGCCCCAGCGCACCCGTTCGGTGAGCACCGCGAAGATCAGACCCAGCGCGGTCGCGACGGTCGGCGCGAACACCACCCAGATGATGTTGTTCTTCAGGGCGGTGCGGACGCTGTCGTCCGTGAACAGGGCCTTGTAGTTGTCGAATCCGGCGAAGGAGTCGCCGGACTGGTCGAGGAAGCTGCGGATCAGCGAGTACCCGATCGGGTAGACCACGAGCGCGCCGAGCAGCACCAGGGCGGGCAGCAGGAAGAGGACTGCCACGGCCTTACGGGTGCCGGTCACGCTCTTGCGCGTACGGGCCTCGGGCTCCGGTGCGGGGCCCGAGGCCGTGACCGACGTCATCGCCGGCTCACTCCTCGTACGGTCATGCCCGGCTCAGTTCCCGTACGCCTTCGCCGCGTCCGCCTCCAGCTTCGCCTGGGTGCCCGCGACGTCCTTCGGGTTCCTCAGGAAGTCCTGGAGGTCCTTCCACTCGCCCTTGCCGGGGGTGCCGCCGAAGGCCTGCGGGGCCTGGTCGGACATGTCGAAGCGGAAGTTGTCGCCGGCCGCGATCAGCGCCTGGGCCATCGTCTGCTGGACCGCGTTCGGGTACGCGGACATCGCGACCGACTTGTTGGGCGAGAGATAGCCGCCGAGCTTGGCCTGGATGGTCGCCGCGTCCGGCGAGGCCAGGAAGGTGACCAGTGCCTGCGCCGCCTTGGAGTCCTTGAGGACGACGGCCGCGTCGCCGCCGGTGACCACCGGGGCCTGACCGCCCACGGCCGGGAAGGGGAACACCTTCGCGTCCGTGCCGATCTTCGCCTTGGTCTCGCCGATGTTGACCTGTGCGAAGTCGCCCTCGTAGACCATGGCGGCCTTCGGCTGGTCACCACCGGTGAAGGTCTGGGTGACCGAGGCCGGGAACTCGGTCTGCAAGGCGCCCTTGGTACCGCCCGCGAGGTAGTCCTTCTTGCCCCAGATATGGGCGAGCGTGGTGAGCGCCTCCTTCACGGACGGGTCCGTCCACTTGATCTTGTGCTGGGCGAGCTGGTCGTACTTCTTGGGGCCGGCCTGGGAGAGGTAGACGTTCTCGAACCAGTCGGTGAGGGTCCACCCGTCGGCGCCGCCGACGGAGAAGGGGGTGACACCGGAGTCGTACACGGCCTGGGCCGCCGTCATCAGCTCCTGCCAGGTCTTCGGCTCCTTGGCGCCCGCGCCCTCGAAGACCTTCGCGTTGTACCAGACCAGGGACTTGTTGGCGGCCTTGTAGTAGACGCCGTACCGCTTGCCGTTGACCGAGCCGATGTCCTGCCAGCCCTGCGAGTAGTTCTTGGCCAGCTCCGCCTGCGCCTCGGGGCCGAGGGGCTTGGCCCACCCCCGGTCGACGGCCTGCTTGATGGCGCCGGGCTGCGGAAGCAGCGCGACATCCGGCGGCTGCCCACCGGCGATCTTCGAACCGAGGAAGTTGATGACCGGGTCCTGGGCGGGCACATAAGTGACCTTGGCACCGGTGCGCTTCTCGAACTCGGCGAGGACCTTCTTGAAGTTGGCCTGCTCGCCGCCGGTCCAGACGGCGGCGATCTCCAGGTTCTGGCCGTCCAGCCGGGGGAGCGTTACCGTGCCGCCGCTCTCCTTGCCACCGCTGCTGCTGCTTGCCTTGTCGCCGCCGTCCTTGTTGTTGTCGCTGCTGCAGCCGGCCAGCGCGAGCGCCCCGGCGATCACGGCGGCCGCCGTGGCCTGTGCGGCTCGGCGGGTTCTGCGTGGGGGGTGCGTGGAGCGTTTCTGAGACCTGCGAATACGAAGAGTGCTGTGCATTACTGCCCCGTTCTTCGTTCCTCGTCGAACGTCGAGCGCTGTTTTGTGCGCTCTGGTCTACGCGCGGTCGTTCGGGGCGGCAAGAGCACCTGCACTGTCAACCAGGCGATCGTGACCGCGTCGTGACGTGCCGTCAGTGACGAGACCTTCCCACTCGGCACAGGCCGGACATACGGCACCCGGCGCTACGGCAGCGAAGGCACCTCGGCCGCCGACACCGACCGCGCCGCCCGCTCCAACGCGCTCGCCAGCAGGGCCAGGTCCGTCGGACCGTTGCCCAGTTCGCGCACGGGCCGCCGGGCCGGGGGGTCGCCCATGCGGTGCCACTCCACGGGGACGACCGTCGGGCGGAGCGTCGCCGTCCGGGGGATGCGCCCCGTGATCCGACCGCCCTGGAACGGCGTCACCCCGCCGTCCGCCCGCGTCAACTGCCCACGCCCGGAAGCTGGTTCGTCCGCACCCGAGGACGCCTCCTGCAGGGTGATCCGCAACGTGGCCGTACGGGCCGGTTCCCAGTCCGCGGTCCGTCCGCCCGGGCTCGTGGCGGCGACGAGGTGCACCCCGAGCCGGTCCCCGTCCCGGGCCACCGCCTCCAGCGCCCGTACGACCGACCCGGCCGCCGGCCGGCCCGGCGAACCCAGCGCCGGGGACAGCAGCGCGTCCAGATCGTCGACCAGCACGACCAGCCGCGCCAGGGGCGGCACCGCCTCCGTCCGCCGTCGCGTCGCTGCCGGCCGCAGCCGCAGCGTCGTGCTCGGCGGGCTGTCGAGGTCGCCGGAGGCCGTGCTCCCGGCCCGCTGCGGCGCGTCCCGGCCCGAGGTCTCCTGCTGCGCATGCCACTCGGTGAACCCGAGCCGCCCCAGCAGTTCGGCCCGCCGCTTCAGCTCGGCACTGAGCGACTGTGCGAACTCCCGCATGCGCACGGGGTCGTTGGCCGCCAGATGTGTGGTGACGTGCGGCAGATCCGTACAGACCCGCAGGCCGTCCCCGCCGGCGTTGCCGTTCGCCCCGCAGTCGCGGCCGTCGATGAGCACGATCGCCAGCCGGTCCGGTCGCTCGGCCGCCGCGAGCGACGCGGCGATCGAGCGCAGCAGTTCCGTACGTCCGCTGCCGGGCGGTCCCTCCACCAGCAGGTGCGGCCCCTCGGCGGCCAGGTCGACCCCCACCGGTCCGTGCGGCCCGGCACCGAGCACCGCCCCTGCGCGCCCGCCGAGCGCCTCCGTGTCGTCCGCCGCGTCCGCCCAGCGCGCCATCAGGGACGCCGGGGTGGCCCGCGCCAGACCCAACTCGTCCAGCAGCCGGGCCGCCTGGGGCAGCGGCGCCGACACGCGCGTGTGCCGGTCCCCGCTGCCGTCGGTCCGCAGCGGGGCGAGCGCCCGGGCGAACCGCTGCGCCCACGCGGGGGACACCGCGTCCACGGCGGCGAGCGTCCCGTGCCCCACGGGACCGGGGTGCCCCTGCGCCGCGTCCGGGCCGGTCCCGGTCGCGACCCGCAGCAGCCGCAGTGCCGTCGCCACGTCGCCGCTCAGCAGGGCGACGGTGCCGCACTCCCGGAACGCGGGAGAGGCCGTGCACGCCGCCTCGTACGTCTCCGTCACCGGAGACACGGGCGAGGCGGACGGCGTCTCGGCCAGGACGAGGACGTGGATTTTGGCCCGCGCACCCTCGCGGGCCAGCCGCACCACGGCCTCCCGCACATCGGCGCCGCCGGGGTCCCCGTCCACGAGCACCACGGTGTACGGCCCCGGGAAGGCGCCGGCCGGGCCGCCCCGCGCGGCTGCGGCCGAGCCGCCCGTGTCCCGGGGTCCGTCCGGGACCGTCCGACGGTCCTCCAGGCGGCGCAGCAGTTCGTCCGCGCGGGCCGCCGCCTGGTCGCGGTCGTACGCCAGCAGGAGACGGCAGTCCTGGCCATGGGTCGGGCGCAGGTGCGGCAGCCAGCCGAGCCAGGACCACTCGGCGGTGCGCTCTTCCCGTGTGCGCGAGCGGTCGGTGCTGATCAGGACCAGTTCGAGTGTGTCGGGGGAGTGCAGTGCGGCGAGCTGTGCCACCACCGCGCGTGCCAGCCCTGCCAGTCGCGCGCGGGGCCCGGCCAGGCCGAGGGCGCCGGCCTCGCGCAATCCGGCGGTCACGGGGACGGCGGGCAGCAGTCCCGAACCGTCGGGCGCCGCCCGGTCGGCCGTGCCCAGCCGTACCGTGAGCGCCTCCGGGTGCCCGGGGCCGCGCTCCCACAGCCTGGGGCCCGGGCCGAGCACGGTCAGCAGCAGCGCGGCCGGGTCCGGCCATGTCTCCGGCGCGCGGGCGGCGCCGGGCGCGGGCTGCGGCACGTCACTGTCGTACCCGGTCCGTCCGGCGCCGCCGTGTTCGCCGCGGCCATGGGCCAGCCGCCGGGCCCACGCGGTGAAACCGCCGCGCCTGCGCACCCCCGGCGGCACGTCCGTCCCGCGCGGCGGGGTGTTCTTGCGCGTGCCCTCGCCGGTGACCTCTGCGGGGACGGACGGCTCCGCGGGCTCGTGCTCCTGCGCCCCCGGGGCGCCCCAGCCGGTGACGCCGAAGCCGTGCTGCGTGTCCCCCGAGGGGCCGCCGACCGCCGAGGAACGGCCGACGAGGGTGGGATCACCGGTCCCGGAGCCGTGTACGCCCGCCATGCCGTCCGGGCCGGGCGTCCCGGCCGCGGCGGACCCCGCCTCTGTGGCGTCCTCCCCGTGCGTCCGGGGCGCGGTCGCGGCCGTCTCCGGCCCTGCGGGAGCGCCGGAACTTCCCGGACCCTCCTCACCGAGGACCCGCACATGCCCCTCGCCGTCCGGCGCCGTCCGCACCGACCGCACGCCGCTGGGCGGGACCAGCCGCAGGGCCGACTCGCCGAGGCGCAGCAGGACCCCGGGGGTGAAGCGCACGGGGCGCTCGGTCACCCGTATGCCATCGAGCACGGTGCCGTTCGTGGACCCCAGGTCGGCGACCGAGACCCGGCCGTCGGCGCCGACCGTGACCGCGCAGTGCAGCCGGGAGACATCCGGGTCGTCGAGCGGGACGTCCGCGTCGGCGGAGCGGCCTATGCGGATCACGCCGCCGTGCAGCAGATGGACGCCGCCCGCGTCCGGGCCCGCGACCACGTGCAGCTGGGCCGCGTCCTCGTCCGGCTCGGGGCCCGGCTCGGTGGGGGCGCCCAGGGTCAGGACCGCGCCGTCCAGCAGCGGCGGCTCACCCAGCGTGCAGCGCTGGACGTCCAGCCGCTCCGTGCCCGCGAAGAGCACCACGGGGTTGTCGCCCCCACCGACCGCCGAGGCCAGACCCGACGCCACCGCGGCCAGCGCGGTTCCGGCGGGCGCGGTGACCAGCACGTCGCAGCTCGCGGCGCGCGCCCGTGACTCCGGGGGCGGGCCCAGTGGGTCTACGACGGTCAGCCGGATCTGCATCGCCCTCAGCGGTCCCTTCTGCGCGGGCGCCGGCGCACGGGGACGGGGCCGCGCCCGCGGTCCACCACCGCAGACTCCTCCCCCACCGCACACGAGCACATGGGCCAGTACTGGGGTGCATCCTCGCACCTGCCGCCGACAACGTGCCCGCCGCCCAGCGTCAAATGATCTTGATTGGTCGGCTCTGCCCGCAAAAGTGCCTCACCGGTGCCCGGCGGTTGTCCGCTTGAGATCGCTCACGCCCCGCTCTGGCAACCAACTGCACCGAAGCGAGCGTCTTTTCAACGAACATGTACGGGAGCGATGTGCGTGAACCGTAGGCCGTCGACAGCCCGGCGCCGGGTTCCCCGGCACTACAGTGGGTCGGAACACCCGCAGTGGGGTGGACGGACCAGGCAGGCAAGCAGCAGGGAGCCCATGACGTGCGGCCGGTAGGCAGCAAATACCTGCTCGAGGAGCCGCTCGGACGCGGCGCCACGGGCACCGTCTGGCGAGCCCGCCAGAAGGAGGCCGCGGGCGCCGAGGCGGCAGTCGCCGGCGAGCCCGGCGAGACCGTGGCGATCAAGGTCCTCAAAGAGGAGCTGGCGAACGACTCGGACGTCGTGATGCGGTTCCTGCGGGAGCGGTCCGTCCTGCTCCGGCTGACCCATCCCAACATCGTGCGGGTGCGGGACCTGGTCGTCGAGGGCGATCTGCTGGCGCTGGTCATGGACCTCGTCGACGGCCCCGACCTGCACCGCTACCTCCGCGAGAACGGCCCCTTGACGCCCGTCGCGGCCGCCCTGCTCACCGCGCAGGTCGCCGACGCGCTGGCCGCGAGCCACGCCGACGGCGTCGTGCACCGCGACCTGAAGCCCGCGAACGTCCTGCTCAAGCAGGACGACGGCCAGATGCACCCGATGCTGACCGACTTCGGCATCGCCCGGCTGGCCGACTCACCGGGCCTCACGCGCACGCACGAGTTCGTGGGCACGCCCGCGTACGTCGCCCCGGAGTCCGCCGAGGGCCGACCGCAGACCTCCGCCGTCGACATCTACGGCGCGGGCATCCTGCTGTACGAGCTGGTCACCGGGCGCCCGCCGTTCTCCGGTGAGTCGGCTCTCGAGGTGCTCCACCAGCACCTGAGCGCCGAACCGCGCCGTCCCTCGACGGTCCCCGAGCCGCTGTGGACGGCCATAGAGCGCTGCCTGCGCAAGAGCCCCGACGAGCGGCCCAGCGCCGAGAACCTGGCGCGTGCGCTGCGGGTGGTCGCCGAGGGTGTCGGCGTGCACGCGAACGCCGCGCAGATCGCCGCCTCGGAGGGCGTGGCCGCGCTGCTCGCGCCGGACCCGGACCCGGCCGCCGTCCCCGGCTCCGCCGACCCCACGCAGGTGCTGCCGCAGGGTGCGGCCTCGTACGACCCGAGCGCGGCGACCAGCGTCCTGCCGCACACCTCGGCGGGCCCCACGGGCGCCGCGGACCCCACCGCCGTCCTGCCGAGCACCGGCGCGGCCGACCCGACGGCCGTCATGCCGCCGATGCCGCAGCACCAGCCGGAGGGGCAGCCCCGGCCGGACGAGCCGCACCCCTGGCAGAACCAGCTGCGCGCGGCGCGGGACCGTAACGAGCAGACGCAGGTCCAGGCGTACCTCGACCCTGGTGAGGACCCGCTGCGGCGCCGTCCGCAGCGGCAGGTCGCGCGCCCGCAGCAGCGTCCGCAGCCCCGACAGCAGCAGCCGGCGCCCGGCTACGGCCCACAGCAGCGGCAGCCCCAGCAGTACCCGCCCCAGCGGCAGCAGTACGCTCCCGCCCCGCAGCAGCCCCAGCAGCCGGCGCCGCGTCCACAGCGCGAACCCCGGCCGCCGCGGCAGCGCAGCGCCAATCCGATGAAGATCCCGGGACTGGGCTGCCTGAAGGGGTGCCTGTTCACGATCGTCATCCTGTTCGTCGCCGGGTGGCTGGTCTGGGAGTTCACCCCGCTTCAGGACTGGATCGGCACGTCGAAGTCGTACTGGCACCAGCTGAGCGACTGGTTCCACACCGTGAGCGGGTGGATCGGGGATCTGGGCGGCGGCAGCAGTTCCTGAACTGCGGCTGCTCAAGGTGACCCAAGAGCGCTGTGAGCTTGGGGATTTGTCGACATCGGCCGGGTGATTTCCGCCTCCGCGGTGAAGGTTGGGGCTCCGGACGCGTAGTTTTGTCGGCCGGGGCCGGAGTTCGCGGCGTCAGCCGCCGATGTCACGGCCCCTGTCACGGCCCCGCAACGGCGCAGAGTCGGCACCACGCGTCCCCAGTAGGAGCAGTCTTGGCACGGAAGATCGGCAGCCGGTACACAGCGCACCAGATCCTGGGGCGGGGGAGTGCCGGCACGGTGTGGCTGGGCGAGGGGCCGGAGGGGCCCGTGGCCATCAAGCTGCTGCGCGAGGACCTCGCGTCCGACCAGGAGCTCGTGGGCCGCTTCGTCCAGGAGCGCACGGCCCTGCTGGGGCTCGACCACCCGAACGTGGTGTCGGTACGGGACATGGTGGTCGACGGGAACGACCTGGCCCTGGTCATGGACCTGGTCCGGGGCACGGATCTGCGCACCCGGCTGGAGCGCGAGCGGCGGCTGGCCCCCGAGGCGGCGGTGGCGATCGTGGCGGACGTGGCGGACGGGCTGGCGGCGGCGCACGCGGCCGGCGTCGTGCACCGCGATGTGAAGCCGGAGAACGTGCTGCTGGACATGCAGGGACCGCTGGGCCCCGGCGGTGCGCACCCGGCGCTGCTGACCGACTTCGGCGTGGCGAAGCTGATCGACTCGCCCCGCAGGACCAGGGCGACGAAGATCATCGGCACCCCGGACTACCTGGCACCGGAGCTCGTGGAGGGCCTGCCGCCGCGGGCGGCGGTGGACATCTACGCGCTGGCGACGGTCCTGTACGAGCTGCTGGCGGGCTTCACGCCGTTCGGCGGCGGGCACCCGGGCGCGGTGCTGCGCCGCCATGTCACGGAGACCGTGGTCCCGCTCCCCGGCATTCCGGAGGAGCTGTGGCAGCTGCTCGTGCAGTGCCTGGCGAAGGCGCCGGCGTCGCGGCTGCGGGCCTCGGAGCTGGCGTCGCGGCTGCGGGAGCAGCTGCCGATGCTGGCGGGGATGCCGCCGCTGGACGTGGACGAGCCGGACGCGGCTCCGGAGGAGGAGCCGTACGAGGCGGCCGCGCCCCGGGAGTCGGGGGCGGCGCGGGTACGCCGGGGGGCGGTGCCGCTGGTACCGGGGGCGAAAACGGACTCCAACCGGGACACGCACACATCGATGCGGGTGCCCGGGCCGGACGAGCTGGCGGGTGGGGCCCGCGGTACGGCCCGCGCACCCCGGGCCGCGGGTGCCCCGCGCCCCGGTTCGGCCCGCAACCGGGTCCAGGCCCGCCGCCGCCGGATCGCGCTGGGTGCGGCGGCAGTGGCACTGCTGGCGGCGCTCGGGCTGGGCGCCTGGCTGGCGGCGCCCGGCGACGACGGCGATCAGCCCCCCGCCACGCGGAACTCGGCCCCCGCGTCGCCCTGATCCCGGCGCGGCATCCGTCCGCCAAGGCCGGGCGCGACGGCATCCGCTCGGCGGGCACCCCCTGTAACCGACGGTTACCCGGCATGGGCTCTCCGGCGAAGCCGTTACGCTGGATGCGTGGCAGTCGTCGATGTATCCGAAGAGCTCAAGTCCCTCTCCTCGACCATGGAGTCGATCGAGGCCGTTCTGGACCTCGACAAGCTGAGGGCAGACATCGCCGTGCTCGAGGAGCAGGCGGCCGCGCCGTCCCTCTGGGACAACCCGGAAGAGGCGCAGAAGATCACCAGTAAGCTCTCCCACCTCCAGGCCGAGGTGCGGAAGGCAGAGGCCTTGCGCGGCCGGATCGATGACCTCGGTGTGCTCTTCGAGCTCGCCGAGGCCGAGGACGACCCGGACACCCGTGCCGAGGCCGAGGCCGAGCTGGCCGACGTGAAGAAGGCGCTGGACGAGATGGAGGTCCGGACGCTGCTGTCCGGCGAGTACGACGCCCGTGAGGCGCTCGTCAACATCCGTGCCGAGGCCGGCGGCGTCGACGCCGCCGACTTCGCGGAGAAGCTCCAGCGCATGTACCTGCGCTGGGCCGAGCAGCACGGATACAAGACCGAGATCTACGAGACGTCGTACGCCGAAGAGGCCGGCATCAAGTCCACGACCTTCGCGGTCCAGGCGCCGTACGCCTACGGCACCCTCTCCGTCGAGCAGGGAACGCACCGGCTCGTCCGTATCTCCCCCTTCGACAACCAGGGGCGCCGCCAGACCTCCTTCGCCGGGGTCGAGGTCCTTCCCGTCGTCGAGCAGTCCGACCACGTCGAGATCGACGAGGCCGACGTCCGGGTCGACGTGTTCCGCGCCTCAGGCCCCGGTGGTCAGGGCGTCAACACGACCGACTCCGCGGTGCGGCTCACCCACATCCCCACCGGCATCGTCGTCACCTGCCAGAACGAGCGGTCCCAGATCCAGAACAGGGCCTCCGCGATGAACGTTCTGCAGGCCAAGCTCCTGGAGCGGCGCCGGCAGGAGGAGCAGGCCAAGATGGACGCCCTCAAGGGTGACGGCGGCAACTCCTGGGGCAACCAGATGCGCTCGTACGTACTGCACCCGTACCAGATGGTCAAGGACCTGCGGACCGAGCACGAAGTCGGCAACCCCGAGGCCGTGTTCAACGGTGAGATCGACGGCTTCGTCGAGGCCGGGATTCGCTGGCGCAAGCAGCAGGAGAAGTAACCCCGGCGGGATCCGGCGCCACTGCCGCCGGCGAACAGCGCTTTGTCGACAAGGCAACTGCCCCTCGTACAGGGGCGGTTGCCTTGTCTGACGTCGAATGCCTGGGTTTTACATCACACTCAGAGCCCCGTCTCTCCCCCAAAAGATCACTTACGGGGCATCGCGCGCGCAACGCCCTTGACGCTGCTGTGAAAAGTCGGAAGGGTGAACGCGGCATGCGTATCTCTGGGGCGTATGTGAACCGGGGGGTCCGAGCACAGCCGCCCCCGATGCCGTGGCCCCGGACGCTGCTCCATTGACGATCAGCTACTGGGGGTAGCAGGCAGATGACCAAGAAGACGCGGATCCGTGTGGCGCGGATTGCCGCCGGTGCGGTGATCGCCGCAGGTGCGTCGCTGACCGCCGCGGGCGCCGCCTCGGCGCTCGACAACAACAGCGTCAGCGTCAGCGTGAACGAGAACGGCGTGGGCGTGGGCGCGGGCGTAGGGGGAGAAGAGGAACCGCCCGCTCCTACGCCCAGCGAGACCGGCATTCCCACGGAGGAGCCCCCGACGGAGACGCCTCCCACGGAGCAGCCTCCTACGGAGGAGCCGCCCACGGAGGAGCCGCCCACGGAGCAGCCTCCCACGGAGCAGCCTCCCACCACGAACGAGCCGACCGACACCCCGTCCCAGCCCACCGAGCCGACGGAGGGCCCGAACAACGGTGGCGGCAACAGCGGCGGCAAGGGCGGCGGCGACAACACCAACCCGGACGGCGGCAACAGCCCGGTCCAGCAGGGCAAGGGCTCCTCGGGCCTGATCGACACCGGTGCGGGCAGCGGCAACTCCGACACCTCCGCCCAGGGCAAGGGCGGCAAGGAGCTGGCCGACACGGGTGCCGCGGAGACCACGTTCCTGCTGGTCGGCGCGGCCACGATGATCGTCGGCGGTATCGGCTTCCGAGTGCTGCCGCGCCTGATGAACGGCCGCGGCGGGGCCGCAGCCTGATTCACGACGCGCAGCCTGAATCACTGGCGTGAGAATCGCGTGAGAAGGGCCCGGGGCATCCGCCCCGGGCCCTTCCCGTACGTCCCTGCGCCTTCGCGGCGCACCACCGCCCTACGCCGTCTGGTGCGCCAGCAGCGCCACCGCCGCGATCAGCACGGCCGCAAGCACGATCAGCGCCGTCGGATTCAGCCCTGACCAGGGGCTTTCCTGCTGGAGCCGCTCCCGGCTGGCACGGCAGACGGGGCAGCGACCCTCACTCACGGGCGCCGCGCAGTTCGCGCACACCAATCGGTCGTACGTCATGCGCCCTGCCTTCCTCGTGCCGCTTCCACGTACACAACGCTTCCGGGAACGCAAGCGTTCCTCACTCCACTGTGCCAGGTTCCGCGAGTCACTGCGCGGGCGCGGCCGGTCACAGGCCCCAGGGAGGGGTGGGTGGGCGCCGGACCACGGCCGCGGGCCGTCCACGGCCGGGCGCATCTGCGCAGTGAGTCCGCACGGCGTCACGGCTTTGCCTCTGTACGGGACACACCCTCGGGTACAAAAACGCACATCTCCTGCGCAACCCCGACCGGCGACTGCGCTCGCGCACCCGCTTCGCGTATGGTCACGCTCACCTACCCCCAACGGCCCGTGGTGCATCCGTGATCCGATTCGACAATGTCTCCAAGGTCTACCCGAAGCAGAATCACCCTGCGCTCAGGGATGTCTCCCTGGAAGTGGAGAAGGGCGAGTTCGTCTTCCTCGTGGGGTCCTCCGGCTCCGGAAAGTCCACCTTCCTACGGCTGGTCCTCCGCGAGGAGCGCGCCAGCCACGGCCAGGTGCACGTCCTGGGCAAGGACCTCGCCCGCGTCTCCAACTGGAAGGTGCCGCACATGCGCCGCCAGCTGGGAACGGTGTTCCAGGACTTCCGGCTCCTGCCGAACAAGACGGTCGCCGAGAACGTGGCCTTCGCACAGGAGGTCATCGGCAAGTCACGCGGAGAGATCCGCAAGTCCGTGCCCCAGGTGCTCGACCTCGTCGGGCTCGGCGGCAAGGAGGACCGCAGACCCGGCGAACTCTCCGGTGGTGAACAGCAGCGCGTCGCCATCGCGCGGGCCTTCGTCAACCGCCCCAAGCTGCTGATCGCCGACGAGCCCACCGGCAACCTCGACCCGCAGACCTCGGTCGGCATCATGAAGCTGCTCGACCGGATCAACCGGACGGGTACGACCGTGGTGATGGCGACCCACGACCAGAACATCGTGGACCAGATGCGCAAGCGCGTCATCGAGCTGGAGAAGGGCCGCCTCGTCCGCGACCAGGCGCGCGGCGTCTACGGCTACCAGCACTGAATTCCACGGAAAGGCTTGAACAGACGCCATGCGCGCGCAGTTCGTTCTGTCGGAGATCGGTGTCGGTCTCCGTCGCAATCTGACGATGACCTTCGCCGTCATCGTCTCCGTCGCTCTCTCCCTGGCGCTCTTCGGCGGTTCTCTGCTGATGACCGACCAGGTGGGCGCGATGAAGGGCTACTGGTACGACAAGGTCAACGTCTCGATCTTCCTCTGCAACAAGAGCGACGCGGAGTCCGACCCCAACTGCTCCAAGGGTGCGGTCACCGAGGAGCAGAAGAAGCAGATCCTCGGCGACCTGAACAAGATGACGACCGTCGTCCAGAAGGTCACCTACGAGTCGCAGGACGAGGCCTACAAGCACTACAAGCAGCAGTTCGGCGACTCCCCGCTGGCCAGTTCGCTCACCCCGGACCAGATGCAGGAGTCGTACCGCATCAAACTGAAGGACCCGCAGAAGTACCAGGTCATCGCGACCGCGTTCAACGGCCGTGGCGGCGTGCAGTCCGTGCAGGACCAGAAGGGCATCCTCGACAACCTCTTCGGTCTGCTGCGGCTGATGAACAGCGCGGCGCTCGGCGTCATGGCGCTCATGCTGGTCGTCGCGCTGCTGCTGATCGTCAACACTGTGCGCGTCTCCGCGTTCAGCCGTAGGCGGGAGACCGGGATCATGCGACTGGTCGGCGCCTCCGCCTTCTACATCCAGGCGCCGTTCATCATGGAGGCCGCGGTCGCGGGACTGATCGGCGGCGGTCTGGCATGCGTTTTCCTGGTCAGCGGGCGGTACTTCACCATCGACCACGGCATGGCCCTGTCCTCCAAGCTGAACCTCATCAACTTCGTGGGCTGGGACGCCGTGTGGACCAAGCTTCCGCTGATTCTCGCCACGAGTGTGCTGATGCCCGCGCTCGCCGCGTTCTTCGCCTTGCGCAAGTATCTGAAGGTATGACGCACGCCGACGGGGCCGGACGGGCAACAGCCCGTCCGGCCCCGCGCGTTGTCCCAGCGCCCCAACAGACAACGTTCGCCCCGTCGCGCCGCCCGGCACGCTCCCCCAAGCTCTTCGAGCAGGGGGTACCCCCCACTCGCCGCACCGGCCGAAAACCCAAGTACATCCAGTACGAGGGCTTCCGGCCGGCACGCCGGT
>NZ_MLYP01000071.1 GCF_001866645.1 Streptomyces colonosanans
CTTCCGTCCGGCACGCCGAGAGCACGCACCGAACGCCGCTCCTTAACGGGCAAACGTTGCCTGCCACGGCACTAGATCTCGACTCGTACCGTGAACTCGCCCTCGGCGACCCGTGCCCGCAGCGACTCGCTCGCCGACACCTCGTCCGGCGCGCGTACGACGTGCCCGTCGGACTTCTGCAGCACCGCGTACCCCCGCTGGAGCGTCGCGGCCGGCGACAGGGCCACCACGCGCGCGTGCGTGTGCATGAGCTCCGACTCGGCGCGGTCGAGCAGGTGCCCGAGCGTGCGCCGGCCGCGGTCGGCCAGCGCGGCGATCTGGTCGGCGCGCTCGTCGATCATGCGGTGCGGATCCTCCATCGAGGGCCGCGCCAGCGCATGTGCGAGCCCGCGCTCCTCGCGCTCGACGAACGCCAGCACACACCGGCGTGCCCGGTCCTGCAGCGCCTGTACGCGCTGCAGCTCCTCACCGACGTCCGGCACGACCTTCTTCGCCGCGTCGGTCGGAGTGGAGGCGCGCAGGTCGGCGACGTGGTCGAGCAGCGGATTGTCCGGCTCGTGCCCGATGGCCGAGACGACGGGCGTACGGCAGGCGGCCACCGCCCTCACCAGTTGCTCGTCGGAGAACGGCAGCAGGTCCTCCACGCTGCCGCCGCCTCGCGCCACGATGATCACGTCGACGTCGTCGAGCGCGTCCAGCTCCTTCACGGCCTGGACGACCTGGGGTACCGCGTGCACGCCCTGTACGGGGACGTTGCGCACCTCGAAGCGGACGGCGGGCCAGCGGTGCCGCGCGTTCTCCAGCACGTCCCGCTCCGCGGCGGAGGCCCGGCCGCAGACGAGCCCGATCAGCTGCGGCAGGAACGGCAGCGGCTTCTTGCGCTCGGGCGCGAACAGCCCCTCGGCGGCGAGCGTCTTCTTCAACTGCTCCAGCCGCGCGAGCAGTTCACCGACTCCAACGGGCCGTATCTCGGCGGCACGCAGCGACAGCTGCCCCCTGGGGGCGTACCACTCGGGCTTGGCGTGGACGACGACCCGGGCGCCCTCGCTCACGACGTCGGCGACCGCGTCGAACACCTGGCGGTAGCAGGTGACGTTGATGGAGATGTCGCGCGAGGGATCGCGCAGCGTCAGAAAGACGACACCGGCGCCGGGCCGCCGTGACAGCTGGGTGATCTGCCCCTCGACCCACACGGCCCCGAGCCGGTCGATCCACGCTCCGATGAGCCGCGACACCTCACCGACGGGCAGGGGAGCTTCCGCGGACGTCTTCACAGCCATGCGCCCGAGCGTAACGGCCGGAGCTGACAACGACAGCCAGTGCGCCGACCGGTGGGGGTGCGGCCGTTCACGCGGGCGGGAGCGGTGGCGGAAACCCCTGCGACAGCAGGGGCTCCGGCCCGCCGGGGCACGGCCTTACGATGGTGCGCATGACCGCTTCGTCTGGCCGCCGTGTCCTGCTCGCCGCCCCCAGGGGCTACTGCGCGGGTGTCGACCGTGCCGTGATCGCCGTCGAGAAGGCCCTGGAGCAGTACGGGGCCCCGATCTATGTCCGTCACGAGATCGTCCACAACAAGTACGTCGTGCAGACCCTGGAGAGGAAGGGCGCGATCTTCGTCGAACAGACGGAGGAGGTCCCCGAGGGGAACATCGTCATGTTCTCCGCGCACGGCGTCGCGCCCACGGTCCATGACGAGGCCAGAGAGGGCCGGCTCGCCACCATCGACGCGACCTGCCCGCTGGTCACCAAGGTGCACAAGGAAGCCGTCCGCTTCGCCAAGGAGGACTTCGACATCCTCCTGATCGGGCACGAGGGCCACGAAGAGGTCATCGGAACCTCCGGGGAGGCCCCGGACCACATCCAGCTCGTCGACGGCCCCGAGGACGTCGCGAACGTCGAGGTGCGCGACCCGTCGAGGGTCGTCTGGCTCTCCCAGACCACCCTCTCGGTCGACGAGACCATGGAGACGGTCGACGCGATCAAGGAGAAGTTCCCGCAGCTGATCTCCCCGCCCAGCGACGACATCTGCTACGCCACGCAGAACCGCCAGCTCGCGGTGAAGCAGATGGGCGCCGAGGCGGACCTGGTGATCGTGGTCGGTTCCCGCAACTCCTCGAACTCCAAGCGGCTGGTCGAGGTCGCCAAGCTCGCGGGCGCGCGCGCCGCGTACCTCGTGGACTTCGCCGACGAGATCGACGAGGCCTGGCTGGAAGGCGTGTCGACGGTCGGCCTGACCTCGGGCGCCTCCGTCCCGGACGTCCTGGTCGAGCAGGTCCTGGAGTGGCTCGGGCAGCGCGGCTTCGAGGACGTCGAGATCGTCAAGGCGGCCGAGGAGTCCATCATCTTCTCCCTCCCCAAGGAACTCCGCCGGGACCTGCGCGCAGAGGCGGCGGCACTCATCGCGGAGCGCACCGGCGAGAAGTGACGCCGCGCCCCCGCGGTGAAGGCTCCAACGGCCTTACGGCACCGAGAAGTGCCTGCCGGTCGTACGACGTACCGTGGTGCCCATGCAGATCTTCGGCGTGGACATCGGCGGATCCGGCATCAAGGGCGCTCCCGTGGACCTCGAGCGGGGCGATCTGACGCAGGAGCGCTTCAAGGTGCTCACCCCGCATCCCGCGACGCCCGAGAGCGTGGCCGACGGAGTGAAGGAGGTCGTCGGCCACTTCGGCTGGACGGGCCCGGTCGGCATCACGTTCCCCGGGGTGGTCGCCGGCGGCAGCACGATCCGCACGGCGGCGAACGTCGACACGAGCTGGATCGGCACGGATGCACGCGCCCTGTTCGGCGAGCGCCTGGACGGCCTCCCGGTGACGCTGCTGAACGACGCGGACGCGGCGGGCGTGGCCGAGATGAAGTACGGTGCCGGCCGCGACCGCAAGGGCACGGTCATCATGCTCACGCTCGGCACCGGCATCGGCAGCGCCCTGTTCATCGACGGCGCCCTGGTCCCGAACACGGAACTGGGCCATCTGGAGCTGGACGGCCACGAGGCGGAGAAGCGGGCCTCGACGAAGGCCAAGGAAGACCACGACATGACGTGGGAGCAGTGGGCCCGCCGTGTGCAGAAGTACCTCGCCCATGTGGAGATGCTGTTCTCTCCGGAGCTGTTCATCATCGGCGGCGGCGTCAGCCGCAAGGCCCACAAGTTCCTGCCGCTGATCGAGGGCGTCACCGCGGAGATCATCCCCGCGCAACTGCAGAACAACGCGGGGATCGTGGGCGCGGCGATGAGGGCGGAGCAGAGCCGGTAGGGCAGCGGTGCCGGCCGGCCGCCGACACCGTCGTGGCCGTCAGGCCGGGCGGCGGCGCTGTGCAGCGATCCGGCGGCGCATCATCCGTACCCTGCGTACGGTCGCGATGACGCCCGCGACGAGCGTGCCGCCGTACAGCCAGCCCGCCTGGGTGGCGAGCGCGGTGACCAGTCCCACCAGATGCCCGGTGAGCCCGTCGTCGCCGTCGGCCACGATCAGCAGGCCGACGGCGTAGGCGATCGGCACCACCACGGGCGCGGTCACCAGGTCCCCGCGCCGCACCCACAGCGCGGTCAGCGCGGCCACCGGCAGGAACAGCACGCCGTACACGGTCACGGACGCCTCGAACAGCAGGTGGTCGAGACATGCGAGCGCGACCATCGTGGCCACGCAGAACAGCCCGCTGCCGAGACCGGTGAGCCGGGGGTTGGGCAGGTGCCTGACCGCCTGGGCCAGCGGTGGGGTGGTCCGCCCGGTCGGCGCCGGGCGCCGCTGGACGCCGACCTTCCCACGGGCTGCGGGCCGTGTCTCGACGGCACCGCCCCGTACCTCGGGCCGGCCGGGACCGGCCGGCCCGAGGGCGGACCGGGCTGCCGTGCCGGGCCGCACCGTCGCGGCGGCCGGGCCCCGCCGGCCTTGCGGGGGAAGGGGCGGCGCACCGCGTCGCGCTTCGTGTTGCCGGGGTCGCGTCCTGTGTTGCTCCACTGGACCAACTTAGGTCTGTTTATGTGCGGAATGACCCATCAGACACGCCGCTGGCGAGACCTTGGCCAAGCGTTCGATACATCGCCGGTGCGGTGTCCGGCACGCCGTAGACTGGGGGATCGGCCCGCACAGCCATCCTGACGGACCCGGGCCCACACAGCCCCAGTCCTGTTCTCCAACCTCACGTACGGGAAGTCGCAACGTGTCGCTCACGATCGGAATCGTCGGTCTGCCCAATGTCGGCAAGTCGACCCTGTTCAACGCCCTGACCAAGAACGACGTGCTGGCGGCCAACTACCCGTTCGCCACGATCGAGCCGAACGTCGGTGTCGTGGGTGTCCCCGACACCCGTCTCACCAAGCTGGCCGAGATCTTCACCTCGGAGCGGATCCTCCCGGCGACCGTGGACTTCGTCGACATCGCGGGCATCGTGCGCGGCGCGAGCGAGGGCGAGGGCCTGGGCAACAAGTTCCTGGCGAACATCCGCGAGTCGGACGCGATCTGCCAGGTCATCCGCGCCTTCAAGGACGAGAACGTCGTCCACGTGGACGGCAAGGTCTCGCCCAAGAGCGACATCGAGACGATCAACACCGAGCTGATCCTCGCGGACCTGCAGACGATCGAGAAGGTCCTGCCGCGCCTCCAGAAGGAGTCGCGGATCAAGAAGGACGTCGCCCCGAAGGTGAAGGCAGTCGAGGAGGCGAAGGAGATCCTGGAGAAGGGCGACACGCTCTTCTCGCAGGGTGTCGTCCAGGGCAGCGAGCGCGCGGAGCTGCTCCACGATCTGCACCTGCTGACCACGAAGCCCTTCCTCTACGTCTTCAACGTCGACGAGGACGAGCTGATGGACGACGGCTTCAAGGAGGAGCAGCGCGCGCTGGTCGCCCCCGCCGAGGCGATCTTCCTCAACGCCAAGCTGGAGGCGGACCTTGCCGAGCTGGAGGAGGACGAGGCCCTCGAGCTCCTCCAGTCGGTCGGCCAGGACGAGCCGGGCCTCGCGACCCTGGCCCGCGTCGGCTTCGTCACCCTGGGCCTGCAGACCTACCTGACGGCGGGTCCGAAGGAGGCCCGCGCCTGGACGATCAAGAAGGGCGCCACCGCCCCCGAGGCTGCCGGTGTCATCCACACCGACTTCCAGAAGGGCTTCATCAAGGCGGAGGTCATCTCCTTCGGCGCCCTGGTCGACGCGGGCTCGGTCGCGGAGGCCCGCGCCAAGGGCAAGGCGCGCATGGAGGGCAAGGACTACGTCATGCAGGACGGGGACGTGGTGGAGTTCCGCTTCAACGTGTGAGCGGGTGACATGACGCCACGTCGCTGACCAGGCGGACATGCAGATCAGAAGGGGCCGGGCCGGCGGGAGTCCGGCCCCCTCCGCGTTCCCGTGCCGAGTCGGTGCCGACTTTCAGGTGCGTCGGGGCGGCGTGTGCGTCCCCAGCTCTGTTCAGCCCCGGTACGGCGGCGTGATGCCCCAGTCCCAGCGGGGCATCGGGGTGTCGGGCAGCGGGGGCGGGTTCGGGCCCGAGTAGATCAGGGCCATCCGCGTGCCCCACTCCAGGTAGTACGCGAAGACCGCGCGGAACTCAGGGTCGTCCGGCAGGCCGACCTCGTCGGCGGTGTCCGTCAGCAGGGCCACCCACCGGCGGCGGTGCTCCTCGGTGAGCGCGCGGCCCACGTGCCGGGATGCCATGTGGCGGTGGCCGCCGTGCTCGGTGCTGTACCGGGCCGGACCACCGAAGACCTCACCGAGCCAGGCCGCGACGTGCTGGGGGTGGTGCGGGTCCATTCCGGCGAAGACCGGGGCGAGGAGTTCGTCCTCGGCGACCCGCTCGTAGAACCGGGTGAAGAGCCGCCCGAAGGCCTCCGCCCCGCCGGCCCACTCGTACAGGGTCGGAGCCGCGCCGCCCCGGCCCACGACATCGGTGACCTCGTAGTGGCGCATCTCCTCGATCGACTCGACGTACGGCTTGATCTCGGCGAAGAAGGCCGCGAAGTGCTCACCTCTGCGGAAACCTTCGAGGTGGTCCTTGGTCGAGGTCCAGCGGATACGCAGAATGTAGGCGCCCGGATCCTCGGTGCAGCGGGCCAGTTCGTAGTCCACGCACTGCTCGGCCTCGCCGAGCGCCTCGGCGGCCCGGAGGTACGCCTTCTCGAATTCCGCCCGTCGTTCGTCGGCGATCCGGTACCGGATGTACTCGACAATCATGCGTGGACTCAACAGCAATACCGGGTCCGCGACAAGGGCTGACCCGGTGGTAAGCACCCGGAACAGGACAGCGATGCCGACGCCGAAACCCGTACCCGAGAGCGGTCAACGCTTCTCCTGCGCCGTCGAGTTGACCCTGGAGGTGATCGGCGGCAAGTGGGCCACGGTCGTGCTGGCCCACCTGAAGGAAGGCGCGCACCGGTACGGTGCGCTCCGGCGACGGATACCCGGGGTCAGCGAGAAGGTGCTGGTCCAGCGGCTGCGCGGGTTGGAGGCCCGGGGGCTGATCGAGCGGCGCTCCGACGGCGGAAGGCCGCCGGAGGTCGAGTACCGGCTGACCGAGGAGGGGTTGAGCCTGGTGCCCGTACTGGAGGCGCTGTACGTCTGGGGCGAGCAGTACGCGGCACGCACCGGTGTCCGGATCGAGCTCCCGGATTGACCACGTCCGCCCTCGCCCGGATCAGGCAGTGGCGTCAGAAGTCTCAGGCGTCGCCCACGGGTTCGCTCGGACGGGCACGGTGATTCACCCGTTGATGCTCTCCCATTGCTTCGGCATCTCGTGAATCTTCTGCAGCAGTCGGGCGAAGATCGGAGTGAGCTCGGCCGTGTATCGCCGGAGCTGCATGGAGGCCGTATGCCGCTACCGGGTGGGGCAGTTCGGTGCCCCTGCGCCCACCCCGGGCGCGCGGGCGTCCGGGGTGGTGTCCCGGGGTCTTCAGTGGCCGGTGCCATGGGTGACGCGGATCTTGGACTGGCCGTGGGGGAGCTTCTCCCAGTCGTCCATGAGGCGGGCCGCCAGACCGTGGCGGGCCGCGAGGTCGACGAGTGTCTCGGTGCGGTAGTAGAAGTCCTCGCGCAGCACCTGGTGTTCGGGGCCCGTGGTGCGGTCGAAGGTGAAGTCGAACCAGCCGTCGGGGGCGAGGATGCGCCCGACGTGGGCCAGGCACTCGTCGACGACGTCCAGCGGAGAGTGGGAGAAGACGCTGTGGGCATGCACCACCCGGAAGTGCGCGTCGGGCAGGAAATCGAAGGTGAGGTTCTGCACCAGTGAAAGGTGCGGCACCTTGTCGCGCAGGTCCCGTTCGATCAGGGTGCGGCGGGCGGCGGCGAGGATGTCCGGCGAGATGTCGATGCCGTGGTAGGCGCCGGGCTCCAGATGGTCGATGAAGCGCCAGCCGGCCCGCAGATTGCCGCAGCCGATCTCCAGGAGCCGGTCGCCGGGGGCGAGGCCGTGCTGCACCAGGTAGTCGAACTGCATCTTCCCCAGCCGCAGCCAGCTCTCATGGCTGCGACTGCCCACGGCCGCCTGCGGGTTGCGTGCGGTGTCGCTGCGCATCACCGCCCGGTAGTAGGAGACGTGGTCACGGTGACGCATGCGCAGCCACGCGTCCCGCCCCGCGCGCAGCAGATGCCGGGGCACGCGCTGAGGGTGCCGCAACGCGTAGCCGGCGCGGTGCAGGAGTGAACTGCGGTCGGCAGTGAGGTTCTTCTGTGCGGGAGGCATGGGGCGTGAAGCTCCTGTCCGTGGGTGTGTGCGGGTGGCATGCGCCGGGTCCGCTTCAACCAAATAACTAGTGTCTTAGTGGAAGTAGGGCGTGGAGAGCCCCGGGCGAGGGAGCAGAAGGGGTGAGGAGGAGGGGGTGGGAGGCGAGTGCCGGGGGGCACTCCCCGAAGAGGCGGCCGACGAGGCCCGTCAGAAGGGTTCTGACGGGCGGTCGACGATTCCTGTCAGAAGGCCCTGCGACGCAGCACCGCGTAGGTGGCGGCGACGGCCGCGGCGGCGCAGGCGAGCAGGAGGGCCGACTCGACGCCCTGCATCGGCCAGAACTGGTCCGCCGAGTGGTACTCCTCGAAGACGGTGCCCGTACGGCAGCCGCCCGGGGCATGGCACTGGTCGTAGGGCAGCCACGTACCGTCCTTGCGGACGACGCCGTCACGCAGCATCCACACCTCGCCCTTCAACTGGTAGCCGCCGTGCCCGACCCAGGTGCGCAGCGGCAGCAGGTGGGGGCGTACCCAGGTGACGAGGGCGCCGAGGCCCGCGCAGACGACGAGCGTGATGCCCATCGCGGGCAGGGTGCGCCGCACCAGGGTGCCCACAAGGATCCCGATGGCGAGGGCCAGCAGGGCCGAGGCGACGGGCACGATGCCGAAGGTGGAGTAGACGGAGGGCTCCCAGCGCCCCCACGCGTTCTGCGCGGTGGTCTGCCGGGCGGCCGCGCGCACCCAGGCCGCGGCCAGCGAGCAGCCCGCGGCGGTCGTCGTGACGACGGCGGCGGGGAGGGCGAATTGGGCGGTGAGCCACCGGGTGGGGGAGAGCGACTGGGTCAGCATCAGCCGGTGCGTGCCCCGCTCCAGTTCCTGCGCGATCAGCGGCGCGCCGACAAACGCACCCACCAGCAGCGGCAGCAGCATGAGGGCGTACTGGAAGTACTGCACGGCCGCGTCGGCGTCCATCAGGTCGACGAACGCCGCGTCGCAGGCCGGTCGCAGGGGGGTGCAGGCGTCGCTCCGCTCCCTGGCCCCGAACAGTGCCGCACGGTTGGCGGCGGCCCAGGCGAAGACCGCGAAGAGGACGAGGGCGGCGGCCGGGAACAGGGTCCGTCGGCGCCGGGTCACCGTGCGCAGCAGTCCCGAGCGCGAGGCGACGGGGGCGGACGGGGCAAGGGTCTGCGTGCTCATGCCGCCGCTCCCGTGTGCGTCGCCTCCGGGACGGTCTCGCCCGGGTGGCAGGCGATCCACGGCGGGGACTCGGGGGAGCGCAGGTAGGACATCAACAACGTCTCCAGAGAGGGTTCTTCGCTCTGCCAGGGGCCGCCCGGCAAGGTTCCGTCGCCGCGCACCAGGAGCGTCGTCCGACGTCCCCGGGTGCGGGCCTCCACTACGCCGGGCAGGGCCGGTACGTCCTGGGGTGCGGTCTCGGCGGTCGAGCCGGTGAGCAGCCGGTGGTCGGCCAGGGCCTCGTCGACGGGGCCGGACATCCGGACGCCGCCGTTGTCGAGAAGGAGCAACTCGTCGGCCACCCCCTCCAGTTCGGCCAGGACGTGCGAGGACATCACGATGCTGGTGCCGCGCTCGGCGGCATCCGACATGAGTACGGAGGTGACATGGTGGCGGGAGAGCGGGTCCAGATCGGCCAGGGGTTCGTCCAGCAGCAGCACGTCCGCCGCCTTGCCCATGGCCAGCGCGAGGGCGACGCGGGTGCGCTGTCCGCCGGACAGGGATCCGATACGGGCCTGTTCGGGTATCCGTTCACCGAGCATCCGCGCGGCGAGGTCGGGCCGCCAGCCGGGATTGAGGTCGCGGCCCATCCGCAGGGTGTCGGCGACGGTGAGCCGCGGGTAGAGCGGCTTGTCCTGTCCGACGAACGCGAGCCGGGCCCGCCCCGAGTCGCTGTCCGGGTCCGCGCCCAGCAGTCGCACCGTCCCCTTGTGCGGTCGCAGCAGTCCCGCGGCCGTTTCCAGGAAGGTGGTCTTGCCACCGCCGTTGGGGCCGACCAGCGCGCAGACCCGGCCCGCGGGCAGCTCCAGGCAGACCCCTCGCAGTACGGTCTTCCCACCCCGCCGCACGTCCAGGCCGTCGGCCCGTACGGCCGCCGCCCCTTCGGCCCGGTCGCTCATGACGTCCTCGCCTTCCGTGTCCGCGCGCCGGCTCCGCCGTCCGCGGCACCGCCGGTGAACTCCCGTTCCACCACGGACGTCACCAAAGCGATGACGTCCTCCTTCTCCAGCCCGGCGCGGCGCGCCCGGGCGGTCCACCGCTGCAACTCGTCCCGCAGCTCGCTGTCCGTCTCGCCCACGCCGAGTGTGCGCAGCACGAATGTGCCGAGCCCCGGACGCGGTTCGACCAGACCCGAACGTTCCAGCTCCCGATAGGCCTTGAGCACGGTGTTCGGGTTGACGGCGGTGGCCTCCACCACCTCGCGGGCGGTGGGGAGCTTGTCCCCGGGCCGCAACAGACCGAGCCGTAGCGCCTGTTCGGTCTGCCTGACGATCTGCTGGTAGGTGGGGACCCCGCTGCGTCGTTCGATGCGGTACTCGATCACTGTCACCACCACCCTTTAACTAATGTGTTAGTGAAAGATAGGAAGTCGATCTTCCCCGTGTCAAACACAGGGGGCGGGGAGGGTGCGCCGCCCCCTGTGCTCGGCAGGTGGATTCAGTGGCCGAGGGCCACTTCGACGATCTTGACGACGGCCAGGATCATGGCGATCAGCAGGTAGGTGCGCAGCGCACCCATGCCGATCTTGTAGCCGGTGGACATGGCCGGCCGGGTCAACGTCTCCAGCGGAGGCATACGCCAGGTGTCCCGGCCGGTGCGGTCCACCGGGTCCTCCTTGGAACCCGTACGGCGGCGGGTGAGGGCGTACCCGGCGGCCAGGACGCCGATGATGCCGCAGGCGGCCATGATGTCGAGGATCGTGCTCGCCGTGATGTCCGGGAAGAGCACCGCCGCGGTCAGGATGACCGACAGCATGACCAGGACCGCGACCACGGCCGAGGTGAAGGCGTTGGTCTTCGGGCCGTTGACCCACGGGCCCAGGACCGCTTTGTCGTTGCAGAGCAGCAGCAGGAAGACCGACGCGGAGGGCAGCAGGACCCCGGCGAGGGTCTGTACGCCCTCGGTGAGCAGGCCCAGCGGCGAGCCCGGGATCAGCACGATGGCCGCGGCGGCGGCGACGAGCCCGGCGTAGACGGCGTAGAAGCCCTTCGCGCCGCCCACTTGGCGGTGCAGGGAGTGCTTCAGGCCGAGCGTGTCACCGATCGCGTAGGCCGTCGACAGCGAGACCGCGAAGGCGCCGATGATCGAGGCGTCCAGCAGCGCGATCGCGAACAGCACACCGGGCAGATGGCCGGCGCGTACGGCCAGTCCGTGGGCGATACCGGAGGCGTCCGTGAAGTTCCCGGAGCCGTGCGTCCCGGCGAACGCGGCGGCGGTGAAACCCATCATCGCGGCGGCGCCGACGACCACGACGGCGATACCGATCCACAGGTCGGCCTTCTCGTACCGCATGAATCGCGGGGTGATCCGCTTGTCGATCACGTACGACTGCTGGAAGAACAGCTGCCACGGCGCCACCGTGGTCCCGACGATCCCGATGATCAGCAGCATCACGGTCGACAGCTGACCGGTGCCGCCCGGCATGGTGGGGACGACGAAGTCGCGAGCCATCTGCGAGGTGGCCGGGTGGACCATGAAGTAGATCGGCACCAGCAGCAGCGAGGCCGCGCACAGGGTGATGGCCACCCGTTCGAAGCGGCGGAACGAGCCGGTGAATGCCGACGCGATGATGACCCCCGCGGCGAGCACGACCGCGGCCGTCCTGGGCAGGCCCAGGTAACCGGCCGCCAGTGTGATTCCGATGAACTCCGTCACCAGGGTGAGGGCGTTGAGCAGGAACAGGTCGATCACGCTGAACGCGCCCCAGAACTTCCCGAAACGCTCCAGGATCAGGCGGGCGTGCCCGACACCGGTCACGACCCCCAGTCGCAGCACCATCTCCTGGTTGACGTACAGCACGGGGATGAGCAGGAGCAGAGTCCACAGCAGGTGGGTGCCGTAGTCCTGGCCGGCCTGGCCGTAGGTGGCGAAGGCGCCGGCGTCGTTGTCGCCGACCATCACGATCAGACCGGGGCCGATGATCGCCAAGAGTGTCCGCAGCTTGGCGGTCGGGCCCGTGCGCGGTGCGGTGTCGTCCAGCCGGATGGTGCCCAGCGCACCGTGGATGTCTCCGGTGTGCGCTTCGTCGAGCACCGCCGTGCGGTGTGCCTCGGCGGTTGCGTGCGCGGTCGAACGTGTCATGTCGTACCTCCCGAATCCCCCCAAAAGGGGGAGGTCAGGGGCGCGTGGAAGCCATTCCCCGCGCGGAGTGCGCAGGACGGCGGCCCGTGGCGGCCGAGAGGCCGCACGGATGCGCGAGACGCGGCGGGAAAGCCGCGCGGGGAAGGTGGTTACCGCGTGCCGGAAGAATGCGAGGACAAGCGGGGATGGGGCCGACTGTGGCCCGGACTACTACTGCAGTCCATGTCTCTCGCCTCCTTCCGGCCGGGACGCGACACGCGCGCGTCGTCAACGGCTCGGCAAGGAGCGGACCGGCCCGCACGAGCGACCGGCTCACCCCAACTCGTCAGAGCTTTGGCACTCCACGGCGTAATCCCCTTGCGAGGGAAGCCACTTGGGGTCACCCCTTAGGTCGGGGAGACCTGTCCTGACCCTGGGCGTCTCTCGACGTCGTGGGGTCAGTGGCCTGTGTCCGTGAAGACGCCTCACCGAACGAGGTGCCTCTTCAAATCCCACAAAGTGTAGCCCTACGCTTGCGTGATCACGCAACTTATTGGAGGACTCTTTACACGGTCATGAGCCGAGGGGGGATGTCCGGACCACCCAGTCGTCGATCACACCGATCTCCACACGGGCGTCCTGGGCAAGGTCGCCGCGCGCCACGCCGGCACACCAGGCGGTGAGGACGGCGCGCCGCAGATCCTCCGCGCGCGTCGTCAACCCGATCTCGCGGGCCTCCGCGGACGCCGCCGTCAGGGCGGCCGCGTCCTCGGTCAGCCGTTGTACCGCCTGGCGCACCGCGAGGCGCGCTTCCTCCCGCCGTCGGTCGTACATTTCCGCCTCCAGGGGGTCGTGCCGTCGGTCGGTCAGTCGTGCGCGGTCGACCGGGCGATCTTGAAGCCGATCTCCAGGATGCGCACCAGCAGCCCGACACCGTAGGCGTCGGCCACGGCCACGAGGATCGCCGGCAGGGCGACCGGCAGCAGCAGACGCAGACCGTGCTCGGCCACCGTGAGAACAGGGATGCGGGGCAGCGTGATGTTGATCGTCATGGCGGACCTCCGCCTGATCGGCACCCGGGGCGAGTCGGCGGCGCGCGTGCGATCGCCGCCCGGCGTATCCAGCCGAGGCAGGCCGTCAGACGGAGTGGTGCCCGCCGCCGGGCGCCTCGGGTGCTACGGAATGGGAGCTGGGACTACTACTGCAGGGATCCATCCCGCTCACCTCCTCGCGCTCTCAGCGGTCACATCGGGCCAGGATGCGATGCACCCTGGCCCAGGTTACGCCTCGGATCTCGCCACGACAGCCCGGTCACGGACGGTGTCCGGTGGGCGCCGAACGGGTGGCGAGGCCGACTAGGCGGCGAGCAGCGGACGCAGCGCCCCGCCGCGCAGCCGCTCCACCAGGGGTGCGCACAGACGGCGCCCCACCAGAACGACCACAAGGGCGACGACGGTTCCCACCAGGGCGCCGACCGCGACATCGTGGGGGTAGTGGGCGCCGACGTAGACGCGCGAGGCTCCCATCGCCACGGCCGCCAGCAGCGAGACCGCCCCCAGCCGCCGGTCGACCAGGAAGAGCGCCGCGGTGAACGCGAAGGCCACGGTGGTGTGGTTGCTGGGGAAGGCGTAGTCGTCCACCGGAGGGCAGGCCTCGACGAGGAAGGCATGGGGGAGGGCGCGGCAGGGGCGGGGCTCCTCGAAGACGTTCTTGATCCCGCTGTTGACGACATATGCGAGCACGACGGCGAACGGTATGGACAGGACGGCGGCCATGACCGTGCCCCCCTGACGGCGGGCGCGCCACCATGCGACCAGCAGCAGGACCGCGAACAGGCCCATGCCGTAAGTGGTGTAGGCCGACACCGGCTCGTTGAGCCAGTGGGTGTGGCGGGCCAGGTCGGTGACGTCGGTGTACAGACCGCCGTCTATGGACGCGCCGTCGAGCGCGGTCGAGGAGGAAGTCATCAAGTGGAACTCCGAGCCGTGGTTCAAGTGCGGGCACGCCCCGGGAAACGCGCAGCGGCACAAGGCGGACACCTTGGTGAAGGGGAGGCGTCCGAGGCGTGAACATCTACAGGCAAGTAGACGCTATCAGGCGGAGATCGGGTTGAGTCACTAGTGCCGCGTCAGGCAGCGTTTGCCCGTTGAGGAGCGGCGTCGTGGGGGCACCTCCCGCTCTGGGGGTCCCCCCGCTCGAGCGGAGTCGAGAGTGGGGGAGAAGCCGAGAGTGGGGGAGCGTGCTCTCGGTGTGCGACCAACGCCCGGTGCATCGTGTCCGGGAGAGCCTGGGGCGGACGGGGCCCGAACGGTGGTGCGGCGTAAGGGATGCGCAGGAACGGCGCCTCGCCGTCCGCGGACAGACTGCCGCGGACGGCGCCCTGCACAGTGGTTCAGACCGTCACGCCGACAGAATCCCCCGCAGCGCCGCGCCGAACTCGTCGGGGCGTTCCAGGTGCACCGCGTGTCCGGCGCCCGGCACGGCGACCTCCCGTACCAGGCCGCCCGCCTCCGCGTAACGGTTCAGGACGTGGCGTGTCTGCGCCACCATCGGCTGGGCCGGGGTACCGTCCCAGCCCGGCAGCGCGCCCATCGAGCCCAGGTGTGCCAGGTCGAACATCGAGGTGTCCGAGACGATCACGTCGTCCTCGCCGCGGATCCACAGCACCGGCGGCTTGGGGTCGATCAGATGCAGTTCGTCGATGCGGAAATGGAGCGGGGAAAGGGAGTTGAGGACCCCACGGGTGCCGGGGGCGACGCCCGGCCAGGCCGTCGACGCCACACTGTCGCCAGGGTAGTGGTCATCGCCGATACGCGTGGTGAGCATGGACTCGACGTACGTGTCCTCGTGCTCGGGGCGGTGCGGGGGCTTGACGTAGGTGCTCGCCAGGACGGAACGGGGTGAGAACGGGGAGTCCTCACCGCGGTCGCCCTTGGTGAGCCGCGCGACGAACTCCGGGTTGACCGTGCCGCCGCCCGAGCCCGCCCCGTCCTTCGAGTTGAGGGTTCCGTCCACCCCATGCGTACCGCCGAAGCCGTACGGGGAGACCGGGTTGACGAGGGTCAGGGAGCGCACCGCGGCCGGGTGGTCGCACAGGTACTGCATGATCACGCCCCCGCCCATGGACCAGCCCACCAGGTGAGCCCGGTCGACCCCGAGCGCCGCCAGCAGCGAGGCGAGGTCGTCGGCATGGTCACGCAGGCCCCGCGTCGCGTCGACGGGCAGCGGGTCGGTGCCGCCGAAGCCGCGCAGGTCCGGTGCGATGGGGCGGTAGCGGTCCGGGAGGAGGGACAGGGCGGTGTCCCAGAAGGCGGAGGAGGAGACGTTGCCGTGGACGAAGACGACCGGTTCCCCTTCGTCGCGGACCTCGCAGATCTGGACGGTGAGACGATCGGTGGGCACGCGGCGGGTGCGGATGCTGCTCGCTGTCATGGTGCGGTTCCTTTACGAGAGCCAGGTGGCGATCTGGGCGGCGGACGAGGTGTTCCATCCCAGCTCGAGATGGTTGGCGCCGGCGATGGTGGCGGTGCCGCCGACCGTGGGGATCCCGGTGGTGTCGAGCGCGCTCGCGGTGAAGACGACACCGTCGCTGGGGCCGCGGTTCTCGTTGAAGATGCCGACGACGTCCGGGGATCCGCCGGCCAGCAGATACGCGGTGACCGAGGCGGGTACGCCGGCGTTGTGCAGCGGCGTGATCAGCGATCCGGCGTCGATGGCGGCCTGGATGCCGCTGCCCGCGGTGTAGAAACCCTGGCCGCCGTGGTACGTCGTGTACCAGTCCTGCGCGGCGCCGTCGACTCCGTACACCCCGTCCCAGCGGGCCAGCATCTGGCGCTGGCCGGGGTAGTTGTCGTAGCCGCCGGAGGGGGTCATCGAGAACTCGGGGTGCGCGGTGTACAGGCCGTAACACGTCATGCGCGCGTGCGGGGAGGGGGCGTTGACCGTTCCTCCGCACTCGGGCCAGATGGAGAAGTCGTGCGCCCAGCCGTGCGCGTACGGGTAGTCGTAGCCGCCGTTCGGGCCGCCGACGGTGATCAGCTTGCGCACGTCACCGGCGTACGCCCGTCCCCAACTCGGCTTCAGTGACGAGACATACGCGCGGGCCGACATCTCGCCCTTGCTCCAGCCGACCAGGTCGACCTTGCCGACGCCCAGCTTTGCCTTGATGGCGGCGATCGCGTCACCGACGATCTGCGCCTGCATCAGGTTGTCGCCCTGCTTGTGCGCGAAGCCGACGGCGAAGACCCGGTAGCCGCGCGAGGACAGATACTGCATCAGCCCGGTGGACGGGCAGGACAGCGCGCCGCAGCCGTAGCCGCCCGTCTCACCCGGATTGGCCCAGGCGCGGTCGGCGTTGTCGTTCGCGCCGTGGACGAGAAGGACCGGCGTGGTGTGGGTGCTGGTGTTCCAGCCGGGGGCCGAGTAGAGCAGGAAGCGGCCGGAGTACGGGCGGGAGACGCCGCCGAAGTACGTCACGCGCTTGCCGTCCTGGTCGCCGCGGCCGTCCGGTGGGTAGCCCTCGGTGCGGAAACCGGTCGTGGTGTCGAGATAACGCTCCGCGCTCTCCCAGCCGTTGGTGACGGCGGCAGACCCGTAGCTCGCCTCGAGGGTGAGGTAGGAGGGCGGCTCGGCGGCGGACGCGGTGCCGCCGGCGACCGGCAGCCCGGCCACCACCGCCATCAGGAGGGCGATCGGCAGCCGCCACCGGCCTGCACTGCCTCGTCTGTACCGCATGTCCCGTCCCCCCTTGTCCACGCTGTCGCGACGCTGTTCCGCGCCGCGCACACGTTAGGCAAGGCCCGCGAGGAGAAGGCATATGCGCGGACCCCATAAGGGAGACGGCTTGTATGGGGCGGCAGCCTGCCCGGGTGCCATGCGTACGGCACCGGGGTCCCGCTACCGGGCGGACGGCCCGTGGCCGGGTCCTGCATGCCCGCGTGCGGCTGGATCGGTCGATGCGGCTCCGCGATCGGCGCGCGCGATGATCCAGGCGGCCCCGCGGGCCGCCAGGGCGCGACGGCGCCCGCGCCGCGAATGCGGCACGGGTGCTCGGCGGCCCTTGGCCGCCGCTCCGGTCACGACGGCCAACCGCCGGGCGGCGTCCTCGAGTTCGGTCATGAGCCGATTCCGGCGGGCCCCCGGCCCGGTGACGCGCAGGGCCGCGTAGAGGCCCTCGATCCGGGCCACCGCGGCTCCTATCCGCAGGTTCGTGCTGCCCGTTGACGGAAATCGCTCCTGCGGCACCGGGGCCCTCCATCCTGGCCGAGCGGCGCGGTCCGGTCCGTGGCGGACCCACCTGCTCGGCCGGCATACGCATGCTGGTTTGCGTAGTCGTGAACTGACCGGGAGTCGACGTCGCGAGGGGCGCCGGTCGGACGCCGGGACGTCATGCACCGCCGGCTCTTCGAGCCGCTGCTTCGTCCACTCCACGGTGTGGTCCCCCTGCGCTCGGCGGTACTGAGTACAGGTATCACGAATACTTTCAAGCTTGCGCCAGTAAGCAATTGTGAGGGTGTGATCGGGCCGACGCGAGTCGCGTGCCGTCGCTCGCGCCGACCGCCTTGCGGGCGTCGCCGTCCCTTGGGCCCAAGGGACGGCGAGGCGGGGTCCTGGCCCCGCCTCGCCCTCACTCGCCCGACTGCGCCGTGCCGGCCAGCCCCGACTTCAGGCCCGCCCCGCACAACGGCACCACCGCGATGGGGGTGCCCCCACTCGAGCGAAGCCGGGAGAGGGGGAGTTTCCCCGGCGCCCCTTTCCGTACCGCCGCCCAGCACGCCACCCCCGTCGACTCCACGTACAGGCCCCGGGAGGCCAGGTCCAGCTGGGCGTGACGGATCTGGTCCTCGGTCACCGTCAGGAAGGTGCCACCCGAGTCCCGTACCGCGCGCAGGATCTGGCGGGCCCGGGGCGGGCGGGGGATCGCAATGCCCTCGGCGGCGGTGGGCGCCATGGGGGTGACGTCCGCCAGGTCGTCCGCACCCTCCTCCCAGGCGTGCGCCAGCGGCGCGACGGCTGCCGCCTGGACCGCGTACAGCGCGGGCCGGCGCTCGATCAGACCCGCCGCGTACAGCTCGGCGACGGCGAGCGCCGCGCCCAGCAGCAGTGTCCCGTTGCCGACGGGCAGCACGAGCACTTCCGGGAGGCGTCCGCCGAGGTCCTCCCACAGTTCGTGGACGTATGTCTTCGTGCCGTGCAGGAAGTACGGGTTGAAGACATGCGACGCGTAGAACACGTCCGGCTCGTTCGCCGCCTCGCGGGCGGCCCGTGCCGCAGCCTCGCGGTCGCCGTCGACCACGTGCAGCCGCGCCCCGTGCGCTCCGATCTGCTCCAACTTCTTCGGTGACGTGCCCCGCGGGACGTACACCGTGCACGGCAGTGCGGCCCGCGCGCAGTACGCGGCGATCGACGTGCCCGCGTTGCCGCTGCTGTCGGCGACGACCTGGCGTGGCTTCAGCCGCAGCGCCAGTTCGGCCAGCAGTACCGCGCCCCGGTCCTTGAAGGAGAGCGTCGGCATCAGGAAGTCCAGCTTGGCCGAGATGCCGTCCGCCAGCTCCACGAGCGGTGTACGGCCCTCACCGAGGCTGACCGAGGGGCCGGACAGGGGCAGCGTCTCCGCGTAACGCCACAGCGAATTCACGCGCCCCGCAAGCGACTTGAGGGGGGCGGGAGTGGGTGAGAAGTCCAGGTCCAGCGGGCCGCCGCAGACGGGGCAGCACCAGGCGAGCGACCTGGAGGACACCCGCGTACCGTCCACCGGGCAGAAGCAGTCCGGCAAAAGTGTCATGTGAGCAGGGTAGGTGTTCCGGCCTTCTACTGGTGATGATGTGTCATGTCGTCGCGTGGTGTCCGTGTTCGGTCCGTTATCCCCGCGCGCACCATGGTCGCCTTCCGCGACACCCCGACCGTCGGCCCGCCGACCGCCTCCTTCATCGTGCCCCGCATTCCGTCTCCGGCTGGTCCGCCCCTACCATGCGATTCGTACAACAGTTCTGCGCTTTCCGGACGAGGAGCACGGCACCCGTGTCCATACCCCCGCCCTCCGGGCCCCAGCAGCCCGGAGGCCCGTACCCGCAAGGCCCCTACCAGCAGCAGTACGGGAACGGGCTCCCGTACCAACCCTGGGGTCAGGGGTACTCCCCGTACAACCGCCCGGCGCCGTACAACGGGCTCGCGATCGCCGCGCTCGTCCTCGGAATCCTGTGCTTCCTGCCCGCCATCGGGCTGGTCCTCGGGCTGATCGCGCTCGCGCAGATCAAAAAGCGCGGCGAGCGCGGCCGGGGGCTCGCGGTCGGCGGCATCGTGATGTCCACGATCGGGCTCGCGTTGCTGGCGGCGTTCTTCGCGACGGGCGGCGCGCACGACTTCTGGCAAGGGGTCCAGGACGGCGCGCGCGGCGGCGTGGCGTTCTCCCTGAAGAAGGGCGAGTGCTTCGACGCGCCCGGCGGCTCGCTGGCGGGCGAGGCGTACGACGTCGACAAGGTGTCCTGCTCCGGCAAGCACCAGGCCGAGGTCTTCGCCGAGTTCCGGCTGCCCTCCGGCCGTTACCCCGGCGACGACGCGATCAGCAAGGTCGCCGACGAGAAGTGCTACGCGCTCCAGAGCGCGTACGCCATGGACTTCTGGGCGGTCCCGGACGACGTCGACGTCTACTACTTCACGCCCACCCGCGACAGCTGGCGCTTCGGCGACCGCGAGGTCACCTGCATGTTCGGCAACACCGACGAGAAGGGCACCCTCACCGGCTCGCTGCGCCGCGACGCCACCACCCTCACCGGGGACCAGCTCACCTACCTGCAAGCGGACACCGTGCTCTACGACGCCCTGAGCACCGCCCCCGACACCGAGAGCGTCGAGGACGACCTGCCCGGTCACCGGAAGTGGGCGGCGCGGGTCTCCACCGCGCTGGCCGACCAGACCCGGCAGTTGCGCGCCCGCACATGGCAGGACGGGGCGGGGCAGCCCGTCGCCGCTCAGATCGAGGCACTGGAGCAGGCGCGCGACGAGTGGCGGAAGGCGGCGGACGCCACCGACATCGATGCCTTCTATACCCACTGCGACCGGGGTGCCACCCTCCTCGAGGGCCGCGCGGCGGTCACCGCCCGCAAGGCTCTGGGCCTGGCCACGACCCCGCCGTCACACGACGCCGAGGGCAACGGAGGCTCCGGCGGGGGTGCGGAGACCGGAGAGCGGGTGTAACCGCTGCCATAACGGGGAGAAACCGCCTGCGTAAAGCCCTCGGCAAGCAAAGGTCATCACATCGAGTGATTCCCTGGCCTTTACTTGCGCGGAACAACCCACGGTTGCCAGTCTGTTGCTGTCTGTACAGACTGATGGGAGCGGCCAGTGACTTTCGGTGAGCAGCCGGCGTATCTGCGTGTCGCGGGTGATCTCCGTAAGAAGATCGCCGACGGACTGCTGCCACCGCACACCCGTCTCCCGTCCCAGGCCCGCATCCGCGAGGAGTACGGCGTCTCGGACACGGTGGCCCTGGAGGCCCGCAAGGTGCTGATGGCCGAGGGGCTCGTCGAGGGCCGCTCGGGATCGGGCACGTATGTCCGGGAGCGGCCGGTGCCGCGGCGGATCGCCCGCTCCGGGTTCCGGCCGGAGGGTGGCGCCACCCCCTTCCGTCAGGAGCAGGCGGAGGCCTCCGCGCGCGGCACCTGGGAGTCGCACAGCGAGCAGACCGCGGCGAGCGGCGCCATCGCCGAGCGGCTCGCCATCCAGCCGGGCGACCGCGTGATGCGCACGAAGTATGTGTTCCGGGACGCGGGCGAGGCGATGATGCTCTCCACGTCCTGGGAGCCGCTCGCCCTGACCGGCCGCACCCCCGTGATGCTCCCCGAGGAGGGGCCGCTCGGTGGCATGGGCGTCGTCGAGCGCATGGCCGCCATCGACGTGATCGTGGACAACGTCACGGAGGAGGTCGGCGCCCGCCCCGGCCTCGCGGAGGAGCTGATGGCGCTGGGCGGCGTCCCCGGCCATGTGGTGCTGGCCATTCAGCGGACGTACTACGCCTCGGGCCGCCCGGTGGAGACGGCGGACGTGGTGGTGCCGGCGGATCGGTTCCGGGTGGCGTACCACCTGCCGGTGAAGTAGCCGCATCGCCTGTCGGCGAGGTGGTGGGCCGGTCGCCGGTGGAGCGCGCCCGGTTCGCCGCCGGTGACGCGATGCGACGGGCCGCCCTCCCCCTCCCAGACCCCAGGAGAGCCGCGGCGAGCGGCTCCGATCTCAAGTCGCCTTCTATGTGCCGCGGTTGAGCGGCTCCGGGTGACCCAAGGCGGTCGCCCGGGCCGCAGTTGCAATTCGGTCGTTCCTCCCTGCGGTGTGCGGGAGGCGCTTCGTGCTGCTTGGCGTGCGCCGGGGGTGCGTCGGAAGTGCGGCAGGTGGCGCGTTCGACTGCGTGCGCCCCCTTGATCGTGGCTGGTTGCGTGCCTCTTTGTAAAAAGCCGTATTCGCTGCGTGAAGGTTGGGCGTAGGCTCGGGCATATGCGCAGTGCGGTTTCCTTGGTGGGCGGGGCGCGACGGGGGCTGGGGACGGGAAGTGGAGAGGCGCGATGAACGACAGCACGGTCACTCTTCCCTGGCTCGTCATACGGCAGGACGACAACGGCAACTGCTATCGCGTGGGCAGATACGCGACCCGCGCCGAGGCCCAGAAGATCGTGGACAGCCTCGACGACCGAGGTCACAAACAGCTCTACTGGGTGGAGCGCATCGGGCGGAACGGCGGCAAGTGAGGGCCTTCGCCCCGGGCAGGTGAACCGCCGCGCGCTCCCGTAGGCTCCGGCGCATGACGCAATCGATCGTGGTGGTGGGAGCCGCCCTGCTGAGCCGGGGCCGCCTCCTGGCCGCCCGCCGCAGCGCGCCCCCCGAGCTCGCCGGGCGCTGGGAACTGCCCGGCGGCAAGGTGGAGTCCGGTGAGAGCGCCGAACACGCGCTTGTGCGCGAGCTGCGCGAGGAACTGGGCGTGACGGCGGAGCCGGTCGGGCGCGTACCGGGGGAGTGGCCCCTGAAGCCGGGGTACGTCCTGCGGGTGTGGACCGCGCGTCTTCTCGCCGGCGCCCCCGAGCCCCTGGAGGACCACGACGAACTGCGCTGGCTGACCCCCGATGAGATCTGGGACGTGGACTGGCTCGATCAGGACGTGGCGGCAGTCGAAGCCGTCCTGGCCGAGTGGCGGCGCGTCCGCCCCCTTCCCGATGGCGCTTCTTCCTGATCGAGCGCCTTTGCCCCGTCGGTTCCCGGGGGTGTGGAGCGGCCGGGAAAGTGAGGCCTGAGGCTCCGGAGGCATGCGAGGTTTCAGGGGCTGGTGCGCCGTACGCCGTTCGTGCCATAGTGCGCCCAAGTGTGCGGTAAGGCGCCTCCTATATCGGGTATGGGCCTATTAACCCCACGAAACCGGACATGGGTGGGCTTCTGGTCTGGGAAGTGATCGGCGTGCTCGAGACCGAAGGCGAAAGCGCCGAGTGGACGTTCCCCGCTGACCCGGGTGCCGTACGGACCGCTCGCGCCGTAGTCCGGGGTCAACTGCGCACCTGGGGCCTCGACCCGCTAGGCGATGTCACCGCGCTGCTGGTCAGCGAGCTGGTGACCAATGCCCTTCGGCATGCCACGGGCCCCATCGGTGTCCGCCTCGTACGCCCCGCCGATTCCGCCGCCACCCTGCGCGTCGAGGTCTCCGACCCTCTTCCCGACCCGCCCCGCAAGCGCACCGCCCATGTCGACGACGAGAACGGCCGCGGGCTCCAGCTGGTCGCCCACTCCTCGCGCCGCTGGGGCACCCGGCCCGCGGACTCCGGCAAGACGGTCTGGTTCGAACTGGCGGTCCCCGGCTGACCACGCCCGCAACGCACGGCGGAGCTGCACCGGCGCGGGGTGCGGTACCCGGGGCGCACGGTGACCGAACGGATCACGCCAGGGGCGGTGGCGGCAGACTTTGATTCGAGGGGGCATCGCCTGGTTAGAAGACTGGAAGTATGGCGCGTCCGGTCCAAAAACCATCGGGACCATGCTGTGATCGTGAACACCATGTGATGTGGCGCCTTAGTGCTGGATACTGCGGGCAGCCGCCCTCGGTGACCGGTGCCGGACGCGGTGAGCTGGAGGGGACGGTTCGCGTGAGCGAGATACCAGCGAAGGCCACGGAGTCCGAGGACCCGTCGGGCGGCGCGAGGGCTGAGGCCGCGGTCGAATCCACCGCGGCTGCCGAATCACGCGACCCGTTGAACGGCACGATCTGGCAGGTGAGCCCGCCCGGCTCCATGTACGACTACATCAAGGTCGCCTCCTTCTCCATCGGCCCCGACGGGCTTGTCGACCAGTGGAGCATGCGGGCCCAGCAGTTGTTCGGCGTTCCCGCCGAGCGGGCCGTCGGTATGGACCCCATCGAGGCGTTCATCGCTCCCGACCTGCGCGAGCGCGGCCAGCGCAAGATGGCCGAGATCCTCGACGGCCGGGAGTGGACCGGCATCGTCCCCTTCCGGATGCCCGATGCGGACGGGACGGAGGGGCTCGCCGAGGTCTATGTGATGCCCACCGCCACGGAGGACGGCGACCGGGCCGCCGTGTGCATCGTTGTGGACGTCCACACGCTCCGCCGCATCGAGACCGACCTCGCCGCCTCGCAGGCGATATTCGGCCAATCCCCCTTCGGGTTCCTGCTGATCGACACCGAGCTGCGGGTACGGCGTGCCAACCAGCGGTTCGCCTCCGTCTTCGGCGGCACCCCCGACGACCACCGCGGCCGCCGTGTCCACGACTACCTGCAGTCGCCGGAGGCCGACCGCGTCGCCGCGACCCTGCGGCGCGTCCTGGAGACCGGCAACTCGATCACGGACATGCACGTCACGGGCTTCGCCCCCGGCTCCGACGAGCGCAAGCACTGGTCCGTCAACCTCTACCGAGTCCGCAGTGGCAGCGGCCGCACCCTCGGCGTCGCCTGGCTCGGAACCGACATCACCGGCCGCCGCGCCGCCGCCCGCGAGGCCGCCGCCGCACGCCGCAACCTCGCCCTCCTCAACGAGGCCGGCGCCCGCATAGGCAACTCCCTCGACCTGGAGACCACCGCACGCGAGCTCCTCGACGTGGTCGTGCCCGGCTTCTGCGACCTCGCCACCGTCGACCTCTACCAGGGGCTCCTGGCCGGCGACGAGACCCCGCCGGGCCGGGCCGACGGAAGCGCCGAACTGCGCCGCGTCGCGTACTCCAGCGCGGTCTCGGGCGCGCCCTTCGCCGGCGGTCCCGCGCCCGTCGCCGTCGGCTCCGTCCACCACTACGCTTTCAACTCGCCCTGTGCGGACGCCCTGCGCACCGCGCGCCCCCGGCACATCCCCGCCGAGGAAGGCGGCCTGATCCAGTCCACGCTCGCGGTCCCCATGGTCGCCCACGACACCGTGGTCGGCCTCGCCCAGTTCTCCCGTACGAAGGGCAGCGAGCCGTTCGGCGAACGTGACCGCGCGCTCGCCGTGGAACTGGCCGCACGCGCCGCCGTCTGCATCGACAACGCGCGGCTGTACCGCCGCGAGCACGAACGGGCGCTGATCCTGCAACGCTCCCTGCTGCCGCCGGGCGACCCGGAGGCCTCCGGTCTCGACATCGCCTGCCGCTATCTGCCGGGCAACGCGGCGACCGAGGTCGGCGGCGACTGGTTCGACGTCATCGAACTGCCGGGCCATCGCACCGCGTTGGTCGTCGGTGATGTCATGGGACGCGGCCTGCGCGCCGCCGTGGCGATGGGTGAACTCCGCACAGCCGTACGCACCTTGGCACTGCTCGACCTCGAACCCGCGGAGGTGCTCTCCGCGCTGGACGAGATCGCGCGCGGCCTCGGCGCGCCCGGAGGACCCTCCCAGGCTTTCGGCCCCGGCACAGGCGTCCGGCAGGCCACGCGCACGGCCCGCCAGCCGCGCGACGCGGACCTGTCCGAGGTGTACCTCGCGACCTGTGTGTACGCCGTCTACGACCCAGTGACGCGCCACTGCACCTTCGCCAACGCGGGCCATCTGCCGCCGGTGCTCGTCGAGCCGGGCGAGCCCGCGCTGATGCTGGACGTGCCGCCCGGGATGCCGCTGGGCGTGGGTGGCGAGCCCTTCGAGGAGGTGGAGGTCGAACTGCCGGAGGGCGCGCTGCTCGCGCTCTACACGGACGGGCTCGTCGAATCCCGCGATCATCCGCTGGACGAGGGCCTGCAGGCGTTCGTAGGAGCGCTCACCGATGCCGGCAGGCCCCTCGAAGACGTCTGCGACCACGTCCTCAACACCCTCGACACCCACCACGGCGAGGACGACATCGCGCTGCTCATGGCACGCGTACAGGGCCTGCCGGCCGAGTCCGTCGGCGACTGGACGCTGCCGCGCGAGCCGCGCAGTGTCGGCCGGGCCCGCGAGTACGCACGCCGCCGGCTGCTCACCTGGGACCTGGAGCCGCTGGTGGACACGGCGGAGTTGCTGGTCAGCGAGCTGGTGACCAATGCCCTGCGGTACGGGGAGGGCGAGATACGGCTGCGGTTGCTGCTCGACCGGACGCTGGTGTGCGAGGTGTGGGACGCGGGCCTGGTCCAGCCGCGCCGCCGCCGCGCCCGGGACACCGACGAAGGGGGCCGCGGGCTGCAACTGGTCGGCCTGCTCTCCGCGGCCTGGGGCTCGCGCCGCACACCGCGCGGCAAGACGGTGTGGTTCGAACTGCCGATCCCGGACGGCGACAGCGGCGTCATGGATCCGGCGGAGGCGCTGCTGAGCCTGTTCTAGGCGGTTCCTGAGCGGACGGGGGCCGGGCCGCCCGGAACAGCTCACCGGCGTTCCTTCGCCCCCGCGTGCCCGGTCCGCCGTAGCTCGCGGGGCCGCCGGCCCCCTGCCGGGGGCGGGCGCCGAGCAGGATCCCGCCGAGTACGGCGCCGCCCGTCTCCAGTCCCTCGCCGTACGGCGTCCCGTACGCCCGGACGTCCCGCTCCGCCAGTTGCCGGGCCTGCCGGCCGAGCGTGTCGGCCTCGCGGGCGTCGGCGAGAGCGGCGGACGGGGCCGGTACGGGCGGCCGGTCCGTGTTCTCCGCCTCCGCGAGCCGTAGCTCCGCCTCCGCGAGCCGCGTCCTCGCCTCGGCGCCGACCGCTCCGCGATGCGTCGTCACATGGTCCGCCGCAGCGGTGACCGTACTGCGTGCGGTCAGCAGCGCCCGGTCGAGCCGGGCGAGGGCCCGCGACCCGCCCGGCGTGCGCCGCAGGGCCCGGTCCAGCCCGGCCGACACCTGCTCGATCTGCCGCAGCGCCCCGACCGGATCGCACCGGCTCCCGCCCTCACCTGCCCCCTTGCCGGCCGGCTCCCTTCGGATCGCCTCCACCGTCGACTCCCCGTACGCGATCCGGCCCCGCAGATCCGCTCGGGTGCTTTCCGTGCGCAGGAGTTCGCGGGCCTCGGCCAGGTCTCTGACCGTGTCGGTCAGAGCGGTGGGCAGTTTCTCCGTCGCGGTGGCCAGGTCCGTCGCGAGCCGAGCGATGCCGTCGACCAGCACCGCCGCCTGGTCGACGGCGGCCTCGGCCGCCCGCAGACGGGCGACCGCGTTCTCCGTCTCGCCCCGGTCCAGGGCCCGGTGCGCCCCGTTGAGACAGACTGTGGCGAACACCAGCCGGTCCTTGGCACGTTCGTCATGGCCCGCCACGGGCAGATAGGCGGACAGGGCATACCGCTCGCGCAGCCCGGCGAGCAGGCCGTCCGCCTCCGCAACCCGCCCCGCCAGCCCCCTGAACCGCGCCTCGGCATACCCCAGTGCCTCCCGCGCGGTCCGCTCCAGCGCCCGTGCCCGGTCGAAGCCGGCCGCCTCCTCGTCCAGGCACCGCCCGGCCACCCCGCACCGCGCGACGATCTCCTCCAGCAGCGCCCGCGCCGGGCCCGCCCCGTCGTCGAGCCGGTGCCGCGTCCGGAACGCGGCGGCCAGCTCCGCCGCGGCGAACTCCACTGCCTCCGCAGGCACCCGTACCGCCTCCTCGCCGCACTGCGCGGTGGCGTACCCGAGTTCTTCCCGGCTCGTCCGGACACAGTCGTCGGTCTCGACGAGCGAGTGCCGGGTTCGTTGGTCGAGTTCGTCCAGCGGTACGACGGTCGGCATGCGACCGCCGGGCGTCGTGCGCATCGTCGCGCGCAGCCTGCGCCGCACCAACGCGTACGCGGCCACGGCCACGGCGGTCACCACGGCCACCAGCGGCAGCACGAGGTCGGCGCTGGACGTCCCGCCCGCGGGTCCCACCACGCCCATCGGCACCAGCAGTGCGGCGCTGCATGCGGCGGCCCGGCGCGGCCCACGTCGAGGAGAGGGCGGCGTCACATTCGGGAGCGTATGACCGATGCCCCAGACCCGCGACCGGATGCGCCCCCGTCGGGGCACTGGCCATCCGTCGGGCGCTGCGGGACATCGAGGAGGCCGCGGCGAGAGAGCCCCGAATCGCGGCCGTGCGGGGCGGCTCGACGAGCGGGTGCGCGCACTCGCCGAGGCCGTCCGTTCCCGCGCCCGCCACGGCCTTGTCCACGGCGAACTGGGCCCGGACCACGTGCTGGTGGACGCGGACGGCCGACCGGCGCTGATCGACATCGAGGGCCTGATGTACTTCGACGCCGAGTGGGAACACGTATTCCTTCAGCTTCGCTTCGGCCCGCACTACGACGCCCTGCGCACCGAGGGCCTGGACGAAGGCCGTCTGCGTCTGTACCGCCTGGCTATGCACCTCTCTCTCGTGGCGGGTCCCCTCCGCCTGAGGGCGACTTCCCGGAGCCGGGGGCGATGCGCGCGATCGCCGAGTGCAACACCGGGCGGACGCTCAGCCTCCTGACGGACGCCTCCTGATCTTCGACCCCAGCCACACCAGCGGGTCGTACTTGCGGTCGACCGCGCGTTCCTTCAGCGGGATCAGCGCGTTGTCCGTGATCTTGATGCCCTCGGGGCACACCTCGGTGCAGCACTTGGTGATGTTGCAGTAGCCGAGGCCGTGTTCGTCCTGGGCCGTGCGACTGCGGTCCAAGCCCGTGTCCGACGCCGCGTCCAGGGGGTGCATGTCCAGTTCCGCCACCCGCATCAGGAAGCGCGGACCGGCGAACGCCTGCTTGTTGTCCTCGTGGTCACGGACGACATGGCAGGTGTCCTGGCACAGGAAGCACTCGATGCACTTGCGGAACTCCTGTGGCCGGTCCACGTCCTCCTGCTGCATGCGGTACTCGCCGGGGCCCAGTCCGGCGGGGGGCACGAAGGCCGGGATCTCGCGCGCCTTTTGGTAGTTGAAGCCCACGTCGGTCACCAGGTCGCGGATCACCGGGAAGGCGCGCAGCGGTGTCACCGTGATCGTCTCGTCCCGGTCGAACACCGACATCCGCGTCATGCACATCAGCCGCGGCCGACCGTTGATCTCCGCGGAGCACGAACCGCACTTGCCCGCCTTGCAGTTCCAGCGCACCGCGAGGTCGGGCGCCTGGGTGGCCTGGAGGCGGTGGATGATGTCCAGTACCACCTCGCCCTCGTTGACCTCGACCTTGAAGTCCTCCAGGCCGCCGCCCCCCGCATCGCCCCGCCACACCTTGAAGCGGGCCTCGTAGCCGCTCATTCGCACAGCTCCTCTTCGGCGAGGTACTTGACCAGCTCCTCCTTCTCGAAGAGGGCGAGCAGGTCGGGGCGGATGGGTTCGGTGGTCTCACGGGAAAGGGTGATCTGGCCGCGGACCGGATCGGTCGCCGCCAGCCCGCCCGTGGGGTCGGTGAGCCGGCACAGCAGGTTGATCCGGCGCCATGTGCGGTCCATCGTCGGGAAGTCCTCGCGGGTGTGCCCGCCGCGCGACTCCGTGCGCTCCAGCGCGGCCCGCGCCACGCACTCGCTGACCAGCAGCATGTTGCGCAGGTCCAGGGCGAGGTGCCAGCCCGGATTGAACTGGCGGTGCCCCTCGACGCCTGCCCTGCGCGCCCGCCCCCGCAGCTCCGCCAGCTTCTTGAGCGCCTGCTCCATCTCCGACTCCCGGCGGATGATGCCGACCAGGTCGTTCATCGTCTGCTGGAGTTCCTGGTGGAGGGTGTACGGGTTCTCCGGCGGGCGGATCTCCCCCTCGCTGGGCGCCGGGCCCTCGGCCGAGAACGGACGCAGGGCCTCCGCCGCCGCCGAGTCCACCTGGGCGTCGTCCACCCGCGGGCGCGTTGCCGACCCGGTCGCGTACTGGGCCGCGTGAAGCCCTGCCCGCCGCCCGAACACCAGCAGGTCGGACAACGAGTTGCCGCCCAGCCGGTTGGAGCCGTGCATACCGCCGGCGACCTCTCCCGCGGCGTACAGCCCCGGCACGCCGCGGGCCGCCGCCGTGTCGGAGTCGACCGCGATACCGCCCATCACGTAGTGGCAGGTCGGTCCGACCTCCATCGCCTCGGCGGTGATGTCGACGTCCGCCAGCTCCTTGAACTGGTGGTACATCGACGGCAGCCGGCGCCGGATGACCTCGGCCGGCATACGCGTCGACACATCCAGGAAGACCCCGCCGTGCGGCGAGCCGCGGCCCGCCTTCACCTCCGCGTTGATGGCGCGCGCGACCTCGTCACGGGGGAGCAGTTCGGGCGGGCGCCGGTTGTGGTCGGGGTCGTCGTACCAGCGGTCGCCCTCCTCCTCCGACTCCGCGTACTTCTCCTTGAAGACGTCGGGGATGTAGTCGAACATGAACCGCTTGCCGTCGGAGTTGCGCAGCACCCCGCCGTCCCCGCGCACCGACTCGGTGACGAGGATGCCCTTCACCGACGGCGGCCAGACCATGCCTGTCGGATGGAACTGCACGAACTCCATGTTCAGCAGCTCGGCCCCGGTGAGCAGGGCCAGCGCGTGTCCGTCACCCGTGTACTCCCACGAGTTCGACGTCACCTTGAAGGACTTGCCGATCCCGCCCGTCGCGATCACGACGGCGGGCGCTTCGAGGACGAAGAAGCGCCCGGACTCGCGCTCGTACGCGAAGACCCCCGAGACCCTCGCGCCGTCCTTCAGTACCCGGGTGACCGTGCACTCCTGGAAGACCTTCAGCCGGGACTCGTAGTCGCCGGTCTCCTTCTTGTCCTCCTGCTGCAGGGCGACGATCTTCTGCTGGAGCGTGCGGATCAGCTCCAGGCCGGTCCGGTCGCCGACGTGCGCGAGGCGCGGGTACTCATGACCGCCGAAGTTGCGCTGCGAGATGCGCCCGTCCTTCGTACGGTCGAAGAGGGCCCCCCAGGTCTCCAGCTCCCAGACCCGGTCCGGTGCCTCGCGCGCGTGCAGCTCCGCCATCCGCCACTGGTTGAGGAACTTCCCGCCCCGCATGGTGTCGCGGAAGTGCACCTGCCAGTTGTCGTGCGGGTTGGCGTTGCCCATCGCCGCGGCGATGCCGCCCTCGGCCATCACCGTGTGTGCCTTGCCGAACAGCGACTTGCAGATCACGGCCGTACGCGCGCCGCGCTCACGCGCCTCGATGGCGGCCCGCAGACCGGCACCGCCGGCGCCGACCACGACCACGTCCCACTCCTGCCGGTCGACCATGGACATCAGAAGGCCTCACTCATCAGAAGAAGCGCGGATCGGTGAAGGCGCCGGACGCCAGCAGGAACACATAGAAGTCGGCGAGCGCCACGCTCACCAGGGACGCCCAGGCCAGCTGCATGTGGCGGTCGTTCAGCCGACTGACGACCCCCCATGCCCGGTAGCGCACGGGGTGCCTGGAGAAGTGCTTGAGCCTGCCGCCGACGATGTGCCGGCAGGAGTGGCAGGAGAGGGTGTACGCCCAGATCAGCAGGATGTTCACCAGGAAGACCACGGTGCCGAGCCCCATATGGCCCCAGCGGTAGTTCTCGTCGCGGAAGGCGAGCACGGTGTCGTAGGTGAGGACGCCCGCCACCAGGAGTGCCGCGTAGAAGAAGTACCGGTGGACGTTCTGCAGGATCAGCGGGAGACGGGTCTCGCCGGTGTACTTCCGGTGCGGCTCCGGCACCGCGCAGGCCGGGGGAGACAGCCAGAAGCCGCGGTAGTACGCCTTGCGGTAGTAGTAGCAGGTCAGCCGGAAGCCGAGCGGGAAGATCAGGATGATGATCGCCGGGGAGATGCCCCACCAGCTGCCGAAGACGGGGGCGTTGGGCCCCGCGTGCATGGTGTGACACCGCTCCGCCAGGCAGGGCGAGTAGAACGGCGAGACGTAGGGCGCCGCGTAGTAGCGCGCGTCAGCGAAGGCGCGCCAGGTCGAGTACACGACGAAGGCCAGTAGTCCGGCCGCGGTGGCGGCCGGGGCCAGCCACCAGCGGTCGGTGCGCAGATGCGGGGCGGCGATCGCGGCGCGCGTACCGGTCCGTACGCCGCCGCTGTTCGGATGTGGTTCCGTACCAGTGGCCAACTTGGGACGCACCTTCTCTTCGGGGCTCGGTTCGCCTCTTCTGTTGTGGGGTCCGGTTCGCGCCTCCGGGGCGGCTCAGCCGCCTTCCCGGCGGCCTACTCCGCGGTGAGTCAGGGGGCGTGCCGGTCGCGGGCGCCGAGACCCTCGTCGTCCGAGTCCGTCCACAGGGTGGTGTCGTACGGAGTGTCGGAAATCGTCACGAGTTCAGGCCGCCGCTGTGGCGCGGAGGTGCCGGCCGTCTCGCGCAGCAGCGCCAGGCTCTCGCGCAGGTGGTCGGCGTCGGTGCGGACGCGGCGTATCTCCAGCCCACCGCTGCCCATCTGCTGTTCTAGGCGCCCCACCGACCGGTACAGGTCGTCGAGGCACCGTTGAATTGACGTCAGTTCGTCATACTCGGACACGACGTGACCTCACTTCCAGGGGTCGTTCAGGCCCAAGGCGGCAACGTTCATGCGCCTGCGAGTGTTGCGCGTCACACCACCCAGTGTGAAGGGATGTGCACGGATTTGCCTCCGGTGGTGGGACGGATGGGTACAGGCATACGGAGGTGCACGTCCCTGACGGGCGTGCGCCCCGGCCCGTAGCGCCGTTCCCGGTTGCGCCGTGAGAGTGGGCTTTGTATACCTCGCCGCCGTGTCGCTGCTCCCTGCTGAACCCTTTCCTCTTCAGTGGGCCCATACATCTGATCAGCTCTAAATAGTTACAAACCTGAGCATAACGCCCACTCATTCGCAGAGCGGCTCCCCGGAGGTAGACGTGATGTCCCACGACGGTGTCGGACGGGGCGCGGTGCTGCGCTCGGCCACGTTCCTCACCGCGGGAGCCCTCGCGGTGACCGCGCTCGCCGCCTGCAGCGCGGACGAGGAGAGGGAGAGCAAGCCGGCCGCCGCGCAGGACATCGCCCCGGCCGCCCGCGCCCTCATCACGGACGGCGGCACGCTCCGCTGGGCCGTCGACAGCGTGCCGGAGACCCTGAACACCTTCCAGACCGACGCCGACGCCGCCACCGCGCGCATCGCCGGCGCCGTCCTGCCGTCGATGTTCCGGCTCGACGCGAACGGCCGACCGCAGCGCAACCCCGACTTCCTGGAGTCGGCCAAGGTCGTCTCGACCGAGCCCAGGCAGGTCGTCGTCTACCGGCTCAACCAGCAGGCGGCGTGGAGCGACGGCCGCAAGATCGACGCCTCCGACTTCGCCGCCCAGTGGCGCGCCCTCTCCGGCAAGGACCACGCGTACTGGACGGCCCGCAACGCCGGCTACGACCGCATCGAGAAGGTCGAGCGCGGTGCGGGCAACCTCGAGGTCAAGGTCACCTTCGGCAAGCCGTACGCCGACTGGAAGTCGCTGTTCTCGCCGCTGTACCCGAAGGACGTCACGGGCACCCCGAACAGCTTCAACGACGGGGCGAGGAAGAGCCTGAAGGTCACCGCCGGCCCCTTCGCCGTCCAGCAGGTCGACCGCCAGGGCGGCCAGGTCACGCTCACCCGCAGTCCGCGCTGGTGGGGCCGTCCCGCCAAGCTCTCCGAGATCGTGCTCGTGGCCGTGCCGCGCGACCAGCGGGCCCGCGCGCTCGCCGACGGGAAGATCGACATGGCGGAGGTCGACCCGGAGGAGGCCCAGCGGATCACGTTCGCCACCCGCGGCAAGGGCGGAAGCACCCCCACGCAGGGGTCGTCCCAGGGAACCTCTCGGGCGCCGTCAGAGGGGCCGTCCCAGGAACCCACCGCCGGCGGCACGGGGGCGGGAGGCGGGGCGGCAGCGCAGAGCGCCGGGCAGCCTGCGCTGCACGGCTTCGTGATCCGCAAGTCCCTGGAACCGGCCTACACGCAGCTCGCCCTCAACGGCTCCCAGGGCCCGCTCACCGACGAGCGGGTACGCCGGGCCGTGGCCCGGGCCCTCGACCGCACCGAACTCGCCGGGCTGGTCCTCAAGCCGCTCGGGCTGCCCTTCGCGCCCCTCGGCAGCCACCTGGCGCTCGCCGGGCAGCCCGCGTACGCGGACGACAGCGGCGCTCTCGGCCGCCAGGACACTGCTCAGGCGCAGGCGTTGCTGACCGAAGCGGGCTGGGTGGCCGGCGGGCCGGTCACGGAGCAGAAGAAGTCGGCCGGGAGCCCGGGCAAGAAGGCGGACGGCACGAAGGCCGAGGACGGGAAGGCCGACGGCACGAAGGAGAGCAGCGGGGACGGCTCGGGCGACGACGGGACGCACACCGTCCGTGAGGACGACAAGGCGCCCGGCCGACAGAGCACCCGGCACCTTTCCACGCAGCACCAGGGGGAGCACCCCGGCGCCGCGGCGCCGGGGGCGTACGCGCCAAGGGGCACCGCCGCCCCGGCCGGTGCCGCGTCCGGGGTGCTCGCAAAGGACGGCAAGCCGCTGCAGCTGCGGTTCGTGCTGCCGTCGGGCCCGGGTTCGCAGCCCCTGCGGACCGTCGGCGACCGTATCGCGCGGATGCTGGAGAAGGTCGGGATCCGCACGGAGATCACCAAGGTCCCCGACGAAAGCTTCTTCCGGGACCACATCGCCTCCGGGGACTACGACCTCGCGCTGTACTCATGGCCCGCGTCCGCGTTCCCCGCCACCGACGCCCGGCCGATCTACGCCAAGCCGGTGCCCGGGCCGGACGGCTCGCTGAGCGTCGAGCAGAACTACACGCGGGTCGGCACCGACCAGGTGGACCAGCTCTTCGACGAGGCGATCGCCACCCTGGACGAGGACGAGGAGCGGGATCTGGTACGGAAGGCCGACACGCGCCTGTGGGCCATCGCCGGCTCGATCCCCCTCTTCCAGCGTCCCCAGCTCACGGTCACCCGCCTCAACCTGGCCAACGTGGGATCCTTCGGCTTCCAGACGCCGCTCTACGAGGACATCGGCTTCCTGAAGAAGGGGGCGCGCGGCGCACGGCCGTCGGTGAGTCCCTCGTCGTAACCGGGGAAGCGGCGGTCTGCGCCCCGGGGCGGCCCGTGAACAGGGTCTGAGCTGCGCTGACGCCACCCGGCGCGCCTATGCCTCGGCGGCCCCGTAACATGGGGTGAGGCCGTGGCGTGTCCAGCCCGGCAGGTCCCGCGTAACACGGACGTACGCGCAGGGCCGTCCTCACCACTCCGGGAGTACGCCACACATGGCAGTGACTGCTACGCGTCACGACATCCGCAACGTCGCCATCGTCGCCCACGTCGACCACGGCAAGACGACCATCGTCGACGGCATGCTGAAGCAGGCCGGTGCCTTCGCCGCCCACCAGCTCGAGCAGGTCGACGACCGCGTCATGGACTCGAACGACCTGGAGCGTGAGAAGGGCATCACGATCCTCGCCAAGAACACCGCGGTGAAGTACCACCCGAAGGACGGCGGGGACCCCATCACGATCAACATCATCGACACCCCCGGCCACGCCGACTTCGGCGGCGAGGTCGAGCGTGGTCTGTCGATGGTCGACGGTGTCGTCCTTCTCGTCGACGCATCCGAGGGTCCGCTGCCGCAGACCCGCTTCGTGCTGCGCAAGGCGCTCCAGCAGCGGCTGCCCGTCATCCTGTGCATCAACAAGACGGACCGCCCCGACTCCCGTATCGACGAGGTCGTCAACGAGACCTACGACCTCTTCCTCGACCTGGACGCGGACGAGGACCAGATCGAGTTCCCGATCGTCTACGCCTGCGGCCGTGACGGCATCGCCTCTCTCACGAAGCCGGAGGACGGCACGGTCCCGGCCGACTCCACCAGCCTGGAGCCGTTCTTCTCCACGATCCTGGAGCACATCCCGGCCCCGAACTACGACGAGGACGCGCCGCTCCAGGCGCACGTCACCAACCTCGACGCCGACAACTTCCTCGGCCGTATCGCGCTGCTCCGTGTCGAGCAGGGCGAGCTGCGCAAGGGCCAGACCGTCGCCTGGATCAAGCGCGACGGGTCGGTCAGCAACGTTCGCATCAGCGAGCTGATGATGACCGAGGCCCTCACCCGCAAGCCCGCCGAGAAGGCCGGCCCCGGTGACATCTGCGCCGTCGCGGGTATCCCCGAGATCATGATCGGCGAGACCCTGGCCGACCCGGAGAACCCGGTCGCGCTGCCGCTGATCACGGTCGACGAGCCCGCGATCTCCATGGTGATCGGCACGAACACCTCGCCGCTGGTCGGCAGGGGTGGCACCGGCAAGGGCGCCAACGCCAAGGCCACGGTCAAGGACCGCAAGGTCACCGCGCGCCAGGTCAAGGACCGCCTCGACCGCGAGCTGATCGGCAACGTGTCGCTGCGGGTCCTGGACACCGAGCGGCCGGACGCCTGGGAGGTGCAGGGCCGCGGTGAGCTGGCGCTGGCCATCCTGGTCGAGCAGATGCGCCGCGAGGGCTACGAGCTGACCGTCGGCAAGCCGCAGGTCGTCACCCGGGAGATCGACGGCAAGGTCCACGAGCCGGTCGAGCGCATGACGGTCGACGTGCCCGAGGAGCACATGGGCGCGGTCACGCAGCTCATGGGCGTCCGCAAGGGCCGTATGGACAACATGTCCAACCACGGCTCCGGCTGGGTCCGCATGGAGTTCGTGGTGCCCTCGCGCGGTCTCATCGGCTTCCGTACCGAGTTCCTGACCAACACCCGCGGCACGGGCATCGGCCACTCCATCCACGAGGGCCACGAGCCCTGGTTCGGCAACCTCCAGACCCGTAACAACGGCTCGCTGGTGGCCGACCGCTCCGGCAGTGTCACGGCGTTCGCGATGACGAATCTCCAGGAGCGCGGCACGCTCTTCATCGAGCCGGGCACCGAGGTGTACGAGGGCATGATCGTCGGCGAGAACTCCCGCGCCGACGACATGGACGTCAACATCACCAAGGAGAAGAAGCTCACCAACATCCGGTCCGCCACGTCCGACATCGCCGAGTCGATCGTGCCGCCGCGCAAGCTGTCGCTGGAGCAGTCCCTGGAGTTCTGCCGCGACGACGAGTGCGTCGAGGTGACCCCGGAGTCCGTCCGTATCCGCAAGGTCGTCCTCGACCAGCGTGAGCGCGCCCGCTCCGCCAGCCGCGCCAAGCACGGCTGATTCGGACTTATTTACCACCGAAGCCCGGGTGGCCCCCTTGTGGGGCCACCCGGGCTTTCGCATGGGCGGGTACGCGACGGCCGCCCCGATCGACGCCCGTAAACGGATTTCCGGACTCCGGGGTTCTCTACCTGGAATACGAAACTATCCGACTGATAGGCGTGTAATACGTCTGTTTCGCGGTCTTCTCTCTCGGATACGTTTGTCCATATTCTGGATGACATCCAGGTGAGCCGTGATCGAACCGAGACCTAAAGACGGTGGTCGGTATCTGGCTCATGGCAGATAGTGGGGCGCAAGCTCGGGTCAATGGGTCAGGCACTGTGGCGGCAGTGCACCGACTCACGAGCAACGGTGGGGTGTGTGACTCTCCGTCAGGGGTGTCGGAGAGTCGGACGGTCAACCCCTCCTGTCTGTACACGGGTTGAGTCGAGGAGGCGGGGCCAATGCCAACTACGCGTGTTCACCTGCGACTTGTCGCTCTGCGCGACCGATAGTCAGTCGTCATTTCCTGATCCGCGTGGTCCAAGCCGTGGTCGGCCCCGTACCTTGTGGCGGCCGCAGGCTCGGCGTACCCCTGAATTGGACGCATCATGACGAGTCCTCTCAAGACCGAGGGCGGCGGGGCATCGGTCGTCGTGGACGGCGATAAGGAATCGGCGAAGGAGTCCCAAACCGCACAAGTGGAGGGCCGGTCTCCCGGCCGGCTGATGTGGATCCGCTTCAAGCGGGACCGCACCGGTGTGATCTCCGCTTATGTCGTGGGCTTCTTCTTCCTGATCGGGCTGCTCGCGCCCCTGATCTCCAAGCTGTACGGCAAGGATCCGTACACCGTCTACGCGGACGAGCGCCCCGAGTTGTTCGACAGCGCGGGCGTGCCGGTCCAGCCCAACGGCGGCATCAGCGGTGATTTCTGGTTCGGCCTCGAGCCCGGCAACGGGTACGACGTCTTCACCAAGCTGATCTACGGCATCCGCACCTCGTTGATGATCTCTCTCGCGGTCACCGTCGCGGTGGTCCTCACCGGCATCCTCCTCGGCGTCACGGCGGGATACCTCGGCGGCAAAGCCGACTTCTTCATCGGCCGGGTGATCGACTTCCTGCTCGCCATCCCCGCGCAGCTGTTCTTCATCGCGAGCATGCCGGTCGTGGTCTCCCTCTTCGTCAGCCCGCGGGACGAGACGCCGACCTATGTGCGCGTGGTCGCGCTCATCGCCGTCCAGTGGGCGCTGGGCTGGATGAGCCTGGGGCGGATCCTGCGGGGTACGACCCTCAGCCTGCGGGAGCGGGAGTTCATCGAGGCGGCCAAGGTGAGCGGGGCGTCCTCCCGGCGCATCATCGGCAAGGAGATCCTGCCCAACGTGGTGACGCCACTGCTGGTGCAGTCCACGTATCTGCTCCCGAACTTCGTGACGGCCGAAGCGGGTCTGTCGTTCCTCGGTGTCGGAATCGTCGAACCGACGCCCGACTGGGGCCAGATGTTCTCCAAGGCGTCGACGGAGCTGGTGCTCCAGAACGACCTCACCTACATGTTCTTCCCCGGCGTCTCGATGATCATTTTCGTCGTCGCGTTCAACCTGCTCGGGGACTCGGTCAGGGATGCCTTCGACCCCAAGTCGGCGCGTTGACCGCGTAGTTCACGGGTACTTCGCCTCGTACTTCGGCGCACCCCACGGCAAGTCCAGGCAATTCCGTACAACTCGACCCCGTGCCAGGGCACTTCATGCGCACGCGTGACACACAGATGGGTGGGAAACTGAGTGATGAGTAGGGGCGGACGACACGCATACGCCGCGGTCTCTGTGCTCGCGGCCGGAGCTCTCGTGCTCACCGGTTGCAGCAGCGGCGGCAGCAAAGGCAGCAGCGACAACAACAAGAAGGACAAGGCCAACGCCGAGCGTCAGCAGGCCTTGATCAAGTTCGGTGACGCAGCGGCCTCCACCGGTCCCGCCGCCGAGGTCCCCGGCGCCAAGAGCGGCGGCACGATGGAGCTCCTGGAGCGCGACAGCCCTGCCCACCTGGACCCGGCCCAGATCTACACCTTCGACGAGATGACGCTGACGCAGGTGATCCACCGGGGGCTCACCGGCTACAAGGCGACCAGTAACGACGGCGGCAAGCACGAGGTCGTCGGCGACCTGGCCACCGACTCCGGCACGGTGTCGGACGGCGGCAGGACCTGGAAGTACACCCTCAAGGACGGCATCAAGTTCCAGGACGGGTCCCCGATCACGTCCAAGGACGTCCGCCATTCCTTCGAGCGGCTCTTCGCGCCCTTCATCACCAAGGGCCCGACCTATGTCCAGCAGTGGATGGCCGACACCGCCGGCACCGACTACCGCAAACTGCTGCCGGACGGCCCGTACAAGGGCAAGCACCTGCCGGACAGCATCCTGGAGACACCGGACGACAAAACCGTGATCTTCCACTTCAAGAAGCCCGTCGCCGACCTGCCGTACGCGCTCGGCATGACGGGCTACGCGATGGTGGAGGCGAAGGGCGACACCAAGGAGAAGTACGACAGGGCGCCCGCCGCGGCCGGCCCGTACAAGATCCAGTCGTTCAAGTCGGGCAAGTCGATGGTGCTGGTCAAGAACGACCAGTGGGACCCGAAGACGGACCCGATCCGCAACCAGTACGTCGACGAGTTCAACATCACCTTCAACCAGCAGTACGAGACGTCCACCAAGGCGCTCCTCGCGGACAGCGGCGCCGACCAGACCGGCGCCAGCCTGCAGAACGGGGTCGACGCGGGCAACCTCTCCAAGGTCCTCTCCGACCCCAAGTTGAAGTCCCGTACGGTCTCGGGCTACCAGCCCTACGTGGGCCGGATCAACATCAACATGAGCAAGCCGGAGATGAAGGACAAGAAGGTCCGCGAGGCCATCGCCTACGCCCTGCCCGTCACGCCGTTCGTGCGGGCCTTCGGCGGCGACGCGGCCATGGAGGTCGCCGGCGGCCTGATCAGCCCGACCGTCAGCGGCTACGACCCCACGTTCGACCCGTTCGGCAAGAAGAAGAAGCCCGCGGGTGACCCGGTCAAGGCCAAGAAGCTGCTGGAGGAAGCCGGCAAGGTCGGCATGAAGCTGACCTTCGCCTACATCAACACCTCCGAGGGCCAGCAGTACTCCACCGCCATGGCCGAGGGCCTGAAGAAGGCCGGCTTCGACGTACAGCGCCAGGAGGTTCCCTCCTCGAACTGGTTCGACCAGGTCGGCAAGATCAACAACAACTACGACATCTTCCACACCTCGTGGGGCGCCGACTGGCCGTCCGGCCAGGCCGTGTTCCCGCCGACCGTCGACGGGCGCCTGATCGCCGACGGCGGGAGCAACTACACGCAGGTCAACGACCCCCATGTGAACAGCGAGATCGACCGCATCAACGCCATCACCGACCCGGTGAAGGCTGCCACCGAGTGGGCGAAGCTGGACAAGTACCTGCTCACCGAGGTCGTGTACGCGGTTCCGACCGCCTACTACAAGCAGGTCGCGATCGCCGGTTCGAAGGTCGGCGGCCTGGTCTACGACGACGTGATCGGCGGCGTCGACGCGCGCCGTCTGTACATCAAGTAACTCCGTCCGTCCTGGTACCCGGTACGGCCCCCTCACGGGGTGCCCGCACCGGGTACCACCGGCTCGCTGACGTCTGAGAGCTGCCTCTGCCATGCTGCGCTTCCTCATTCGCCGGACACTCGGCGCCGTCGTCATCCTCTTCCTACTGAGCATCGTCACGTTCCTGTTGTTCTTCGGGATGCCACGGGACCCTGCGTTGATGATGTGCGGCAAGGCGTGCACGCCGGCCAACATCGAGAACATCCACCATGTGCTCGGCCTCGACAAGTCGATCCCCGAGCAGTACTGGACCTTCCTGCACAACATCGTCCTGGGCAGCGACGCCTTCACCCAGGGCCCGTGCCCGGCCCCATGCTTCGGGTACTCGTACAACACCAACGAGGCGGTCTGGCCCACGCTGATGGACCGTCTGCCGACCACCGTCTCCCTGACCCTGGGCGCGGCGTGCGTCTTCCTGCTGGTGGGTCTCGGCACCGGTCTGCTGGCGGCCTGGAAACGCGGCACGTTGATCGACAAGACGTTCACGGCCGGCTCGATGGTGATCAGCTCGATGCAGATCTACTTCCTCGGCCCGCTGGTGCTCGCCGTGTTCGTCTATCAGTCGCACCTGTTCGACAAGCCCGCCTACAACCCCTTCACCGCCGACCCGGTCAACTGGTTCTCGGGGCTGATCATCCCGTGGGTGGTGCTGTCCACGATCTTCGCCGCGCAGTACACACGTATGGCGCGCTCGTCGATGGTCGAGCAGCTCCAGGAGGAACACGTCCGTACGGCCCGCGCCAAGGGCATGTCGCGGCGGTACGTCTTCTTCCGCTACGCCTGGCGTGGTTCGCTGATCCCCATCGTCACCATCTTCGGCATCGATCTCGGCTCCCTGCTGGGCGGCGCGGTGATCACCGAGTACACCTTCGGACTGCCGGGGCTCGGCCAGCTCGCGGTGCAGTCGGTGGCCTTCAGCGACCTGCCGCTGCTGCTCGGCGTGATGCTGTTCGCCGCGACCATGATCCTGCTGTTCAACATCATCGTGGATACCTGCTACGCGTTCATCGACCCGCGTGTACGGCTCGCCTAGGAGCACTCCGTGACCACTGTGACCAAGGAACCCGGCGATTCAGGCGCAGCCGGCGGGGACGCCTTCCTCTCGGTACGGGACCTGCATGTCAGCTTCAAGACCGAGGACGGCATCGTCCGCGCCGTGAACGGGCTCTCCTTCGACCTCCAGCGGGGCAGGACCCTCGGCATCGTGGGGGAGTCGGGCTCCGGCAAGTCGGTGACCAACCTGACCATCCTCGGGCTGCACAACCCGATGTTCACCACGATCGACGGCGAGATCCTGCTGGACGGGCAGGAACTGATCACGGCCCGCGAGTCCGAGCTGGAGAAGCTGCGCGGCAACAAGGCCGCGATGATCTTCCAGGACCCGCTGACCGCGCTGTCGCCGTACTACACGGTGGGCCGGCAGATCGCCGAGCCGTTCATGAAACACACCGGGGCCTCCAAGAAGGCGGCCTGGGAGCGGGCGGTGGAGATGCTCGGCAAGGTCGGCATCCCCCATCCCAAGGAGCGGGCGAAGGACTATCCGCACCAGTTCTCCGGCGGTATGCGCCAGCGCGCGATGATCGCCATGGCGCTGGTCTGCAACCCCGACCTGCTGATCGCCGACGAGCCCACCACGGCGCTGGACGTGACCGTCCAGGCGCAGATCCTCGACCTGCTCAAGGACCTCCAGCAGGAGTTCGGCTCGGCGATCGTCTTCATCACCCATGACCTCGGGGTCATCGCCGACATGGCCGACGACATCATGGTGATGTACGCCGGGGGAGCGGTCGAGCGCGGAACCGTCGATGAGGTGCTGAGGGCACCGCAACACCCGTACACCTGGGGCCTGCTGAACTCCATGCCGCGCCTCGGCTCGGACCTCGGCACCCCGCTCACGCCGATCCCGGGGACGCCGCCGTCCCTGCTGAACCCGCCGTCCGGCTGCCGGTTCCACCCTCGGTGCACGTACCAGGGCGAGGTGGGCGGCGCCCGGTGCGTGGACGAGCCGCCGCTGCTGCCACCCGGTCGGGGCGGGGCCTGCCACCTTACGGCCGAGCAGAAGCAGACCATCTTCATCGAGCAGATCAAACCCCGGCTGCGGTAGGGAGTGCACTGACATGAAGGAAGAGGTCGTCACGAAGGACGAGGCCACCGTGCCCGCCGCGCGGGGCGCGGCCGCAGAGGCGTCCGGGGAGCCGCTGCTGGTGGTGGACAAGCTGGTCAAGCACTTCCCGGTCAAGGGCGGCTTCCCGATCCGCCGCACGGTCGGCGCGGTGCAGGCCGTGGACGGCATCGACCTGACCGTGCACGTGGGCGAGAGCTTCGGCCTGGTGGGCGAGTCCGGCTGCGGCAAGTCGACCACGGGGCGCCTGATCACCCGGCTTCTGGAGCCGACCAGCGGGAAGATCTCCTACCGCGGCCAGGACATCTCGCACGCCAGCCGCAAGCAACTGGCGCCGATCCGGTCCGAGATCCAGATGATCTTCCAGGACCCCTACTCGTCGCTGAACCCGCGCCAGACCGTCGGCAAGATCATCTCCGGTCCGATGGAGATCAACGACATCAACCCGGCAGGTGGCCGCGAGAAGCGCGTCCGTGAGCTGCTGGAGATCGTGGGTCTGAACCCCGAGCACTTCAACCGCTTCCCGCACGAGTTCTCCGGCGGTCAGCGTCAGCGCATCGGGGTGGCCCGGGCCCTGGCCCTGGAGCCGAAGCTGATCGTCGCGGACGAGCCGGTCTCCGCCCTGGACGTCTCCATCCAGGCCCAGGTGGTCAACCTCCTCCAGCAGGTCCAGAAGGACCTGGGCATCGCCTTCCTGTTCATCGCCCACGACCTCGCCGTCGTGCGGCACTTCTCGCAGCGCGTCGCCGTGATGTACCTCGGCAAGATCATCGAGGTCGGCGACCGTGACTCCATCTACGCGCGCCCGCGCCACCCGTACACCCACGCGCTGCTGTCCGCCGTGCCCGAGGTGAATCTGGACGGCGACGAGGAGGCCCAGCGCGAGCGGATCCGCCTCGCGGGCGACGTGCCCTCCCCGATCTCGCCTCCGTCGGGCTGCCGCTTCCGTACCCGGTGCTGGAAGGCCACGGAGAAGTGCGCCACCGAGGAGCCGCCGCTGGTGCGGATCTCCGGGAACGGCCCAGGCCACCTGACGGCCTGCCACTTCCCGGAGGAGCCGACCACCGGGGCGCGGGACGAGGACATCGTGCTGGATCCGGCACTGGCAGCGCTGGAGGAAACGGAGGGGTGACACCGAGGGGGATCGGCGGAGCAAAGCGGGCCGAACTCCCTTACCGCGCACCGATATTCGTTCGACTTCCGCTCCGTGGATTCGGGATCATTCCCTGGATGACACGAACTGACACGCCTCCCGCCTGGGACGAGCGCACACAGCTGACCACCTTCCTCGACTACGTCCGTGCCACCGCTCGCGCCAAGTGTGAGGGCGTCTCGGCCGAGGGCGCCGTGCAGGCGCCGCTCCCCGAGTCCCCGCTGATGACCCTGTGCGGTCTGATCAGCCACCTCCGCTGGGTCGAGTACTCCTGGTTCCAGGTGGTGTTCCTGGGAGAGGACGACGAGGGGCCGTGGACGGACGAGGACCCCGACCGCGAGATGACGATGGCGGTCGACCGCCCGCTCTCCGAACTGCTGGACGAGTACGACGAACAGAGCGCCCGCTACCGGAAGTTGGTCGCGGCCCACGACCTGGACAGCAAGGCGAAGCGCCCGATACGCGACGGCCGGCAGGTCGACCTGCGCTGGATCCTGCACCACCTGATCGAGGAGACGGCCCGCCACAACGGGCACCTGGACATCCTGCGCGAAATGATCGACGGCACCAGGGGGCACTGAAGCCGACGGCCTTGCTTCACTTCCCGTCGGGGTCGGCGGGAAGTGAAGCTTCTTCGTGCGCTGGGTCGTCGGTCGGGGCGCGGTAACGGCCCATGCTCGCCGTGATCAGGACGACTAGGGTCGGCATCGTGAGTCCGTAGGCCAGCGGGAAGCTGTCCTTCACAAGGTTGAATAGGACAAGCACGCCGACCAGGCCAGCGAAGAGCAGGGGCGTCGGATGATGTGCCGCACGGCGATCTTCAAGCGCCGGCGTCCGCGGGCACCGTTGAGTTCTTCCCAGTCTGACGCTGACATGCCCTCAGCGTAAGGTTTCAACTCCTCCCCTGAGAAGCGACCTTCAGCGACTCGATGAAGAGGGTGAAATCTGCGGGAGGGAAGGCGAGGGTGCCTTGGGCTGGGTCCTTGGAGTCCCGGATGGCCACTTGGGTGGAAGTGGTTGCGATCTCGACGCAATTGTTGCCGTCGCCGCCGCCGGAGTAGGACGACTTCCGCCAGGTGTCGGGTGTGGTCACGGTGAGCCTCACAGGTCCTTGGCCAGTCTGTGGATGAAGTCACGCGAACCGGCGGGTTCGAGTGACGCGGCTTCTACCCTACGGAATAGCGTGCGGAAGACGGCGAGTTGGGCTTCTGAGTCGATGAAGCCGGTGCCATGAGGCGCGTCGCGAACGGCCGTGTCCAGCCTGGGCACGGCGCCGCCCGCCAGCATCATGGGGCTCCAGGCTCCGCCGAATCCGTCCAGGTCGAAGGGGATGACGCGCACGCTGATGTGGTCCGCTTCGGAGAGTTCCAGGACACGAGCAAGCTGGGCTCGTGAGGTGGCGCGATCACCGACCCTGATGCGCAGTGCCGCCTCGTGGATGACCGCCTCGTACGGGACATGGGCAGGCTCTTCGAGGATGACTTTGCGTTGCATCCGGTGCCGCACACGCAACTCCAACTCTTCCTCCGGAATGTCCGGAATCCTGGACGAGAAAGCGGCGCGAGCGTAGTCCTCCGTCTGTAGCAGGCCGGGAATGAACAGGAACTCCACGTCACACCGGTACGAGGAGTGATAGTCCAGCTCCGCGAGGTCGAGGAAGGGCGTGGGCAGCAGCTCCCGGTAGTCCTCCCACCAGCCTCGCGTGCGGTCGTTCGCTATGGCTACCAGCGCGTCGATCAACTCCTCATCAGTACACGAGTAGTTGGCGGCGAGGCGACGCAACCGGCTCTCACTCACACCAGCGAGACCGGCCTCGATCTGGCTGATCTGGGGCGCGCTCACCCCGAGGAGCGCCGCTGCCTCCCGCGACGAGAGGCCCGCCGCGTCGCGGAGTCTGCGCAACTCGACAGCAAGGCGCAACTGACGTGCCGTCGGTTCGAACCTCTTTGCCATCAACTGACCTCTCAACACGCGGGTAAGCGTGACTCGTTCGGGGTCACCTTACGCGATCGCCTTGCGAGATCTAAATATTGCCCCCTACTGTCGGTTAGGTAACTTACACGCAGCGGAAGCGCACCGCTCCGCCATGCCACGACGGCTGCGGCAATGCCACCGCGCGCTAAACCCCCCTCACCTCACCGGAGTTGATGAGGCATGCCCGAAACCTGGGACTACACGCTCTACATCCCGAACGACCTCAGGGCGGTGACCATCTGCCGCCGCACCCTGCGCCTGATCCTGACCCTGCACGGTCTGATCGGCCTGGTGGACACAGCGGAGCTGCTGGCGGCGGAGCTGGTGTCGAACGCCGTGCGGCATACGAAGGGGCCAGCCGCGCTCAGGGTCCGCCTGACCCCGCAGGGGGTGGTGTGGATCGGGGCATGGGACACCGACCCGGCGCCGCCCGAGCCGCCATGCCCGTTGGAGCAGGCGTTGGAGTCGGAGGAGGGGCGGGGGTTGGGATTGGTGGGGGCCTGCGCGGATGTGTGGGGTTGGGAGCCGTCAGCCCGGTTCGGGGATCGGGGAAAGTATGTGTGGTGCGAGCTGGGGGCGTGACCCTGTCAGGAAGTGATTGGCAGGTCTGTTCCAGGGGCCGGAAGCAAAGCCGCAGCTCAGGAGCAGGAAGGCGAGACACATCTGCCAATCACCCTTCCCGTGCCGCCCACAGCCCCGGCGGGCATGGCGAAGGCCCGTGCCACAGGGCACGGGCCTTCGTCCCCGGGAACCGGACGTTCGGGGCTCGGGTCAATGGGCCGATGAAGGTCGGGCTCCGGCGGCCGCGGCTGACGGAAAGGGGTGTGTCAGGCCGCTGCCTCGGGGTCCTTGGACAGACGCGGAGCCGGAACCGTCTCCTGCGTCTCGGGGTAGTGGCACGCCGTCAGGTGACCCGGCTTGTTGCCCTCCACCTGCACCAGCGGCGGCGCCTCCGAGGCGCACTTCTCCGTGGCCTTCCAGCAGCGGGTGCGGAAGCGGCAGCCGGACGGGGGCGAGATCGGGGACGGCACGTCGCCAACCAGACGGATGCGCTCACGGGGCGTCTCGTCCACCGTGGCCTCGGGCACGGCGGAGAGCAGGGCGCGCGTGTACGGGTGGCGCGGGTTGCCGTACAGGTCCTCGCGGTCGGCGATCTCCACGATCTTGCCGAGGTACATGACCGCCACACGCTGCGAGAAGTGCCGCACGATCGCCAGGTCGTGGGCGATGAAGACGAACGCGATACCCAGGTCCTTCTGGACCTGCTGGAGCAGGTTGACGACCTGGGCCTGGATGGAGACGTCGAGGGCGGAGACCGGCTCGTCCGCGACGATCAGCTTCGGCTCCAGGGCCAACGCCCTTGCCACGCCGATACGTTGGCGCTGGCCGCCGGAGAACTCGTGCGGGAAGCGGTTGTAGTGCTCCGGGTTCAGACCCACGATCTCCAGCAGCTCGCGAACGCGCTTCTCCCGGCCGCCCTCCGGGTTGATGTCGTTGATCTCCATCGGCCCGGAGATGATCTTGCCAACCGTGTGCCGCGGGTTCAGCGAGGCGTACGGGTCCTGGAAGATCATCTGGATCTCGGACCGGATCGGCGCGAGCTGCTTGCGGCTGGCGTGGGTGATGTCCTGGCCGCGATAGGAGATCTTGCCGGCCGTCGGCTCCAGGAGCCGGGTGATCAGGCGGCCGGTGGTCGACTTGCCGCAGCCGGACTCGCCGACCAGGCCCAGGCTCTCGCCCTCGGCGACCTGGAAGTCGAGCCCGTCGACAGCCTGGACCGCGCCGACCGTGCGGCGGATCGGGAAGCCGCCCTTGATCGGGAAGTGCTTGGTGAGTCCCGAGACGTCCAGGAGGGGACTGGTGTTGCTCATGGTGGTGAAATCCCGTCTCTTGTACGTCAGTGGGCCTGGCTGCCGGCGAGGTCGGAGAAGAACTCACGGCGCTGTTCGTCGGTCAGATGGCAGGCGTTGCCGCGACCGTCCGTGATCTCCAGCACCGGGGACTCGGTCGCACAGCGGTTGCCGTCGACCTTCTCGGCGAAGGCGCAGCGCGGGTGGAAGCGGCAGCCGGACGGCGGGTTCAGCAGCGACGGCGGCGAGCCCGGGATCGGGTTGAGCGGCACGTCGACCGGACCGTCAAGGCTCGGCATGGAGCCCAGCAGACCCCAGGTGTAGGGGTGTTGCGGGGCGCGCAGCACCTCCTCCTTCGAGCCGCGCTCCACACACCGGCCGCCGTACATCACCAGCACGTCGTCGGCGATGTCCGCGATCACGCCCAGGTCGTGGGTGATGAAGATGATCGAGGTGCCGAACTCCTGCTGGAGGTCCTTGAGCAGGTCCATGATCTGGGCCTGCACGGTCACGTCGAGCGCGGTGGTCGGCTCGTCGGCGATCAGCAGCTGGGGGTCGCAGACCAGCGCCATGGCGATCATCGCGCGCTGGCGCATACCGCCGGAGAACTGGTGCGGGTAGTCGTCGACGCGGACGTCCGGCTGGGGGATCCCCACGCGCCTCAGCATCTCGATCGCCCGCGCCCGGGCCTCCTGCTTGGAGGCACCGGTGTGCTTGCGGTACGTCTCGCCGATCTGCTTGCCGATGGTGTGGTACGGCGACAGCGAGGCCAGGGCGTCCTGGAAGATCATCGCCATCTTGTTGCCGCGGAGCTTCTCGAGCGTCTTCTCCGGGGCGCCGTTCAGCTCCTCGCCGTCGAGCTCGATGGAGCCCTCGACCTTGGTGCTGTCGGGGTTGTGCAGGCCCAGGATGGTCAGGTTGGTGACCGACTTGCCGGACCCCGACTCGCCCACGATGCCCAGCGTCCTGCCGCGGGCGAGGTCGAAGGACAGGCCGTCGACGGCCTTGACGATGCCGTCCTCGGTCGAGAAGTGCACCTTCAGGTCCTTGACGGACAGGAAGGGCTGCTGATCGGTGCTCGTCACGGGGACGCTCCAGAGGGGGGTGATGCGGGGTAGCTGGTGGGGGCGGGCGGGGTCAGGCGAGCCGGATCCGCGGGTCGATCAGGGCATAGACGGCGTCGACGATGATGTTGGCGAACACCACGAAGGCGGCGGTGACGATCATGACGCCGAGGAGCATCGGGAGATCGTTGTTGATCACCGACTTCACGGCGAGCATGCCGAGGCCCTGGAGGCTGAAGGTCTTCTCGGTGATCATCGCGCCGCCGAGCAGGACGCCCATGTCGATGCCGAAGATGGTGACGATCGGGCCCATCGCGCCGCGCCAGGCGAAGCGGAAGAAGACGGTGCGCCGCGAGAGGCCCTTGGCGCGGGCCGTGCGGACGTAGTCCTCGCTGAGCGTCTCGACCAGCTGGGAGCGGGTCATACGGGTGTAGTTGGCGGTCCAGATCAGCGCCAGGACCAGCCAGGGCACGAGCAGACCGCTGAACCAGGCGGCCGGGTTCTCGGTGAACGGCGTGTACGAGGGCTGGTCGAGGATGTGCGTCGTGTACACGAGGAGGTAGAGGGCCACCGGGCCGACGAAGTAGATCTGCATCGACGAGGCGATCAGCGAGGCGGAGCTGGCGATCTTGTCGACGGCCTTGCCCTGCTTCACGGCGGCGAGCATGCCGGCACCGATACCGAAGATGAGGAAGACCACCGAGGAGCCGAGGGCGAGGGAGGCCGTCGTCGGGAAGCGGTCCTGGACCGTCGCGAGGACCGACTCGTGGTTGACGAACGAGTAGCCCAGGCACGGGGCGTCACAACGGCCGATGCCCGTGTAGTCGCGGCCCACGAAGATGCCTGACAGCCAGTGCCAGTACTGCAACGGCAGCGACTCGTCGATCCCCATGTTGCGCCGAATCAGTTCGAGCGTGTCCGGCGTACAGACCTTGCCGCAGGCCATCCGGGCCGGATCGTGCGGCACCGCGTAGAAGAGCATGAACGTGACCGCACTGATGATCAACAGCGTGATCGCGGCGCCGAGGAACCGGCGGACGAGGAAGCGAAGCATGGGGGTTGGCTTTCCTGGGAGGGCCGTCGTACGGAACGGGCCGGGCCGGGGGTGACCGGAGACCCGGTGGACGAGCCGAGGGTGGGGCGGCCGAAGCCGCCCCACCTCTCAGGGATGGATCAGGCCTTGACGTACATCTTGTAGAGCATGCAACCGTCGAAGTTCGGGTCCATCTTCACGTTGGCGAGCTTGGAGCCGTGCATGTAGATGCGTCGCATGTACACGTCGGGGATGAAGGCACCCAGCTCGGTGACCTGCTTGTCCACAGCGGCCCACATGTCGTTGGCCTTGGTCTGGTCGACCTCCGCCGTGGCGGCCTTGATCGCGGCGTCCACCTCGGGGTTCTTCAGGTGGGAGTAGTTGTTGCCCTGGTCCACGACCTTGGAGCTGTGGAAGCACGGCATGAAGTCCGAGTAACCGGTCGGCCAGTCGGCGGACCAGCCACCCCAGTAGACGTCGTACGGGTTGTCGACCATGCCGATCTGGTCGTAGAAGGTGGTGGAGTCGATCGGCTTGGTGACGACCTCGAAGCCGGCCGCCTTCAGGGCGTTCTCGATGACGACCTTGACCTTGGCGTTGACCGGGTCGTTCTGGTAGGCGTAGGTGACCTTGGTGCCGAGCTTGCCGGCCGCCTTCAGGACTTCCTTCGCCTTCGCCGGGTCGCCCGCCGGGTTCTTCAGCTTGCCCCAGACGTCCTGCGACTTGTAACCGGCCACGAGCGGGCTCATGAAGCCGGTCGCGTAGTCACCGCGGTTCTCGCCGCCCTGGAGCTTGCGGATACCGGCGGTCGGCCAGGCGCGGATGATGGCCTCGCGGACCTTGATGTCCGTGACGCGGGTCTGGTTGATCCAGTAGACGCTGGTGCCGCTGCCCAGAGCAGAGAAGAGGCGGTCCTTGGCCTTGAGGGTGGCCTGCTGGATCTTGCTCTGCGGGACCGTACGCCAGGAGACGGCGAACTGGTCGTTGCCGGTGTCGGCGATCAGGCGGTCGGCGGCGGTCTCCTGCTCGATGCCGAAGGTGAAGTCGAACTCGTCCGGGTAGGCGTTGCGGATCGGGTCCGTGTTCGGGTCCCAGTGGTCGTTGCGGACCATCACCATCGACTTGTCGGTGACGTGCGACTTGACCCGGTAAGGACCGTTGGAGAACGGCTTCTTGTCGTAGGCCTGCTTGGTGTCGTGCTTCACCGGGACCGGCGCGTACGAGTGCATGGCGAGGACGTAGTTGAAGTCCGGACGCGCCTCGGCGAGGTGGAAGGTGATGGACTTCCCGCTCGTCTCGATCGACTTCAGGTGCTTGCCCTTGAACGGACCCTTGTAGGACTTGCGGGGCTCGTCCGAGCCGACGAGCCAGCTCTGAACGTAGGTGGCGCCCTCGGTGGTGAAGTCGGCGAAGCCGCGCTCGATGCCGTGGCGGACGTCATCGACGGTGATGTCGGAGCCGTCCTCCCACTTGATGCCGTCCTTCAGGGTGAAGGTCCAGGTCTTGCCGCCGTCCTTCATGACGCCGACGTCGGTGGCGAGGTCGCCGACCAGGGTCTGCGAGCCGTCGTCGCCGACCTTGTAACCGGTCAGGGTACGGGCGAGGACCATCATGGCGAGCGAGTTCCACGCGAAGTAGATGCGCTGCGGGTCGAGGTGCGAGAAGTCGTCGTCGTTCAGCAGGTAGACCTTGCCGCCCTTCTTGGCGCCGGAGACCTCCGGAGCCGGGCCCTTGGAGTCCTCCGCCGTGCCGATCTTGACCATGGCCTTCTGGGCCTTGGCGGCTTCTTGCTTGCCTCCGCCGCTGCTGCCGTTGCTGGAGTTACCGCTGCTGCACGCGCTCAGCACGGTGCTCGACGCGGCGGCGACACCGGTGGCGATCAGGAAGTTTCTGCGCGAGAAGGACATCGCATCCTGCCTTGAAGTGGGTTGGTGAGGGTGGTCCGGCACCCCGGCGACATTGCCGTGATCCCGAGGAGGTTCGGAGTCAGCGCTTGGTCTTCGGGTCGAGTGCGTCGCGCACCGAGTCACCGAGGAGGTTGAACGCCAGGACGAAGATCACCATGGCGAGGCCGGGGAACATCAGCAAGGTGATGTCGTCCTGGTACCACTGGGTGGCGTACCCGATCATGACGCCCCAGTCGGGGGTCGGGTCCTGCAGACCGACACCGAGGAAGGCGAGACCCGCTTCCGTGCTGACCATCGCCGGCAGCATGAGAGTGCCCTGGATCAGGATCGGCGTCCACAGGTTGGGCAGCAGCTCCTTGAAGATGATGCGGGCCGGAGACGCTCCCGTGACCTTGGCGGCCTCCACGTACTCCCGCTCGCGCAGGGCCAGTACCTGGCCGCGCAGCAGTCGGCCGACGGAGGCCCAGCCGAAGACGACGAGCAGCAGGATCAGGGAGACCACGATGAGTGAGGTGGGCGTGTTCTCGTTGTCGCCCACGAACAGGGCCAGGACCACCGGCGTGAAGGCCACGAAGAACAGCTGCTGCGGGAAGGCGAGCAGGATGTCCATGACCCGGCCGAGGAACCAGTCCGTCTTGCCGCCCAGATAGCCCGCGGTGATGCCGACCGCCACGCCGACGATCATGGCGAGGATCGTGATGCCGGTGGCGATCAGCAGCGAGTTGCGGATCGAGTACCAGAGGAAGGTGAAGACGTCACGGCCGAGTTGCGGGTCGATACCGAACCAGAACTCGCTGTTGATGCCGCCGTTCGGCGCCGCCGGGAGGCCGTTGTCGCCCAGCAGGCTGGGGTCGTTGAGCCCGTACGTCGTGTACGGGTCCTTCCCGTACAGCTTGGCTATGAGCGGCGCAGCGAGGCCGACCACGAAGAAGGCGATCACGATGATCGCCGAAATGACGCCCGTGCGGTCCCGCTTGAAGCGGCGCCATGCCAGCTGTCCAGGGGACCTGGTCTCGGTGCCCTTCGAGTCGGGAGAAGTGCTCGACTTCTCGGCGCTCTCGTCGGTCACCTCAAGCGGTGCAGCCGCGGATGGAGTTGGGGGGGGTCATGGTGCTCCAGGCCCAAGGGAGGTGTCTGATGACTCCGCAGGGCGCTCCCCTACGGGCTACGCCGGACTTTTTCAACGCAATTCATTCAAGGTCAATAAATTCTCAGCCGACTTGGGCGGCTCTTTACTCTCTTTACCTAAGTTTGACCTTTCCGTAGCTACGCGGGTAGCACGTTGTAATCGATCCGTGTCCTCAATCGGGCCAACCGGGCAAATCTGACAAGAAGTTCGATATGCGGATGGTTGAGTGTCGAAATGCGTACATCAAGGGTTCGCAAATCGATGGTTCGACGTTGATAGGCGGAGATTCATTGCTTTGCCTCGTCAAGATCCATTGCGTGCTGTGAACCATCCCGCGTCACCCTTGTCAAGATCCTTTGTCCGGGCCGGTGTGCGCCCGCCATCCGGATGACGTCGCCTCGGCGAATGGTGTACATGGGTGTGATGTTCGCTGATCGCTGATATGGACCGATAACGGACAGCGCCTCGGCGCTGGCGGTACGGCGCACTCCAGGGAGGCACTCCATGCGTGGAGCCAGACCCGCCCGATGGGCGGCGGGCGCGGCGGCGGCTGCCCTCACGGCGGCGGCATGCGGCGGGGGCGGCGGCGGCAGTGCCCCCGGAGTGCTCAGCGCCTCCTGGGGTGATCCGCAGAACCCGCTGGAGCCCGCCAACACCAACGAGGTCCAGGGCGGCAAGGTCCTCGACATGGTCTTCCGCGGGCTGAAGCGCTACAACCCCAGGACCGCCGCCCCGGAGAACATGCTCGCCGACAGGATCGACAGCCCGGACTCCCGGAACTTCACCATCACCGTCAAGAACGGTTGGCGGTTCAGCAACGGGGAGCCCGTTACCGCGCGGTCCTTCGTCGACGCCTGGAACTACGGTGCGAGCCTGAAGAACAATCAGAAGAACGCGTACTTCTTCGGATACATCGAGGGGTACGACAAGGTGCACCCGGAAACCGGCGCCCAGACCGCCGACACCCTCTCCGGACTCAAGGTGACCGGCACCCGCACCTTCACTGTCCGACTGGCCCAGAAGTTCTCCACGTTCCCCGACACCCTGGGCTACGCGGCCTTCTCCCCGCTGCCCAGGGCGTTCTTCGACCACCACGAGGACTGGCTGCGCAAGCCCATCGGCAACGGTCCGTACCGGGTCGCCTCCTACACCCGGGGCTTCAAGATGTCCCTGCGGAAGTGGGACGGATACCGAGGACCGGACAAGGCGCGCAACAACGGGGTGGACCTGCAGGTCTACACCGACACCAACACCGCCTACACCGACCTCATGGCCGGCAACCTCGACCTCGTCGACGACGTGCCCGCCGCACAGCTCAAGTACGTCAAGAACGATCTCGGCGGCCGCTACATCAACACCCCGGCCGGCATCCTCCAGACCCTCGCCTTCCCCTTCTACGACCCGAGGTGGAAAAGACCCGGGACGCAGAAGGTCCGTACGGGCCTGTCCATGGCGATCGACCGGAACCTGATCACCCGCACGATCTTCCGGAACACCCGCACCCCGGCCAGCGACTGGACCTCCCCGGTCCTCGGCACCGCCGGCGGCTTCAAGGCAGGTCTCTGCGGCGCCGCCTGCAGACACGACCCGCACCGGGCCAAGAAGCTGGTCCAGGAGGGCGGCGGACTGCCCGGCGGACAGGTCCGGATCACCTACAACGCGGACACGGGCTCGCACAAGCAGTGGGTGGACGCGGTCTGCAACTCCATCAACAACGCGCTCGGCGACAACGAGGCCTGCGTCGGCAACCCGGTCGGCACCTTCGCCGACTTCCGCAACCAACTCGGCCGGCACAGCATGCCGGGCCCCTTCCGGGCCGGCTGGCAGATGGACTATCCGCTCATCCAGAACTTCCTGCAGCCGCTCTACTACACGGGCGGCTCCTCCAACGACGGCACGTGGTCCGACAAGGACTTCGACCGGCTCGTCGACCGGGCGAACGCAGAGAGCGACAGAGCCAGCGCCGTGCGACTGTTCCAGCGGGCCGAGGGCGTCGTACGGGACAACATGGCCGCCATCCCGCTCTGGTACCAGAACGGCAACGCCGGCTACTCGCGCCGCCTCTCCCATGTGGCGCTCAACCCGTTCAGCGTCCCCGTCTACGACGAGATCAAGGTCGGCTGAGCCGCACGCTGTCCCCTACCCCCCCGGAGCCCCCATGGGACGGTACGTCATCAGACGCCTGCTGCAGATGATCCCGGTCTTCTTCGGCGCCACCCTGCTCATCTTCCTGATGGTGCACGTGATGGGCGACCCCGTCGCGGGCCTGTGCGGCGAGCGGCGGTGCGACCCCGCCACGGCCGCCCAGCTGCGCCGGGAGTTCGGCCTCGACAAGCCCGTGTGGCACCAGTACCTGGCCTACATGGGCAATGTCTTCACCGGTGACTTCGGCACCGCCTTCAACGGGCAGCGGGTCACCGAGCTGATGGCGACGGCCTTCCCGGTCACCATCCGGCTCACCGTCGTCGCGGTCGTCTTCGAGATCGCCATCGGGATCGCGCTCGGCGTGATCACCGGAATGCGCCGCGGGCGGCCCGTGGACTCCTCGGTCCTGCTGCTCACCCTCGTCGTCATCTCGGTGCCGACCTTCGTCACCGGTCTGCTGCTCCAACTGCTGCTCGGAGTCCAGTGGGGCTGGATGAGGCCGTCGGTCTCCCCGGACGCCGCCCTCGGCGAGCTGATCGTCCCCGGGCTCGTCCTCGCGTCGGTCTCCCTCGCCTACGTCACCCGGCTGACCCGCACCTCCATCGCCGAGAACAAGCGCGCCGACTACGTCCGTACGGCCATCGCCAAGGGGCTGCCGCGCCGCCGGGTGATCACCCGTCACCTGCTGCGCAACTCGCTCATCCCTGTCATCACCTTCATCGGCACCGACATCGGCGCTCTCATGGGCGGCGCGATCGTCACCGAGCGGATCTTCAACATCCATGGCGTCGGCTACCAGCTCTACCAGGGGATCCTCCGGCAGAACATCCAGACGGTCGTGGGCTTCGTGACCGTCCTCGTCCTCGTCTTCCTGATCGCCAACCTGCTCGTCGACCTGCTGTACGCCGTACTCGACCCGAGGATCCGCTATGCCTGAGCAGCCGCCGTACCAGCCCGAGGGGGCCATGGCCGGGACCGGGATGGGCGGCACCATGGACCTCGCCGCCAGCGAGGCGACCACCCTGGAGAAGACCCCCGGGGGACCGGAAGGCACGGGCCCGGAGGGCAAGCCGCGCAGCCTCTGGTCCGACGCCTGGCACGACCTGCGCCGCAACCCGGTCTTCATCGCCTCCGGGCTGGTCATCCTCTTCCTCGTCACCATCGCGATCCGGCCCTCGTTGATCGCCCCCGGCAACCCCCTCACCTGCGACCTCTCCAAGGCCCTGGACGGTTCACAGTCCGGGCATCCGTTCGGCTACGACGGTCAGGGCTGCGATGTCTACACCCGCACCGTCCACGGGGCCCGCGCCTCGGTCACGGTCGGCGTCTGCGCCACGCTCGGCGTCGCGCTCCTCGGCTCGGTCCTGGGCGGGCTCGCCGGGTTCTTCGGCCGGGGATGGGACGCGATCCTGTCGCGGGCCACCGACATCTTCTTCGCGATCCCGGTCCTTCTCGGCGGTCTGGTCCTCCTCTCCGTGGTGACCAGCACCACCGTCTGGCCGGTCGTCGGGTTCATGGTGCTGCTCGGCTGGCCGCAGATCTCCCGTATCGCCCGCGGCTCGGTCATCACCGCCAAACAGAACGACTACGTCCTGGCCGCCCGCGCCCTCGGCGCCTCCAACTCCCGCATCCTGCTGCGGCACATCGCGCCCAACGCGGTCGCGCCCGTGATCGTCGTCGCCACCATCGCGCTCGGCACCTACATCGCGCTGGAGGCGACCCTGTCCTACCTGGGCGTGGGGCTGAAGCCGCCGAGCGTGTCCTGGGGGATCGACATCTCCGCCGCCTCCCCGTACATCCGCAACGCCCCGCACGCGCTGCTGTGGCCCTCCGGCGCCCTCGCGATCACCGTGCTCGCGTTCATCATGCTCGGCGACGCCGTGCGCGACGCCCTCGACCCGAAGCTGAGGTGAGAGCCGTGCTGCTCGAAGTGCGCGATCTGCACGTGGAGTTCCGGACCCGGGACGGGATCGCCAAGGCGGTCAACGGCGTCAGCTACGGCGTCGACGCGGGCGAGACGCTCGCCGTGCTCGGCGAGTCCGGCTGCGGCAAGTCCGTCACCGCGCAGGCCGTCATGGGCATCCTCGACACACCACCCGGGAGGATCACCGGCGGCGAAGTCCTCTTCCAGGGCCGGGACCTGCTGCGCCTCAGGGAAGAGGAGCGGCGCAGGATCCGCGGCGCCGGGATGGCGATGATCTTCCAGGACGCCCTGTCCGCCCTCAACCCCGTGCTCACCGTGGGCGACCAGCTCGGAGAGATGTTCGTCGTGCACCGTGGCATGTCCAGGAAGGACGCCCGTGTCCGGGCGGTCGAGCTGATGGAACGGGTACGGATCCCGGGCGCCGCGCAGCGCGTGCGCGACTACCCGCACCAGTTCTCCGGCGGCATGCGCCAGCGCATCATGATCGCCATGGCGCTGGCGCTGGAGCCCGCGCTGATCATCGCCGACGAGCCCACCACCGCCCTCGACGTCACCGTCCAGGCCCAGGTCATGGACCTGCTCGCGGAGCTCCAGAGCGAGTACCACATGGGCCTCGTCCTCATCACCCACGACCTCGGTGTCGTCGCGGACGTCGCCGACCGCATCGCCGTCATGTACGCGGGCCGGATCGTCGAGTCCGCTCCCGTGCACGACATCTACAAGGCGCCCGCACACCCCTACACCAGGGGCCTGCTCGACTCCATCCCGCGGCTCGACCGCAAGGGCCGGCAGCTCTACGCCATCAAGGGCCTGCCACCGAACCTCATGGCCATCCCGCCGGGCTGCGCCTTCCACCCCCGCTGCCCGCTGGCGCGGGACGTGTGCCGCACCGACGTCCCCCCGCTCTACGAGGTCTCCGCGGAGCGTGCAAGCGCCTGCCACTTCTGGAGGGAGTGCCTGCATGGCCGGTCCTGAACCGATCCTGGAGGTCAGCGGGCTGGTCAAGCACTATCCGCTCACCCGGGGGATCCTCTTCAAGAAGCAGATCGGCGCGGTCAGGGCGGTCGACGGGGTGGACTTCACCCTCGGCCGGGGCGAGACCCTCGGCATCGTCGGCGAGTCCGGCTGCGGCAAGTCGACGATCGCCAGGATGCTGGTCAGCCTGGAGAGGCCTACGGCCGGCTCGATCAGGTACCGGGGCCAGGAGATCACCAAGCTGTCCGGACGCGCCCTGAAGGAGGTGCGGCGCAACATCCAGATGGTGTTCCAGGACCCGTACACCTCCCTCAACCCCCGGATGACGGTCGGCGACATCATCGGAGAGCCGTACGAGATCCACCCCGAGGCCGCGCCCAAGGGTGACCGGCGCCGGCGGGTGCGGGAGCTGCTCGACGTGGTCGGGCTCAATCCCGAGTACATCAACCGCTATCCGCACCAGTTCTCCGGCGGTCAGCGCCAACGCATCGGTATCGCCCGGGGGTTGGCGCTGCGCCCGGAGATCATCGTCGCCGACGAGCCGGTGTCCGCGCTCGACGTGTCCGTCCAGGCCCAAGTGGTCAACCTGCTGGCGGGACTCCAGGACGAGTTCGGCCTGGCGTACGTCTTCATCGCGCACGACCTGTCGATCGTGCGGCACATCTCCGACCGGGTCGGGGTGATGTACCTGGGGCGGATCGTGGAGATGGGCAGCGACGCGGAGATCTACGAGCATCCGACACACCCCTACACCCAGGCACTGCTGTCCGCCGTGCCCGTGCCCGACCCCTCGGCGCGGGAGCAGCGGGAGCGGATCATCCTGAGCGGGGATGTGCCCTCTCCGACGAACATCCCCTCCGGCTGCAGGTTCCGTACGCGCTGCTGGAAGGCGCGGGAGCGGTGCGCCCGGGAGGTGCCGCTGCTCGCGGTGCCCGAGGTGTTCCGTCCGGCGGCGGGGCCCGCCTCACACGACTCGGCGTGCCACTTCGCGGAGAATCTCTCCACGACGCGCTCGGCGCCGGGGCGGGCGGTACCGCCCGAGGAGCCCGCATAAGCGGTGTACTGCGCACGAACTGCGTGTACACGCAGGCAACTCGGCCGACACGTCGCCATACGGGCGCAGGGAAGTGAACGGGCAACGGCCGTGCGGGTGCCGTGAACGGGCCGGGGTGCAGTCATGCACCCCGGCCCGTTGCCGCGTGGGTTCAGGCCGGCTTCAGGGCACGCCTGAGGAAGTCCAGCTGGAGCAGCAGCAGGTTCTCGGCGACCGTTTCCTGCGGGGTCATGTGCGTCACCCCGGACAGCGGCACCACCTCGTGCGGGCGGCCCGCGGCCAGAAGGGCCGAGGACAGGCGCAGGGAGTGGGCCACCACCACGTTGTCGTCCGCCAGGCCATGGATGATCATCATCGGCCGGGCCGGCTCCGCGGCGTCGACCAGGCCCGCGTCGTCGATCACGGAGTTGCGGCGGTAGACCTCCGGCTGCAGATCCGGGTGCCCGAGGTAACGCTCCTGGTAGTGCGTGTCGTACAGCCGCAGGTCGGTCACCGGCGCACCGACCACGCCGGCGTGGAAGACGTCCGGTCGGCGCAGCACCGCGAGCGCCGCCAGATAGCCACCGAAGGACCAGCCGCGGATCGCGACCCGGTTCAGGTCGAGCGGAAAGTCGCCGGCGAGGGCGTGCAGCGCGTCGACCTGGTCCTGGAGCGCGACCGCCGCGACGTCGTCCTTGACCGCCTTCTCCCAGGCGGGGGAGCGGCCCGGGGTGCCCCGCCCGTCCGCGACGATCACCGCGAAGCCCTGGTCGGCGAACCACTGCGAGGTCAGATGCGGACGCTGGTCGGCCACCACGCGCTGCCCGTGGGGGCCACCATAAGGGTCCATGAGCACGGGCAGGGGGGTGTCATCGGAGTAGTCCGTAGGCATAAGCACGGCGCATGGGATTTGGCGTGCGCCCCCCTGGACGAGCGTCACACGGGGGGAGAAACCAGGACGTTCCGCATAGGACGCCACGGTCGCCACCCTCCCCGAGCCACCGGCCGGGACGCCCCCCGTCTCGCCGCGCTTGCCGTCGAGCAGCACCTGCACCTGCGAGTCCGCCTTGTCGAGCGTCGAGGACACGAGCACGGTCACGCCCCCGGCCCGCACCGCCGAGTGCACGCCGGGCTCCTGCGACACGCGCTCCACGCCGAGTTCGTTGACGCGGTACACGTGGACCTCGCCGATCTCCGGTGAGGCGGCCGCCTCACCTGCCGACGCCGAGACCAGCACATCGTCGTCCGACACGTCGAGCACCGCCCGTACGTGCAACTGCGCTCCCGTCAACGGGCGTTCACCCACCGCAAGCACCCGCGCGCCGCCCTCGTCGGCGATCCGCACCAGCTGTCCGGACGGGGTCCAGCACGGAACCCCGGGGAAAAGTTCAAGCCAAACTGGATCTTCGTCCGCGTGCACCATCCGGGTCGCCCCGGTGTCCGGGTCCACGGCCAGGAACAGCTGGCTGCGCTGGTCGCGCGCCTGCACCAGAATCAGCGGCGCACCCGCCGCTGACCAGTGCACACGCGTCAGATACGGGTAGCCGGACCGGTCCCAGACCACCTCCGTGCGCACCCCGTCCAGGCCCAGGACGAACAGCCGCACCTCGGCGTTGTCGGTCCCCGCCGCCGGGTACGCCACCTGCCGCGGCTCCCGCTCCGGATGCGCCGGATCGGAGATCCACCACCGTCGTACCGGCGTGTCGTCCACCCGCGCCACGAGTAGCCGGTCGGACTCCGGCGACCACCAGAAGCCTCGTGAACGACCCATCTCCTCGGCCGCGATGAACTCGGCCAACCCGTAGGAAACGGACTCCGATTCCGGCGCGGCGAGGGCCCGGTCGCCGTCGCCCTCGGCGCCGACCACGCGCAGGCCGCCGCGGGTGACATACGCGATGTGCCGTCCGTCGGGGGCCGGGCGCGGGTCGATCACCGGACCGGGCACGGGCAGTTCGCGTGCCGTGCCCGCACGCAGCTCCGCCGTGAAAAGCCGCCCTGACAAGGCGAAAGACGCCAACTCTACGGCTGTGTCGGTGGCGTAGCCGACGATGCCGGCACCGCCCTCACGACTGCGTTCGCGGCGGGCGAGTTCCTCGGGCGGCAACTGCTCGGTGGCGCCGCCGAGCAGCGGGCCGGGGTCGGCTGCCAGGCGCTCCGCGCCGTCCGCCACATCGAGGACCCACAACTGGTGTGCGCGGTCCGTCCCGGACGCGGACCGCAGGAACACGACACGGGAACCGTCGGGTGCGACGGTGAAAGCACGCGGCGCGCCGAGCGTGAACCGCTGGGTCTGCGCGTGCCGTCGGGGGAAGGAAGCAGGCTCGGTCGTCATGCCCCGACCATATTGGCCATGCGCCCCCTTGTGCGGCTGTGCGCCGATCGATGCGCACGTACGGATAGTTATGATCACTGACGCATGGTGGGTAGGAACCCGCTTGCATCCGTGTGGATTTATCCGCCTGGGTATGTCCTCATGGATTCAATGCCCCATAGCCCGACTTCCCGCGTCCCCGTGGATCTTTGGAGGTGAGCCGCCGTGGCACTCTCGATTTCGGCGGTGGTGCTGCTGGCGATCGTCGTCTTCCTTCTGGTCAAGAAGTCAGGGCTGAAGGCCGCACATGCGCTTGTGTGCGTGCTGCTCGGGTTCTATCTCGCGTCGTCGACCATCGCGCCGACGATCAGTCAACTCACGACGAACATCGCGGGGATGATCGGGAGCATCAAGTTCTGAGTCGCGCGGCCCGACGGCGGGCTTCAGCCTTCGAGTGACCGAAGTCTGCCCTGGCACGCCTGTTTCCGTCCCTTCGTGGCGTCAGAGTTCGTAAACTCAACGAACCCAGGACGAGCGAAGGTTGAGGCAGTGGTGCGTGGACAGACCCAACGTCGTCCGCGACCTCCAGTCCGCCCTGAACGAGTTCACGGCCATCGCCCGCTCCCTGGGCGGCGAGGTGGACGTACCGGAGGCCGAGGTCGAGTAACCGTCCCGTCGGATCAGTCTTCGGACGCGTACGACACGAAGTGGGTCCAGGCCCTCGGCGTCAGCATGAGCCGGGGGCCCTCGACGTTCTTGGAGTCACGGACGTGGATGGTGCTGGGGGTCGTGGCGATCTCGATGCAGGAGTCGGCTTCACTGCTGCTGCTGTAGCTGCTCTTGAACCAGGCCGGCTCGGGGACATCCTCAGTCGGGGCGTTGCGGATCATGTCTCTCCCAGCAGTTGCTCGATGAAGGCCATCGACTCCCTCGGGGTGAGAGCCTGGGCCCGGATGATGCCGTACCGCAGCTCCAGAATACGAAGGTCCCTCGGCTCGGAGACGGGACGCCCGTTGGCTACTCCTGGGGACCGCCCGACAGCCGAGCCGTCCTCGAACTTCAGCACCTCGATCCCGCCTGCCACTCCAGCATGTTCTTCGCGGCCCATCGGCATCACCTGAACTTCGACGTTCCGCAACTGCCCGATCTCCAGCAGGTGTTCGAGCTGTCGGCGCAGCACCATCCTGCCTCCGAGCGGTCGGCGAAGCGTCCACTCGTCCTGGACGAAGCTCAACTCGGGTGCGGGGTCTCGTTCGAAGACGGACTTGCGGGCTACGCGCGCAGCTACGCCCTGTTCCACAACATCTTGGGTGTAGGCAGGCCGCCGCATCAGCAGCAACGACCGCGCGTACTCCGGTGTCTGCAACAAGCCATGAATGTTCAGCGGGTCGTAGAGCTGGAGCTCGACCGCCTTGGCCTCCATCTTCGCCAGGTCCCGTACCTTCTTCGGATACCGGACCTTGGCCACGTCCTCCTTCATCGCCGAGAGCAGGCCACCCGCCCCCAACACCTCGTCCGCCTTGTCCAGATACTCGGGCCGGGGAATCCGCTTGCCGCCCTCGATCTTGTAGATCAGGTCCTCTCCGTACCCCACCGCCACCCCGAACTCGGCGGCCCGCATCCCCACCGCCTCGCGCCGCAGCTTCAGCTGCCGTCCGACGGTCGCGACGACCGCCACGCCCCCATACCGGTGAGCCCGACGTGGAGGACGAACCCGAGGCCGTCATGCGGCGCCCCGATGTCATGGTGATCGCCGAAGAGGACATGGACACGGAGGGCTCCATCGACCCCCGTGCGCTCGTCGCCGCCATCGAAATCGTCTCCCGTTCCAATCCGGACAACGACTGGGTGGGCAAGATCCGCGACTATCCCCTGATGGGCATCCCCGTCTACGCGATCTTCGACCCGCGCACCGGCACCGGCGCCGTCCTCTCCGACATCCACCCGACCCCCAATGGCCCCCGCTACCGGTATTCATTTGCAGTGCATCGGGGTTCACCCCGGTGGTGAAGCGAATCTGAAGGGGCGACGCGGAGCGTCGGGGTGGTTTTCCGGCGGAGCCGGACAGGGCTTCACATGGGGCGGGTCGCTTTCGATGTCCGGTACCGCCCGCATGGTCTCCTCCATGCACCACAGATGATCATCTGTGAACACCTTGTACCGGAACTCGGTCATAAAGTCCAAGTGAACATGCATCACGAAAAATCACTGCCGACCAATCCGGATATTCTGCATCTCGGCCATAACTCAGGTACGTAGAGTCCTCGGTGTGCAGCTTCGGTACAGCTTCCGCTTGTACCCGCAGCCAGGCCAGCGCACTGCGCTGGCCAGGGCGTTCGGGTGCGCTCGTGTCGTGTTCAACGACGCGGTGCGCGCCCGCGAGGACGCCCGCAGGCAGGGCCTGCCGTTCCCGAAGGCCGCGGACCTGTCCCGCACCCTGATCACCCAGGCCAAACACACCGCCGAGCGGTCCTGGCTGGGCGAGGTCTCCGCAGTGGTGCTGCAGCAGTCCCTGCGCGACGCCGAGAGCGCCTATCGCAACTTCTTCGCCTCGCTGAAAGGCGAACGCAAGGGCCCGAAGCTGGGCGCGCCGCGCATGAAGTCCCGTAAGGACGCACGGCAGTCGATCCGGTTCACCACAAACGCCCGCTGGTCCCTCACACCGGCCGGGCGGCTGAACCTGCCGAAGATCGGTGAAGTGCGGGTGAAGTGGTCTCGCACCCTGCCGGCTGTCCCGTCCAGCGTCACCGTGATCAAGGACGCTGCGGGCCGGTACTTCGCCTCTTTCGTCATCGACACCGACCCCGCCGCCGACGCGGCCCGCATGCCCAAGGCCGACCAGAGCATCGGCATCGACCTCGGACTGACCCATTTCGCCGTCCTGTCCGACGGCACGAAGATCGACTCCCCGCGGTTCCTGCGCCGCGCGGAGAAGAAGCTCAAGAAGGCCCAGCGGGACCTGTCCCGCAAGCAGAAGGGATCCAAGAACAGGGAGAAGGCTCGTCTGAAGGTCGCTCGCGCCCACGCGAAGGTGACC
>NZ_MLYP01000072.1 GCF_001866645.1 Streptomyces colonosanans
CCGGTGAACCTTTCCGGTCACAGCACTAGGCCCGGTCGCCACCCCCGTCCCCGCGCCACCCCCGTCCCCATTCCCCATCCCCGTCCCACCCGCTCGAACCGCCTCGGCATGCGAAAGGAGAGATACACCGTGGCCGGCGAGATCCCGCAGGCTCAGCCGCCCCCCGAGGTCCCCTCACGCGTCCTGTGGTGGCGATTCAGACGCAACCCGCTGCGTCGCCCCACCGATCTGCTGCAGGGGTGGATCGGCCTTGGTCTGCTGCTGGCCACGGTGGTGGGCACGCCCACCGCCACGCTGCTGGCCGGCCACGCCGCGTACCGCAACCTGCAGCAGACCGCCGAGCACGACTCCCGGACCCGGCACCGCACGACCGCGGTCCTCGAACACGACGCCCCCCGCCATCCGGAACCGGGATCGGACGAGGCGAAGAACGCCGTGTACCCGGTCGCGGTCCGCTACACCGACCTGGACGGCCGCGCACGCGCCGCGAAGGCCGACGCCGAACCCGGACTGCCCGCGGGTAGCAGGATCCATGTCTGGGTCGACGGCGACGGCACGCTCACCGAACCACCCATGACGGCACATCAGATCCGTGACCGCGCCATCGGCTGGGCCCTCCTCACCGCCATGGCCACCGCTCTCACCGGCGGCGGAGCGTACGCCGCCCTCCGCCACAGGCTGGAACGGCGCAACCTCGCCGACTGGGACACGGCATGGGCCGAGACGGCCCCCCGCTGGACCACCTCCATGTGATCCCCGGCCGTGTCCTGGGCCGGTGCGTGGCGGGAACGTGGAGAGGGGGCGTTGCGGGCCGCTCGTGGAGGCCCGCAACGCCCCCTGGCCTCGTACCTGAGGCGTACTCAGGAGTTATGCAGGAGTCGGGGGTTGACTGAATCGTCGCCAGGTCCGAGAACGTGGCCGTCAGTCAGGTGGCTTGGCGCGTGTGAGCCCGAACATGAGTCTCCTCAAGGGTTGCCCGTGGGGGGGCGCTCGGGCGGGGCGATGCACGGGGTCCCGGGACAGACCCCATGTGCCCGGGCGGGCGGCACGTCCTCACGCTAGAAGCCGGAGCGGGTCCTTCCCAATGAGGGAACCCCCTAAGGGAGGTGGGCAGGGTTAACCCTCGATCCCCGCGCGTAAACCAGCCCTTGGGCGTCCGGGTGGAGATCAGCCGGAGCCGCGCCCGGCCGCCAGGCGCACGATGTCCACCCGCGAGCGGATCCCCAACTTGCGGTAGACGCGGGTCAGCGTCGCCTCCACCGTCTTGACGCTGATGAACAGGCGTGCGGCGATCTCACGGTTCATCGCACCCTCCATGACCAGCGCGACGACCTGCCGTTCCGTCGCGGCGAGGGAGTCGAGCGCGGCGGCGGCCAGTGGAGGCCGCGCCGGGCCCGTGACCACGGCCGTCTCCACCTGGCGCAGCCACGGCATCGCGCGGCAGCGGCGGAAGAGACGGGCCGCCTCGTCGTACGACGCCGGTCCCGGCCGCCGGGTGCGCAGATCCGCCAGCGCGTACGCCGCCCGTGCCTCCTCCAGGCCGTAGCCCAGCTTCGCCAGCCGGGCCTGAGCGGACGTCAACCGGCGTGCGGCCGCGTCCGGTTCCCCGCGGGCCGAGCGGACCAGCGCCTCCGCCCGGTCCAGCACCGCGAGCACGCTCTCCCGTCCGAGCCGCAGCGCACCGGTGCGCGTGGCGTCGATGACCTCCTGCGCCTCGGCCGGCTCTCCGATGCCCACCAGGGACTCGGCGAGGTCCCCGTGCCAGCGTCCGCGGGCCGGGTCGGTGATCCCGAGGCCTGCCTCCAACTCCCGTACCCTGCGCAGGGACCGCACCGCCCCCGCCGCGTCCCCGGCCACCAGCCGGGCGTGCCCCAGGGCGGCCAGCGCCCGGGACAGGTACAGCACATCACCGTCCTCCTCGGCGCGGGCCACAGCCTCCCGGGCCAGCGCCAGCGCCCGGTCCACCTCCCCGCCCGCGGCCTCGGCGAGCGAGGTGAGCACGGCGCTCGCGGCCTCCCCGATCCCGGTGTCCCGCGCCAGCCCGAGGCTTTCGTGTGCCAGGGCCAGCGCCCGCCCGCAGTGTCCGGCCCGCAGTTCGGTCTCGGCGAGCCCGCGCAGGAAGTGCATCTCGGCCTCGACGATCCCGCGCCGCCGCGCCTCGCGCAGCAGCGCACTGATCGTCTTGCGTGCCTCGGTCAGCTGATCGCTCATGATCAGCCAGCGGAACCGCGCGGCGCCCGCGCCGTTGTGGTCGCACGCCACCCGAGGGTCCTGCGGCTCGTCCAGGGCCCGTTCGATCGTCGCGGGCGCGTCCGGGTGCCCCATCAGCGTCTCGGTCTGGGCCTGGAAGGCCAGCGCCAGCAGTTCGCCGCGCCGCTCGCCCGCGCGTGCCGCCAGGTCGGCGGCGAGCGCGCCCTCTCTTCGGGCCTGCTCGAAGTCGCCCTGCACGATCAGCGCCCGCCAGGCGAGCCGGTAGTGCACCCGGGTGAGCAGCCGCGGATCGTCGCCCGCGTCCGCCAGCGCCTGTGGGAAGGCCGCGTCGACCCCGGCCATGGCGTGCCCGGCCGCGTCGATCACGACCATCCACGCCCGCACCCGGTCCGCCGGGTCCATCGCATGCGCCAGTACTTCGTGGGCGACATCCCGGGCGAGGTCGGTCTCCCCGGCGGTCAGCGCGTCCTCGGCGGCCTGCAGCCGCCGCTCGTGCGGACCCGGTACGGCGTTCACGGGAGTGTGCCGGGCCGCGAGCAGCCCGAGCCCCGCCGCCACCGACGGGGCGCCCCGGTCCCGGGCCACGGCCGCGGCCTCGCCGAGCTGCGCGGCCACCCGTGGGTCCGTTCCGGTCGACGCCAGCGCGAGATGCCGGGCCCGCTCGATCGGGTCCGAGGCCGCCGTCGACAGTGCGGCGTGCACGGCACGCCGCTCCTGTGCGCTCGCCTCGGCGTACAGCGCGGCCGATATCAGCGGGTGCGCGAACCGGATGCCGGGCGCGTCCGGCTTTGCCACCAGCAGCCCCAGCGCGGCGGCCTGCGCGGTCTCCGCCTCCGCGTTCTCCCGGCCCGCCGCGAGCAGCAGGGCCAGGGTGGGGCGTGCCCCGGCGCTCGCCACGAGCAGGGTGCGGCGCGCATCCTCGGACAGCGCCTCCAGTCGGCCACGGACCAGCGTGCGCAGCGAGGTCGGCACGGGCAGCGGCTCGCCGGGACTCGGCGGAGTCGGGCTCTCGGCGAGGGCACGGCCGAGCTCCAGCGCGAACAGCGGGTTGCCGCCGCTGGTGCGGTGGATGTCGCGGACGGTGGAGCGGGGCAGTCCGGTGTGGCCGCGATGGTCGAGGAGTTCGGCGACCTGTCCGCGCGAGAGCGGGTTGACGCTGACCGGCAGCGTGTCCGGCGGGGACGATCGCAGATAGCGATCGTGCTCCCGGGCCTGCGGCTCGGTGTGCGTGCGCACCGCGCACAGCATCTGCACGGGTGTGCCGCCGAGGCGCCGTGCGGCGAAGCCGAGGAGTTCGGTGCTGGCCGGATCCAGCCACTGGAGGTCGTCGGCGACGATCAGCACCGGGCCGCGGGCGGCGAGCGCACGGAGGGCCGACAGCACCGCGAGCCGCAGCGCGAGTCCGTCCCGCTGCAGCGTGGACTCCCCGCGGCCGGTGAGCGCGGACTCCAGGGCGGTGCGCTGCGGGGCGGGCAGCCGGTCGGCGACCTGGTCCACGACCAGACCGAGGAGGTCGGCCAGGGCCAGGAAGGGAAGATGGGATTCGGACTCGGTCGCCGAGCAGCGCAACACGGTGCGTACCGCTTTGCCGTATTCCGCGGTCAGTGCGCGCAGGACGGTCGACTTTCCTATTCCGGCCGGGCCGTGCACCAGCACACTGCCTCCGCCGGCGAGTTGCTCGCGCGCCCCCGCCAGCAGTTCCTCGCGGCCGATGACCAGGTCGGAGCGGAGCCGCACAGGCTCCTTGACGTCCCGTCGCACGGTCACCACGCCTTCCGAGTGTCGTGTCCTGCGCAATATTAGGCACCTGGTCTTCGGAATTCGGCCAGACCGTGTGGTGAAGGTAATAACACTCGGTCGTTACACGGGAATTCCCGGGAGCGCCGAGTGAATGGCAGGACAGGACGGCAATCCGGAGGAGTGCGGATAGGGGGTGTGTGGTGATCCGCCGGAAGCGGTGCGGGGGAGGGGTGGCAGAGAGACGAAAGACGGCCGGCCGACGAGGGGCCTACGGCAGGATCCCGGCCCGCCGCGCGGCGACCACCGCCTCCCATCTCGTGTGAGCGCCCAACTTCCGCATCGCCGACCGCAGATACGCCTTCACGGTCTCCGGGCGCAGCCCCAGCCGCTCCGCGGTCGCCGCGTTCGTCGCGCCCCCCGCCACACACGACAGGACGTCCACCTCCCGCGGCGCCAGCCCCACCGCCTGTGCCGGGGCCCCGGGGGCGGTCGCACCGGCCAAACGGCCGCACACCTGGAGGAGTTCGGCCCGCACCACCGGGTCCTCCACCCGTTGTGCCAGCGCCCTTAGCGTGCCATGGGCCTCGCGGACCTGCTCCCAGGCCGCACCGGACGGCCCCGCGGGCTCCCGCACTGCCGACAGCAGGGCCTGTGCCTCGTCCCGGACGACCAGCGACTGCTCCACGTCCCGCGCCGCATCCACGGCCGCGCTCAGCGTGCGGTCGCCCAGCGGCTGGGCCGTGCGCAGCGCGCCGTACAGCACGGCGCGGACCCGCCGGCGTACGACCACCGGCACCGCGAGCACGGACTTGATGCCCTCCGTCGCCACCGCCGCGTCGTACTCGTGGCTGATGCGCTGCGATGCCGAGTAGTCCGTCACCGCGCAGGGCCGGGCCAGTACGGCCGCCTTGCCGCCCAGCCCGTTGCCGGTGACGACGGCCAGCGCGCTGAACGCCGTCGTCGCGGTGCCGCTGAGTTCGCTGATCCGGATCTGCGGCCGCCCCGGCTCCACGAGGCCGCCGAAGGCGACCGGCAGCCCCGTCACGCGCCGCAGCCGCACCAGCGCGCCGCGCACCTCCACCGTCTCGGCTGCGTCAGCTGCCACGTGCTCGCCCCTTCATCGCGGCGCACCCCCGTTCGGGGGTGGTGAGATCTGCATCACGGATTACACGATGTGAGGCAGCTGTCCGGCAAGGAGGAGGACACATGACGGCGAACACCGATCCCGCGGCCGCGTTCCGGATCGCGCGGGACTTCCTGCTCGCGCACCGGGAGGACTACGCCACGGCGTACGCGGGCTTCCAGTGGCCGCGTCCGGAGCACTTCAACTGGGCGCTCGACTGGTTCGACGTCATCGCGGACGGCAACGACCGCACAGCGCTCCACATCGTCGAGGAGGACGGCCGCGAGACCCGTCTGTCCTTCGCGGAACTGTCCGCACGCTCGAACCGGGCCGCGAACTGGCTGCGCGAGCGCGGAGTACGCGCCGAGGACCGCATTCTCGTCATGCTCGGCAACCAGGCCGAGCTGTGGGTGACGGCGCTGGCCGCGATGAAGCTGCGCGCCGTGGTCATCCCGGCCACCCCGCTGCTCGGCCCCGCCGACCTGCGCGACCGGGTAGACCGCGGCCGGGTCCGGCATGTGATCGTGCGCGCCGAGGACATCGGCAAGTTCGACGAGGTGCCCGGTGACTACACCCGGATCGCGGTCGGCGGTGCGGGCGGCGACTGGCAGCCGTTCGAGGACATGGAGGCCGCCTCCGCGCTGTTCGCGCCCGACGGCCCCACACTGGCCGACGACCCGCTGATGCTGTACTTCACCTCCGGCACCACCGCACACCCCAAGCTGGTCGAGCACACCCATGTCTCCTACCCCGTCGGCCATCTGGCGACCATGTACTGGGTCGGCCTCAAGCCCGGGGACGTGCACCTCAACATCTCCTCGCCGGGCTGGGCCAAGCACGCCTGGTCGAACCTGTTCGCCCCGTGGAACGCCGAGGCGACCGTTTTCATCCACAACTACACGCGCTTCGACGCGAGTCGGCTGATGGCCGAGATGGACCGGGCCGGCGTGACCACCTTCTGCGCCCCGCCGACCGTGTGGCGCATGCTCATCCAGGCCGACCTCACCCAGCTGCGCACCCCGCCCCGTGAGGCCGTCGCGGCCGGTGAGCCGCTCAACCCCGAGGTGATCGAGCAGGTGCGGCGCGCCTGGGGCGTGACCATCCGGGACGGCTTCGGCCAGACCGAGACGGCCGTGCAGGTTTCCAACAGCCCAGGGCAGCCGCTGAAGACCGGCTCGATGGGCCGTCCCAGCCCGGGCTACCGTATCGAGCTGCTGGATCCGGTGACCGGCGCACCCGGCGTGGGCGAGGGCGAGATCGCCCTGGACCTCTCGGCCCGGCCCGTCGGCCTGATGACCGGCTACCACGGCGACGCCGACCGCACCGCCGCGGCCATGGCGGGCGGCTACTACCGCACGGGCGACATCGGTTCGCGGGACGAGGACGGATACATCACTTACGTCGGGCGGGCCGACGACGTCTTCAAGGCCTCCGACTACAAGATCTCGCCCTTCGAGCTGGAGAGCGTGCTGCTCGAACACGAGGCGGTGGCCGAGGCGGCCGTCGTGCCCGCGCCGGACGAGCTGCGGCTGGCCGTTCCGAAGGCGTACATCGTGCTTGCCGCGGGCTGGGAGCCCGGCCCTGACACCGCGAAGGTCCTCTTCGAGCACTCCCGGGAGACTCTCGCCCCCTACAAGCGCATCCGCCGACTGGAGTTCGGCGACCTGCCCAAGACCGTCTCCGGCAAGATCCGCCGGATCGCACTGCGCGAGGCCACGGCCGCCGGGTCCACGGCGGAGTACCGCGAGGAGGACTTCCGGTGACGGCACTGTCGTACGCCCACGGAACCAGCACCACACCGCTGCTGGGCGACACCATCGGCGCCAACCTCGACCGGGCGGTCGCCGCGTATCCGGACCGCGACGCCCTGGTGGACGTGGAGTCCGGACGCCGCTGGACGTACGCCGAGTTCGGCGCCGCCGTCGACGAGGTGGCGCGCGGACTGCTCGCCAAGGGCGTGTGCAAGGGCGACCGGGTGGGCATCTGGGCGGTCAACTGCCCCGAGTGGGTGCTGATCCAGTACGCCACCGCCCGCATCGGGGCGATCATGGTGAACATCAACCCCGCCTACCGTGCACACGAGTTGGCGTATGTGCTGAAGCAGGCCGGGGTCTCGCTGCTGGTCGCCTCCCTCAGCCATCGGACGAGCGACTACCGCGCTCTCGTCGACGAGGTGCGCGGCGGCTGCCCCGAGTTGCGCGAGACGGTCTACATAGGCGACCCGTCCTGGACCGCACTCACGGCGGGCGCGGTCTCGGTACCGCAGGATCAACTCATCGCCCTGGCCGCAGAGGTGAGCTGTGACGAGCCGATCAACATCCAGTACACCTCGGGCACCACGGGATTCCCGAAGGGCGCCACCCTCTCCCACCACAACATCCTCAACAACGGCTACTGGGTGGGCCGTACGGTCGGTTACACCGAGCAGGACCGGGTTTGTCTGCCGGTGCCGTTTTATCATTGCTTCGGCATGGTAATGGGCAATCTCGGTATCACTTCCCACGGGGCGTGCATCGTCATCCCGGCGCCGTCCTTCGATCCGGCGGCCACGCTGCGGGCGGTTCAGCAGGAGCGCTGTACGTCCCTGTACGGCGTACCGACGATGTTCATCGCCGAGTTGAGCCTCCCCGACTTCGCGACCTACGACCTGTCGTCGCTGCGGACCGGCATCATGGCGGGCTCGCCGTGCCCGGTCGAGGTGATGAAGCGCGTGGTCGCCGAGATGCACATGGAGGAGGTGTCCATCTGCTATGGCATGACGGAGACCTCGCCGGTGTCGCTGCAGACACGCAGGGACGACGACCTGGAGCACCGCACCGCCACGGTCGGCCGGGTCCTGCCGCACATCGAGGTCAAGATCGTCGACCCGGCAACCGGTGTCACCCTGCCACGCGGCTCGGCGGGTGAGCTGTGCACGCGCGGCTACAGCGTGACGCTCGGCTACTGGAACGAGCCCGAGAAGACCGCGGAGGCCGTCGATCCCGGCCGCTGGATGCACACCGGCGATCTGGCGATGATGCGCGAGGACGGCTACGTCGAGATCGTCGGCCGCATCAAGGACATGATCATTCGCGGGGGCGAGAACGTCTACCCGCGCGAGATCGAGGAGTTCCTGTACGCGCACCCGAAGATCGCCGACGTCCAGGTCGTCGGCGTTCCCCACGAGCGGTACGGCGAGGAGGTCCTCGCCTGTGTGATCCCGCGCGACCCGGCCGACGTGCCGACGCTGGAGGAACTGCGGGCCTTCTGCGCGGAGCGGCTCGCGCACTACAAGATCCCCAGCAGGGTTCAGATCCTCGGATCCTTCCCGATGACCGTGTCGGGAAAGGTGCGCAAGATCGAACTGCGGGAGAGGTACGCGGACCGGAGGCCGTCTCCCGTGGTGGGTCCTGACTCCAGGGAATAGCCTGGACCAGCGGGCGCTCCTCATGGGCCGTCCGCTGGTCTGTGCGGGCGTCAGGGGCGGCGGTAAGCCGCCCCGCGCCCCGGCCCGCGTGCCGGAGCGGCGAGGCTCGTGGGAGGCATGATGACCGGGCACACGACAGAGCAGGTCGGGAGCTGGCCGCGACTGCGGGTGGCGGACTGGGCCGAGACCCGCGACACCCTGCAGATGTGGACCCAGATCGTCGGCAAGATCCGGCTGGCCCACGCACCCATGGTCAACCACTGGTGGCAGGTGACCCTTTACGTCAGCCCACGGGGACTGAACACCTCCGCGATCCCGTACCGCACCGGCGCGTTCGATATCGAGTTCGACTTCATTGACCATCGGCTGCGCATACGCGTCAGCGACGGAAGCCTGCGTGAACTGGCGCTGGAGCCCAAATCGGTGTCCCGGTTCTACGCCGAGATCATGCTCGCACTGGCGGAGCTGGGCATCCAGACCCGCATACACGCCCGGCCGAACGAGGTGGCCCCGGCCATCCCGTTCGCGGAGGACTTCCGGCACGCCTCCTACGACCCGCGCTCGGCCCGGCTGTTCTGGGGCCAACTGTTGCAGGCAAACCGGGCGTTGGGGGAGTTCCGGTCCCAGTTCGTCGGCAAGATCAGCCCCGTGCACCTCTTCTGGGGGGCGATGGACCTGGCCTGCACCCGCTTCTCCGGGCGCCCCGCGCCGCCCCATCCCAGCGGCGGCATCCCCAACTGCCCGGACTGGGTGACAACGGAGGCGTACTCCCTCGAGTTGGCCAGTTGCGGATTCTGGCCCGGCGGTGGTGAGGAGGGCGCGTTCTACGCCTACGCCTATCCCGAACCCGCCGGCTTCGCCGACCGTCCGGTCCGCCCCGCCGCGGCGTCGTACCAGCGGGATCTCGGTGAGTTCGTACTGCCCTACGAGGCGGTTGCCGCCGCCGCCGACCCAGACCGGGTGCTGAGTGAATTCCTGCACGACACCTATGAGGCGGTCGCCGAGTTGGGCGGCTGGGACCGGGAGGCGTTGGAGGCGGCCCACATCGCCGACCACCGACACCTCGCCTAGTGCCCCGGCAGGCAACGTTCGCCCGTCAAGGAGCGGCGTCATGGGGACACCTCCCGCTCGAGCGAAGCCGAGAGTGGGGGAGCGTGCTCTGGGGGTCCCCCTGCTCGAAGAGCTTGGAGGAGCGTGCCGGGCGTCGCGACGGGGCGAAGGTTGCCTGCCGGGCCACCAGGTCTAATCCGTCCGGGCGGTGGCGAGGTGGGCGACCACGGATACGACACCGTCGAGGCCCTGGCAGAGGCCCACGACCACCCCGACGAGACGTGGTTGTGATACACGACCCCGCAGGGTGACGATCCCGTCCTGGACCTCGACTGTGACGGTGCCCTGCTCCAGGCCGAGGATGCGCCCGAGGACGTCCCGCTCGACGTCGCTGCGGATCTCGGCGTCGGAGCGGATGAAGGTGTTCAGCAGGTCGCCGCGGGTGACGATGCCGGTGAGGAGCCCTTTGTCGTCTACCACCGGCAGCTGCTTGACGTGTCGTGTGCGGAGTTCCCGTGCGGCCCGGGGGATCGTCCAGTGGGCGCGGGCGGTGAAGGCGGGGCTGCTCATGAGTGCGCCCGCGGTCCGGGCCCGGGCCTTGCCCCAGGCGCGCTCGTCGTCCCCTTCCTGCCCCTGCGGATCGGGCAGGCCGGTCTCGTGCCGCAGTACGTCGGACGCGGACACGACACCGATGGGGGCGCCGTCGTCATCGATGACCGGGGCCGCGGCGATGTCGTTCGTATCCAGCAGGGTGGCGACCTCGTGGATCGGGGTGTCGGGGCCGAGGGTGACGACCTCCTCGGTCATCACGTCACCGACCGTGCGGCGGTGCAGCATGGCATCGGCCTCCTCCGCTTCGCGGCGGGGCCCGCGCCGGCCTCCGCCGCCCTCTCTTCTCTCCATGACAGCACCGCGCCGCCTCGGCGACCAGTGACATTCGGCCTGGCGGGGAGGGCCGACGGTCCCACGTCCAGGGGGCTGCCGGGCCTGCGCTTACGACTCGGTATGGCGCGGGCGCGGCCCGTAGTGGCCGAGGAACATCTCGACCCCGCCGGTGATCAGGCGCTCGGTGAGGCCGTCGTCGATGGCCGTGCCATAGGCGCTGAACACCAGGTGCGGGAAGAGCAGGAGTGAGTACAGCTGGACGATGGCCGCCTCGATGTCGGGGATGTCGAGGCGCCCCTGGTCCACCAGCCGCTGCAGAGCCCCCGCGACGGCGGGGTGATGGCTCTCCGGTCCCGCGTGCTGCCAGACGGCGCCCAGCTCGGGGAAGCGGTGCAGTTCGCGGGCGACGACGGTGCGCAGGGCGAGAACGTCGGGGTTGGCGCGGAGGCCGTGGACCCAGGCGCGGGCGGCGGCGGTGAGCGTCTCCCGCAGGTCGTCGGAAGCTGAGAGCCGGTCGATCGCGGTGACCAGCGCGCCCTCGAGCGGGCCGTCGAGTGAGTCCTTGACGACCCCGATGAACAGGGCTTCCTTGCTGCCGAAGTGGTTGTAGACGGTCACCTTGGACACGCCCGCGACCGCGGCGATCGCGTCCACGCTCACGTCGAAGCCCTCGCGCAGGAACAGCTCCCTGGCTGCCTTGACGATGGCCTGTCGCTTGGCCTCGGCCCGGGGCCCGGCGGGCGCCCGCTTGCCCGCGGGCGTGGCGTTCATGGAGGGCATGGCGTCATCCTACCCGGCATCTGAACTGAACAGTTGAGTTCATATGAACTGATCCGTACAGTTCAGTTGATGGAAGAGCGGGGGAGCCGCACTTCCGCACCCCCTGCGGAGGAATCGCCATGAGCCACACCCATCCGACGGACCATGCCACCGGGCACGCGGCCGAGCCGCCCGGGGCGGCCGACCCCCGCCGCTGGCCGGTACTGGCGCTGCTCTGCGTCGCCCAGTTCATGCTGATCCTGGATGTCACCGTCGTGAACGTCGCCCTGCCCGACATGGCCGCCGAGCTCGGCCTCGGCCGTGAGGCGCTCACCTGGGTGGTCACCTCGTACACCCTGTGCTTCGGCGGACTGATGCTGCTCGGCGGCCGTCTCGCGGACCTGCTGGGCGCCCACCGCACGGTGCTCGCCGGGCTCGCCGTGTTCACCGCCGCCTCGCTCGTCACCGGCCTCGCCACGGGCGCGCCCATGCTGCTGACCGGCCGTGTCTTCCAGGGGCTGGGGGCCGCACTGCTGTCGCCGGCAGCCCTGTCGGTCGTCACGACCAGCTTCCACGGCACGGAACGCAACAAGGCCCTCGGTGTGTGGGCGGCGCTCGGCGGCACCGGATCGGCCGCCGGAGTCCTGGTCGGTGGCGCGCTGACCGACGGACCCGGCTGGCCGTGGGTGTTCTACGTCAACGTACCCATCGGTGTCATCGCTCTCGCGGTCCTGCCCTCGCTGCTCCCGCGCCGCACGCCGCAACCCACGCGGCTCGACCTGCCGGGCGCCCTGCTCGTCACCGCGGGTACCGGGTCGCTCATCTACGGCCTGGTGAAGGCGGGAGACGCGGGCTGGGGGAGCGCGACCGCGCTGCTGCCGCTGCTCGGTGCCTTCGTCCTGTATGCGGCCTTCGCCGCCGTGGAGCGGGCGAGCCGGGTCCCGCTGATGGACCTGCGGATGCTCACCCGGCGCCCGGTGGTCGCGGGCGCGTTTCTGATGCTGGGTGCCACTGCGCTGCTCATCGGTTTCTTCTTCCTGGGTTCGGTCTACCTTCAGCACGTCCGCGGCTTCAGCGCCCTGAAGACAGGTCTCTTCTTCCTGCCCGTGGCCGCGGTGACCGGTATCGGCGCGCACCTCGGCTCGCGTCTGGTCGGCCGGATCGGCAGCCGGGTGACCGCAGTCGGCGGCATGGCGCTCGCGGCAGCCGCCATGGTTCCCCTGGCCTGGCTGTCGGCGGACGGCAGCGTGTACGCGCGGCTGCTGCCCGGCATGGTCGTCGCCTCGCTCGGCGTCGGCGCGGTCTTCGTCACGGCCACCACCACCGCGCTCGCCCTGGTCGCCCCCGAGGAGGCCGGGCTGGCCTCCGGAGTCGTCAACACCTTCCACGAGGTGGGCGGTTCGGTCGGCGTCGCCGTGCTGTCGACCGTCGCCGCCTCCGGAATCGAGGCCGGAGCGGTCACAGGCTTCAGGGACGCCTTCGTTCTCGCTGCCATCGTGGCCGCGGCGAGCGCGCTGGTCTCGCTCGTCCTCGTACCGCACAGCAAGCCGCACAGCACCGGCGGCCCCCATGTGCACTGAGAGCGTGAGCAGTTCGCCACCGGGCGCCCTCGGCCGTCGGCAGCAACCCTCGACGTGACGTCCCCCGGAAGGGGCAGCCATCGTGCGCCCCCGCCGGGCCGATGCCAGGATTGCCCGTAGCCGGCAGCTTGCTGCATGGACCACCGGTGCTGTGCATTTCCCCACTGACCTGACCGAGATGTGGAGAAAACCATGATCAGTAGGCGGCGTGTCCTGCAAGCAGGTGTCGCAGGCGGAACGTCATTTTTACTCGTCTCCGGTCATTCGACTTCGACTCCGCGGGCCCTGCCCGTGGAAGCCGGGGTGCTCGATCCCGCGGCGATAGAGAAGTACGCCGCCGAACTCGTGATACCTGCGGTCATGCCGCCGGACCGCGGGGCGGACCCGGACTCCTACACGATCGCCGTCCGCCAGTTCCGTCAGCAGATGCTCCCCCCGGGCGGACCGGCCACGACGGTGTGGGGATACGGGTCGCCCGGACATCCGGAGACGTTCTACTCCCCCTCCTGCACCGTCGAGGCCACGTGCAACCAGGCAGTCCAGGTGAGGTGGGTCAACCAGCTGGTCGACGCCAACGGCAGGCATCTGCCGCATTTGCTGCCGGTCGATCCCACCCTGCACTGGGCGAACCCGCCGGGCGGAGTCTCGGGGAGGGACTCACAGCCCACGTTCACCTCGACGCCCGGGCCGTACACGGGGCCTGTGCCCATGGTGACCCACCTGCACGGAGGGGCGAACGGCGAAGCGAGCGACGGGTACGCCGAGGCGTGGTACCTGCCCGACGCGCGCGGTATCCCCCGCGACTACGCGCGCGTCGGATCCTTCTACGAAGAGTTCGCGAAGAAGTCCGAGAAGCGGCACGGTGTGCCGTGGGGGCCGGGGGAGGCCGTCTTCCACTACGCCAACCCCGGCCGGGCCACCACGCTGTGGTTCCATGACCACACCCTGGGCCTGACCCGGCTGAACGTGTACGCCGGCATGGCGGGCTTCTACCTGCTGCGCGGTGGGACGTCCGAGCTCGAGGACGGCGTGCTGCCCGGACCCGCGCCGCGGCTCGGGGACCCGCCGGGCAAGCGCTACTACGAGATCCCGATCGTCATCCAGGACCGTTCGTTCCGCGCCGACGGGAGCCTGTTCTACCCGTCGAGCCGGGCGCAGTTCGACGGGTTCAAGGGGCCCTATGTGCCCGGCAGCGACATCGCGCCGATCTGGAACCCGGAGTACTTCGGTACCACGATGGTCTCCAACGGCAGGACGTGGCCGGTGCTACGGGTGGAACCGCGCCGCTACCGGTTCCGGTTCCTCAACGGCTGCAACGCACGCTCCCTGATCCTGAAGACCGTCACCGACCCGGTGGCGCACAGGCCGGCACCGGCGGCGCTTGCCTGGTGGCAGTTGGGAAGCGAGGGAGGCTTCCTGCCCAAGGTCGTTCGACGCGAGGACGTGCTGCTCGCGCCGGCCGAACGCGCCGATGTCATCGTCGACTTCACCTCCTTCCCGGTCGGCACCGAGCTGTACCTGATCAACGAGGGGCCGGACGCCGTGTATACGGGGGGAACGCCCGGGAAGGACTTCGCCGCGGCGAACGCCAAGACCACCGGGCAGGTCATCAAGTTCGTGGTCGGGCCGCTCACCACGGCGGACACGTCGACGCCTCCCGCACAGCTCACACTGCCTCACTTCGAGCCGCTGGGACCGGCCTCCCGTACCCGCCGGGTCAGTCTCAACGAGGTGGCCTCCACCCGTCTGCCGCACGTGAGCGCCCGCCAGGTGCTGCTCGGCACCTTCGACGCACAGGGCAAGCCGAAGCCACTGGGGTGGGGCGACCCCGTCACGGAGAACCCCGCGCAGGGGGCGACGGAGATCTGGGAGATCGTCAACCTGACGAGTGACGCCCACCCCATTCACATCCACGAGATCCAGTTCCAGGTCGTCGACCGGCAAGCGGTCCCGGCGGGAACCCGCCGGCCGCCGGAAGCGTGGGAACGCGGTTTCAAGGACACGGTGTTCGCCTATCCGCACGAAATCACCCGCGTCAAAGTCCACTTCGGTCGGGCAGGCCGGTTCATGTGGCACTGCCACATGCTGGAACACGAGGACAACGAGATGATGCGGCCCTTGCTCGTCGGCCCCGCCTGACATCTGGCGGGCGCGTCTTCGGCCGAGTTCAGGCTCGGGCCCATGCCGTGGGACGAGGAGGGGGCCGCACACCAAGGATGTGCAGCCCCGCCCCGCGGCCTGTGGATCAGAGGCGTCCGCTGTAGTCGGGTGTGGACGCGGTTTGTTGCGGAACCCGTTCTGGCACAGCGTGAGGAAACAGGAAGCCATGGAATCCCACACGGAAACCGTGCCGCGTAGCGGCACGGCAACCCGTGGGACGGCCAGAATCCTCGGGCTTCAGCCCGAGGAGCATGTCAAACCCTGACCTCCTGGCTGCCGACGTCCGCCCTGCAACTGGCGATCGGCGGGCTGCTGCTGATCTTCGGCCTGGTGCGGTGTCACCACCGGGCGGGTTCCGGGCCGGTCCAGCCGGCGGTCCCGACACATGCTTCGTTGCCCTCAGGGTCGGCCAGCACCCAGTGCCCCGGAGCGTGGGCGTCGCTCACCAGGCGGCCACCGGCGGCAATGGCGGCCGCTATGCGCGCTTCCGCCTGGTCATACGGCACCCAGACATCGACGTGAACCCGGTTGCGCTGAGGGCGCGGTGCGTCCATCTCCTGGAAGTAGAACGGCGCCCCGCGACGCTGCGGGTCGATCAAGTCCTCGGGGCTGTTCGCGCGATCGGCATAGCCGAGCAGCGCACGCCAGAACCGCACCACTTCGGGACCGGCAAGAGCATCGACCGTGACCTGGACGGTCTGCACGGCGGACGGGTCCGCCGGGAGTCCGAGCGTGCTCGCCGCGGCCGAGATCTGCCGGGCCAGCTCGACGTCCCGCTCGCTCAGCCCGTAGAAGTCGCTGGTGAGGGTGATCAGACGCACGGTCACGCCGTCGTGTCGCACATCGATGTCCGGGTGGCCGGCATCGACACCGGGCAGCTCGCTGATCGCCTGTACCAGCTTCGCGCCGACGGTCAACGATCCCGTGCGGAAGTACGTGCACGCTCCCTCACCGAGGACTCGCCAGTCCTCCAGGCCGGCGGTCTCATGGAACTGCTGCGGCCTGACACGCTCGATCTTGCTCTCTGCGTAGGTCATGCGAGAAAACCTAGCGGGTGGTACTGACAACACAGTGCCGGCCCGAGGATGACGGTCCACCCCCCACGGACCGCCACCTTCGGGCCGAACCCCGCGGGGCCCGCCGCCCCCGTGCCGGCGGGCCCCGTACGCCGAGAATGTGCCCGCGTCCGGGGGGAGTTGAAGCCTCGCCGCTCGTGTTCAGAGGTTGATTTGAGGGTTGCGTAGACGGCATACGCACGCTGCCGTACACGTACCGCGGCCGAACCCATCGGCGTCGGGCCGCACGTCCTGCCGCCGACTATCCGTCAGGACTCCGATGATGCCAGGGATTTCATTCCTTGCGCAGGGCGCGGACCGCCGTTCGCGGGTGACCTCGTGGCCCGGGTGGAGAAGCCACGGCATGCCCACGCATCTGTGCTGATCGCCGGGGAGGAGTCCGTTAAGGTCGTCTCGGAGCGACCGGGGCACACCGATGCCGCGATGACCCTGAGCGGCCACAGCCCTTTCTTCTCCGAGTCGCAGGAACGGACCAGGGCGGCGGTGGGCCGGGCGTTCGGTGCACTGGCGAGGGGATGTGCCCCGGATGTGCCCTCTCAACCAGGGACTGAGTGAACGCGCAGGTCACAGACGATGCCATGGGGGCACAGTGCGATTGAGAGTGGAATTCACGACCGAGCCCTTCGACCTCGGCGAGGCGCCCGGACACGCGCTGGCGGCCCGCGAAGTCATCGAGACGGCGGACCTGGACGCGGTGGACGTCGGACCCTTCGGCAACACCGCGGAAGGAGGCGCCGACGCGGTCCTCACGGCCGTGGACACCCTGCTGCGCAAGAGCCTGGCAAGCGGCGCCACCCGGATCTCGCTGCAGGTCAACGTGATCGGAGAGGACAAGTGACCGGCGCGCGGAACGAGCCGTTCATCGCGGCTGTGAAGCCACTGGTCGACGCCATGGGCGGCTTGATGCTCCCGCCCGACGAGGCCGGCCCCGACGACGTCGTGCTGTCCTGGGAGGGCGCCGACGTGGTCGCCGTACGCCTGCCGCAACTGGCCGAATCCCTCGACCACATCCTGGCCGCCATGGAACGCAAGAAGGGCAAGCCGCTCGCCGACCTGGACCGCAAGTCCAAGCAGGAGGTCGTACGGACACTGGAGGCGCGGGGTGCCTTCTCCGTACGGCACGGCGTGGAGATTGTGGCGAGCGCGCTCGGGGTCAGCCGCTTCACCGTTTACAACTACCTCAATCGCGAGAAAGAGGCCTGATCAGGTCCTGGTCCCGAGTGACCCGCCGCCGCCCGCACCCGGGCGGCGGCTCTTGTCATCCGAATGGCATCCGAATGCCATCCGAATTTTCAACAGACTGTTGACGCCGTGTTTCCGGCAGCGTTAGCTATCCGCAACCCGCACAGCACGAAGGCCGCCGACCCTGCCACGGAGGCTCCCGTGACCTCGACTTCCACACCCCCGGGCCTGGCCCGGTTCAATGATCTGGACGAGCCGGAGGCCTTCGCCGCCCTCCACGAGACGTGCGCCTCCACGGCGTGGGTACGACGGTTGCTGGTTGCCCGCCCCTACGCCACCAGCACCGACCTCTACGCCGCGAGCGATGCCGCCATGGCCGAGCTGATCACGGCCGACCTGGAGGAGGCGATGGCCGGGCACCCGCCGATCGGCCGCCCCAAGCCCGGAGACCCGGCCTCGGCCCGCGAGCAGCGCGGCATGGCCGGTGCCTCCGCCGAGCTCAAGGCGGAGATGCTCGAACTCAACCTGGCGTACCAGGAGAAGTTCGGGCATGTCTTCCTGATCTGCGCGACCGGCGGGACCGGCGAACAGATGCGCGACGCGGTCAGGGAACGGATCGGCAACGCGCCGGAGCGGGAACGGGAGATCGTCCGCACCGAACTGGGCAAGATCAACCGCATCCGACTGGCCCGACTCGTCGAAGAGGACGCCCGAGCATGAGCACCAGCACCACCGCCTCCGTGTCCACCCACGTCCTGGACACCAGCGCCGGCCGCCCCGCCGGGGGTATCGCCGTCCGGCTCGCCGCCCGCAGCGGGCGTGACGCGGACTGGCAGGCACTCGGCGGCTCCACCACCGACGCCGACGGGCGGTGCAAGGACCTCCCGGCCCTGCCGGAAGGAACGACCCACGTACGGCTCGACTTCGCCGTGGAGCCGTACTTCGAGAAGAACCGAGCCGATGCGCAGCAGGACGCCCCCGCGAATCGGGACAGCGGTGCCCGAGGAGCGTTCTTCCCGGAGGTGGCGGTCACGTTCGCCGTGGCAGCGGGGGAGCACCACCACGTACCGCTGCTGCTCAACCCGTTCGGCTACTCCGTTTACCGAGGGAGCTAGCAGACACATGGCAGCCCATTCCCGCTCTGCCCGCCCTGTGATCCTGGGACAGAACCAGTACGGCAAGGCCGAGAACCGAGTCGTGAAGATCACGAGGGACGGCGCCACCCACCACATCAAGGACCTGAACGTATCGGTGTCGCTCTCCGGTGACATGGAGGAGGTCCACTACTCCGGCTCCAACGCCAACGTCCTGCCGACCGACACCACCAAGAACACGGTGTACGCGTTCGCCAAGGAGCACGGCATCGAGTCCGCCGAGCAGTTCGGCATCCACCTCGCCCGGCACTTCGTCACCTCGCAGGAGCCGATCCACAGGGCCCGCATCCGCATCGAGGAATACGCCTGGGCACGGATCGAGACCTCCGACGCCGATTCCAGGCCCATCGGCGCCGACGAGGCGAAGCACTCCTTCGTCCGCAAGGGCCAGGAGACCCGCCTGACCCAGATCACGTATGACGGATCGTCATGGGAGGTCATCTCCGGTCTCAAGGACCTCGTAGTGATGAACTCGACCAACTCCGAGTTCTGGGGGTACATCAAGGACAAGTACACGACACTCCCCGAGGCGCACGACCGCATCCTGGCCACCCAGGTCTCCGCCCGCTGGCGGTTCAACTGGGGTGACGACGACCAGGAGATGCCCCACTGGGACACGGCCTACGAGCAGACCAAGAAGCACATGCTCCAGGCGTTCGCGGAGACCTACTCCCTTTCGCTGCAGCAGACGCTGTACCAGATGGGCGCGCGCATCATCGACAACCGCACTGAGATCGACGAGGTCCGCTTCTCGCTCCCGAACAAGCACCACTTCCTGGTGGATCTGCAGCCGTTCGGGCTGAAGAACGCCACCGCCGACGGAGCTGTGTACTACGCCGCCGACCGCCCCTACGGTCTGATCGAGGCCACCATCCTCCGGGACGGCTGCGAGGCGAGGATCCCCGTCGACCTCACCAACCTGTAACGACCTGGGGAGCAATAGGGAGTGGGTGAAGGAGCGGCGTCCGGTGCGGTCGATCGCAAGGCGCCGGAAGGTCCTCGTAGCGGAGCTACCAGGACTTTTCGGCAACGCCGTGAGCGGCCGTGCCGGACGCCGCGACGCTGCTCCCTGTTGCTCCCCAGTTCGTAAGCGTCCGTGGGTGCCCCCGACCGTCGGGGGCACCCACCCCGTCGGCACCCGGGCGGGTCCCGGACCCGGCTTCCGGGCCGCGGCACTCGAACTCCCAGGGTCCTGCCGTGCCCTCTCCACAGAGCGAAAAGGACCAACCATGGCAGCAACCCGGCGCATCGTCATCGAGAACTGCTCGATCGCGACCGTGGACGTCGCGGACACCGAGTACGCATCGGGGTACCTCGTCGTCGCCGGCAACCGCATCGAGGCGGTCGGTGCGGGCAAGGCCCCCGAGGGCCTGGAGAACGTCGTGCGCCGCATCGACGCCTCCGACCACCTGGTGACCCCCGGCCTGGTCAACACCCACCATCACTTCTACCAGTGGATCACCCGGGGTCTGGCCACGGACCACAACCTCTTCGACTGGCTCGTCGCGCTGTACCCGACCTGGGCGCGCATCGACGAGGAGATGGTGTACGCGGCCGCGCAGGGTTCCCTGGCGATGATGGCCCGCGGCGGCGTCACCACCGCCATGGACCACCACTACGTCTACCCGAAGGGAACCGGCGACCTGTCCGGCGCCATCATCCGCGCCGCCCGCGAGACGGGAGTCCGCTTCACCCTCGCCCGCGGCTCCATGGACCGCGGCGCATCGGACGGCGGTCTGCCGCCGGACTTCGCCGTGGAGACCCTGCAGGGCGCACTGGCCGCCACCGAGGCCACCATCGACGAGCACCACGACGCCTCCTTCGACGCCATGACCCAGGTGGCCGTTGCCCCTTGCTCCCCGTTCTCCGTCTCGACCGAACTCCTCAAACAGGCCGCCGAGTTGGCGCGGGTAAAAGGCGTACGGCTGCACACCCACGGCTCGGAGACGGTGCAGGAGGAGAAGTTCTGCCGCGAGCTGTTCGGCATGGGCCCGACGGACTACTTCGCGTCCACCGGCTGGCTCGGCGAGGACGTGTGGATGGCGCACTGCGTCCACATGAACGACTCCGACATCGCCGCCTTCGCCCGTACCGGGACGGGCGTCGCCCACTGCCCGTCGTCCAACGCCCGCCTGGCGGCCGGTATCGCCCGCGTACCCGACATGCTCGCCGCCGGCGTCCCGGTCGGCCTCGGCGTCGACGGCACCGCGTCCAACGAGTCCGGCGAACTCCACACCGAACTGCGCAACGCCCTCCTCATCAACCGCCTGGGCGCCCATCGCGAGACTGCCCTGAACGCCCGTCAGGCGCTACGTCTCGGCACCCACGGCGGTGCCCAAGTCCTGGGCAGGGCAAACGAGATCGGCTCCCTGGAACCGGGCAAGCTGGCCGACCTGGTGCTGTGGAGGCTGGACACGCTGGCCCACGCCGCGATCGCCGATCCGGTGACCGCGCTGGTCTTCGGCGCGGCGGCCCCGGTCACGCTCTCGCTCGTAGGCGGTGAGCCGGTCGTGGAGAACGGCAGGCTGGTGCATGTCGACGAGGACGCGATCGCCCGCTCCACGCGGGCAGAGGCGCGACGCCTCGCGCGGATCGCCGCACGGGACCTGAGCAGATGAAGGACCCCGGCCGGGAGGGACAGCTCCCGGCCGGACGTGCCGCCTACCGGAGAACCGCCGTGCCGTTCGCAAACGGCGGCACCTTCCACGAGTACGGCTGCGGTCGGTGCCATGCGGCGGGCCTCACCGTGAGGTGACCATGCTGTCCTCAGGTCCGGTCGGCATGTCCCGTAGTTTGCCGACGGGGGACAGAATGATCGGGATCAGCATCACCGCGGAGATCAGGCCCGCGATCCACAGAGCACCATGGAGTCCCGCCACTGCCGCCAGCAGACCGCCGACAGGACCTCCCAGCGCGCCGCCGCCGTAGAGCAGCATGCGCATGGCAGCCGTCATCCGTCCCATCAGGTGCTGGGGAGTGATGGTCTGGCGCAGGCTCACGATGAGCACGTTCGAGACGCTGCTGCCGAAGTACTCCATGAAGAACGAGGCCACGAACAGGACCACGACCAGCCAGCGAGGACCGGCGGCAGCCGGAATCAGCAAGGGGCCGAGGAAGATGATCGAGACCGACACCCGATAGGTGGTTCCCACGCTCAACCGGCGCACCACCATGCCGGACACCAGTGCGCCGAGCAGGCCTCCCACGGCGGCCGCGCCCATGATGAAGCCGACCGCGGCGGCGGACAGCTCTCTGTCGCGGACGGCGTACAGCAGGAACAGCGACTGCACCATGGTGAGCAGGAAGTTGCAGGAGCAGCCGACGAGCCCGATGGCACGCAGCCACCGGTTGCCGAACACCCAGCGCAGGCCCTCGGCGAGTTCGGCGCGCAGGTGTCGTCTTGACCGGGGGGCCTTTGGGGTGGGCTCGGGTGTCCTGATGGCGATCAGGGACAGTACCGAGGCGGCGTACGTGAAGGCGTTGGCGGTCATGGCGAAGGGCGCCGAGAACGCGCTCACCAGTGTGCCGGCCACACCTGGACCGGCGATGTCCGCCGACGAGAGCGTGGCATTGAGCTTGGTGTTGGCCTCCAGCAGGCTGCGCCGGTCCTTCACCAGTACGGGAACGTACGACATCCAGCTGACGTCGAAGAGCACCGAAGCCACCCCCACGCCGAGGGCCAGCGCGTACAGCAGCGGGAGCGTCAGCAGGTCGAAGTGGTAGAGGACGGGTACCAGGCCGATCAGCACCATCCTGGCCAGGTTGGCACCCAACATCACCGGGCGCTTGCGTATCCGGTCCACCCAGACACCGAAGACGAGGGCGAGTCCGAGGAACGGCACCAGCTGGGCGAACCGCAGCAGGCCGAGTTGCTCGGCCCCCACTTCGAAGACCAGCACGGCGGTGAGCGGGAGCGCGAGATTGGTGACCTGGGTGCCGTAGAGGGAAAACGCCTCGCCCGCCCAGAACACCAGGAAGTCCCGGTTGCGCCAGAGCGAGGGTGGCGGGCCCTCCGGCTCGGCTCCGGCGACCGCTCCGGAGTGGGTGGTGTGCTCCGTCATGCCGAAGTCACCTCTCGTAGGGCCTGGTTGACGATATGGCCGATCGCGGTCAGCCCTTCGCCTTGCCATATGGAGTGGTGATCGCCGAGCACCGTGTACTCGGTCAACCGACTCAGATGAGGACTCCAGTCCAGCAGCCGGTCGTCCGACTCCGCGGCCTTGATGACGACCGCGGGCCCGTGGTGAACCCCCTCCAAGGGGTGCTGCCGCAAGGCTGAGACATGCGTGCGGAAGAGGGCGTAGCGCTCCAGCAGGAACTCCGCGTCGAACTCCTCGGGAACGACGCCTTCGCGCTCCACCGCGGTGAACAGCTCCAGCGGTTGTGCCCCTGGCGGCAGACCCGACGCAGCCTTGTCGACGCCGGGCGCCCGGTCGCTCGTGACGCCGAGGAAGTCGTACAGGAAGTAGCGCGCCAGGGTCTCCTCGGGCGGCAGCGGCGCCGACTGCGGTACCGCCGCGTCGACGATGACGAGCAGTGGCACCTCCTCCGCCGCGGCGGACAGCAGCCGGGCCATCTCGTAGGCGACGACTCCGCCGAGCGACCAGCCGAGCAACCGGTAGGGGCCGTGTGGGCGGGTTGCCCTGAGGGTGGCCGTGTGCAGTTCGGCCAGCTTCCGGATAGACCCGGCGGGCTCCAAGACGCCGTCGAAACCGGGCGCTTCGAAGCCGAACACCGGACGATCCGCGTCAAGTTCGCCGGTCAGACCTGCGTAGCAGTACGGCGATCCGGAGACCGGATGGACGCAGTGGAGAGGGGACAGGCTGCCCGTCGCCCGGAGAGGTACGAGACTGTCGGCGGAGGGCTCGATCACTGTGCCGACGCTCCTTTCGCGGTCGGTGCCGGCTGTGCGAGCCGCTGGTCGATGACGGAGGCGAGGGCGCTGACAGTGCGGTTGTCGTACAGCAGACGTACGGACAGTTTCGCCACTGACCTGAACGTATGTGCCTTGGCCGCGATCGTCGCGGGGCTCGGCGTGCCCTGCGACTGGGGGAAGACGGCTCGCCGCATCAGCCGGGCGAGGGGGGTGCGGCCGTCGGGGCCGAGCGCCGTGCACTTTCGGCCGACGACGATCAGGCCCCCGCGAGGCCCGTCCAGAAACCGGCCCCTCCGGCGCGACAGCGAAGCACGCGCCGCGCCGGAGGCGCACTGACGGGAGTCCCGGGACGGCAGTACCGCCCGCGAGGGGTCAAGCACGCGCAGCCCCCGCCTTCTTGGCCTCCGTCAGCGCGTCGATGGCCGTGGCGACCGTGGCGACCGTGGCGCCGTTGTACAGCAGACGGACGTTGACCTTGACGCCGAAGTGCTTGTTGAGCCGACTCACGACACGCATCGCCTGCAGCGAGTTGCCCCCTAGCTCGAAGAAGTTGCTGTCAGAGCCGACCTGCGGAATGGACAGCACAGCATCGAACACCTCGGCCACCTTCTTCTCGGTCGCGGTCACCGGGGCGACGAAGCTCGCTGCGCCGTCGGCCGCAGACACAGGAGCCGGGAGCGCGGCGCGGTTGATCTTGCGTGCCGGAGTCAGCGGGAACTCCGACAGCTCCACCCAAGCCGTCGGCACCATGTACTCGGGCATCGTGCGGCCCAGGTGCTCGCGGAGTTCGGCGACGGTCGGCGGGGTGTCGCCGAGCACGGTGTAGTAGGAGACGAGCTGCTTCTCTCCGCCGTCCTCGCGCAACAGGACCAGGGCCATGCGCACCTTCGGATGGTTCAGCAGCCCGGACTCGATCTCACCGAGTTCGATGCGGAGCCCCCGCAGCTTCACCTGGTTGTCCAGCCGGCCGATGAAGTCGATCTGCAAATCGCGCGTCCAGCGCACCAGGTCACCCGTGCGGTAGACCCGGCCCTCACCCAGGAAGGGGTCGGGGACGAACTTCTCCTCCGTCAACTCCGGCAGATTGAGATAGCCGCGCGCCAGGCCCTCGTCGCCGCCGATCAGCAATTCGCCCGGGACTCCTACCGGTACCAGGTTGAACTCCTTGTCGACCACGTAGTGCAGTCGGCCGAATTCGGGCCGGCCGATGGGAGGCGACGACTGCCACTCCTTGTGCTCGCACAGGTACTCGGTGGTCGCCACCGAAGCCTCCGTGGGGCCGTAGAGGTTCACGAACTTCCGGCCCGGCAGATTCCACTTGTTGACCAGCTCCGCAGGCAGCGCCTCCGCGCCACCCATTATGTACTTCAGATCCGGGTACGGCCCCGGTTCGACCACGGACAGGATCGCAGGCGACAGACCGGCGTACGTGACCCGCTGCCCACGCATCAGAGCGGCCAGGGACTCCGGCGAGGAGGCGTCCTCCGGCGCCACCAGCACCAGCGTCGAGCCACTGATCAGACCAGCGAAGATCTCACCCTGGGACATGTCGAAGGTCAGCGCCGGCAGCTGCAGGAGCCGATCCTCGTGATTCCACTCGCCGAAGCTGCGCCGGTAGGCCTCGATGAACATGCGCAGACCGCGCTGCTCGATCACCACGCCCTTGGGCCGCCCGGTCGACCCGGAGGTGTAGAGGACGTAGACCATGGAGGCCGGAGCCGCCCATTCCTCAAGCGGTTCGTCGTCCGGCTGCGCTTCGATGAGGTCCCAGTCGGCGTCGATCCGTACGCTTTCCCAACCGCATGAGTCCGGCAGGTCCCCCAGCGCGGCCTCCCGCGTGATGACCAGTGGTGTTTGGGTGTCCTGCAGCATGTGGTTCAGACGGGCGTTGGGGTGCGTGGGATCGATGATCGTGTAGGCCGCGCCGGACACCATGACGCCCAGGATCGCCACCAGCGCGTCCAGGTCGCGGTCCATCGCGATGGCCACGACATCCTCGTGCCGCACACCCCGGGAGCGGATGTACCGAGCGAGCTTGCCGGCGCGGCGCATCAGCTCGCCGTAGGTCATCTCCACCCCGCGGCAGACGGCCGCGACCAGGTCGGGGTGCTCCTCGGCGATCCGCGCGACGGTCGCGTGCACCGGCTCGGTCGGATAGGCGAAGTCGGGGCCTCGCCCCGCCGCCAGAAGCTCGCGGCGCTCCGCCTCGGGCAGCAGCGGCAGCGCGGAGACCGGGGTGTCCGGGGAGGCCGCGGCCGCGGCGAGCGCTGTCTGGAGGTGCCCGACGAGGGCTTCGATCCGCCAGCGGTCGTAGAGGTCCGTGGCGAACTCGACGATCAGCAGCAGCCGTTCGGCACCTTCCACGAAGCTGAACGACAGGTCGAACCGTGAGCGGGTGCCGGCCACCGCGATCGACTCGGTCGTCAGTCCCGTCAGCTCCAGCGAGTAGCCGGTGGTCGTATCGCCGAGCAGCTGGCAGGCGATCTGGAACAGCGGGTTGCGGCCCGCCTCCCGGGTCGGCTGAACCCGGTCCACGACATGGTCGAACGGCACGTCCTGGTTGTCGTGCATGTCGAGATTCGTGTCGGAGATGCGCTCCAGCAGCTCGGTGAACGTGACATCACCGGACAGGTCGGAACGCAGCACCGTCATGTTGATGAACAGACCGACGACGTCCTCGAGGTCGGGGTCGGTGCGGCCGAGCATGGGCACTCCGAGGGCGATGTCGTCCTGCCCGCTGTACCGGCTCAGTACGACGTTCAGCGTCGCGGCCAGCACCATATAGACGGACACGCCCGCCTCATTGGCCAAGCCGCGTGCCTTCGTGAGCAGTTCGGCGGGAAAGTCGACCTCGAAGGTCTCGCCGTTCTGCGTGGGCTGCGCCGGCCGGATCCGGTCGGCGGGCAGTTCCAGCGCCTCGAGACCGGCCAGCCGTTCCTCCCAGAACTTCAGCTCGTCCTCCCACACACCGTCGGCCCGCTGTGTGCGCTGCCGCTTGACGTGGTCGCCGTAGCCGACGGACAGCTCCGGGAGCGAGGGTGCCCGGCCCGCGGTGAAATCCCCATAGGCCTGGGAGATCTCCCGGCTGATCACACCGCCGGACCACCCGTCGGTGACGATGTGGTGGAAGCCCAGGCAGAGCACATGTTCGTCGGTGCCCATCCGGAACAGTTGGAACCGGGAGATCGGCCCCGCGGCCAGATCGAAGGGGGTGTCGGCTTCCGTCTCCAGCGCCTGGCGCAGGGCGCCTTCCCGCTCCTCGGGGGCCATAGCGCTGAAGTCCCGGATCGGCAGTGGCCGATCCTTGGCCGGTGACACCACCTGATAGGGGACACCGTCTGTCGCGTGGAAGGTCACCCGCAGCTGCTCATGGCGCGCCACCAGCAGGTTGAGTGCGCGTTCCAGGGCGGGCACGTCCAACGGACCGCGTAGGCGGTAGACCGAGACGACGTTGTAAGTGGTCTCTCCTGGACTCATCTGGTCCAGGAACCACAGCTGCTCCTGTCCGAAGGACAGGGGGAAGCGCGACTCGACGGCGTGCGGCGTGCTCATCGTCACAGAACTCCATTCGGCTGTTCGCGGAGCGGTTCCAGGAAGGCCGTGCACAGGAAGGTCGTACACGGGGGGATCGGGTCTCAGCGGACGGGAGGGGAGGCAACCGTGGGGGAGACAGGCCTGAGAACCTGTTCCACGCGGGTCAGCCCTTCGGCCACGGCCTTTGGGGGGCGCGCGAAGCAGATCCGGAAGCCGTCACTGGCGCCGAGCGTCTCGCCGGGCATCAGCAGTACGCCCATGTCCAGTGCCCTGCGGCACATGGCCAGCGGCTCCTCCCCGGTGGTGAGCCAGAGCCAGGCGAACGGGGTGTCCTGGGGCTCCACGAGGGTGACCGCGTCCGCGTTGCGCCGGGCGAAGTCCCTGACGAGAGCGAGCCCCTGCGTGGTGAGTTCCCGGTAGGACCCCAGATGGCGCTCGCGGTGGGCCAGTACGTCGCATGCCAGCGTCTCGCAGAGCACGGAGTTGGAGATGGTGGAGAGGAACTTGCGCTGGGCGCAGCCGTCCACCACGCTCGGCGGACCGTACAACCAGCCGACCCGCAGCCCCGGGAAGCCGTACACCTTGGACAAGCTGGACACGGAGATCACCCGGTCATCACCGAGCGCGGGTGAGCGCGAGAGATCGAGCGCGTACTCCTCGTCGAGCAACAGATAGGCACCCGTACGCGACGCCAGCGCCAGCAGGCCGCGGAGATCCGCCTCGGCGATGCGCCGACCGGTCGGATTGCACGGGCTGTTGGCCACGATCAGCCGCACGTCGGGCCCGGCCACCGCCTCGGCGGCCTCGACGTCGAAGCTGAGGTCAGGACGGAACCCGACGAGTTCGACTCGGCAACCCAGCGCGGCCGGTACGTCCCAGGACTGCTGCCAGCCGGGCCGGAAGGAGATCACCTGGGATCCCGGAGTCAGCAGCGTCGCGTATACGAGGTACAGCGCCTGCTGAGCGCCCTGGGTGATGAGGACCGACTCGGCCGTCCCGCCGTACAGCCCGGCGACCGCGTCGCGCAGCGCGCCGAGGCCGCGGTCGTGGCCGTAGTCCAGTTCCAGGCCGGCGGGCACCACGAGGTCGTCGAAGCGACCAGGGAGCATGTTGCTGTCACCGAGGTCGATGTCGAAGCGCCCGGCGGCGTCCTCGAACACCCACTTCTGGATCGGATAGTCGCGTGACTGGGCTGAGGAGACGGTCACCGAGCCGCCCTCGCTGTCGTCAACCGGTCGAGCCGCGTGCGCAGGGCGGGCGCGAAGCTCCCGACGGCGACCTGCTCGGCATCCCCGGTCATGGTGACCCAGCCGTCCGCTGAGATGGTGATCTCCATACTTCCCCCAGGCATTCTGACCTCGACCCTCCCGTCGCACAGCCCGAGTTCACGGGCCGCGGACGCCGCGGCACAGGCGCTGGCGCCGGACGCCGTCACGTACCCGGCACCGCGCTCGAAGACCTCCAGTTCCATCACGTCCCGGCCCCGCATGCGCATGAACTGCACATTGGTGGCCTCGGGGAACCGGACGTGCCGGGCGATCTTCGGCCCGAGCCGCCCGGCCAGATGCGGCGACGGCTGGTCTACCGGGACCACGGTATGGGGATTGCCGTTGTAGACGCAGGTGACGGTCAGCTGTTCGCCGTCCACCGTGAGCGGCACCCGCACCGCCCGGCCGGAATAGGGTGTCCCGTCCTCGGTGAGCAGGGGCACATCGGCGGCGTCGAAGCTGGGCCGGCCCATACCGACCTGCACGCGCCCCGCGGCCGCGTCGAGGATCCTCACCGGGCAGTCGCCCGCGGCCGTACGAAGGGTGAACTCCCGCCCGTCGACCCAGTCACCCGGCTCCTGCGCGGCGAGGTGGAGAGCGAACATCCGCAGACCGTTGCCGCTTCTGCCGCAGTCGGATCCGTCGGAGTTGTACAGGCTGAGCGCCACCGGAACACCGGCACGGGGCTGCTCCAGCGGCCCGTACAGGATGCCGTCCGCCCCGACCCCACGGCGCCTGTCGCAGACCAGCCGGATCGCTTCGGGGCTCACGGCGAAGTCGGTGTGGCGGGGGTCGATTACCAAGTAGTCGTTGCCTGCTGCCTGATACTTGAAGAAGTCGATCACAGTCGGTCTCCATGGGCTGCGGACGCGGCACGGCGCCGCCCTGGGGTGATGGAACGCCCCAGGGCGGCGCTGTGCCCGGGTTCTACTGCTCGGTGAGCGCGGCGGCGTCGTGCTCGTCGCCGTACCACTTCTCCGACCACCGGGAGAACGCGACGATCACGATGTCCCGGTGGCCCGGACCGCCGTCGGCGGAGAGCACATCGGTGACGTCGTGCGCGAGCCCCCGGTCGTCCAGCAGGACCGCCTGGCCCGGTTCGAGCGTACCGCTCCAGAAGGGCTCGTCGGCGCCGGGTTTCCAAAGACGGGTGGTGGCCCCCGCCACGTTCGCCTTGTTGAGGATTGCGATCATCACGAACTCGTGGCCGTCGTGGTGCACGCCCTCCGGGGTGAGGGGGCCCGGCTTGTCGCTGTCGGCACGGGTCCTGTTCTGGTGGACGTTGATCTGCCAGTCCTCGGACCGGTCAAGGCCGAGCTCACGGATGCCGACCTCGATGAACGGGGTGAAGTCCACCTTGATCGGCTCATAGACGCGGCGCATGCCGCCACCGACCGGGTTGAACTTCTTGAACGTTGTGTAGTCGCGGTGGGGGAGCCGTGCGAACGACCACCCGTCGTCGCCCTGTGGGCTGAGGCGGTACTGCGAGAACCGTTTGAAGCGAGTGCCGTTGCCCATGTACTCGTCGACCGGGCAGTCGTCATAGCTTGCCAGGATGTCGGGCGGGACATCCGGCAGGTCGATGATGGTGAACCCTTCGCTGCCGAGCGGCATGGTCTCTCCTCCGTAATGGGTGGGACGGGCGGATGTCAGGCGGCGGCGGACGGCATGCGCTCGTCCAGGTATGCGGCGGAGGAGTTGAGCCGCCACAGGATGCCGCGAGCGATGGCTCGGCGCATGTACGCGGATTCGGCGGCGGGCAGCACCACGTTGTGGAACCAGCCCTGGGCGTGCTGCGAGTCGATGGTGATGTGCAGCCGGTGGTAAGTGATCCCGACTTCCGGCAGGCCGAGGCGCTCCCAGGCGTGTACGACCTGGACGAACCTGTCCGGCGCCATCCACTCGGTCATGCCCAGGAAGCCCACGGCCTCCGTGTACAGGGTGCGGTAGCGGCACAGCATGACTGCGAGGTTGCCGTTGAGCAGCGCGGTGGCGGTGAGTGAGCGCTCCAACTCGTCTTCCGAGATCTCGAATACCTCGAAGATCTTGTTGAAGAGGGTGGTGTGGACCTGGGCGTGGTCGCCGTTGCCCATCTCGTCCCAGAAGTTGGAGGCGATCTCCATCTTGGCATCGCCCGCGGTGCCCACCTGCATCAGCGCGAGCAGGTCGTCGAAGCGGCCGTCCACCACGGACTCCTGCATCACGTAGTTGCGTAAGTCGCTCTCGGTCGCCGTGTTGCGGATGAACTCGTGGTAGTAGGGGTGCTTGTAGACCCGGTGCTCACGGGCGATCTTCTTGAGCCAGGTCAGGTACTTCCGCGGCTCGGTGGGCGCCTCGTCAAGCAGCTCCGGATCGATCAGCCGGTCCTGGGCCTCCGCTGTGGCCGTCTCCAGTAGTCGGACTATCTCGTATACGAGGACCGACCCCTCGGCGTTCACCCCTTGCGGGATCTTGGTGTACAGCTGGTAGATACGGTCGAGCAGATACTGCTGGGCGTACAGGGCGTCGACGTCGCCCGCGGCCGCAGCTCTGTTGATGTCGGACACATCCTCGAGGACACGGTCGCGCTCGCTGCTCGACAGGGCGGAGTCGACCTTCTCAGGCGCGGTCCCGAGCCAATTGGTGATCTTGTCCACGGTCGACAGGGCCGATGCAGCAGATGCGGCCTGGTCCTTGGAGATGCTGACTTCCAGCATGTGTTTTCCCCTTGGGTCACTGGATGAATCAGACTTCCGTCACGACGTGATGCACCGTCCTCCGGAAGACGGTGAAGAACAGGTTTCGTGCTCGGCGGCATACGGCGGGTGCGCATGCGCTTCCATGGCGCGGGTCTGACACCCATCTCCAGTAGCCGGGTATGCCGTGAACGAAACACTGGTCTGCCGTCACTGCTCGCAAAGAAATTACGGAAGGGGGCGGAACGGAACGAATGCGGAGCGGCTTCACCGTCCTTTCGTCCTTCTCCTCCTTGTCAGGGGGGGCTCAACTTCCGTGCGGGTGACGGCCGGTAGCTATTCTGCTGAGCCTTACTGGACGATGTATGGATCTTGTCTGTATGACCGTCGGCCGTCACCACCGAAGCCGGGGTGGGAGAGGCGGTGGCTGATCCTGTCCCGCGAAGTGGTGCAGCCGGCCGTGGTCTGGGAAGACGCGGCTGCCAACCGCTGCAGAATCACGACCACCGATGCGAACCTCCCTGACGCATTCCTTGAGATCCCCCCACGGACAGAGATATGCGAGCCGGCCCTCCGCCACTGTGTGCCGCTGCCGGGAAGCCGCGGCGCCAGACCTCTGGGGGCGTGTCCGCAGTTCTGGTCCAGCCTCGGTCATCGAGGCGTCGGCGTGCTCAGAGCGCGATGGCCCAGGGCATCCTGCCAGGCGCCGTTCGCCGCCGAGGACCGTGCGTTCGCAGTGCCTGACTCCAGTTGGGTCAGTCGGTCGAGAGCCTCCTTGCGGCGGGCTGGCGGCTCGCGCTCCGCGCACTCGGCGGCATAGACGGCGATGAGACTGTTGAAGCGGTACTGCTGGTCCGGTCCCTCCTCCAACAGGTGGTGGGCCGACAGGAGCGCAAGCAGGCTTTCGGTGCTCTCATGGTCCGCCTCCGTGAGCGTCGCCGCTATATGAACCGTGAACGGACCACCGTGCAGCCCCAGATGACGGAACATCCGTGCCGCGTCCGCGGGCAGTGCCTGGTACGACGCCTCGAAGACATTACGCATGCTGGCTGCTGCGTCGTCCTTCACCGTCAGCCGGTCGAGCCGGCCATGCTCGGCTTCGTACTGCTCGACCAACGTGGTCAGCGGTACATCGGGGTTGGCCGCCAGCCCGTCGGCGACGATACGCAGCGCCAGCGGCAGTCCTCCGCACACTGCCACCAGGCGTGCGCCGACCTCGTCCTCTCCCTCGAGCCGTCCCTCGCTGAGCCCGGTGAGTAGTTGCGCCGACTCCTCGTCGGCCAGCGGCCCGATCGTGACCAGATGAGCACCGTCGCGAGCTGCCAGCCCACTGAAGCGCTGCCGACTGGTCGCCAGGACGCAGGACGCCCCCCGAGGAATGAGTGGCCGCAGCTGATCGGCAGCGGCTACATCGTCCAGCACCACCAGCATCCGCTGGCCATGCAGCAGGCTCCGGTAGAGGGTGGTCCTGGCGGCCAGGCCCGGGGGTATCTGCGAACTGTCGACTCCCAGGCCGACCAGGAGCTGCCCCAGGGCATCGGCGGAGCTCACGGGTCGGCCCTGCAGTCCCGTGCCGCGTAGGTCCACGTACAGCTGGCCGTCGGGGAAACAAGCGAGGAGCCGGTTCGCGAGCTCCAGCACGAACGCCGACTTGCCGACCCCGGCCAGACCATCGACCACCGCCACCGGGGTCGTCGCGCCGTGCCGCGTGCTCTCTTCGGTCAACACCGTTTCCAGGTCAGTCAGTTCTGTGTCCCGACCTAAGAACCCACGGGCTAATGGAGGTAGTTGAGCTGGCTTGAGGGGAAGGTGGAACGCGGTATCGCGGCCCGCGAGCGGCAGCGGCGAGGTGTCGCCGGGAGGGCGCAGCTCCGGATGCCCGGAAAGGATCTGATGGTAGAGATTGCGCAGGTCGGTGCCGGGCTCGACGCCCAGCTCACGGCTCAGCAGCTGCCGGATCTCCTCGTACATCCGCAGCGCGTCGGCCTGCCGTCCGCTGCGGTACAGCGCCTGGATCAGCAGCCAGCGGAGCTTCTCCCGCAGCGGCTCCTCGGACACCGCGCCCGTCAGCTCGGCGATGACATCGGCGTGCCGTCCGACCGCCAGCATCTCAGCGGCCCACTCCTCCACGGCGGTCAGCCGCAGGTCCCGCAGCCGGGTGCGCTCCATCGCGGCGAAAGGCCCCGGAATCCCGGAGTACGCCTCGCTGCGCCAGAGTGATATGGCCTGCTCGTACAGCCGCAGCGTCGAATCGACGGTGCCCACACCCCGTGACCTGCGGGCCTCGCCGAGGCTTTGGGTGAAGACCGTGGCGTCCACGTTCGCGGGGTCCAGTCGCAGGCAGTACCCGCTGGATTCGGAGGTGAGTACCGCTCCGGCCACCCTCCTGCCGCGTCCGGGCTCCAACGCCCGGCGCAGGCCGGCCACGTAGGTGTGTACGCCGTTGGCGGCCGTCTGCGGTACGGCACTGCCCCACAGGGCGTCCACGACGGTCTCGACGCCCACGACATCGTTGGCGCGGCTGGCGAGCAGGCCGAGCACGGCCCGCTGCTTGGGCGGGCCCAGTGCCACCTCCGCTTCCTTCCGCCAGGCACGCACGGGCCCTAACAGCTGTATGCGCAGTGGTGCTCCCGTGGTGGCCACGGATCATTCGCCTCCTGACGTGTTGGTCGTTCCGTTCCCGTACGCCCCCCGCATCAGCACAGCGAGCGGTCGTCGGCCGGTTCCGGAACGCTGTCCGCGCCGGACTCCAGCGGCCGGACGGGAACATCACTCCTCACGGGTATCTCCTCCAGCCCGCGCTCGGCGGAGGGCTGCTCGACTACCCTGCCCCCTTTCCAGCGGTCCCTGCCGTACTTGGAGTAGATGCCGCGCAGCACCGCAGCCGCGGTCATGAGGCCGTCCTGGGTGGCCTTCGCCACGACGCCGCACCGGGGCGGCAGGACCGACCCCTGTAGCAGCGCGTCTTTGGCGGGCCTGGCGAGTTCGTGTGTCACGGCCCGTGCCGAGCTGGGGTGCCCGTGCACCTACCCGTCGTCAACGAGCGGGTTCGCGCGTGGCTCGCGGTCCCCTTCGGTGTCGCTGGTCAGCGTGCACGACCATGCCGCCGACGAGACCGACGTACGCGTTCCAGCTCCTCGGTGCGGCTTCCGTCTCTGGGGGCGCGAATACGCCGGGAGGTAAGTGCAACTCCAGCTAATTGGCCGGATAACGATTGCCTGCCGCTCTTCCCGTACCGTGAATCCGTGATAAACTCTGCGTTATCGAGAGGTTCACGTCGCGATTCTATGGCGATCGCGCGGCAACGCTTTTCCATCTCTCCCCTTCGAGCCGTACTCGAACCACATCAAGGAATCTGCCCTGTAAAACGCGTACAGCGTGAACGGCACAGGAATGAGTACGACGGGAACCTGCTCGAGGAATGTAATGGCAGAGCGTCACGCCGTCAGGATGCCAAGCCGCCGAAGCCGGTATCGCCGAAGGTCGGGACCTAGGGCGGTCGTACTGACGGAAACAGGCACTACTCACTCGTGCGAGCCACGGTCAGGCTACTCAAGCACGTTCACTCGATCAACACCTGATTGAGTTGTGACCGGGTTCTCGCGGCGCCCCGCGAAGATATCGAGCGTGGCTTCTTCCGTGATGCGTCCACAGATCGGCGCAGGCACACCAAAAACATCGGTTAAAGCGCAAGATAACGGCTGACCGAGCATGTTTCCCCGTCTCGCTGCCCAAGGCTTGTGAGTAGGCACACAGTAACGGTGGCGTGTTTGATTGTCACCCCCATGTCCTGCGACGCCCCCGAGGGCTGACGAAGAAGATCCGGAGCCGTGCTGTCCCCCCAAGAACCGGTGTGTTGTGCACTTGGCCGACGCCGACGGGCGGGGGTCTGACCTCACGGAATCTCGTCGGTGAGGCGGGCTGTCCGGACACGGTGTGGATCGCTGCCGGACTCGGTGTGGATCATTGGGCGGCCGGCATGGCACGGAGATGGCCTGACGGGCGGTGAGTGGCCGGGACGCGCCGGGTGCCAGGAAGTGCTCCTGGCACCCGACCGCCGCCGACCATCACCCTCGTTATACGACCGCGCCGAGCGCGATCATGTGGTGCTCAGGACGTGGCACCCGGGCTGCTCGGGTAACGTGCAGCCGGGACATCACGCCTCCCGCTCGGTCACGGCGGCGGACGTGGTGACGGCGGTCAACTCGCCGTTCTCATAGCGCCGCTTGCACGCCCGGCGCTGCACCTTGCCGCTGGAGGTCTTCGGCAGTGCCCCGCGCCGCACGACGATCACTTCGTCCGGGGTGATTCGCTGCTCTTCCCCGACGGCGTCGTATACACGCTGACGTATGGACGTGGCCCCCACGGAGTTGAGGAGCCGGCCGTCGGACTCGACGACCACCACGAGCCGCTCGCGCTCACCGTCGTCGCTGGAGAAGGCGGCTGCACAGTTCGGGTGCAGACCCGGCACGGCCCGTTCGGCGGACAGCTCGATGTCCTGGGGGTAGTAGTTGCGGCCCTTACGGATGATGACGTCCTTCAGGCGTCCGGTGACGTACAGCTCGCCGTCGTGCAGGAAACCGAGGTCACCGGTGCGCAGGTGAGTGCTGTCGTCGGCGTTCGCGCCCACGACACGCGCTTCATCCACGGTGGCAAAGCTCGGAGCGCGCAGCCGAATTGACGCGTTACGGATTGCCCGAGATTCGCAGTGGATCTGAGCATCGTGTATCCGGCCGGCCGGTGACCGCAGCGCCTGGACCGCATCGCCGAGTTCTCGGGCCTCTTGCTCGAGCTCGGGTCCCGCAGGCGGTCAGGGGATGCTGTGCTCATCGTGGACGACAGCCGGAGATCACTGGTACTTCACGGGCCACCAGGTCGTCATCGCCATTGGCGACTTGGTGGCGCCAAGCCGACGGCTTCGAGGCAGGTGTCTATCCTGCCGACACACCACGTGCGAGCTGCTGTTGGCGCCGCAACCCCGCCACGTCCACGGGCGCCGTCTGTACCACGTGCGTGATCATGAAGTGCACGATCGGCTCCTCGCCGGTGAGGTGATGCCGGGTGGTTCCGGTGAGGTGCAGCGTTGCGCCGCTCCGGCCGTCGATGAACAGAATTCCCGCGCGAGGGTTGACAGCAAGATTCCCGAGCGTCGTGAACATCGAGTTTCCGGAGCGTTCCGCCCACACCAGTTGGGTCGGCGACACCACCTTGACGGACCCGGGCTCCCCACCCCGATGGCTGGCGTCTGCGGTCCCCGTGTCGGAAGTCGTCGCGATAAAGAACGTATCCGCATCCGTGATCCATTTTTGCTGGACCGGGCTGAGCATCTCACCCGAGACAGCCTGTTTCGCAGCGACCGCATGCTGCCCCGGTCCGCTCCAGTGGCGCAGTCGCCCAGGGCAGTTGGTGAAGACCTGGGCTGTGTCGACAGCGAGCCCTCGCTTGGTGGGTCGAGCGATGCCGTTGACCCTGAGCCTCAGCCCTGTGCGTCTGTCGGGAAAGAGCAGACCGGTCTCGAACGGCCTGTCGGCCAAAAGCCCTGAGGGTGAAGCGAGTTGCGTCCGGTCCAGGACCAAGGAGAGTGAATGAGGACCGGTGGTCCGGGCGAATCCGGGTGGGCCGGTCAAGGTCGAGGCCCAGATCCGGCCGCCGGAATCGGCCCATCCGATCACCACGAGACGCTGCATGCCGACAAAGGCGGCATGGACCTCGCTGAAGCCGTTCCGGATCACTCTGGACGATCGGTCGGCCTCCGCCGACCGACCCAGGATTTCCTGTACTTTCCGCTCACCTCGGTGATAACTCATGTTGACCGCACCCCTCGAGCCATGACGACATGTTGCTCGCGTTCCTGAGTCCTCGGCGACTAAGGGCTGTCCCGTAATCCCTGGCGGGCGCGCGACGACGGCTACGGCCCCTCGCCGCGTTGTCGGAACGCCCGAATACATCCAGTATTCGCGCGTCCCTCCGCCTTGCGATGCACCGCACCCGACGCCGCGCGGTGACTCACCAGGGATTACGGGACAGCCCTTAGGGAAAGATAACAGACCATCATCGCACCAGGGCTGCCCGAAAGGACCCTGGTGGGTGCGGGCAATGCGGGTGAAGGCCTCCTGACCCGTTCCGTCAGCGGGCTGCGCTGATGAGCCACATGAGTCCCTGGGCTCCGGCCTGCGGAGTGAACAGGTCGGGGATCTCCCGTCCGCTGCGGCGGGCGAGCTCCGTGGGGTTGGTCAGGGCGAACGTCCAGCCGTGCGGGGTGAACCACCGGTCGGGAATCTCCAAGGTGGAGCGCCAGGCAGCACTCACCGTGTACAGGTCCTCGGTCAGTCGGGAGAAGCGCGCCGAGCGCTGCAGGGCTCTGTCGAAGTGGTCCATCACCAGTCGGCTGCCCGGTGCGGACATCGCCGTGATGTCCCTCAGTAACTGGTTGTTCTCAGTGTGACTCAGGTAGGGCAGCAACTCTTCGACCCCCCACGCCGTCGACCGCCAGGGATTGAAGCCCGCAGCCCGCAGCGCCCCGGGCCAGTCCCCTCTCAGGTCTGCACCCACCTCCGCACGTCTGCAGCGGGGCTCCTGGCCGATCATGGACAGGATGCCGTGCCTGAAGCGCAGGACGTCGGTCCGGTCCACTTCGTAGACCTCGGTGCCCGGTGCCCAGTCGAGGCGGAAGGACCTGGAGTCCAACCCCGAGCCAAGCAGCACCACTTGACGGCATCGCTGTGACGCGGCGCGCAGCTCCTCGTCGAAGAACCGGGTGCGCAGGGCGACGAAGTCCCGCATGAATGCCCGGCTTCTGGCGGAACACCCGTCCGGCAGTCCGGTCGGGCGTGGCAATTCGTCGATGACTTCGGTGAGCACCCGTGCGGTGCGGTCCTCGAAGAGCCGGTCCGGACGGCGGTTCTCCGCCTCCCGTTCCCTGGCTGTGCAGAGTGCTGTGAGCCCTACACCCGTCGGCAGGCTCGGCAGGGGGACCTTCCGACCATTCTGCGAGAGCGCTGTCTCCACAAGCGTGTCCCTTCGCGCGTCGCGGCGGATGGCGGAGGGCCACCACGCCCACGGTGGTGCCATGTGCCCTGCGATCGTCGACAGTTGTGCCGGAAGGTGCCACTCATCCTGTCCCTCGTGCCGGATGGCGACTTCAACTAGCCTGCTGCAGACGGAAATCCATCATCTGGATGATCTGGATTGCGCGCCTCGGCATGCTCTCCGCTCTGGAGATGGCCGCCTGCCGCCTCATGGCCACGTCCGAGCATTCGGCGGTGCTGCTGACCTCGGGCGACAACTTCTCCACCCCACTCGTGGACCGCTGGCGGGCCTCGAAGCTCTTTCTGCTGGGCGACGCCGGAGCGGCGGCCGTGGTGTCCCGCCGGGGCGGCTTCGCCCGGGTGCTGTCCGTGGGTTCGGTGTCAACCCCTTCGATGGAAGCACTGCACCGCGGCGGGGAGCCCATGTTCCCGCCCGGTCCCACCGTGGGTCGCACCCTCAACCTGGAGGAGCGCAGGGAGTTCTGGCGTCGTGAGTGGGCCCGAGGGGTCCCGCCGCCCATGGGCAACTTCGGCGACACGGTCGTCGCCGCCGCCCGCAAGTCGCTGGCGGAGGCCGGCCTGGACATGGCGGACATCTCCCGGGTCTGTCACATCGGCTTCTCCCGACTGCCTTTGCAGGCGTCCTTCCTGGACCCGCTGGACATCGACGAGAAGCGGGGTATCTGGGAGTTCACGCGGAGGACGGGCCACCTGGGCGCGGCCGACACGGTCGCCGGTCCTTCTCGCTGGTCTCGCACCGGGCGCAGGAGATCCGCCATCTGTGTCGGCTCTCGGAAGCCGTCGCCTACGTGGTGCCGGGCACCTACCAGGGCTTTGACCACACTCAATTGGCACTCGACATGGTGGGCGAGCACGAGACCCTGCGGAAGGTCTTCGTGCTTGACCCGGTGGCGCCGGTAGCAGCCGATGCCGCCACCAGGTGGCTCGTCCCGCTGGACGAGGTCGACGACGAGCCCGTGCCGCTGCCCCCGCCCGACCCGTCCGATGTCGCGTTGTTCCTGCTGTCCGGTGGCACGACGGCGCTGCCGAAACTGATCCCCAGGACCCACGACGACTACGCGTACCAGACCCGGGCCTCTGCTGAGCTGCTCGAACTGGGCCCCGACGACGTTTACTTGGCGGTACTCCCGGCAGAGTTCAACTTCACCTGGGGGTGCCCCGGCGTGGTGGGGACGCTGCGTTCCGGCGGCACCGTGGTCCTCGTGGACGCGCCCATCGCCGACGAGTGCTTCGAGACCATCGCGCGCGAACGTGTCACGTTCACCTCATTGGTGCCGACACTGGTCCAGTTGTGGCTCGAGGCCGCCGAGTGGAGCACGGCCGACCTGTCCAGCCTGAAGCTCCTGCAGGTCGGCGGGGCCCGATTGCCCCGCTCCGTCGCGGAGCGCGTCAGCCCCGTCCTCGGGTGCCGGCTGCAACAGGTCTTCGGGATGGCGGAGGGTCTGCTCACCCTCACCCGTGCCACCGACACCGAGGAGACCGTCCTGACCACCCAGGGCAGGCCGCTCTCACCCGACGACGAGGTGGGGATCGTCGGCCCCGACGCAGCGGAGCTGCCGCCGGGCAGCACCGGAGAGCTGCTCACTTATGGCCCCTACACCCTGCAGGGCTACTACAGGGCGCCGGAACACAACGCGCGGGCCTTCACCGAGGACGGCTTCTACCGCACCGGCGACCTTGTGCGACTGACCGAGGACGGCGCTCTCGTCATCGAGGGCCGCATCAAGGACATGATCAACCGGGGCGGGGACAAAGTCTCCGCAGGTGAGGTGGAGGAACACCTCCTGGCCCATCCGTCGGTGGCCGAGGTCGCCGTTGTACCTGTGCCCGATCCGTTCCTGGGCGAGCGCGTCGGAGCCTTTGTGGTCCCGGACGGTCCGCCTCCCGTTCTTGGGGAGTTGAAGGAGGCGCTGCACGGGGACGGGCTGGCTGACTACAAGCTCCCCGAGTGGCTGGCCATCGTCGACAAGCTCCCGCTGACCGGGCTCGGCAAGGTCGACAAGAAGGCTCTCGCGGCCGGCGCGGCAGCCCGGATCCAGGCGGCAGACGCCGCCGCCTCCGAATCGGCGGTCGGCCGATGACGGCGTACGCCGCCCCGGGACCGGCCGAGGGCGCCGGTCCCGCCCACCCTCATCCCGCTGAAGTCGAAGAACTGGGGACACTGATGGACACCACAGCGGACGGCAGGGGACAGAACCTCACGGAGATCTCCGCCGCACTGCGCGATGCCGTCGCGGCGATGATCGGTACCGAACCCGATGCCATCGCGCCGGACGCCAACCTGATTCACGTGGGGCTCGGCTCCCTGGAGATGATGCGACTGGTCAACCAGTGGCGCCGCAACGGCTTGCCGGTCTCGTTCCGCGAACTGGCCGCAGAGCCCACACTCGAGGCCTGGCAACGGCACTTCAACGCCGTCGCGGCCGGATCCGCGGAGGCCACGACATGAGTGGATTCCCGCTGCTGGACGACGAGGGGCTCCCCGCCCGCCCGGCCGCGCTTCTGATCCAGGGCGGACACCTGTGCACGGCGGATGCCGCAGCCCGAGTGCACCCCACGGGGTCCGTCCTCGTCATCGGCGATCGGATCGCCGCCGTAGGTTCGGTCGAGGAAGTGGCGCAGGCTGTCGCAGACCTCACTCCGGAGCAGCAGGCGGGGCTGCGGAGAATCGACGCCGGGTCCATGCTCGTGATGCCGGGTTTCGTCAACAACCACTGGCACGACCTGTTCGCCGTGCGTCTTCCCTTCAAAGGCGCCCTGCGCTCCCCGCAGGACCGGGCCGACGAGCCCGGTTTCATGGCACTGGGGGGTGAAATCACCAAGGTATCCGCCGGGTTCGAGGGATTCCGCCGCTTGGTGGACGCCCTGCAGCCCGACGAGGCGCGCGCCGTCGCCCGGTATGCGACCTGGACGCAACTGCGCTCGGGCACCACCACGCTTGGCGACGTCGGATCGGTCAACCGCCCCGAGGCGCTGGCTGATGCGGCACTTGAGCTGGGCATCCGCTGTTCGGTGAGCGCCTGGGTGGCGGACACACAGTGCGGAACGGGCGTCGCCGCGCCCGCGCGGACCCGCGACGCCGACGCCGAACTGGCATGGATCCAGCAGGTGTTGGACCGCTGCGCGGCGGACCGGACCGCTCGGCTCCGTGCCTGGCCCACGGCCCCGTACCTCACCAACATGAGCCACGAGCTCGGGCGCGGCCTGGCCCGTCTCTCCGCCGAGTACGACGTCCCGTTCGCCACGCATGTCGGCGCTCTGCGCAACGAGGCGGAGGCGATACGTACGTACTTCGGTACCACCCCCATCCGCAGGCTGGACCGGCTGGGGCTCCTGAACCACCGGCTCGTTGCGGTGCACTGCGCGTTCGCCGATCCCGACGAGCGGCGGATGCTGGTCGAAGCCGAGGCTCACATCAGCCACTCCCCGGCGAAGTACGGCCCCACCGGTGAGTCCACCCTGACCGAGACCGGTCTCATCCCCGGACTCCGGCGCAGCGGCCTCGACGTCTCCCTGTCGACGGACGGCGGCGTGTTTCCCGTCATGGGCATGGCGGAGGAGATGCGGGCTGCCTGGCAGATGTACAACGAGCTTGCGGCGGACCACACCGCCTTGCTCGCCAGTGAGGCACTGGCCATGGCTACGCGGATCGCGGCGCGCGGTCTCGCATGGGATCGAGAGGTCGGCAGCCTGGAGGTGGGCAAGCAGGCCGACCTGGTGCTCGTCCCCATCGACGACTGGCGCTACCTGCTCAACCCGCGCCCACTGGAGGCCTACCTGACCCTGGGCGGCACGCAGGACGTGCACACCGTGTTGGTAGCGGGCCGGATCCTGTTGGAGAACGGCCGCACCACCCATGTCGACGAAGCCGCTCTGCAAGACGAGTACCTGCAGGCCCTGCGGTACGTCGCGACCAAGCCGGCCGGTTGCTGCTCACCTCCACACACTGGCCGTGGATCGGCGAGCGCACCCGGCATATCGACGGGGCGCACGCGCGCCTGCTCGCCCGCGTCGACAACCCCCTCTCCTGCAAGGTCGGACCGTCGGCCACACCCGACGACGTGGTACGCCTGTGCGGGCTGCTGGATCCCGACCGGACGCCCGGCAGGCTCACCCTGATCGCTCGGATGGGTGCCGACGCCGTGACCGAGCGACTGCCCGCACTGGTGTCCGCCGTGCGGGCCGCGGGCCATCCGGTCAGCTGGCTGTCCGACCCGATGCACGGCAACACCGTGATCGCACCGGGAGGGGTCAAGACGCGGCTCGTGGACACGGTCGTGCGGGAGGTCGTCCGCTTCCAGGACGCCGTCGCGGCGGCGGGCGGTATCGGGAGCGCGGTGGCCGAGGCGCTCGCCGTGAGCGGTGCCTCGGTGGCACTGCTGGACCGCGACGCCGACCAGCTGGCAGTTGTGGCCAAGGAGCTGACGGAGGCCGGCCGTCGCGCCACGGCCTTCCCGGTCGACGTCACCTCCAGCGAGGAGGTAGACGCGGTGGTCGAGGAGGTCGAGGACCTGCTCGGCCCGGTCGACCGGCTCGTGAACGCCGCCGGAGTGCTGCGCACCGGCCGGATCGACCGCTTCACGGACGAGGACTGGCAGACGACGTTCGCCGTCAACACGAGCGGGGTGTTCCACGTGTCGCGCGCCGTCGTGCGCCGGATGATGCCGCGCCGGCGCGGCGCCCTGGTCACGATCGCTTCCAACGCCGCGGGCACCGCGCGCATGGAGATGGCCGCGTACGCGGCGTCGAAGGCCGCGGTGTCCACGTTCACCAAGTGCCTCGGCCTGGAGAGCGCCGAGTACGGCATCCGCTGCAACGTGGTCGCTCCCGGCTCGACCAGTACCCCCATGCTGACCTCGCTGTGGAGTGAGGAGGCCGCGGCCCGCGCCTCGATCGAGGGTGTTCCGGAAGCCTTCCGGGTCGGCATCCCGCTGGGCAGGGTGGCTCGTCCTCGGGACGTCGCGAACGCCGTGCTCTTCCTGCTGTCCGACGAGGCCGCGCACATCACCATGCAGCATCTCACCGTCGACGGCGGCGCCGCGCTCGGCGCGTGACCCTGCCCTGGAAAGGAGGGGGTTGTGGCCATCCCCCTGATCGAGCCCTACCCGATGCCCACACAGAGCGATCTGGCTGCCAACACCGCCTCGTGGTCGGTGAGTCCGTCCCGTGCCGTCCTGTTGGTGCACGACATGCAGAACTACTTCCTGCGACCGTTCCCCGCCGGTCGGTCACCCGTCGACGAGCTGGTCCGCAACGCGGTCCGGCTCAGACAGGCCTGCACCCGTCTGGGTATCCCCGTCGCCTACACCGCTCAGCCGGGCGACATGACCGAACAGCAGCGAGGCCTGCTCAAGGACTTCTGGGGTCCAGGCATGACCGCCGGGCCGAAGGACCGCGCCGTCGTCGAGGAACTGGCGCCGACAGAAACCGACACGGTGCTCACCAAGTGGCGGCCGAGCGCCTTCTTCCGTACGAGCCTGCTGGACCAGCTCCGATCCACGGGACGGGACCAGCTGATCGTGTGCGGCGTGCACGCCCACGTCGGGATCCTTATGACCGCCGGTGAGGCGTACGCCCACGACATCCAGACGTTCGTGGTGGCCGACGCCGTCGCCGACTTCACCCTGGACGACCATCGCATGACGCTCCGGTATGTCGCGACGAGGTGCGGCATGGCGCTGTCCACCGATGCCGTGCTGCAGAAGCTCGAGGAGGCGAGCCGCTCATGAACCAGGGTGCCGACACAGTGCGTTCCGATGTACCGAACCCGTTGCTGCGGCGAATCCTCGGCGGCGAACCGCCGCCGTTCGCGCTGCTGCACCGCGCGCAGGCCACGGGAGCGGACCGACTGGAGCTGATGGTGGGAAGGGTCTCCCGGCTCGCCTCGCTCACCGAACTCCCTCTGCCGCCGCGGGGCTCCGGTGGGCTGAACATCTACCCCAGTGAGATCGAGCAGGTGATCTGGAGCCATCCGGCCGTGCAGGACTGCGCCGTGATCGGCGCACCGCACGACGACTGGGGCGAGGCGGCCGTCGCGGTCGTCGAGCTCAACGCCGGCGCCCGTGTCGACGGCGGTGAGCTGATCTCGCTGTGCAAGGACCGGCTGGGCGGTGTTCGCGCCCCCAAGCAGGTCGAGTTCGTCGACTCGCTGCCCCGCAGTGCCAACGGAAAGGTGCTCAAGCGGGCCATCCGGGAACGGTACTGGGCCGGCCGGTCCCGGCAGATCTGATCACCCGCACTGACAGGAGGACGCATGACCGTGGGCTTCGACCTCAAGGGCAAGGTGGCGATTGTCACGGGTGCCGGTTCCCGCGCATCCGGTATCGGTAACGGCAGGGCCGCCGCAGTGCTGCTCGCCGATGCCGGGGCACATGTGGTCGTCGTCGATTCGGCGCCCGAGCACATGGAGGAGACGCAGAAGCTCATCGCCGAGCGCGGCGGAGAGTCCCTGGCGGTGACCGCGGACGTCACCGACCCCGACGCCTGCGCGGCTGTGGTCGAGCAGGCGATGGATGCCTGGGGGCAACTCGACGTCCTGGTCAACAACGTCGGGGTGGCCGGCCCGTCCGGCACAGTGCTCGACGTGGACCTCCTCGCCTGGGACCAGTGCCTGCGCGTCAATCTGACCTCCATGGTGCTGATGTCCCGGGTCGCCATACCGCGTATGCGGACCAGCGGCGGTGGCTCGATCATCAACATGTCCTCCGTGGCCGGCCTCGTCGGTGGACACCAGGGCATCGCCTACCCCACCACCAAGGCCGCGATCGTCGGCCTCACCAGGACCATGGCCGCCCACCACGGGCGCGAGGGGATCCGGGTCAACGCGCTCGCACCCGGCGCCGTACACACTCCGATGGTGTATTCCCAGGGAATCGACGAAGCCGCCCGCGAACAGCGGCGGCTCGCAGCTCCGTTGGGTACCGAGGGCACAGGGTGGGACGTCGGCGATGCCGTCTTGTTCCTCGCCAGCCCCCGTTCGCGCTGGATCACCGGTACCGTCCTGCCCGTCGACGCCGGACTCACCGCGACGCTCGGCACGTACACTCCGTCGGTCACAGCGGCCCCTCCCGCCCAGGCGGACACGGGGCCGCAGCGATGACCGGTGTCGCGCGAGCCTCACTGAGGAGGGGATCCGGGACGAACGGGACGGTGGCCGCAGTCAGCAGCAGCGGCGAGCACTCGTTCAGCAAGCCGAACAGGGAGAGCATCACGCTGCTCGCCGGGTTCGGTGTGGAGGGCGACGTACACGCCGGCGTGACGGCCTGGAGCGCATCCAGGCCACCCTCGACCCCTTCCACGGACGCTTCGTCATCCATGGTCCACCGGCCGAGGTGGTCGAGGGTGACTGGCCCGGCAGTGTGGTGCTGATCGAGTTCCCGGACCTGGCCGAGACCGGTGCCTGGTACGCGTCCCCCGCATACCAGGACATCCTGAGACTGCGGACCGACCACATCGAGGGCGACGTGCTGCTGATCGAGGGCGTCGGTCCGGGGTACGACCCGCGCGAGCGGGCAGCGAAGCTTCGGGCGGAGAGGGAACGGCCGGGCGGCGACACCGGCGCGTGACGCCCTGACGCCCTTGGAGGCCCCTCAGGCCCGTCGAGGTGACGCCAGCAGATAACGGGCACCCGTCCGAAGTTCGGTGTGCTCGCTCACCTGCCAGCCCGCCTCCTCCAGCGTGGCCGCGCAGGCGCGCAACGCCGTGAGGTCCGGCTCATGCACGGCGACCGCCTCCGGCTGCGGGGTGACGCGCACCCGGTAGCCGTCGCCGTCACCGATCGCGGGCCGGTGCCCCGCCGCCTCCAGCGCGAGCGCGGCGGCCCGCACCAGATGCGTGCGCTCCCAGCCGCACGGCCGGTCCGTGGCACCGCCCGGACTGGTCATCCGACGCAACTCCAGCAGTCCCTGCCAGGCGCTGCGCACCTCCCGCAGCCGCGCGGGCCCGCTGTCGGCGGCCTCCTCGCCGCCGACCCGCGCGGCGAACACGTCCGAATCACCTGCGACCGGGGCGGTGACCCGGACGGCCTCCTCGGCGGGCGCTTCCCGTATGCGATGCCCCGCCGGGGTCAGGAAGTGGTCGTGCGGCGGGCGTGGATGCCGGAAGGCCAGCCCCCGCCTCACCAGCGCGGCAAGCTGGGTCTCGCTCCCCCTCAGCCGCCCGGTCACGGGATCGGCGGCGTCGATGACGCGCCGCTGCGCGGCGGTCGGCGGTCGGGTCACGGCGTACTCCTTCCCCCCGGAGGGCCGGCGCGCGTGAGCGCCGGTCACTCCACGTCGGGCCCCGCTTCCCCTTCTGAGAGGGACCCATGGGAACAGTACGCGTCGGGTCTGACATTCCAGCCTGCCACCACATGGCGCCGGTGCTCCGTGCTCAGCCGGCTCATCGTCCCCGTGGAGAGCTGGAACAGGGCCCCGGCCGACGCGGGCAGCCCGAGCCGCCGAGCGGCCAGTACCCGCAGGAAGTGCCCGTGCGAGACGACGACCACGCTGCCCTCCTCCTCGGCGAGCGCAGCGTCGATCTTGGCGAGCATGCGCTCGGCGCGCTCTCCCACTTCCTGCGGGCTCTCCCCGGGATGCTCGGGCGGACCGGGCGCGACACCGTCGGTGAACAGGAACCAGTCGGGCTGGGTCCGGTGGATCTCGACGGTCGTGACCCCCTCGTACCCGCCGTAGTCCCACTCGGACAGGTCCGCGTCGACGCGCGCCCCACCGACCCCGGCCAGCCGCGCCGTCTCCCGGGCCCGCTGCCTCGGGCTGACGAACGCCGCCGCGATGCTGTGCCGGGCGATCAGTGGGGCCAGCCGGCGCGCCTGCTCCCGGCCGTTCTCGGTCAGCGGGATGTCGGTCCATCCCGTGTGCCGCCCGGACAACGACCACTCGGTCTCACCGTGCCGCACGAGGAGCAGGTCACCCATCGCCGTTCCCTTTCTCTCCCCTACGTACGGTGACACCTTCGGACGGCGCCTGCATGATCGGCTGCGCCCTCGCAGCCTGGAGTGACCACTTGGCCACAACCTGGATGCCTACGGTCCACCTTGACTGGACCGCCCAGACTAACGGGCCGGTCAGGTCCGCTGGACTGGTGTATCGACGGCCACTCGGTGATCTCGGTGTTGAGGCTGTGCGGCGAGTTCGGTGGACAGGACGGTTTCGCCTGTTTCTAGGGCCTGTTCGATCGGGTGCCCGGCATCGGCTCCGCGAGTGCCGTCCGCCATTCAGGCGCACCGAAGGCGTCCGCGAAGTACTGCGTCTCGTGTACCACGTGCCCGTGGGCGAATTCCATGATGCTCACTGAGTAGGCGGGCACCCCGTCGTACGTGATGACGCACTCGCTCACCCACAGATCTCCGCTGCCGACGATTCGGTCGACGGTGAAGTGCCGACTGGCAGGATGCCCGCCACGTTGCGCCGAAATCGTCGCGCGGCCCCGGAATCGTTCACCTGACTGGGGGTAGTCGAGGACAGCGTCCGCAGCGTAGATGGCGTGCTCGGCTTCGGTATCCCCACGTTCCGATGCGCGCCAGTGTTCCTCGAGTGCGGCCCTGGTCCGGATATCAGGATCCATCGCATTGTCCCTTCTGCATGTGGCCAGAGCGAGCCGGGGACCTGGGACTGCGGTCGTCCCCCGTGTGGCATCCTCGCCGGCACCAGGAGGGTGGCATGGTCGAATCCTACGCCGACGGCTTCGACGCCGCGTAGGCGACGGCAACCGCGTACGAGAGGAAGGCCGACCGTGGCCCGCACCGAGTACTACGACGACCCGCATGCCCCCGAGCCGAACAGCATGGTCGTCGCGGCCTCCGCCGCCATCACCGACGACCAGGGGCGCATCCTTCTTCAGCGCCGCCGCGACAACGACCTGTGGGCGCTGCCCGGCGGCGGCATGGACCTCACGGACTCCCTGCCCGGCACGGCCGTCCGCGAAGTCAAGGAAGAGACCGGTCTCGACGTCGAGATCACCGGCCTGGTCGGTACCTACACCGACCCGAAACACATCATCGCCTACACCGACGGCGAGGTCCGGCGACAGTTCAACGTCTGCTTCACCGCCCGCATCACCGGAGGCCGACTGGAGATCTCCGACGAGTCCACCGAACTCCGGTTCGTACCGCCCGAAGAGATCGAGCAGTTGCCGATGCACCACACCCAACGGCTCAGGGTCCAGCACTTCCTGGAGCAGCGCGAGAAGCCGTACCTGGGCTGAACCGGCCGACGGTGCGCTCCGATTGCAAGCGGGCCAGGCCGCTCCCCGACGGCGTCGTCGCGGTACGGGTCGGCGCCCTCACGGCCTCTGGCGCGGGGAGTCGAGCCCGTTGCTGGGGGAGCGGCGGCTACTGCCGACACCCGCTCAGGAGCCGCCCGATCCTGCTGATCGCGTGTCCAGGGCTGCAGGGGGACGCGTAGAGGTGTCGGGGGACGGCGCGCTCGCCAAGTCGCTGCGCGGGGAGTGACCCCTGCCGCGACACGGGAAGAGGCCCGCCGCGCCGGATGGGGCGCGGCGGGCCTCCGCCAGTTTCATCCCGGGCTTCCCCGGGCCCTTTCGGGCTTCTTTCCGGGGCTCAGACGCCCGGCGGCACCCGTGACGGCCGGCCCGAGCCGCGCGTCAGCACGTACCCGCCGATGCCCGCGATCGCGGCGAGCACGCCGCCGATCGCGGTCCACACCCAGCGGTCCGACCACCAACCGGACGTCCAGCCGCCGTCAGGCTTCAGCGAGGACAGCGTGGCCTTGTCCTTCTCGGACTCGGAGGACTTCTGCGAGGTGAGCGCGATGCCGGGCACCAGCGGCTGGGACAGCGAACCGTCCACTGCCGCGGCGCCGCCGATCTCCTTGGAGTTCACCTGGACCTCGGCGTTCACCGGCTGCCCGAGGTCGGCCGTGCCCAGGTTCACGACGGTGAGCCGGATGTAGTACGTGCCCGGCAGCGGGTCGTTGGCCCACGGCTCCGACCAGGCGCGGACCGTGCGCAGCGTGCAGGCCAGGTCCACGGTGGCCGCGTCCTGGGCGGCCGTCCGCGTCTGCGCCCCGTACTGGCACGCCTGGCGGCGCCGCAGTCCGTCGTACACGTCGAGCTGCCAGGTCTGCGCCGCGCTGCGGGACGAGGAAGGCAGCTTCACCGTGGCCTTCACGGTGGGCCGCTGCCCGGCATCCGCGGGGAACGACCAGTAAAGGTAGTCGCCCGTCGAAGCGTTCGCCGTGGCCTGCTGCCCCTGCTCGATCTCCGTCGCGGTACGGAACGACGTACCCGCCGAGGTGGGCGCGGAGCTGTCGTCGGTCGGGCTCGCGGACGGCGAGGAGTCGGCGACAGCCGGGGACACGGCGACACCCAGCAGCAGCAAGGTGGTCGTCAACACTTTTCTGATACGCATCAGTTGGTCCTCCAGACCGCGAACCGCCAGCGCGACAGCCATCCCCACACCAGGCCCCCGAGGAAGCCGGTCAGCACGAGGGCGCCGAGCAGCCACCAGCCGCGCCCGAGGCCGAAGGCGGCAACGTCGCTCGCCTGGCTGGGGCCGTCGACGACGTCGACCGTCAGCTCCAGCGGCAGTCCGGGCGTGGTCTTCACGCCGGCCGCCGGGGAGAAGGAGTTGGCGACCTGGAGGCACACCGTCTCGGCGGGTGCGTTCTCGTCGTCGCTCTCGGCCTTCGGGTAGCGCAGACCCGTCGACATCATGTCCGTGCGGCCCGTGCCCGTGGCCTCACCGCGGACGATCTCGCGTCCGTGGATGGTGAACGCCCGCAGCGACACACCGTAGTCGGGGTTGACCGGCCTGTCGTCGGAGACGCTCACCGACGCGCGCAGTTCCTGACCGGGCTTCACATCGACGCGGTAGAAGCGGTGTTGACCGAACACCTCGCGGTCCGTGTACAGACCGGACTTCAGCGTGGGCGCCGCGTCACACCGGTCGGTGCCGTCCACGGCGACCGGCGTCACCACCTTGTCCGTCGTACGGTCCACCAACTGGTTGACCTTGCCGGAGAGTTCCTCCTTGTGCCGGACCGACGTGTACGTTCCGCCGGTCGCCTCGGCGATGCAGCTCAGCTGCCTGTTCAGCTTGGCGTTCGGGACGAGCCCCAGCGTGTCGATGGTCAGCCCGACCCCCTTGGCCGCGATCTCCCGGGCCACCTCGCAGGGGTCCAGCGGGCCGCAGGTGTCCTCGCCGTCGCTGATGAGGACGATGCGGCGCGTACCGTTGCCGCCGTCGAGATCGTCCGCCGCCTTCAGCAGGGCGGGGCCGATCGGCGTCCAGCCAGTGGGCTGCAGGGTCGCCACGGCCGTCTTGGCCTGCTCCCGGTTCAGCGGCCCGACCGGGTACAGCTGTGCGGTGTCCTTGCAGCCCGTCCTGCGGTCGTTGCCCGGGTAGTTGGCGCCCAGCGTGCGGATGCCGAGCTGCACCTCCTCCGGGGTCGCGTCCACCACCTCGTTGAAGGCCTGCTTCGCCGCGTCCATGCGCGAGCCGCCGTCGATGTCCCGCGTCCGCATCGAACCGCTGACATCGAGGACGAGATCGACCTTGGGTGCGTCCTGGGGTGTCGGCTCACCGGCGACTGCGCCGGCCGGGACGGCTATCCCGGCCGCCAGGGCGGCGAGCAGAGCACAGGCTCCCGCCGCCAGCCGTTTACTTGTGATCATCGCCGGATCCTATTGATCAAAGGGGGTGGTCTTCAAAACGATCACGGATTACAGGAGGCGGTCGGCGCGGTGAACGGGTTCGGCAGCCGCGTCCACAGGTCTCCGGTCCGCCGCGGGGACAGGCGCATCAGTGTCAATGCCTTCGTGGGCAGCGGGTCTTCACGCAAGGCGGGCAGATCGGGCGTGGGCGGCAGATCCCGGACGGCGGTCCGCAGCGCCGTCCGCAGGGCGGGCGCCGATCCCGCCGCCGACGCCAGTGCGCCCGCCACCAGCGAGCCGAACAGCTTGCGACGCAGGGTGGTTTCGTCGTCCGTGACGATCCGGCCGGACAGCTCCGGGGCCTTGATACCGTGGCGGGCCAGCCGGGCCGGGCTCACCCGGATGTCGGCGAGGTCGCGGTAGACCAGCCGCAGGGGGTCACCCGTGGGCGAGAGCACCACCAGGAGGTTCTGGCCGTGCGCCTCCAGGGCGACGCCCAACTCCAGCAGCCGCAGGCCGACGGTGAGTGCCAGACGCGTGAATCCGGCGAGCCAGGCGGGAGACGTGGTCAGGCCGGTGAGCGGCAGAGCGGCCACCGGGACTACCCGTTCGCCGGCCGCCGTGTCCGCGTACGCCTCGGGTGATTCCCGTATCACCGCCGCGAGATCCGGGGAGTGGGCGCTGATCGCCCCCACGGTGCGCGTGACACACAGGAGGCCGTCCATGCGCGCGGCGATCGACTCCGCGAATTCGGACACCGTCGCCGACGTCTCGACCGAGTAGACCGAGATGTCCCGTACGGAGGACGTCAGTCGCGCGCTGATCGCGGTCTTCACATGAGGGCCGCCCTCGGGCAGTGCCAGCGTCCGCAGGGACATCAGCGGATGGGTCAACGGGCCGTCCTGCGCCGGTACGTCGAGCACGTGCGCCATCTGCCAGGGATGGACCGGGATCAGCAAGCGCCCGTCCTGCCGCAGCCACGCCGGCCATGTGCCGCGCAGGAGCGCGTCGTCCACGGGAACCAGGCCGAGGCGCACCAGTGGCCGGTGCTCGGGCCCGTACGCGAGCTGCTCGGCAACCGAGAAGCCCGGCCGCGAGCGACAGTTGGGGTGGTACGGGTGCCCGTCGATCACCCGCTGCTCCCACGCCCAGCTCGACACCGGCTGAGGTGCGTCCCGCTGCTGAGCGGCGCGCGACAGTGCCAACGAGGCTGTACTCTCGTCGAGTTCGGCGGCCAACGCGTCACCGTGCAGAACATCAAGGGCCATGACCAGAGCGGCCGGACGGTCGTACCTCCGCCCCTCGAGCCGCACCTCGGTCACATATGCGTCGGTCGCATACGGGTCCGCGGGCGGACCGTGCAGACGACGACCGTCAGCCAGGTGGAGCGTGAGCCCGTCGCGCGTAGGCTCCCGGCGCACGATCCACGGCAGCGGCTCATGGGCCAGCGCACGCCACAGTCGTGTGAGCACGGCGGCGCGGGCGCCGGGCAGGCCGGCCGCGTACGACGCCGACAGATCGGGCCGTACGGCGTGCAGTTCGCCGGCCAGTTCGGCCTCGGCACAAAGAGAGAGGTGATGCACAGTCCAGCTCCTCGGGGGACGGGGTGCTGCATCGTGGGGACGAGCCAGGGCAGACATACTGATCGCCAGTGCACCATACGGACGAATGGATCATGTGGACCCCATGCAGCCCAGGGACGACGCCCCCGACCGTGCCGACGCCTACGCGGCTGTGCCGCTGCTCAACTGTCTGCTCCGGGAGGCCGCGGAACCCGCCGGCGAGGCGGGTGTCCACCGTCTGCGGGTCGGCGGTCGGCTGCTGCGTGTGCGTGGCGGGCGCCGTCCCCACGACCCCGAGCTGTACGCCGGCGGTACCTGGCAGCCGCTCACCCACCCCGAACTGGTCAAACTCACGACCGAGGAACTGCGGAGCGTCACCGGCCTGTCCAACCCCGAACTGCCCGGCGAGATGATCGACAGCCGGGACGCGGTGGCCGCGATCCTGGCCGCTCGCGCCCGCGCGACGGCACCGGACGATCCGTATGTGCGCTCCGAGCAGTCCCTGATCACCGGGCACCCCCACCACCCCGCACCCAAGGCGCGCGGAGGCGGACCCGTCGCGAGCTGGCTGCCCTACGCACCGGAGGCGTACGCCCGTTTCCCGCTCGCCCTGCTGGGTGTGCGTGAGGACGCAGTCGTCGAGGAGGGCGACACGACGGCGCTCGACGCGCTCGGCGCGGCGCCGCGCGGGTACCGGCTGCTGCCCGCGCACCCCTGGCAACTCGACCTGGTCGCCGCCCAGCCGGAGATCCGCGCGGCGTTCGAGGACGGTCGGCTCGTGCGGCTCGGCGCCACCCCGCGGCCCGTATGGCCGACGGCCTCGATCCGCACCGCGTACGTCCCCGACGCCGACCTCTTCGTCAAGTTCAGCCTGGACGTGCGGATCACCAACGACATCCGCCGGCTGTGGCGCCACGACCTGCTCAAGCTGCGCCGCACCGACGCGGCGGTGGTGTCCGCGTTCGCGGCGCTCGAGGGCCCGGCGGCCTGGCTGAGCGACCGCGGCTACCGCACGGCCGGCTTCGCCTTCGAGGAACTGGCTGTCCTGGTCCGTGACGGGCTGCGCCCACACGTGCTGCCCGGCGCCACCCCGCTGCTGGCCGCGGCCCTGGCGGAGGGCTTCGAGGGCAGCCCGCTCGACTCGCTCACCGACCCGGCCGAGTGGTGGACGGCGTACCTGCGTCAGGTCGTCCCCCCGGTCCTGGAGGCGTTCCAGCGGCACGGCGTCGTCCTGGAGGCACACCTGCAGAACACGCTGGTCGCGGTGGACACCGCCGGCTTGCCCGTCCAGGCCCTGTTCCGGGACGCGGAAGGCGTCAAGCTCCTGACCGACGTGTCCCGGGAGGCGGGCTGGGAGCGGCTCGTCTACTGCCTGATCGTCAACAACCTCGCCGAAGTGGCCGCACTGCTGTCGGAACGCCACCCCGGCTGGAACCCCTGGCCCGCCGCCCGCATGGAACTGGCCCGACACCTCGTCCCGGAGATCCCCGCCCTGCTCACCTCGCCCACCCTCCCCGGCAAGACGAACCTCCTGCTGCGCTGGACGGGTGCGGACGGCGCGGACGCCCGTTATCTGCCGCTGCCGAATCCCCTGGCCGGCCGCTGAACGCCGGTCACTTCGGCGCGGGTCGGGCCGGTGGCGCTCTGCTCTTTGTTGAGGCCGGCGCGAGGGCAGGGGACGACCCTTCAGGCGGAGCTCTCGCTTCCGTTGCGGATCAACGACATCAGCCGTCCGTGGGTTTCGCTGTCGGCTGCCACGACGAGTCCGCGGCCTGTCTGTCCGATCGGGCCGCCGTCGATTCCGGTGACCACACAGCCGGCGGCCCGGCACAGAGCGATACCGGCCGCGAAATGCACGCTCCCGGACAGGTCGCCGCCATCGGTGACATACGCGGCCCGCTTACCGGCGGCGACCCAGGCCAACGCCAGCGTCGTGGAGACGACCCGGGGCCGGAACCGTTCGACGAACCCGGGCTGGGCCAGCAGGTCCACAGCACGGATGCCGGGCGCGTTGGGGAACGGCGGGTCCAGGTTGACATCCACGAGCTGGGTGGCGGACGTGGGCGCCAGCCGGGCATCGGCACCATCGTGCCGCACCCAGGCGATCTCACCATCGGTGTAGAAGACCTCGCCGCTGAACGGGTCGGCCACCGCCGCCGGACCGCCGCGCAGCGCCACGTTGACGGCCACCAGCATGTTGCCGACGGCGTAGTTCAGCGTGCCGCACAGCGGATCCACCAACCACTCGCGCGAGGCCTCGGCGGCACCCTGCCGTCCGCCCTCTTCGCCGAGCACCGCGTCATCAGGCCGGGCGGCATGGATGACGCCGAGGATCGCCTTTTCGGCGTCCACGTCCGCAGCGGTGGCGAAGTCGCCGGCACCCTTGTCGATGCGGGTGAGTCGCTGTCCGTACATGGCACGCACGACGTCCGCCCCGGCACGTGCCGCGGCTATCGCGACCCCGGAATCGTCCAAGCCCGTATGTGAGTTGGTCATGGATGCAGGGTAGCGGCGGCATGTTGCACGGCTCACCGACTGGCAGCTCCGCCCCCCTGCGCATCCACAGCACTGTCGGAGGCGGCTGGTAGCGTCCCGACGATTTCACAGACTGGGAAGGTGGAGACGAGCCGTGCACGAGCCGTTCTTCGGGCCTGCCTGAACAGCCGATGACGGAGAGGAGGGAACTTACTTTGATGGACGACGTGTGGAAGCCGCCGTCGTACGAGCCCCAGCAACCAGCATCCGCACCGTACGGATGGCCGCAGCCGCCGACGGCGGGCCGTGCGGGCAGCCGCGTACCCATGGTGGTGGCGTTGGGTGTCGCGGTGGTCGGCATGGTGCTCACGGTGGTCGGCATCCTGGTCACCGGCGGTGAGACGGCGGGCTACCGGACGTGGCACCTGCCGAACCGGGCGATGGAACCGACGTATCCCGAGGGAAGTGACGTCACGGTGAAGCCCGTTGACGGTTCGGGCGTCCGGCGCGGTGATGTGGTCCTGTTCTCTGCCCGCGACTGGGGCGCCGACAGCGTCTTCATGATGCGGGTGATAGCTGTCGGCGGCGATCACGTCGTCATCGACGAGCCCGGGAGGGTGAAGGTCAACGGCAAGACCTTGCGGGAGCCGTACCTCTTCGAGAGCGGCTTCTCTTACAGCCCTCCTGTGGAGGTCACCGTTCCCGCGGGCCGGCTCTTCCTCCTCGGCGACCACCGGGTGGTTGCGGCGGACTCACGTGCCCATATCTATGAGCAGCACAGCGGAACCATCGCCCGCACTGCCATTGTCGGTATGGCCGTGGACCCCGCGAGTGTCCCCTCCCCCGATCGTCTGTGGCTGTGGGTGGGCGCGGCGACGACCGCCGCGGGCCTGGTAGCGGCAGCCGTCGCCGCGACCGTCAGGCGCCGCCGCACCGGCCTCGGCGCGCACCGAGAGCAGGTCAACTTTTGAGTCTCCAGCGGCTCGAGGAAGCGCTGCCGACGCTGCTCGGCATCAAAGCGGAGGTGCCACGGCGGATCGACTGGAGGTTCATCACCGAAGAGACGGGATTGGTGCTTCCCCCGGACTTCGTCGACCTCGCCGAGGCCTACCCTCCCTTCACCCTGGACGACTTCCTGGGCCTCCATATCCCGAGGCCCGGTGAGGAGGGGTACTTCGTCTCCGGGGTGAGGGGCTTGTTGACCAACCTCGGGGATCTGCGTGATTCCGGAATGTCGCACGGGTACGTCCCCTTTCCGGAATCCGGCGGTCTGGTGCCCTGGGGCGACTCCATCGACGGCGACGTCTTCTACTGGCGTACGAACGGCGGCGATCCCCAGGGCTGGACCGTGCTCGTCAGTGGGCACAACGACGACTGGTGCGAGTTCGAGATGGGTGTGACGGAGTACTTGGCCGGCCTTGTGTCGGGAACGGTGCCGCCCGACGGCTTGCCCCCGGATTTTCCCGGGGCGACCCCAGTCGTGGAAGCCGACTGATGCGTCAGGCGGCCGCCGCCGGACAACCTTCGGCGGCGGCGCTGGTCGGATGGGACCGGGCGTGGATGGTAACGGACGGAAGTCGGATAGCCTGGGAAAATGCTGAGCCAGGTCACCGCAACCCGCTACATCGAACCCCTGCGGTCCGGCGGCTCCGTGCCCGGTGTCGTCGAGGCCGATGACCTGGGCACGTACGTCGTGAAGTTCACCGGCTCCGCGCAGGGCCGCAAGGCGCTGGTCGCCGAGGTGATCGTCGGGGAGCTGGCCCGCAGGCTCGGGTTGCGTGTGCCCGAGCTGGTCCTCGCCCACTTCGACCCGGAGATCGCCGCGCACGAACCGCACCAGGAGGTGCGCGACCTGCTGAACGCGAGCCCCGGTCTCAACCTCGGCATGGACTACCTCCCTGGCGCGCGGGACTTCACCCCCGAAGTCGCCCAGGCCTGCACCGTCGATCCGGTGGAGGCGGGCAGGATCATCTGGCTGGACGCCCTGACCGTGAACGTCGACCGCACGGTCCACAGCTCCAACCTCATGGTCTGGCCCACCTTCGGCACCGCACCCCCGCGGCTGTGGCTGATCGACCACGGCGCCGCCCTCGTCTTCCACCACCGCTGGGACGCCTCCGCGCCGGAGAAGACGTACGACTTCCGGCACCACGCCCTCGGCCACTTCACCCCGGACATGCGGGCCGCCGAGGCCGAGCTGGCGCCCCGGGTGACCGAGGAGCTGCTGCGGGAGGTCGCCGAGGAGGTACCGGACGCGTGGCTGACCGGCGAGCCGGGCTTCGCGACGCCCGGCGAACTCCGGGACGCGTACGTGGAGTACCTCTCGGCCCGGGTGAAAGCCTCCGAGGCCTGGCTGCCCACCGACTTCCCCACCCGGGAGGAACTCGCCGCCGAGGAGGCGCTCCGCGCGGCGAAGACCCGGCAGGGCAGGCCGAACTGGCTCAAGCGGGTCCCCGACCTGCACGGCAAACCGGCCGCGGAACAGGACTGGTCCGTGCACCTGGGGTGACGACGGACAGGCACCGTGCGCGGATTGATTACGCACCCGGTGCCGTCGGCCTGCCCGCGCGGCTCGCAGACGGCCGAGTGGCCCCGGGGAAGCCCCTGGGCCACTCGGACAGGACGTGGGAGAGGGTGGTCGAGAGACTCAGCCGGCCAGCTGCTCGTACGCGGGAAGGGTGAGGAAGTCCGCGTAGTCCTCGTCCAGGGCGACCTTCAGCAGCAGATCGTGCGCCTGCTGCCAGTGGCCCGCGGCGAAGGTCTCCGCGCCGATCTCGACTCTGATGTTCTCCAACTCCTCGGCGGCGACCCTGCGGGCCAGTTCCGGGGTGGCCTTCTCGCCGTTCTCGAACTCGACGCCCGCGTTGATCCACTGCCAGATCTGGGAGCGCGAGATCTCCGCGGTGGCCGCGTCCTCCATGAGGTTGAAGATGGCGACCGCGCCCAGGCCCCGCAGCCAGGCCTCGATGTAGCGGATGCCGACCTGGACGGCGTTGACCAGGCCCGCGTACGTCGGCCTGGCCTGCAGGGAGTCGACGGCGATCAGGTCGGCGGCCTGGACGTCGACGTCCTCGCGCAGCCGGTCCTTCTGGTTCGGACGGTCGCCGAGAACCTTGTCGAAGGACTCCATGGCGATCGGGACCAGATCCGGGTGGGCGACCCAGGAGCCGTCGAAGCCGTCGTTCGCCTCGCGGTCTTTGTCCGCCTTGACCTTCTCGAAGGCGACGCTGTTGACCTCCTCGTCACGCCGGGAGGGGATGAACGCCGCCATGCCGCCGATCGCGTGCGCGCCGCGCTTGTGGCAGGTGCGGACGAGGAGTTCGGTGTACGCCCGCATGAACGGGGCTGTCATCGTCACCGCGTTGCGGTCCGGGAGGACGAACTTCGGTCCGCCGTCACGGAAGTTCTTGACGATGGAGAACAGGTAGTCCCAGCGACCCGCGTTCAACCCGGAGGCGTGGTGGCGGAGTTCGTAGAGGATCTCGTCCATCTCGAACGCAGCCGTAATCGTCTCGATCAGGACGGTGGCGCGGATGGTGCCCTGCGGGACGCCGATGTAGTCCTGCGCGAACACGAACACGTCGTTCCACAGGCGCGCCTCCAGGTGCGACTCCGTCTTCGGGAGGTAGAAGTACGGGCCTTTGCCGAGGTCGAGCAGGCGGCGCGCGTTGTGGAAGAAGTACAGGCCGAAGTCGACGAAGGCGCCGGGCATGTGCTGCCCGTCGACCTGGAGGTGACGCTCGTTCAGATGCCAGCCGCGCGGGCGCATCACGACCGTCGCCAACTCCTCCTCGGGGCGCAGGGCGTACGACTTGCCCGTGCCCGGGTCGGTGAAGTCGATGTTCCGGGTGTACGCGTCGATCAGGTTCAGCTGGCCGAGGACCACGTTCTCCCAGGTGGGAGCGGAAGCGTCCTCGAAGTCCGCGAGCCACACCCTGGCGCCGGAGTTGAGTGCGTTGATGGTCATCTTGCGGTCGGTGGGGCCGGTGATCTCGACCCGGCGGTCCTCGAGGGCGCGCGGTGCGGGGGCCACCTTCCAGGAGTCGTCCGCGCGGATCGCGGCGGTCTCCGGGAGGAAGTCGAGCGTGGACGTGCGGGCGATCTCGGCCCGGCGCTCCGCGCGGCGAGCGAGGAGTTCGTCACGCCGGGGCGTGAACCGCCGGTGCAGCTCGGTCACGAGAGCGAGTGCCGCGTCGGTGAGGACCTCTTCCTGCCGGGGCAGGGGCTCGGCGTCGACGACGGTCGCCGGGGACGGTGCGGACATGAGCTGTCACTTTTCCTTCAGCGAGCTGGCAGGGGACGCGGCGGCACGAGGCGCCAGGGCTGACCCGCACCTGGTGAACAGCCAGGCACTTCTGGGCAGTGGATACTAGTTTCCTCATAGTGGAACTTCAATCGGTGGAAATTCCATGATGTGTTGGCGTCGAGATTGTCCGAGGGAAGGTGGCATTCTCCGCTCCGAGGGGAGGCGGCGCTCGGTGTCGTCCGCTCAGTCAAGGTGCATCAAGTCGCCTTGCGTGTCGATGTCGTAGGGCCGTGCGACATCCCCGCACTCCACGAGTGCGAGCGCCTCCTCGTGGGCCTTCAGATAGGCGCGCGCCCCCCGGTCCCCGGTTGCCGTCACCGCGATGCCCGCCCAGTGCGCGGAGCCGAGCAGGACCGGATGCCCCCGCATGCCCTCGTACGCCGCCGAGGCCAGTGACCTCTCGTCCCGGTATGCGGCCAGGACGCGGGCCACCGCCTCCGGGCCGATGCCGGGCTGGTCGACGAGTGAGACGAGGGCCGCGCGCGCCCCCGTCCCGGCCAGCGAGCCGAGCCCGGCCCGCAGTGAGGTGCCCATGCCCTGCTCCCAGTCGGGGTTGTCCACCAGGACGCAGCCGGACAGGTCCGCTCGCTCCCGTACGGCATCGGCCGCGGCCCCCAGGACGACATGCACCCGGCCGCACCCGGCCGCCCGCAGGACCCCCGCCGCGTACTCCACGAGCGGCCGCCCCCGGTGTTCGAGCAGTGCCTTGGGCCGCCCGCCGAGCCGCCGCCCCCCGCCTGCCGCCAGGAGCAGCCCGGCGACCTCTTCGCTACACGCCGTACGAGCCATACGAGTCATACGTCCTGCATACCCGACCCGTGCCGACCGCAGGGGGCTCAAGGGGTGACAGGGCCCGCAAGGGGCAAGGGGTGTCAGGCGGCCGGTCCCGAACTCGCCAAAGTCTCCGAAAGCTCCGCCGCCACCTGCTGGAGCACCGGGACGATCGTCTCCGTCGCCGCCTCCGTGACCCGGCCCGCCGGGCCGGAGATGGAGATCGCCGCGGCCGTGGGGGATTCGGGCACGGGTACTGCGAGGCACCGGACCCCTATCTCCTGTTCGTTGTCGTCGATCGCGTACCCGAGCCGGCGCACCTCCCCCAGTGCGGCGAGGAACGCCTCGGGAGTGGTGAGCGTCTTTTCCGTGGCAGCGGGCATGCCCGTGCGCGTGAGCAGGGCGCGGACCTCGTCGTCCGGTGTGGTCGCGAGCAGTGCCTTGCCCACGCCTGTGGAGTGGGGCAGCACCCGCCGCCCCACCTCGGTGAACATCCGCATCGAGTGCTTGGACGGCACCTGCGCCACGTACACGACTTCGTCGCCGTCGAGCAGCGCCATGTTGGCGGTCTCGCCGGTCTCCTCGACCAGGCGCGCGAGATGGGGGCGGGCCCAGGTGCCGAGCAGCCGGGACGCCGACTCGCCGAGCCGGATCAGCCGAGGGCCGAGCGCATAGCGGCGGTTGGGCTGCTGGCGTACGTAACCGCAGGCCACGAGCGTGCGCATCAGGCGGTGGATCGTCGGCAGCGGCAGCCCGCTGCTGGTGGACAGCTCGCTGAGGCCGACCTCGCCGCCCGCGTCCGCCATTCGCTCCAGGAGGTCGAAGGCGCGCTCGAGGGACTGGACACCACCGCTGGCGGCGGGCTTGGCGGGGGCGTCGCTGGCGCTGGACGTCGGCACGGCGCGTTCCTTTCGGGACTGGCGGGAAGGCGAGAAGCCTACCGGGCGGTCGGTTGACTCCCTGCTGGCGCATAGCTACGTTCTGTAGATTGGAACTCTGATTCCGCTTTGCGGAAACATCCGGGCTTGATGCGGGTGAGGGTGCCGGGAGGGGGTTCACCTCGGGACGGTGGGTTCACCTCGGGGCGGTGGGTCCGCCTCTTGACGGTGTGAGGGCGGGAGTGAAGACTCCTTCAACAGAACGTTGAAGCCCGATACGTGGGCGTACATCCCGTTTCCCGTGCGTGCAACGGCGGCAGAGAGAGGGGTCCGGGTGTCCGACGCCGAACTGGTCCTGCGCTCGAGGTGTGTCATCACGCCCGAAGGGGCGCGCGCCGCGTCGGTCGTGGTCGCCGGGGGGGCGATCACGGCTGTGCTGCCGTACGACGCGGACGTACCCGCCGGCGCCCGGGTGGAAGACCTCGGTGACGACGTCCTGCTGCCGGGCCTGGTCGACACTCATGTGCACGTCAACGAACCGGGCCGCACCGAGTGGGAGGGCTTCTGGACCGCCACGCGCGCGGCGGCGGCCGGCGGCATCACCACCCTGGTCGACATGCCGCTCAACTCCCTCCCACCCACCACGACCGCCGACCACCTCCGTACGAAGAAGGAGGTCGCGGCCCGCAAGGCCCACATCGACGTCGGATTCTGGGGCGGCGCGCTGCCCGACAACGTGGCGGACCTGCGGCCGCTGCACGACGCGGGAGTCTTCGGGTTCAAGGCGTTCCTGTCGCCGTCGGGCGTGGACGAGTTCCCGCACCTCGATCAGGGGCAGCTCGCCCGATCCCTGGCCGAGATCGCCGGATTCGGCGGACTGCTCGTCGTGCACGCCGAGGATCCGCACCACCTCGCCGCCGCCCCGCAGCAGGGCGGCCCGAAGTACGCCGACTTCCTCGCCGGCCGACCGCGCGACGCCGAGAACGCGGCCGTAGCGAACCTCATCGCGCAGGCGAAGCGGTTCGACGCGCGTGTGCACGTGCTGCACCTGTCCTCCGGCGATGCGCTGCCGCTGATCGCCGCCGCCAAGGCCGAGGGGGCGCGGATCACGGTGGAGACCTGTCCGCACTACCTGGCCCTGACCGCCGAGGAAGTCCCCGACGGCGCAAGCGAGTTCAAGTGCTGCCCACCCATCCGCGAGGCCGCCAACCAGGACCTGTTGTGGCGGGCGCTGGCGGACGGCACCATCGACTGCGTGGTCACCGACCACTCCCCGTCGACGGCCGACCTGAAGACCGGGGACTTCGCGACCGCGTGGGGCGGCATCTCCGGCCTCCAGCTCAGCCTGTCGGCGGTCTGGACCGAGGCCCGCAAACGCGGCCACGGCCTGGAGGACGTGGTCCGCTGGATGTCCACGCGCACCGCACAACTGGCGGGACTCGGCCGGAAGGGCGCCGTCGAGGCGGGCCGCGACGCCGACTTCGCGGTGCTCGCGCCCGACGAGACGTTCACCGTGGACCCGGCGGCCCTCCAGCACCGCAACCGGGTCACCCCGTACGCGGGCAGGACCCTGTACGGCGTGGTCAGGTCCACCTGGCTGCGCGGCGAGCGCATCGTGGCGGACGGCGAGTTCACCGAGCCGAAGGGCCGACTGCTCGACAGAACCGGCTGAGCTCCCCTCCGCAGCCGCAGTGGCCGACTCCCGAGAGGAAGACCTGATCACCGTGACGGCTCAACAGCAATCCGAGTGGACCGGCTTCACCGGCGACGCCGACCCGTACGGGGGCGGAGACCCCTACGCGGACTACCGCACCGCCGACTTTCCCTTCACGCGGTACACCGATCTCGCCGACCGCAGGCTCGGTGCCGGGGTCATCGCCGCGGGCGACGAGTTCTTCGCCCAGCGCGAGAACCTCCTCGTGCCTGAGCGCGCCGAGTTCGACCCCGAGCACTTCGGGCACAAGGGCAAGGTCATGGACGGCTGGGAGACACGGCGCCGTCGCGGCGCCTCGGCCGAGCACCCGTGGCCGACGGCCGAGGACCACGACTGGGCGCTGGTGCGGCTCGGCGCGCCGGGCGTGGTACGCGGCATCGTGGTCGACACGGCGCACTTCCGGGGCAACTACCCGCAGGCGGTGTCCGTCGAGGGCACGTCGGTGCCCGGCTCCCCGTCCCCGGAGCAGCTGCTGTCGGACGAGGCGAAGTGGACGACGCTGGTGCCGCGCACGCCGGTCGCAGGACACGCGGCGAACGGCTTCGCGGTGTCGGTCGAACAGCGCGTCACACACCTGCGGTTGAACCAGCACCCCGACGGGGGCGTCGCGCGCCTGCGCGTGTACGGCGAGGTGGTCCCGGACCCGGCCTGGCTGGCGGTCCTCGGCACCCTCGACGTGGTCGCCCTGGAGAACGGCGGCCAGGTCGAGGACGCCTCGAACCTCTTCTACTCACCGGCCACGAACACAATCCAGCCGGGCCGCTCCCGCACGATGGACGACGGCTGGGAGACGCGCCGCCGCCGCGACCGGGGCAACGACTGGATCCGGTACCGGCTGGTCGCCCAGTCGCAGATCCGGGCGATCGAGATCGACACGGCCTGTCTCAAGGGGAACGCAGCGGGCTGGGCGTCGGTCTCGGTCAGGGACGGTGGGGACGACGACGGCGCCGCGTGGCGCGAGATCCTGCCGCGCACCCGCCTCCAGCCCGACACGAACCACCGCTTCGTCCTGCCCGTGCCGGCGGTCGGCACGCACGCGCGCGTGGACATCTATCCGGACGGCGGCATCTCCCGCCTGCGCCTTTATGGCTCGCTGACGCAGGAGGGCGCGACGCGCCTGGCGGCCCGTCACCAGGAACTGGGCGGCTGAGCCGACCTGCACGCGGGCGTACCGGCCCCGACGGCACCGGTGCGCCCCGCGCCCGCCCGCTCACACGGACGGCCACGGCGGATTCGAGGCGGCCGGAACTCTTCGCCCGGCGCCGGCGTTCTCCCGACGTGACTCTTCGGCAAGACATCGTCGGCAACGCCATGCAGATGGCGGTCGTCAACCTGAGCCCTGGGCAGACCGTGTACTGCGAGGCGGGCAAGTTCCTCTTCAAGACCACGAACGTGACCATGGAGACCCGCCTCTCCGGCCCGTCGAACGGCGGCGGCCAGTCCCAGGGCGGCGCGGGTGGCATGGGCGGCTTCCTGCGCCAGGCCATGGGCACCGCCATGCAGGTAGGCCAGCGCGCCCTGGCGGGCGAGTCGCTGGCGTTCCAGTACTTCACGGCGCAGGACGGCGAGGGCACCGTCGGGTTCGCCGGCGTGCTTCCCGGCGAGATGCGGGCCCTGGAACTCGACGGCACGCGCGCGTGGTTCGCGGAGAAGGACGCCTTCGTGGCCGCCGAGTCGACCGTCGAATTCGGCATCGCCTTCCAGGGCGGGCGTACGGGCATGAGCGGCGGCGAGGGCTTCATCCTGGAGAAGTTCACCGGGTACGGGACGGTGATCATCGCCGGCGCGGGCAACTTCATCGACCTCAACCCCGCCGAATTCGGGGGCCGCATCGAGGTCGACACAGGGTGCGTCGTCGCCTTCGAGGAGGGCATCCAGTACGGCGTCGAGCGCGTCGGTGGCCTCAACCGTCAGGGGCTCATGAACATGGCCTTCGGCGGCGAGGGCCTGTCCCTGGCCACCCTGGAGGGCAACGGCCGCGTCATCCTGCAGTCCCTCACCATCGAAAGCCTCGCCAACGCCCTCAAGAAGGCCCAGGGCGGCGACAAGCAGGGGCCGACGGGCGGACTGTTCTCGACGCACGCCGGCTGAGCGGGATGCGATGACGGCCGACCGATGAGTTACGGCGGCCGCCCGGGTCCGAACCGTGGACAGCAGACCCGAGAACCACCCGAAAAGGAGGGCACCCGTCATGGGCAAGCTCACCGTCACCGCCTTCATCACCCTCGACGGCGTCCACCAGGCCCCGGGCGGACCCCGTGAGGACCCGAGCGGCGGCTTCGAACAGGGCGGCTGGAGCGTTCCGTACGGTGACGAGGACTTCGGCCGGTTCATGACCGAGGCCTTCGACCGTGCGGGCGCCTTCCTCCTCGGCCGCCGTACGTACGAGATCTTCGCCGGGCACTGACCGAAGGTGACCGACCCCACCGACCCCATCGCCTCCCGGCTCAACTCCCTGCCGAAGTACGTCGCGTCGCAGAGCCTCGGCACCCCCTCCTGGGTGAACACCACGGTGCTGAGCGGTGACCTCGCCAAGGAGGTCACCGCCGTCAAGGAGCGGACCGAGGGCGAACTCCAGGTGCACGGCAGCGGTGCCCTGGCCCAGTCGCTGCTCTGATCTCGTTGTGGGCGTACCGCCAGTCCTCGAGCGCGGCGTCGTCATCGGGTTTTTCGAAGCGAAGGTTCGGCATCGCAGCAGGAAACCGGGACCATCGGCCTCCGTCAATCGGAATAGCGGACAGCCGGTCGGCACCCGTCAGTCGCGGGCGTCCGCGATCTCGCCGACGTCGACCGGGCGGCGCTCGTGGCGGGACAGCTCGCAGGCCTCCGCGACGCGCAGGGCCTGGAGGGCCTCTCGACCGTCGCACGGATTCGCGCGCTCACCTCTCACCACCTCGACGAACGCGGCGATCTCGGCCTCGTACGCGGGCGCGAACCGCTCCAGGAAGCCGGTCCACGGCCTGCCCGCGGGCGTAGGGCCGGCCGGCTCGGTCGACGTGATCGGCGTACGGGCGTCCAGGCCGACCGCGACCGTGTCCAGCTCGCCCGCCAGCTCCATCCGAACGTCGTACCCCGCCCCATTGATCCGCGTCGCCGTCGCCGTCGCCAGCGTGCCGTCGTCCAGCGTGAGCACGGCCGCGGCCGTCTCGACGTCGTCCGCCTCGCGGTACATCGCCCCGCCGGTGTCGGACCCGGTCGCGTACACCTCGACGACCTCGCGGCCGGTCACCCAGCGCAGGGCGTCGAAGTCGTGCACCAGGCAGTCGCGGTAGATCCCCCCGGAGGCCGGCAGATACGCGGCCGGCGGCGGCGCCATGTCGGACGTCATCGCACGGATCGTGTGCAGCCGCCCGAGCCTGCCGGAGCGCACGGCCTCACGCGCGGCCGTGTAACCCGCGTCGAAGCGACGCTGGAAGCCCATCTGCAGGATCGTTTTGGCCGCTTCGCCCTCCGCCAGGGCGGCCAGCGTGCTCGGCAGGTCGACCGCGATCGGCTTCTCGCAGAACACCGGGAGCCCGGAGCGTGCCGCCCGGCCGATCAGCTCGGCGTGGGCGGCGGTCGCCGCCGTGATGACCACGGCGTCCACGCCCCGGGTGTAGATCTCGTCCATGCCGGGCGCGGCCGTCGCGCCCAGACGGTCCGCGAGCCCACGGGCCCGGGCCGCGTCGACATCCGTGATGATGAGCGAGCCGACCTCGCGGTGGCGGCTGAGCGTGGTCGCGTGGAACGTCCCGATGCGACCTGCTCCGATGAGTCCGATGCGCATGGGAACAACCTGCGGTCGCATCCTTCGTTCTGTCAATGGATTGTCCGGACAATCGGACTACACGACTTCCCGTCATCCACCGCCGGAGCTACGCTCGCCCCGTGCCGAAACCAGTTGTGGACCCGACCGTGTCGCTCCAGCTCAGTGTCGACCGGAGCAGCCCGGTCCCGCTGTACTTCCAGCTCTCCCAGCAGCTGGAGGCCGCGATCGAGTGTGGGACGCTGACGCCGGGCAGCCTGCTGGGCAACGAGATCGACCTGGCCGCACGGCTCGGTCTGTCCCGGCCCACCGTCCGTCAGGCCATCCAGTCCCTCGTCGACAAGGGTCTGCTCGTGCGCCGCCGCGGTGTCGGTACCCAGGTCGTGCACAGCCAGGTCAAGCGGCCGCTGGAGCTCAGCAGCCTGTACGACGACCTGGAGGCGGCCGGGCAATGCCCCGCGACCCGGGTGCTCGGCAACACCCTCGTGCCCGCGTCGGCCGAGGTCGCCGCCGCGCTCGACGTGCCCGAGGGAAGCGAGGTGCACCGCGTCGAGCGGCTCCGCCTCGCGCACGGCGAGCCGATGGCGTACCTGTGCAACTATCTGCCGACCGGGCTGCTCGATCTGGAGACCGAGCGGCTGGAGGCGACCGGCCTCTACCGCCTGATGCGGGCCGCAGGCATCACGCTGCACAGCGCCCGGCAGTCCGTCGGGGCCCGCGCCGCCACCCCCGCCGAGGGCGAACGGTTCGGCGAATCCGAGGGCGCTCCGCTGCTCACCATGCAGCGCACCACGTTCGACGACACCGGCCGCGCTGTGGAGTTCGGCACTCACACCTACCGCGCCTCGCGCTACTCGTTCGAGTTTCAGCTACTCGTACGACCTTGAAGCCCGGCGATCCCGAAGCTCGAAGCCCTGTGATTCTGAAGCCTCTGACGGGCCGAAGCGCCCGCGCTTCCCGTAAACCCCGGTCCTGACCTGCCATATCGATGGCGGGTAAGCGATACTGGGTCGTTCTTATCGACTCCGCAAGAAGGGCGGCACGGCCTCGTGGCACGGATACGGATCTGGGTGACCATCGCACTCGCAGGGGTGCTCGGCGTATCCCTCGCAGGGTGCAGCAGCCACGGCGGAAAGCGCGCGGAGGACGCCCGCAAGGCCGCCGCCGCCCAGGGTCGGGCCGCGGTGGACACGCCTCGCTGGACGGTCGCCATGATCACGCACTCCGGTGACGGCGACACCTTCTGGGACATCGTGCAGAGCGGGGCCAAGCAGGCCGCCGTCAAGGACAACATCAACTTCCTGTACTCGCACAGCGCCGAGGCCCAGCAGCAGGCCCAGCTCGTGGACGCGGCGGTCGACCAGAAGGTCGACGGCATCATCGTCACGCTGGCCAAGCCCGATGCGATGAAGGCCGCCATCGCCCGGGCCGAGAAGGCCGGCATCCCGGTGGTCACGGTGAACTCCGGATCGGCGGAGTCGAAGGCGTTCGGCGCCCTCACCCACATCGGCCAGGACGAGACGATCGCCGGCGAGGCCGTCGGCGACGAGCTGAACAAGCGCGGCCGCAAGAAGGCCCTGTGTGTGCTGCACGAGCAGGGCAACGTGGGCCACGAGCAGCGCTGCGCGGGTGTGAAGAAGGCCTTCCACGGCAGCGTGCAGAACCTCTACGTCAACGGCACCAACATGCCGGACGTGCAGTCCTCCATCGGCGCCAAGCTCCAGTCGGACAAGTCCATCGACACGGTCGTCACCCTCGGCGCCCCCTTCGCCGACACCGCGGTGAAGGCCAGGTCCGACGCCGGCAGCAAGGCGGAGATCGACACCTTCGACCTGAACGCGAAGGTGGCGGGCAAGCTGAAGGACGGCACCCTCGGCTTCGCCGTCGACCAGCAGCCCTGGCTCCAGGGCTACGAGGCGGTCGACCAGATCTGGCTCTACAAGTACAACGCCAACACCATCGGCGGCGGCAAGCCGGTCCTCACCGGACCGCAGATCGTCACCAAGGACCAGGCCGCGACCCTGGAGAAGTACGCGAATCGGGGTACGCGATGACCACCACGACACCGGCGAACCAGCCGGAGACGACGGCGGACGGGGCAGTCGCGGACGAGCGGCTGATGAGGACCTCGCCCCTGAAGAAGCTCCTCGGCCGGCCCGAGCTGGGCTCGGTGGTGGGCGCGCTCGCCGTCTTCGTGTTCTTCTCGTTCGTCGCCGACAGCTTTCTGCGGGGCTCCAGCCTCAGCACGGTCCTGTACGCGGCCTCGACGATCGGCATCATGGCGGTGCCGGTCGCGCTGCTGATGATCGGCGGCGAGTTCGACCTGTCCGCGGGCGTCCTCGTGACATCGTCCGCGCTGGTCTCGTCGATGTTCAGCTACCAGATGACCGCCAACGTCTGGGTCGGCGTGGGCGTCTCCCTCCTGGTCACGCTGGCGATCGGCGCCTTCAACGGAATCGTGCTGACCCGCACGAAGCTACCCAGCTTCATCGTCACGCTCGGCACGTTCCTGATGCTGACCGGTCTGAACCTCGGCTTCACCAAGCTGATCAGCGGCACGGTCTCCACCAAGTCGATCTCCGACATGGACGGCTTCTCCTCGGCCAAGGCCGTGTTCGCCTCCACGATCACCATCGGCGGCATCGACTTCAAGATCACCATTCTGTGGTGGTTCGCCCTGGTCGCCCTCGCCTCCTGGATCCTGCTGCGCACCCGGGCCGGTAACTGGATCTTCGCGGTCGGCGGCAACGAGAGCGCGGCGCGCGCGGTCGGCGTCCCGGTGCACCGCACCAAGACCGGCCTGTACATGGGCGTCGCCCTCGGCGCCTGGATCTCCGGCCAGCACCTGCTGTTCTCCTTCGACGTCGTGCAGTCCGGGGAGGGCGTCGGCAACGAGCTGATCTACATCATCGCGGCCGTCATCGGCGGCTGTCTGATCACGGGCGGCTACGGATCCGCGGTCGGATCGGCGGTCGGCGCGGTCATCTTCGGCCTGACCAGCAAGGGCATCGTCTTCGCCCAGTGGAACCCCGACTGGTTCAAGTTCTTCCTCGGAGCGATGCTCCTCCTCGCGACCCTGCTCAACGCCTGGGTCCGCAAGCGTGCGGAGGCCACGACATGACGACGGACGTCGACGCCAAGGAGCGCACCGCGCTCGTCGAGCTGGAGGACGTCAGCAAGTACTACGGCAACGTCCGCGCCCTCGAAGGGGTCTCTCTCAAGGTCCACGAGGGGGAGATCACCTGCGTCCTCGGCGACAACGGAGCGGGCAAGTCCACGCTCATCAAGATCATCGCGGGGCTGCACCAGCACGACGCCGGCACCTTCAGTATCGAGGGTGAGGAGTGCCGTCCGTCCTCCCCGCGCGAGGCCCTGAACCGCGGGATCGCCACGGTCTACCAGGACCTGGCCGTCGTACCGCTGATGCCGGTGTGGCGGAACTTCTTCCTCGGTTCCGAGCCGCGCAAGGGCGTCGGTCCCTTCAAGCGCATGGACGTCGACCACATGCGCCGGACCACGCACGCCGAACTGCTGCGCATGGGCATCGACCTGCGGGACGTCGACCAGCCCATCGGCACCCTGTCGGGCGGTGAGCGCCAGTGCGTGGCCATCGCGCGGGCGGTGTACTTCGGTGCCAAGGTGCTGGTCCTCGACGAGCCGACGGCGGCACTGGGTGTGAAGCAGTCGGGTGTGGTGCTGAAATATGTGGCTGCCGCACGGGACGCCGGACTGGGTGTTGTCTTCATCACCCACAACCCGCACCACGCGTACCTGGTGGGCGATCGTTTCATCCTGCTCAAGCGCGGCGCGATGGTGGGCCACCACACCCGCGAGGAGATTTCGCTGGAGGAGCTGACACGGCAGATGGCGGGCGGCGACGAACTCGACGATCTGCGTCACGAGCTGAACAACCGCGCCTCGTAGGGGCGCGGGGCTGTCACCTCGCGTCGGTGAGCCGCGTGACGACCGGTGCCCCGGCGGACC
>NZ_MLYP01000073.1 GCF_001866645.1 Streptomyces colonosanans
AGGGCTTCCGGCCGGCACGCCGAGAGCACGCACCGAACGCCGCTCCTTAACGGGCAAACGTTGCCTGCCGCGGCACTAGTGCTGTGAACGGAAGGGTTCACCGGCTCGCGACGCCCGGCACGGCTCCCCCACGCTCGGCTTCCCCCCACTCTCGGCTCCGCTCGAGCGGGGGGACCCCCAGCGCGGGAGGGGCCCCCACCGCCGCGTTGTCGCATCACCCGAGTACATCCAGTACGCGGGTGATGTGCTCCGCCTTGCGATGCTCCCCCACCGCCTGAAGGGCGAGGGAGGTGCCCCCAGCACCGGACGCCCCGAGCTTTCCGGCAAACCTTTCCCGCCACAGCACTAGGCGAGACCCCGGCGTGCCACGGCCGGTGGGCGATGGCCGGCGATCGACGCCACCATGTCCAGTACCTGCCGTGTCTCCGCCACCTCGTGCACCCGGTACACCTGCGCCCCGAGCCAGGCCGACACCGCCGTCGTCGCCAGCGTCCCCACCACGCGCTCCTTCACGGGCTTGTCCAGCGTCTCGCCCACGAAGTCCTTGTTGGACAGGGAGACCAGTACCGGCCAGCCCGTGGCGACCATCTCGTCCAGCCGCCGCGTCGCCTCCAGACTGTGCCGCGTGTTCTTGCCGAAGTCGTGGCCCGGGTCGATCAGAACCGACTCACGCGGCACCCCCAGAGCGACCGCCCGTTCGGCCAGCCCCAAGGTCACCTCCAGGATGTCGGCCATGACATCGTCGTAGCTCACCCGGTGCGGACGTGTCCGCGGCTGCGCTCCGCCCGCATGCGTGCACACCAGTCCCACCCCGTACCGCGCCGCGACCTCCGCGAGCCGCGGATCGACCCCGCCCCACGCGTCGTTGAGCAGATCCGCGCCCGCCTCGCACACCGCCTCGCCGACCTCGTGCCGCCAGGTGTCCACGCTGATCACCACGTCGGGGAAGCGACGCCGCACCTCGGCGACGAAACCGACCGTCCGCCGTGCCTCCTCATCGGCCGTCACCTCTTCCCCCGGCCCGGCCTTGACCCCGCCGATGTCGATGATCGCGGCGCCGTCCGCCACCGCCTGCTCCACGCGCGCGAGGGCGGGTTCGTCGCGGAACGTGGCCCCCTGGTCGTAGAAGGAGTCCGGGGTCCGGTTCACGATCGCCATGACCACCGGCTCATGCGCGCCGAATTCCCGCCTGCCCAGCCTGAGCATCCGCTATGACCTCTCCCAGTACGTCCCGTTCCTTGGCCGCCTGCGACCCTAATCGTCAGCGTCGCATGGCACGATCGGACCCAGACACATTCGACATCGGCACTGCCGCGTCGGCGCACAGCGTGCCGGCACCGAGGTGGGGACCTCAGTGATGCTCATGTTCTTGTTCCTGGTCGTCGCGCTCGCCGTCGTGGTCGCCGCGGTCACACTGGTCGTGGTGGGCGGTGGCGAGAGCGCCCCCCTGCCGGAGGCGGCGCCCGAGCGGCTCGACGACCCGCTGCCGCCGGGCCGCCCGGTCGCCCGCGCGGACGTGGAGGCCCTGCGATTCCCGCTCGCCGTCCGCGGCTACCGCATGGTGGACGTGGACGACGCGCTCGACCGCCTCGGCGCCGAGATCTCCGAGCGGGACGCCCACATCGCCCATCTGGAGGCCGCGCTCGCCGGTGCCCGCGCCGCCGGAGCCGGCCCGGACAAGCCGACCGAGGAGGACGACCAGTGAGCGGGGCGGCCATGGCGGGCCCGGACGGCGTGCTGCGCTGTCCCTGGGCCCTGTCGGCCGAGGACTACGTGACGTACCACGACGAGGAGTGGGGCCGCCCGGTCCACGGCGATGACGCCCTGTACGAGCGGCTGTCCCTGGAGGCCTTCCAGTCGGGCCTGTCGTGGATCACGATCCTGCGCCGCCGTGAAGGGTTCCGCGCCGCCTTCGCCGATTTCCGGATCGCCAAGGTGGCCGCCTTCACGGTGGGCGACCAGGAGCGCCTGCTCGCCGACCCGGGCATCATCCGCAACCGCGCCAAGATCGAGGCGACGCTCGCCAACGCGCGCGTGCTGGCCGACTGGGCCCCGGACGAACTGGACGAGCTGATCTGGTCGCACGCCCCCGACGGGGCCCCCCGTCCCGCCCCGAAGAACTTGGGCGACGTCCCGGCGGTCACCGACGAGTCGACGGCCCTGGCCAAGGCCCTCAAGAAGCGCGGCATCCGTTTCGTCGGCCCGACGACGGCGTATGCGCTGATGCAGGCATGCGGGTTGGTGAACGACCACCTGGAGGACTGCGCGGCCAGGAACGGTTCCCCGGAGGCTTGAGCCAGCGGTCCGGGCCTACCGGGGCTTGGTCCCCGGTAGGCCCGGACCGTGCTCACCGCCCCAGATACTTCGGCTTCTCCTTGGCGACGAACGCCCGCACTGCGATCGTGTGGTCCTCCGACGCGCCCGCGCGGGCCTGCAGTTCGTCCTCCTTCTCCAGGGCCTCGTCCAGGGAGTGGGAGAGCCCGTACGCCAGGGACTCCTTCAGGGCGGCGTACGCCAGGGTCGGTCCTTCGGCCAGCGAGCGGGCCACCTTTTCCGCCTCGGCGCGCAGCTCGGCCGAGGAGACCAGCCGGTTGGCGATCCCCCACTCGTACGCCTGCTGCGCGCTGATGCTCCGCGGGAAGAGCAGCAGGTCCGCGGCGCGCGACGGGCCGACGACGCGCGGCAGGGTCCACGAGATGCCCGAGTCGGTGGTGAGGGCGACCCCGGCGAACGACGTGTTGAAGGCCGCTGTGTCCGCGACGATCCGGTAGTCCGCGGCGAGCGCGAAGCCGAGGCCCGCCCCGGCCGCGACCCCGTTCACGGCGGCGACCACCGGCTTCGCCGCCCCCGCCAGGGCCCGCACGATGGGGTTGTAGTGCTCCCGGACGGTGCTCATCACCCCGCCGCCCGCGCCCGGCTCCGGGGCTTGGAGCAGCCCGATGTGCTCTTTCAGGTCCTGCCCCACGCAGAACGCCCGGTCCCCGGCGGCCGTCAGCAGGATCGCCCGTACGGAGGCGTCGGCCGCAGCCTCCTGTGCCGCGTCCCGCAAGGCGACCTTCGCCGCGACGTTCATCGCGTTCATCGCCTCGGGACGGTTCAGCGTGATCGTCGCCAGTCCGTCGCTGACCTCGTAGAGCACGGTGTCGGCCATGGTGGTCCCCTCCGGTGTCGCGGCTCGGTGTACCGGTCGGTACGCCCTGCGTCCGAAGGACAGCATGGCGGAGATGACGGGCCGTGGAACGGGCCGAACGTGTGACCTGCGTCAAAGAATTCCCGTCCGCGACCGGTCGCCGGATGTCCGTGTGAGGGCGCAGTATCACAGCCCCATCGCCGAATTGAGTGGTTTTGCTCGCGCGTGTTGCTCAAGCGATGCCGACTGATGTTGGTCATCGGGTCCTGGGATGCGGGATAATGGCTTGGAAGCAATGTGTTCGATGCCGGTGTCGCGTGTCGTGTGACGACCGCGTGCCCTTCAAGGGGGCTGTCGGCAGACGATGAGCTGGTTTCAGGAAGGGGAACGAGCATGGCGGCCATGAAGCCGCGGACGGGCGACGGCCCGCTCGAGGTGACCAAGGAGGGGCGGGGCATCGTCATGCGCGTTCCGCTCGAAGGCGGCGGTCGGCTCGTCGTCGAGTTGACCCCGGACGAGGCCGACGCGCTGGGTGACGCCCTCAAGAAGGTCGTCGGCTGACGCGTAAGCGGTCCCAAGTTCCTGCCACCCCGGCGCCGTACGCGGTGCCGGGGTCGCTGATTTTTGGGGACCGTCTCCCTTTCCCGGCTGCTCGGAGTGCTCTGCCCGGCCTACCGGGCGTGCCCGGTCAGCGCTTGACCGCGCACAGCAGACCGTCGTCCACCGGGATCAGCGAGGGCACCAGCTCCGCGCTCTCGCGGACCGTGCGCAGCAGTTCCCGCAGCCGCAGGACCTCGGTGGGCTGCGGTCCGGAGTCCACCGTGCGGCCGCCGGCGAAGGCGCCCTCGAAGACGACGAGGCCCCCGGGCCGCAGCAGGCGCAACGATTCGGCGAGGTAGTCCAGGACCTCGAGTCGGTCGCCGTCGCAGAAGACGAGGTCGTAGCCGGCGTCGGCGAGCCGGGGCAGCACGTCCAGGGCGCGGCCCGGGATGAACCGGGCACGGTTGCTCGCGAATCCGGAGGCGCGGAAGGCCTGGCGGGCGAACTGCTGGTGCTCCGGCTCCGGGTCCACGGTGGTCAGCACGCCGTCCGGCCGCATCCCGTGCAGCAGATGAATTCCGGAGACACCGCACCCGGTTCCGATCTCCGCGACCGCCTTGGCGTCCACCGCGGCAGCGAGCAAGCGCAGCGCGGCGCCCGCGCTGGGCGACACCGAGCGAAGCCCTGCTTCACAGGCCCGGTCGCGGGCCCAGCGCAGTGCGTCGTCCTCGGCGACATAGGCGTCGGCGAACGCCCAGCTCGTCTGCCGGTTGCCGGTAATGACCCTCTCCTGTCCCCGCGATTGCCTGGGCGTGACTGTATCCGTTGACGGCGGGAACCCGCAGATGGGACTGGGCGTTTACGAGGGTGGGAAGAGCAGCGGGGAAAGGACGGGGGACACGGATGGGCGTGGACGCCGAGCAACTGCTGACGCAGCCGCATCAGTGCACATCAAATTCTCGTAAAACCGCTTATCCGGAGCTAACGGGCGAGGTGGCTATGGTAGGGGCTCCACTGGACACCACCAGAGCCGACAGGGGAGGTGCGGCTGCGCCTGTGGATCAGAGAGGAGTGCTGCGGCGCTTTCTCAGATCATCGGGTGAGCCGAAATCCGTGACCGACATCGCTGACAAGCACCACGCAGCCGACACCGCGCAGACCGCGACCTTCGCCACCGACGCGGACTCGCAGGCGTGGACTCCGCCCACCTGGGAGGAGATCGTCAGCATGCACAGCGGCCGCGTCTACCGGCTGGCGTACCGCCTGACCGGAAACCAGCACGACGCGGAGGACCTGACCCAGGAAGTCTTCGTCCGCGTCTTCCGGTCCCTTTCGACCTACACGCCGGGCACCTTCGAGGGCTGGTTGCACCGCATCACCACGAACCTCTTCCTGGACATGGTCCGCCGCAAGCAGCGCATCCGTTTCGACGCGCTGGGCGAGGACGCGGCCGAGCGGCTGGCCAGCCGCGAGCCGTCCCCGCAGCAGGTCCTCAACGACGCGCACTTCGACGCGGACGTCCAGCAGGCCCTCGACACGCTCGCGCCCGAGTTCCGCGCGGCCGTCGTCCTCTGCGACATCGAAGGACTGTCGTACGAGGAGATCGCCGCGACCCTGGGCGTCAAGCTCGGTACGGTGCGCTCCCGCATCCACCGTGGCCGCTCGCAGCTGCGCAAGGCCCTGGCGCACCGTTCGCCGGAGGCCCGGGCCGCCGAGCGCCGCTCCTTCCTGGCCCGTGTGCCCGCGCTGGGGGGAGGGGGCGCGGCCGCGTGAGTGGATCCCGCCGCCCCACACCGGCAGAGCAGCACCTGGGAGACCGACTTTCCGCCCTGGTGGACGGAGAGCTCGGTCATGAGACGCGCGAGCGTGTGCTGGCCCACCTGGCCACATGCGCGAAGTGCAAGGCCGAGGCCGACGCACAGCGCCGACTGAAGAACGTCTTCGCGGAGGCGGCCCCCCCGCCGCCCTCCGAGAGCTTCCTGGCCCGGCTTCAGGGCCTGTCCTCGGGAGGTGGCATCGACGGCGGCGGCACGCCGCTCGGCGGGGGAGGGTTCGACGGAAGACTTCACGGATCCGCCGGGCTGCCCGCGACCTCGGGAGTCTTCGGAGTGAGGGACGAGCCCTTCGGATACGCCCCTTCAGGACCGCACGCGGCACCCCTGGCCCCCTCCGGGAACCGGACCTTCTCGGGAGACGGCTTCCGCATCCACCCCGTCGGCCGTCAGGACGCCGAGCGACCGGCCTCACGCGGGCTGCGGTTCGCCTTCGCGGCCGCCGGAGCGGTATCGCTGGCGGCGCTCGCACTCGGCGGGCTGTCGACGGGTGTCACGGCCAATACGGGCGTGGAGGCACGCGGCGGCACCGGGAGCAACGTGACCCCGACGCGTACTCCCGGCACGGGCGCCACAGCGTCGGAGACCCAGCGCCGGCGTTCCGCCGGGCCGCTGGTCGGGCAGGCCGCGTCCTCGGCGGCGCCCGTGGCGCTCGCCGAGGCGTCGGCCCCGCTGCTGACGGGAGTGCCTGCTCCGGGCGTGCAGGACGCCTCGCAGATCCGTGCCCTGAACGCCCCCTTGGTGGCGGGAGCCGTCGCGATGTCCCCGCTCATACGCCCGCTCACCGAAACCCCACCGGTCATGCTGTCCTCCTGGCCGGCCGTTCCGGAGGTCACGGCCCCCGTGCTGCCGACCGCACTGGTGCCGACCTCGCCCGCCGCTCAGTCCCCCACGCCCTCCGCGCGCTGAACCCGGCGCCTGCGCGGCGGTCCCGGAACCTGGTTGAATCCTGGTGGACCGCGCCCGTGCGAGCGGTCCGGGTGCGGAATCAGCAATTCAGCGGCGACCGCCGGCGCCGTCATGCCGCGGGCCGGGTGTGGGGAGAGCATGAACGAGGGCAAGCCGATCCCTCCGGGGCAGGCCGAGGCAGGGGCACCCGAGGTACGGGAGGATTTTGGAGCCGGGGTGGACCCGGGAGCGGCCGGGAACGAGCCGTCCGGTCCGGCGACCGCCGCAGTGGAGGGTTCCGCAGCCGGCGAGGCTTCGCAAGACGGTTCCCGCGCCGATGACGAGCAGAGCGGGCCCTTTGGAGCGCGTCCTGGCACCGAGGCCAACGCCGACGGAGACTTCGAGCTGGAGCGCCCGGCGCCGGTGAAGCCCGGAAGCGGGGCCGTGGCCGGCGCCGGGCCCGAGCCGTCCGACGCGGGGGAAGTGACCCTCCTGTCCGGCGGGGGCGCACACGCCGACCCTGACGGCCGCCCCAAGCCCCTCCACGACCCAGACCCCTACGACACCCCGCCCTACGGCGAACCGGGCCCCTGGGCTCCCGCGCCGCCGGTCCAGCACCCGGCGACGACGCCCGCACACGGCACGGCGGTGCCGCCTTTGGCCCAGGGCGCACCGGTCCCGTCGACACCCGTACCGGGCGCGGGAGCACCCGTCCCCGGCCCGTCGGCGCCCGGTGCGCCGGGCCCTGCGGCCCCGCCGGTCTCCGGTTATCCGGCCTCCCCCTGGCAGAACTACGACCCCTGGGCGGCAGCGCCCTTCCAGCAGAGCGGCGCCCCCATCGCCACTCAGCAGCAGCGGCGCAAGCGGGCCAGGAAGACACTGGTGCTCGGGGCCGTGCTGATCGCGCTCGTGACCGGCGGGATCGGCGGTGTCGTCGGAGCCACGCTGGAGCGAAACGGCGGGATCGGCGGCATCCAGTTGCCGCAGGCCGGGCAGGAGCCCAAGGGGCGCGCCGCGGACAGCACCGCCGGGATCGCCGCCCGTGCCCTGCCCGGTGTCGTGACCCTGCACGTCAAGGGCGCCGCCGCCGAGGACACCGGCACCGGGTTCGTCCTGGACCAGCGCGGTCACATCCTCACCAACAACCACGTCGTCGAGCCCGCCGCGTCCGGCGGGGAGATCTCCGTGACGTTCAACAGCGGCGAGACCGCCAAAGCCACTGTCGTCGGCCGGGACACCGGCTATGACCTCGCCGTCGTGAAGGTCCGCGGCGTCCGCGGCCTCAGGCCCATCCCCCTCGGCAACTCCGACAACGTCCAGGTCGGTGACCCCGTCGTCGCCATCGGTGCGCCCTTCAATCTGGCCGGCACCGTCACCTCGGGGATCATCAGCGCGAAGGAGCGGCCCATCACGGCCGGGGGCAAGAAGGGCGACGGCAGCGATGTCTCCTACGTCGACGCCCTGCAGACCGACGCCCCGATCAACCCGGGCAACTCCGGTGGCCCCCTCCTCGACGGCAAGGGCCGAGTCGTCGGCATCAACTCCGCCATCCGGTCGGCCGACCGGAGCTCCGCCCAGACCGGGCAGGCCGGTTCCATAGGGCTCGGCTTCGCCATTCCCGTCAACCAGGCCAAGCGTGTCGCGGAGGAGCTCATCAACACCGGCAGGGCCACCCATCCGGTGATCGGTGTCACCCTCGACATGAGCTACACGGGGGACGGTGCCCGCGTGGGCACCAACGGCACGGGCGGCGGCCCCGCGGTCAAGCGGGGCGGCCCCGGTGACAAGGCCGGCGTCAAGCCGGACGACGTCATCACCGAGGTCGACGGCGTGCGGGTCCACTCCGGCGAGGAGCTCATCGTCAAGACCCGTGCCCAACGCCCCGGCGACCGTCTGGAGCTGACCGTCGTCCGCGACGGCGCGGAAAGGAAGATCACGCTCGTCCTCGGCTCCGCCGATGGCAGCTGACACACCCCGCCGGGACGTGCCCGAAACCCCTCCCACAAAGCAAACAACCAGAAAAACCCGCCCCGTACTTGTGGCTGGGAGTGCCGGGCAGTACCGGTCCGGCGGGATGGCCGGGTACCTTGGATGCGGCCCGGACCACGGACGACCCGCACCGACCACCGAGGGCCGAGGGCCGAGGACATCGCAAGGAGCTTCAGGTGTTCAATGACATAGGACCGCTCGAGCTGGCCACGATCGTCATCGTCGGCGTGCTCGTCTTCGGCCCGGACAAGCTCCCGAAGATGATCCAGGACGTCAGCCGCACCATCCGCAAGATCCGGGAGTTCTCGGATAGCGCCAAGCAGGACATCCGCAGCGAACTGGGTCCCGAGTTCAAGGACTTCGAGTTCGAGGACCTCAACCCCAAGACGTTCATCCGCAAGCAGTTGAGCAATGACGACCTGGGGCTGCAGGAGATCCGCAATGGCTTCGACCTGAAGAAGGAGATGGCCGAGATCACGGACGCGGTGCAGGTCCGCGAGTCCGAATCCTCGAACCCGTCCTCCTCGTCCTCCTCGTCCTCCTCGTCCGGTTCCACCGGCGGCACTGTCGACATGACGAAGAAGCCGGCCAAGCCCGACCCCGAGGACCGGCCGCCCTTCGACATCGACGCCACCTGAGCCGTCCCGGCGTCCGCACCGTACGACAGCCCGCCGGGGTACTGGCGGCCTCGGTCGGGCGTCCAAGAGGCCGTACGCGCCGGGTGTTTTCCTGCTGATCGGAGCGCTGTGGCTATGCTGCCCAGTTGTTGCGCGGACCGATTGGGAGCGAGGACGCCCGTGGGGGGCGGGCCGCTCGGGTCCGACGAGAGCGAGGAGGCGTCCGGGTAGATGGAGACGACGAGTCGGGTGGGCGCGCAGGCGTCGGCCGCGGAGGGCGGACAATCGTCCCCTTTCGCCCGGCGCACGGTCGACGGCTATCTCCAGGCGTCCTTTCCGTGGTACGGCCTCGATGAGGCGTTCACGGGGCCGCGCTGGCTGATGCAGGTAGGTACCTCGGCCGATGGAGCCGTGGAGCACGGGTCGACCGGGCACGGCGACGAACCCTCGGTGCGCAACGAGGGCACCGAGGACAAGGAACGTTTCGCGGTCGTGGTCACGATCGCGGCCAACCCCGTACGGCGCAGCCCGGACGGTACGGGTCTGCTGGAGGCCACCTCGGTCTCCTCCGCGGCCTGGCTCGCGGGCGAGGGGCTGCTGTCGTTCACCTGGCCGGGCCAGATGGACCACACCCTGCGGGACGACTGGTTGAAGCAGCAGACCGAGACGGCCTGGGTCCTCGCGGACGATCTCACCGGTCCCGCCTGGTCCACCCTCTCCCTGCCCGTGGACGGCGTCCCGACGCCCTTCCACTACCGCGAGTCCGAGTTCGGCTGGGTGCTCGCCGGGTCCACGCAGGCGGGAGTGCACGTGGGCGCGTACGGCAGGGGCATGAGCGCGTACGGGCTCGGCTTCGCCGCGATCAAGAACATCGGCGCCTACACCGCGTAGACCTACGGCGCTCACGCCGAGGGGGGCACCGTCAGGTCACGGTGCCCCCCTCGGCGTCAGACGGCAGAACATGGGCCATCGGAAGGGCGGCAGACCCCCGGTGGGCGCCGTTCCCCGCGTCCCTTCCGGGGCGTGACTTCCCGTGCGCCCAGTGCCCCGGCAGGCGGCGTTCGCCCTAGAACTTGTTCCTCGGTGTGATCCCCAGCGACATGCCCGCCAGGCCCCGCTGGCGCCCGCCCAGCTTGCCCGCGATCGTACGCAGGGCCGAGCCCGCCGGGGAGTCCGGGTCGGTCAGGACCACCGGCTTGCCCTCGTCGCCGCCCTCGCGCAGGCGGACGTCGATCGGGATGGAGCCGAGGACCGGCACCGTCGTACCCGTCGTACGCGTCAGACCGTCCGCCACCGCCTGGCCGCCGCCCGTGCCGAAGACGTCCACCATCTCGTCGCAGTGCGGGCAGGGCAGGCCGGACATGTTCTCGACCACGCCCACGATCTTCTGGTGGGTCTGGACGGCGATGGAGCCCGCCCGCTCCGCCACCTCCGCGGCCGCCTGCTGCGGGGTGGTCACCACCAGGATCTCCGCGTTCGGGACCAGCTGTGCCACCGAGATCGCGATGTCGCCCGTGCCCGGAGGAAGGTCGAGCAGCAGCACGTCCAGATCACCCCAGAACACGTCCGCCAGGAACTGCTGGAGCGCGCGGTGCAGCATCGGGCCGCGCCAGACGACCGGTGCGTTGCCCGGGGTGAACATGCCGATCGAGATGACCTTCACGCCGTTCGCCTGCGGCGGCATGATCATGTTTTCGACCTGGGTCGGGCGACCGTCCACGCCCAGCATGCGCGGCACGCTGTGGCCGTAGATGTCCGCGTCCACGACGCCGACCTTGAGGCCGTCGGCCGCCAGGGCCGCCGCCAGGTTCACCGTCACCGAGGACTTGCCGACGCCGCCCTTGCCGGAGGCCACCGCGTACACACGGGTGAGCGAGCCCGGCTTGGCGAACGGGACCTCGCGCTCGGCCTGGCCGCCGCGCAGCGCGGTCGTCAGCTCACGGCGCTGCTCGTCGCTCATCACGTCGAGAGTGACGTCGACCCGGGTGACCCCCTCGACGCGGGAGACCGCCTCGGTGACGCGCTGGGTGATCGTCTCGCGCATGGGGCAGCCGGAGACCGTCAGGTACACGGTGACCGCAACCGCACCGTCCGCACCGATATCCACCGATTTGACCATCCCCAGTTCGGTGATGGGTCGCTGGATCTCGGGGTCGTTCACCGTCGCCAGTGCTTCGCGCACCGCGTCTTCCGTAGCCATAGTGAGATGGTACGGCGCCCCGCGGGCACCTCGGAAAGGCCGTCAGCGGTCGTCTACGTCACGTCCGCGGGTCCGTTCCGCCGGGAATACGGCAGGCCCGTCAGGGCGCCGTCGCTCTTCCAGGTCCTTCACGAAGTCCTGGAGTTCGGACCGCATCCAGTCCCGGGTGGCGACCTCGCCGAGACCGGCGCGCAGCGTGGCGATCTCCCGGGTCAGGTACTCGGTGTCCGCGATCGACCGCTCGTTCTGCCGACGGTCCTGTTCGAGATTGACCCGGTCGCGGTCGGACTGGCGGTTCTGCGAGAGGAGGATCAGCGGGGCCGCGTAGGAGGCCTGCAGGGACAGCATCAGCGTCAGGAAGATGAACGGGTACGGGTCGAAGCGCAGATAGCGCGGGGCGGCGATGTTCCACACCAGCCAGATGCTGATCACCACCGTCATCCAGACGATGAACCGCCCGGTCCCCAGGAAGCGCGCGATCTGCTCCGACAGGCGTCCGAAGGCCTCCGCGTCCCATTCGGGCAGCAGACGGGTGCGGCGCGGCTGCGGCTGGTCGAGCCGGGGGCGGGGACGGCCGGCGGCGGTCGCACCCGAAGGGGACCGGTGGCGCTCAGGTGCCATGGGCGCCGCCCTCGTCGTCCAGGTGGAACTCCGTCTCGCGCCAGTCGTCGGGGAGCATGTGGTCCAGTACGTCGTCCACGGTCACCGCGCCGAGGAGGGAGCCGGCCTCGTCGACGACGGGAGCCGCGACCATGTCGTAGGTCGCGAAGAATCCGGCCACCACGGGCAGGGCCGCGTCCGGGGTCAGGGGTTGCAGGTCGTCGTCGAGAAGCGAACTGACGAGCGTGTACGGCGGGTCGCGCAGCAGCCGCTGGAAGTGCACGGTCCCCAGGTACTTGCCGGTCGGTGTCTCGTCCGGCGGGCGGCAGACGTACACCTGGGCGGCGAGCGAGGGGGACAGGTCGGGGTTGCGGATCCGGGCGAGCGCGTCGGCGACGGTCGCATCGGGCCGCAGCACGATCGGCTCGGTGGTCATCAGGCCGCCGGCGGTCTTCTCCTCGTACGCCATCAGCCGGCGCATGTCGGCCGCGTCGGCGGGCTGCATCAGACTCAGCAGCCGCTCCTTCTCCTCCTCCGGCAGCTCGGCGAGCAGGTCGGCGGCGTCGTCCGGGTCCATCGCCTCCAGGACATCCGCGGCGCGCTCCTCCTGGAGCTTGCCGAGGATCTCGATCTGGTCGTCCTCCGGAAGCTCTTCGAGGACATCGGCGAGCCGGTCGTCGTCGAGCGCGGCGGCGACCTCGGCGCGGCGCTTGGCGGAGAGGTGGTGCAGAACGTTGGCGAGGTCGGCGGGCCGGAGCTGTTCGAAGGTGGCCAGCAGGCTCTCGGCACCCTGCGCCTGCTCCTCCAGGGAGAACCCGGTGACGGCGGACCACTCGACCAGCGTCGTCTCGCCCTTGCTGCGCCGGAACGCCCCGCCCTTCCCCCGGCGCACGAAGACCCGGTCCACCTCCCAGTCCCGGCGGGCCGGCAACTGCTGCACGGAGAGATCGAGGACGGTGACCTCCTCGTCGGTCTCGACGAGCCTGACGCGCCGGTCGAGCAGATCCCCGAACACCAGTCGCTCGGTGGGCCGCTGCTCGAAGCGGCGGACGTTCAGCACACCGGTGGTGATGACCTGGCCGGACTCGATACCGGTCACCCGGGTCATGGGCAGGAAGACGCGACGGCGGGTGGTCAGTTCGACGACCAGGCCGAGCAGCCGCGGGGAGCGCCGCCCGACACGCAGCATGACGACCAGGTCGCGCACGCGCCCCACCTGGTCGCCGGTGGGATCGAAGACGGCGACCCCGGACAGGTGCGAGACGAAGATGCGAGGGGCGCCTGCCGCCATGCCCGCGCCTCCTGTTCCTGCCGTTTTGTCCGCTCGGGTGGGCTTCAGGCTAGCCCGTCCCGGTGCGGGACGCCCTGGCGAGCGGTGCGGACGGACTGGCTCCGGAAGGCCTGACGGGCACCGGTACGCTGCCGTACGCCGAGGACCCCCACATGAGAGGCAGCCCCACCTGTGACTGCGAATCCCCAGGGCCGTACCCGCCGGGCCGCACTGGTGAGCGCGCTGTGCGTGCTGGTCGTGACGGGGACGGGCCTGACCGGATGCAGCAGCGAGGACCCCGACGCCGGGACGAACGGGTTGACGAAGCTGTCGGCCGACCAGATCCAGAGCCGGACGCGTACGGCGGCCAAGTCGGCGTCGGCGGTCCGGCTGTCGGGAACCGTGGTCAGCAACGGCGGGAGCTACACGCTCGACATGCGGCTCAGGGGGGACGGGGGCACCGGGACGGTCACCTCGAAGAGCGGCACGTTCGGGCTGCTGCGGGTGGGCGAGCACCTCTTCCTGAAGGCTGACGCCGCGTTCTGGAATCACGAGGACAGCACCGGCGGCGGGGGCTCGACGGCTGCGGCGAGCAAGCTCGACGGGAAGTACGTGAAGGTCCCGACGGAGGATTCGGCCTACAAGCGCTTCAGCGGCTTCACCGACAAGGACCTGCTGCTGGACGGGCTTCTCACGCTGCACGGCACGCTGTCGACGGACGGCCGGCGCGAGCAGAGCGGCGTCCGTACGATCCGCATCACCGGTGACAAGGGATCCGGCGGCACGCTGGACGTCTCCCTGGAGGGATCTCCCTATCCGCTGCGCCTGGTCCGGGCCGGCAACGCCGGGGCCCTCCGAATGTCCGACTGGGGCAAGGACTTCACGCTCGAGGAGCCGTCGAAGGACGAGACGGTGGACTACGGGCAGCAACTGCCCACGTCCTGAGCGGCGGGCGCCCGCCGGGAATCCTGGCGCCGAGTCCGGCCGCGGCGACCGAGTACGGCCCGACTGTCCAGCGGGCCGGATCCCCGCCGGAGGGCTACCGCTTGCGCCGCAGCAGGCGTGGCAGTGCCGCCGGGATCGGGCGGCGGGTCGTGGCCGGGGTCGGGACCGGGGTCGCGGCCTGGGAGTCGGACGGCAGCGGCACCGTTGTGCCCCGCGGCTCCAAGCGCAGCACCCGGCACTCGCGCCGCCACCGCTGAGGCATCTCCTCGCCGTCATGCGCGTTCAGCCGCTTGCCCTTCAGATCAGCTACCGCAGCCTCCCACTCGGGCGACCCCGGCGTCAGCTCCACCACCTTCGCGGGCCAGGTGACGATCCGTCCGCCCTTGTCCTTGCTGCGGACCGTGACGACCGCTTCCCCGCCGTCGATCAGGCCCGGCAGCGGCTGCTCACCGGGCCCGTCGCCCACCACGCACGCCGCACCCTCGTGCCACACATGCCACAGGGCGTGAGCGGGCGTGCCCCGGCCGCCCACGCCGGAGGCCGGCGCCGCGCCCTGGACCCAGATGAGCCCGGACTTCTTCGTGGCCTCCTCGACGAGGGCCCGGTCGAGCAGCTCGCTTGTCATGCGTCCAGCCTAGTGCCGCAACAGGCAACGATTGCCCCGTCGCGACGCCCGGCACGCCTCCCCCAAGCTCTTCGAGCAGGGGGTACCCCCACTCGCCGCACTGACCGAAAGCCCGAGTACGTCCAGTACGAGGGCTTCCGGCCGGCAC
>NZ_MLYP01000074.1 GCF_001866645.1 Streptomyces colonosanans
ACCCCCGGACCCCCGGCCGAGGGCGGTGCTTTCCGGGATCATGAGCGCAGCTCCCTACCCGTGAGCTCCAGAAATACGTCTTCGAGGGTGTGCCGTTCGACGGAGATCCGGTCCGGCATCACCCCGTGCTGTGCGCACCAGGTGGTCACCGTCGCGAGCAGCTGCGGGTCGACCTTGCCGACCACACGGTACGCGCCCGGCGTCAGCTCCGCCGCGGTGCAGTCCGCCGGGAGCGCCTTCAGCAGGGATCCCACGTCAAGGCCCGGCCGGCCCGTGAAGCGCAGCGTGTCCTCGGCGCCGCTGCGGCACAGCTCCTCGGGGGAGCCATGGGCTATGACCCGGCCGGCGTCGATGATCGCGACGTCGTCGGCGAGCTGCTCGGCCTCGTCCATGTAGTGGGTGGTCAGGATCACGGAGACGCCGTCGGCGCGCAGGTCCCGTACGAGGTCCCAGGTGGCGCGGCGGGCCTGGGGGTCGAGGCCGGCCGTCGGTTCGTCCAGGAACACCAGTTCCGGGCGGCCCACCACGGCCATCGCCAGCGCGAGCCGCTGCTGCTGACCGCCCGAGAGGCGGCGGTACGCCGTCCGCCCGCAGCTGCCGAGCCCGAGGCGCTCGATGAGCGCGTCCACGTCCAGCGGGTGGGCGTGCAGCTTGGCGACGTGGCGCAGCATCTCGTCCGCCCGCGCGCCCGAGTACACACCGCCGGACTGCAGCATCACGCCGATGCGCGGACGCAGCGCGGAGGCCTGCCGGACCGGGTCGAGGCCCAGGACGCGCACCGTGCCGGAGTCCGGCTTCCGGTACCCCTCGCAGGTCTCTATCGTGCTCGTCTTGCCCGCGCCGTTGGGGCCGAGCACGGCGGTCACACCCGCCCGGGCCACCAGGTCGAGGCCGTCCACCGCGGTCTTCGTGCCGTACCGCTTCACCAGGGCCTGGACCTGGACCACGGGCTCACTTCGCATGGTTGAAGAGTCTAAGGAAACGTCCCGTGCCTCAGACGGGCGGGTTCAGGAACTCCTCCTCACGGGGTCGGTGCAGTGGCAGCCACCGCTCCGCGTAGGCCACCGCGTCCGCCACGGGAAACAGCCGTACGTCGGCCGCGCCCGCCGTGCCCCGTATGACGGGACGGTCCCGTTCGAAGTCGTGCCCGAGCTCGTCGAACCGGTCCGAGGTGATCGACACCTCGGTGACCGTCTCCCAGCCGGCCGGACCGGGGCGGCCCACCTCGACCAGCGGCGACGCTATCCGGTATTCGGCGAGGTGGAAGCTGCTGCAACTGTCGTAGCCCGCGCCGAGCAGCAGCACCCGGGCGCCCAGCTTCTCCAGCCGGGCCAGCGGGCTGCGCTCGCCGAGCCGGCAGTCGGGCGCGTGGCCGTCGGTGATCTCCGCCGCGCGCGGGCCGAGCGCCGCGAAGGAGGTCTGGGGGTGGGCGCTGCGCAGGGCGCCCGGCCACCTGCGGACCGTCTCCGGGATCACGCCGACCCCGCGCGTGGGCGTGATGAGGGGGTCGTAGGCGGGCATCGCGGCGCGGATCGTCTCCCACCACTCCTCGGGCGCCGGAGGATTGCCCCACAGCGCCGGATCGGAGAGATCCCCGGACTGGGTGGGGACGACGAGGGTGCCGTCCGGGCCGAGGGCGTCGAGCAGCGCCTGGACGACCGTGACGGCGCCCCCGCACACCCAGCCGAGCGAGCTGAGCGAGGAGTGCACCAGAAGCGTCTCGCCGGGCTCCACGCCCAGCGTGCGCAGTTCGGCGGACAGTGTGCTCCGGGTGACAAGAGGGCCGGTCGGAGGGTGTGCGGACATGGTCGAGGAGTCTTCCCCTTCGGGCCGGAAGACGCCAGCGGTTTGATCGATCAGAGATCGTTTCCGCAGGTCGGCTTAGGTGTACCTAAGTGATGCACGGCATCGCCCCCCGCCCGGACGGCGCTTGTCAGGCTGTTGGGAATTACGCAACAATGGCGTTGTGAAAAACGTCGACGAGGCTCGGGAGGCTCCCGTGGAGGCCCCTCAGGAGGAGTTCGCGACCGGAGAGCGCTCCACGCGCAACCGGGTCGCGCGATCCATCCTGGATCACGGGCCGTCGACCGTCGCCGAGCTCGCCGGGCGGCTGGGTCTGACCCAGGCGGCGGTACGGCGGCATCTCGACGCACTGGCTGCCGACGACGTCGTGGAAGCTCGTGAGCAGCGTGTGTACGGGGCACGCACGCGCGGTCGCCCCGCCAAGGTCTTCGCGCTCACCGACTGCGGCCGCGACGCCTTCGACCAGTCCTACGACGACCTGGCCGCGGACGCCCTGCGCTGGATCCAGCAGCGGTGCGGCGGGGACGAGGCCGTCGTCGCCTTCGCGCGCGCGAGGATCGCCGAGAAGGCGACCGCCTACCGCGCGGCGATCGAGGCCGCCGCCCCCGAGGAGCGCACCGAAGCGCTGGCCAAGGCCTTGAGTGAGGACGGGTACGCTGCTACGGCGCGCAGCGCACCGGTCGGCGAGCAGCTCTGCCAGCACCACTGCCCGGTCGTCCATGTCGCGGAAGAGTTCCCGCAGCTGTGCGAGGTCGAGACGGAGATCTTCTCCGAGCTGCTCGGCACGCACGTCCAGCGACTGGCGACGATCGCGCACGGCGACGGCGTCTGCACGACGTTCATCCCCAAGACGCCGCAAGCCGCCAAGCATTCCAAGACCACCCACAACGCATCTGCCAGCACGGCCGGGAGGAACCCCGCATGACTCTCCCCACGGAGACTGCCCACCCCGAACTCGAGGGCCTGGGCAACTACGAATACGGCTGGGCCGACTCCGACGAGGCCGGTGCTGCGGCGAAGCGCGGTCTGAGTGAAGACGTCGTCCGCGACATCTCGACGAAGAAGTCCGAGCCGGAGTGGATGACCAAGCTGCGTCTGAAGGGCCTGAGGCTCTTCGAGAAGAAGCCGCTTCCCAACTGGGGCTCGGACCTGTCGGGCATCGACTTCGACAACATCAAGTACTTCGTGCGCTCCACGGAGAAGCAGGCGGAGTCCTGGGAGGACCTGCCCGAGGACATCAAGAACACGTACGACAAGCTCGGCATCCCGGAGGCGGAGAAGCAGCGCCTCGTGGCCGGTGTCGCCGCCCAGTACGAGTCCGAGGTCGTCTACCACCAGATCCGCGAGGACCTGGAGGAGCAGGGCGTCATCTTCCTCGACACCGACACGGCGCTGAAGGAGCACCCGGAGCTCTTCAAGGAGTACTTCGGGACCGTCATCCCCGTCGGTGACAACAAGTTCGCCTCGCTGAACACCGCCGTGTGGTCCGGCGGCTCCTTCATCTACGTGCCGCCGGGCGTGCACGTGGAGATCCCGCTCCAGGCCTACTTCCGGATCAACACGGAGAACATGGGCCAGTTCGAGCGGACCCTGATCATCGTCGACGAGGGTGCCTACGTGCACTACGTCGAGGGGTGCACGGCCCCGATCTACAAGTCGGACTCGCTGCACTCCGCGGTCGTCGAGATCATCGTCAAGAAGAACGCCCGCTGCCGCTACACGACCATCCAGAACTGGTCGAACAACGTCTACAACCTGGTCACCAAGCGCGCCGTGGCCTACGAGGGCGCGACCATGGAGTGGATCGACGGCAACATCGGCTCCAAGGTGACGATGAAGTACCCGGCCGTCTACCTGATGGGCGAGCACGCCAGGGGCGAGACCCTCTCCATCGCCTTCGCGGGCGAGGGCCAGCACCAGGACGCCGGTTCCAAGATGGTCCACATGGCGCCCAACACCTCGTCCAACATCGTCTCCAAGTCGGTGGCGCGCGGCGGTGGCCGCACCTCGTACCGCGGCCTGGTCGAGATCGGCGAGGGCGCCGCGGGCTCCAAGTCCAACGTGCTCTGCGACGCGCTGCTCGTCGACACGATCTCGCGGTCCGACACCTACCCGTACGTCGACGTCCGCGAGGACGACGTGTCCATGGGCCACGAGGCGACCGTCTCCAAGGTCTCCGAGGACCAGCTCTTCTACCTGATGAGCCGCGGTCTGAGCGAGTTCGAGGCGATGGCCATGATCGTGCGCGGTTTCGTCGAGCCGATCGCCAAGGAACTGCCCATGGAGTACGCCCTCGAGCTCAACCGGCTGATCGAGCTGCAGATGGAGGGCGCGGTCGGCTGACCGGCCCCTGCGAGCAGCAGCGGCCCGCCCGTACGGGGCGGGCCGAAGATCACAACTGACGTAGGAAGAGAGCACAACGACAGCCATGGCTGAGGCTCAGAACTCCCCCACTCTCAACTCCGTTCCAGCGGGGGGACCCCCACCGGTTCCGGTGGGCTCCACCACCGCCGGCCAGATCGCGGTGGCCGCCGAGTCGACCGTCGCGACACGCATGAGCGCGCCGCCATCCTTCGACGTGGCGGACTTCCCGGTGCCCCACGGTCGCGAGGAGGAATGGCGGTTCACGCCGCTGGAGCGGCTTCGCGGTCTGCACGACGGCACCGCCGTCGCCACCGGCGAGGGCGTGAAGGTCGCCGTCGAGGCCCCCGAGGGCGTCATCGTGGAGACCGTCGGCCGCGACGACGCACGGCTCGGCAGGGCCGGCACCCCGGTGGACCGCGTCGCCGCCCAGGCGTACTCGGCCTTCGGGACGGCCTCGGTCGTGACCGTCCCGAAGGAGACCGTCCTCACCGAGCCGGTCCGTATCGCGGTGCACGGCGAGGGCGGGGTCGCCTTCGGCCACCAGGTGATCGAGCTCGGCGCCTTCGCCGAGGCGGTCGTCGTCATCGACCACACCGGCGAAGCGGTGCTCGCCGCGAACGTCGAATTCATCCTGGGCGACGGCGCCAAGCTGACCGTCGTCTCGGTCCAGGACTGGGACGAGAAGGCCGTGCACGCGGGCCAGCACAACGCCCTGATCGGCCGGGACGCGAGCTTCAAGTCGATCATCGTCACCTTCGGCGGCGACCTGGTCCGCCTGCACCCGCGCGTGGAGTACGCCGGTACCGGCGGTGAGGCCGAGCTGTACGGCCTGTACTTCACCGACAAGGGCCAGCACCAGGAGCACCGGCTCTTCGTCGACCACAACACCCCGCACTGCAAGTCGAACGTCGCCTACAAGGGCGCGCTCCAGGGCGACGACGCGCACGCCGTGTGGATCGGTGACGTGCTCATCGAGGCGAAGGCCGAGGGCACGGACACCTACGAGATGAACCGCAACCTCGTCCTCACGGACGGCGCGCGTGTCGACTCGGTCCCCAACCTGGAGATCGAGACCGGCGAGATCGTCGGTGCCGGCCACGCCTCCGCCACCGGCCGCTTCGACGACGAGCAGCTCTTCTACCTGATGGCCCGCGGTATCCCGGAGCACGATGCCCGTCGCCTGGTGGTCCGCGGCTTCTTCGCCGAGCTGGTCCAGCAGATCGGGGTCGAGGACATCGAGGAGCGCCTGATCGCCAAGATCGAAGAAGAGCTGGAGGCGTCGGTCGCATGACGGACTCGTCGGCCTTCGTGCGCGTCTGCGGACTGAGCGAGCTGGAGGAGGACACCCCGAAGCGGGTGGAACTCGACGGCACGCCGGTATCGGTCGTCAAGACGGAGGGAGAGGTGTTCGCCATCTACGACATCTGCTCCCACGCGAACGTCTCGCTGTCGGAGGGCGAGGTGGACGACTGCCACATCGAGTGCTGGCTGCACGGCTCGCGCTTCGACCTGCGCTCGGGCAAGCCCGACGCCCTTCCTGCGACGCGCCCCATCCCCGTATACCCCGTAAAGATCGATGGGGACGACGTGCTCGTCTCCCTCTCCCAGGAGTCCTGAGGCACCCATGGCAACGCTTGAAATCCGAGACCTGCACGTCACCGTCGAGGCCGACAACGCCACGAAGGAGATCCTCAAGGGCGTCGACCTCACTGTGAAGCAGGGCGAGACGCACGCCATCATGGGCCCCAACGGCTCGGGCAAGTCGACCCTCGCCTACTCGCTCGCGGGTCACCCGAAGTACACGATCACCAGCGGCACCGTGCTGCTCGACGGCGAGGACGTCCTTGCGATGTCCGTCGACGAGCGCGCCCGCGCGGGCCTGTTCCTGGCGATGCAGTACCCGGTCGAGGTACCCGGCGTCTCGGTCTCCAACTTCCTGCGCACCTCCGCCACGGCCATCCGCGGCGAGGCGCCCAAGCTGCGCACCTGGGTGAAGGAGGTCAAGGGGGCCATGGAGCGTCTCCACATGGACCCCGCCTTCGCCGAGCGCAACGTGAACGAGGGCTTCTCCGGTGGTGAGAAGAAGCGCCACGAGATCCTTCAGCTGGAGCTGCTCAAGCCGAAGGTCGCGGTCCTCGACGAGACGGACTCCGGTCTGGACGTCGACGCGCTGCGCATCGTGTCCGAGGGCGTCAACCGCGTCCGTGAGTCCGGCGAGGTCGGCACCCTGCTGATCACGCACTACACGCGCATCCTGCGCTACATCAAGCCCGACCACGTCCACGTGTTCGCCGGCGGCCGCATCGTCGAGTCCGGCGGTCCCGAGCTCGCGGACAAGCTGGAGAACGAGGGCTACGAGGCTTACGTGAAGGGTGGCGTATCCGCGTGACACAGCTGCCGGGCCTCCTCGACACCGAGGCGATCCGCAAGGACTTCCCGATCCTGGACCGGCTGGTCCACGACGGCAAGAAGCTTGTGTACCTGGACAACGCGGCGACCTCGCAGACGCCGCGCCAGGTGCTCGACGTGCTCTCCGAGTACTACGAAGAGCACAACGCCAACGTCCACCGCGGTGTGCATGTGCTCGCCGAGGAGGCCACGGCGCTGTACGAGGGCGCGCGCGACAAGGTCGCCGCGTTCATCAACGCGCCGAGCCGCGACGAGGTGATCTTCACCAAGAACGCCTCCGAGTCGCTCAACCTCGTGGCGAACATGCTCGGCTGGGCCGACGAGCCCTACCGGGTGGACCAGGACACCGAGATCGTCATCACGGAGATGGAGCACCACTCCAACATCGTGCCCTGGCAGCTGCTGTCGCAGCGCACGGGCGCGAAGCTGAAGTGGTTCGGGCTCACCGACGACGGCCGGCTCGACCTGTCGAACATCGACGAGATCATCACGGAGAAGACGAAGATCGTCTCCTTTGTGCTGGTGTCCAACATCCTGGGCACGGTGAACCCGGTCGAGGCGATAGTGCGCCGTGCGCAGGAGGTCGGTGCGCTGGTGTGCATCGACGCCTCGCAGGCCGCGCCGCACATGCCGCTGGACGTCCAGGCCCTCCAGGCCGACTTCGTGGCCTTCACCGGCCACAAGATGTGCGGCCCGACCGGCATCGGCGTCCTGTGGGGCCGCCAGGAGCTGCTGGAGGACCTGCCTCCGTTCCTGGGCGGCGGCGAGATGATCGAGACGGTGTCGATGCACTCCTCGACCTTCGCTCCCGCACCCCACAAGTTCGAGGCGGGCACCCCGCCGATCGCGCAGGCGGTCGGTCTCGGTGCGGCGATCGACTACCTCAACTCGATCGGCATGGACCGGGTCCTCGCCCATGAGCACGCGCTCACCGAGTACGCGGTGAAGCGGCTGCTGGAGGTCCCCGACCTGCGGATCATCGGTCCGGCCACGGCCGAGGACCGGGGCGCGGCGATCTCCTTCACGCTCGGTGACATCCACCCGCACGACGTGGGCCAGGTCCTCGACGAGCAGGGCATCGCGGTCCGGGTCGGCCATCACTGTGCCCGCCCGGTCTGCCTCCGCTACGGAATTCCCGCGACCACGCGAGCGTCGTTCTATCTGTACTCCACGCCGGCCGAGATCGACGCCCTGGTCGACGGCCTGGAGCACGTACGGAACTTCTTCGGATGAAGGGCTGAGGCGTGAAGCTGGACTCCATGTACCAGGACGTCATCCTGGACCACTACAAGAACCCGCACGGGCGTGGTCTTCGGGATGGCGACGCCGAGGTGCACCATGTGAACCCGACGTGCGGCGACGAGATCACCCTTCGCGTGAAGTACGACGGTACGACGATCAAGGACGTCTCGTACGAGGGCCAGGGCTGCTCCATCAGCCAGGCCTCGGCCTCCGTACTGAACGACCTCCTCGTCGGCAAGGAACTGGCCGAGGCGCAGAAGATCCAGGAGACCTTCCTGGAGCTGATGCAGTCCAGGGGCCGGGTCGAGCCCGACGAGGAGATGGAGGACATCCTGGAGGACGCGGTGGCGTTCGCGGGTGTCTCCAAGTACCCGGCGCGGGTGAAGTGCGCCCTCCTGAGCTGGATGGCGTGGAAGGACGCGACGGCCCAGGTGCTGGGCGGAGCCGACGCCGAAAGGAAGACGGCATGAGCGACACCGTGGAGATGAAGCCGGTCTCGGAGGAAGAGATCCGCGAGGCCCTGATGGACGTCGTCGACCCCGAGCTGGGCATCGACGTCGTCAACCTCGGCCTCATCTACGGCATCCACATCGACGAGGCGGCGAACATCGCCACCGTCGACATGACCCTGACCTCGGCGGCCTGTCCGCTGACGGACGTCATCGAGGACCAGGCAAAGTCCGCCACGGACGGTCTGGTCGGCGAGTTGCGCATCAACTGGGTCTGGATGCCGCCGTGGGGCCCCGACAAGATCACGGAGGACGGCCGGGAGCAGCTTCGGGCGCTGGGATTCAACGTCTGAGTGCCTGAGCCCCGTCCACGGCCGTGCAGTGGCCCCCCGGCAGTGTGCCGGGGGGTCACGGTCGTTTCCGGCCTCCGCTCGGGCGGCGAAACAGGGAGCGTGGCGGACACCAGTGGGCGCGACGGGCTTTTGCGTACGGCCGTACGCATCCATGCGTACACTCGTACACATGGGATTCGCCTTCCTCGCCGGGGCCATAGCCTCCGAAGTCGTCGCCACGACCGCCATGAAGTACAGCGAGGGGTTCAGCAGGCTGTGGCCGTCGCTGGTGACCGTGCTCGGCTATATCGTCTCCTTCCTGCTCCTCGCGCAGACCCTGAAGACGGTGTCGGTGGGCACGGCCTATGCGATCTGGTCCGGGATCGGCACGGCCGCCGTGGCCGCGATCGGACTGGCGTTCTTCGGTGAGGGGATGGGCCTCGCGAAGATCGCCGGGCTCACGCTGATCATCGGCGGGGTGGTGGTCCTGAACCTGGGAGGTGCGCACTGATGGCCCGGCGTTACGACCCCGAGCGGCGGCAGCGGATCATCGACGCCGCGATCCGGGTGGTGGGCGAGAAGGGGATCGCGGGGCTGAGCCACCGCACCGTCGCCGCCGAGGCCGATGTTCCGCTCGGCTCCACCACCTATCACTTCAAGACCCTCGACGAACTTCTGGTCGCCGCTCTGCGGCAGGCGAACGAGGGCTTCGCCAAGGTGCTCGCCGCGAGCGGCGGCCTCGAGGGCCCGCAGACCGACCTGGCCGGAGAGCTGGCGGGCTGGATGGGCGAGTGGCTCGCGGGCGACCGCACGGGGGTGGAGCTGGAGTACGAGCTCTACCTCGCCGCTTTGCGCCGCCCGGCCCTGCGCCCCGTGGCCGCCGAGTGGGCCGAGGACCTGGCCTCGCTGCTGTCCCGCCATACCGATCCGGCCACCGCGCGGGCGCTCGTCGCGCTGATGGACGGGATCTGCCTGCAGGTGCTGCTGACCGGCGGTTCCTACGACGAGGGGTACGCGCGCGAGATACTGGCACGGGTGATTCCCTGACCCGGCGCCATCAGGGCACCTGGGCCGCAGCCCCTGCCGGGACCGTTCCCCCGCCGGGGCTGCCACCTCCGCCGGGGTCGCCCGCGATACGGCCGAGCGGACCGGTTCGCCCGGGCGAGCCCCACCACGTTAGGTTTCCCCTATGACCGACACGACTGCTCCTCGTACCACCGGTGCCGCGGCCGCCGGCCTTGCCACGATCGCCGCCGACGGCACCGTTCTCGACACCTGGTTCCCCGCGCCCGAACTCACCGCTGCGACTGCCGAGGGCCCTGGCCCGTCCGGCACCGAGCGGCTGTCCGCCGAGCGGGCCGTGGAGCTGCTCGGTGAAGGCGCCGCGAAGGCGATGGGCCCGGACGCCCGCCGGGGCGTCGAGGTGGTCGCGGTCCGTACGGTCATCGCCTCGCTCGACGAGAAGCCCATCGACGCACACGACGTCTACCTGCGCCTCCACCTGCTCTCGCACCGCCTGGTCAAGCCGCACGGCCAGAACCTGGAGGGCATGTTCGGCTTCCTCGCCAACGTCGCCTGGACCTCGCTCGGCCCGGTCGCCGTCGACGACATCGAGAGGGTGCGGCTCAACGCCCGCGCCGAGGGTCTGCACCTCCAGGTGACCTCGATCGACAAGTTCCCGCGCATGACGGACTACGTCGCTCCGAAGGGCGTCCGCATCGCCGACGCCGACCGGGTCCGCCTGGGCGCGCACCTCGCCGAGGGCACCACGGTCATGCACGAGGGCTTCGTCAACTTCAACGCCGGCACGCTCGGCACCTCCATGGTCGAGGGCCGCATCTCCGCCGGTGTCGTCGTCGGCGACGGCTCGGACATCGGCGGCGGCGCCTCCACCATGGGCACGCTCTCCGGCGGCGGCAACGTGGTTATCTCCATCGGCGAGCGCTGCCTGATCGGCTCCGAGGCGGGTGTCGGCATCGCCCTCGGCGACGAGTGCGTCGTCGAGGCCGGCCTGTACGTCACCGCCGGTACCCGGGTCACCATGCCCGACGGCCAGATCATCAAGGCGCGCGAGCTCTCCGGCGCCTCCAACATCCTCTTCCGTCGCAACTCGGTGACGGGCGCCGTCGAGGCTCGCCCGAACAACGCGGTCTGGGGCGGTCTGAACGAGGTTCTGCACAGCCACAACTGACCATCGGCGGCCGGGACCCACGGCCGCCTCCTCGGTCAACGCTCTGACCTGCTGCAGATCTGTCGGCAGTGGGCGGCGTCGGTCATCCGCGTCGAGCGCCCTGCCATGGCCTTGGGACGGCCAGGGAGGGCGCTCGTGCGTGAGCACCGCATCAGGGGCCGCTCCCCATCTTGGTGAGAGAAGGTCCGTAGTGCCTCACGCGCCGACGCTCGACGCCACGGACTCCGCCGTCCCGGCGGCCGTCAGCCGCTCGTACTCCGCCAGCAGTTCGTCGACGACCTCGCGGCCGGCGGGCTGCAGTGGCGCACGGACCGGGCCTGCGGGCAGGCCGAGCCGGCCCAGCAGGCCCTTCACGGTGACCGTGCCGGGCAGACCGGACGCCATCATCAGTTCGACCAGCCGCACGCTGTCCTGCTGAAGACGAGCCGCCTCGGCCGTCCTGCCCGCGTCGAACGTGTCCAGGATCGCGCGGAACCGGCCGGGCACCGCATTGGCGACCGTGCTCACATATCCGGCCCCGCCGATCGCGTACCACGCGAGCACCTGCTCGTCGCAGCCCGTGTAGTACGCCAACTCGGTCCGCGCCAGCACCTTCTGGGTGCCGAGGAGGTCGTACGCGCAGTCCTTGACCGCCACGATCCGCGGATGCCCGGCGAGCCGGATCATCGTTTCGGGCTCGATAGGGGTGCCGGTGCGGCCCGGGATGTCGTACAGCGCGATCGGCAGCCCGGAGGCGTCGGCGATCTCGCGGAAGTGGGCCTCGACCGCGTCCTGCGGGGGACGGCTGTAGTACGGCGTGACCACCAGCAGACCGTCCGCGCCCGCCTTCTCCGCCGCCCGCGCCAGCTCCACGGTGTGCCGTGTGTCCGATGTGCCGACGCCCGCCACGATCGACGCCCGCCCGTCGACCGCCTCGCGCACCGCCCGCACCAGCGCGGACTTCTCGGCGTCGGTCGTGGTCGGCGACTCGCCCGTGGTTCCCGAGAGCACCAGGCCGTCGCAGCCCCCGGTCACGAGCCGGTCTGCGAGCGACTGCGCCCCGTCCAGGTCGAGGACGCCCGACTCGGTGAAGGGCGTGATCATCGCGCACAGGGCACGGCCGAAGGGAGGGGTGGGAAGGTTCGGCGTCGTCATGCCAGTAGTCTCGGCAAGACGATCGTGAAGCTCCACTTAAATCTGCTACTCGGTATTGATCAGGGATGCTTCAGTATGGAGGGCATCGAACGCATCGACCTCGGTGAGGTTCCCTGCGAGGACGCCGGGACGGCTGTCAGCATTTCGGCCAATACAGCCCCTCTCGGGGAGAGGAACCGGGCGGCATGGGCGGAAATCCGTCTAGGCTGAGCCGTGTGCTTCGGGGCGCCACCCCCGCCACTCCGTATGGCCCAAGGAGATCCAGCCGATGTCAGACAGCTTCCCCTTGCCGCCGGTTCGGCTGCACACCGAAGCGGAGCTCGCGCGGGACGCGCTTGCCGCACCGCTGCTCGCCCAAGCAGTCCGGCTCGCCCGCTGGGCCGGCCCGGCCACCCGTGTGGACGCCGGAGGCGAACTCGTCGAGGAGCAGCTGCCCGCCGCTGCCGAGGTGCTCGGCCTGACCGGCGAGGACGCCGCCGCCTGGGCGAGCGGGGCCTGGCGGGTCGCCGTCGACACCGGACTGGTCGAGGTCGTCGACGAGGAAGAGGGGACGGTCACCGCGGGCGCCGACCTCGCGCTGCTCACCCCCGGCAGTCCGGGCGACGTGCTCGGCGTGTGGCTCGGCGCGCTGGAGACCGTGCTCGCCGAGGCGAGCGTGCCCGACCTCGATGACCTCGACGATTTCGATGACCTCGTCGACGCGGGCGATGAGGTCGACTTCTCCTCCCTCGACTGGGACCTGGAGGCCGAGGCCGAGTTCCTCGAAGGAGTGCTGGCCAGCCTCTATCTGCTGACGGTCAGCGAGGAGGGACCCGCCGACGGGCCGGTGCCGCTGCCCGTCCTCGCCGCGTCGATGATCATGCCCGACGACATGGGCGAGCCCACCGATGACGTCCTGGAACAGGTGTCGGACGCCATGATGCGGCTCGACGACCAGTTCCGGCTCCTGGAGCCGATCGGGCTCGTCGACTTCCAGCCGGTCGACGAGGCGCTGATGGCCGACGCCGACGAGGAACCGGCGGCCCCCTTCGACGACACGGACGTCAGCCGGTACGGGATGGTACGGCTGACCCCGCTCGGTCTGTTCGGGGTGCGGACCCGGCTGCTGGAGGCCGGGGTGATCGCGCCCGCGGTGGGGGAGCTGGCGGACAAGGGCGCGGACGTGCTGCTCGACGGCACGTCCGCCTTTCCGGCGACCGCGGCGCAGGCGGAGATGGAGCAGTGGCTGACGCGTCGCGAACCGCTCGCCGCAGCAAGGGAGTTGCTCGCCGCGGCACGCGGTGCGGACAGCGGTGCGCCGCTGCGCCGGCTGCGCTGTCAGCAGGCGCTCTCCCTGGTCGGTGCGGAGGCGGAGCCGGCCCTGTGCGAAGTGCTGGACGACGCGGAACTGGGAGGCCTGGCGCGGGTCTGGCTCACCGAGAACAGTGCGGCGGACGTGCCCGCGCCGCCGGAGGAGATGGTCTTCTGGCTGACCGTCGACACGGTGGCCGCGCAACTGGCGGCCGAAGGCAACTCGGTGGAACTGCAGGCCCTGGTGGAGGGCCTTGCGTCCCAGCACAGCGGCTTCTTCGCGACGGCCTGGCGGGTGGACCACCCCGCCACCGCGGAGGTCCTGGAGGCGATGGGGCGCCTGCACCCCGACCGGAAGGTGGCGAAGGAAGCCCGGAAGGCCGCGTTCAAGGCACGCTCACAGCACGGGGGCTGAGCGGGAGCGGGGGCCACGGCGACGGGGACGTCGCCGTATGGTTGACCCGCTTCATGCGAGGGGCCCGCACCACGGTGCGGGCCCCTCGCATGAGGTACTTCCCTTACAGTGCCTGTGCCGCCGGCTTCACCATGTTCCGCACCGTGCGGGCCTTGACGAAGTCGCCCATGGCCGTCATGTCCCACTCCCCGGAGAACTGGCGGACGAGCTTGGCCATCATCACGCCGGTCTGCGGCTCCGTCTGTGTGAGGTCGAAGCGGACGAGTTCCTCGCCGGTCGCGGCGTTGACAAGGCGGCAGTACGCCTTGGCGACCTCCGTGAACTTCTGCCCGGAGAAGGAGTTCACGGTGAACACCAGACCGGTGACCTCCTGCGGCAGACGGCCGAGGTCGACCACGATCGCCTCGTCGTCACCGCTGCCCTCGCCCGTGAGGTTGTCACCGGAGTGCTCGATCGCGCCGTTCAGGATGGTCAGCTTGCCGAAGTAGCAGCTGTCGATGTGATTGCGCTCCGGGCCGTACGCGATGACGGAGGCGTCCAGGTCGATGTCCTTGCCGCGGAAGGCGGGCTCCCAGCCGAGGCCCATCCTGACCTGGGAGAGCAGCGGGCGGCCGCCCTTGACGAGGGAGACGGTCTGGTTCTTCCGGAGGCTGACCCGGCCCTTGTCGAGGTTGACCTTTCCGGCACCGGGAGCCGGAGCGGGCGGGGCCGGCGGGGCGGCCGGCGGCGGGGGAGCGGTCACCGGCGCCTGCGGTGCGGGCGGCGGGGGTGCCATCGGCTGCGGCGGTGCGGCCGGTTCCTCCACCGTGACGCCGAAGTCGGTGGCGATGCCCGCCAGGCCGTCGGCGTACCCCTGGCCGACGGCACGCGCCTTCCACTGGCCGTTGCGCAGATAGATCTCCACGATCACCAGTGCCGTCTCGGTGCCGAGCCGCGGCGGGGTGAACGTGGCCAGGATGCTGTTGTCGTCCGCGCTGCGGATCGTGGCCGTCGGCTCGATGCCCTGGAAGGTCTGGCCCGCAGCGTCGGGGCTCGCCGTAACGACGATCTTCTCGATGCCTGGGGGTAGGGAGGCCGTGTCGACGGTGATCGCGTCGGGGGCCGTGCCGCCGCCCGAACGGTGCGTTACGCCTGGGCCGGCCGGCTGGTTGTAGAAGATGAAGTCGTCGTCCGAGCGCACCTTGCCGTCGGCGGTGAGCAGGAGGCCCGACACGTCGAGCCGCACCGGGGCGGCGACGTCCACCGTCACGCGCGCGACGGAGAGAGGGATGTTCGAGCCGGGGGTCATAGCGGTCATGCCGGGTCAACGAGCGGCATCGCTTTGCCGTTCCCTTACCGAAGCTGGGCCCTGACGCAGCGGAAGCGCCGCCAACGGCAGCAGCAGGCCGAGCACCACGAGCACCGCGTAGTGGCCGGCCGGTTCGACCAGCCCCGCCCCCAGGGCCAGCCCGACCGCGTTCGGCGCGAAGACCAGCGTGCTCGCCGTGGCGGACGTACGGCCCAGCAGCGGACCGGGAGTCTCCCGCTGCACCGCGGTGAACGCCGCGATCAGCGCACAGGGCAGTCCCACGCCGATCGCCACACTGCACGCCAGCGCCACCGGGTCGGACGGGATCGCCCGGAACACCACACCGGCAGCCAGCACGGCGATGCCCCAGCCCGCGAAACGACGCTCGCCGAGACGGCGCAGGGCCGAGCCCGAGGCCAGCCCGACCAGCACCGAGCCGACCCCCTGGACGGCGGCGAGCACACCGGCGTACGAGGGGGAGTGCCCGAGCCCGTCGACGACGGCGTAGACCATCGCGCCGTTGACACCGGCGCAGAGCATCGTGATGCCGCCCGCCAGGACCAGGGGCCGCAGCCGGTCGTGCGCCCACAGCCAGCGGGCGCCCTCGGCCGTCTGCGCGCGCCAGCCCGTGCCGGCCGGCTCCGGGCGGCTCTCGCGGACGCGCAGACCCGCGTACAGGACCGTGGCCAGCACGAACGTGACCGCGTCCAGGAGCGCCACGGCCGGGCCGCCGTAGGCCGCGTACACGCCCGCCCCCGCCAGCGGGGCCACCAGCTTCATACCCTCGGTGGCGGTCATCCGCAGCCCGTTGAAGTCGCCGAGCAGCGGGCCGTCGACGGCGGCGGCGACGAGCGCGGACTCGGCCGCGTCGTGCACGATCCCCGCCGCGCCATACATGAACAGGACCGCGTACACGAGCCACACCCGGTCCGGGGAGTCGACGGCGAAGAGGGCGAGCAGCAGGACCGCCAGGGCCAGGTTCGTCCCGATCAGCAGCGGCTTGCGGCGGGTGCGGTCGGCGAGTGTGCCCAGGGCGGGGCCGATCAGGGACGGCGCCCACATGGCGAGCAGGCACAGGGCGGCCAGGCCGTTCGAGCCCGTGAGGTCCTTCACCCACACCCCGGCCGCCAGCCACATCGCCGATGTGCCGAAGCCGGAGACCACCACCCCGGCCAGATAGAGCCCCGCATTACGGTCGCGCAGCACGCGCGCCCCGGTCCATGTCGTCGTCATGCCTGGTCATCGTGGAGCTAAGGCCGCGAAGGAAGGATCGGGCAGGCGCCTTAGAAATCGCAGGGGAGACCGATGAATTGTGGGAGCGCTGTCAGTCCACCTCCTGAGAAGACTCGAGTACGGAGGAGAAGGAATTGACCGGCACCATTCTCGATCTGGAACCACAGGCGCGGATCGTCGCCCGACTCGCGGCCGGGGTAGGCGACGAGCAGCTCACGGACCCGACGCCGTGCTCCCGGTACACGGCGCGCAATCTGCTGGGCCATCTGCTCGGGCTCGCCGCCGTGTTCCGGGACGCCGGACGCAAGGACCTGGGCGTCACCTCGGACATCAGCCCGGACGCCGTCACGCCGGACATCGGGCCCGGATGGCGCGAGGAACTGCCCCGGGTGCTCGACGAGTTGGTCGAGGCCTGGCGCGATCCGGCGGCCTGGACCGGCGAGACACGGGCGGGCGGGGTGACCCTGCCGGGCGCGGTCGCGGGCGCCGTGGTGGCCAATGAACTGGTCGTCCACGGCTGGGACCTGGCGCGGGCCACCGGCCGGGAGTACGAGCCGGACCCGGCCGCGCTGGAGGCGTCGTACGGCCTCCTCCTCGCGGCTGCCGACGACTCGAACCGGGCCGACGGCCCCTTCGGCCCGGTCGTTCCCGTCCCGGCGGATGCCCCGCTCCTCGACCGCGTGATCGGCTTGAGTGGGCGCGACCCCGGCTGGAAGCCGTAGAAGCCTCGCGCGGTTGCAGTGGTACCCGGATTCAGCGCGGTGACTCCACCCGCCGCTTCAGCGGTGGGTGGAGTCTCGGCGACGAGAACCGCGGGCGGTCGGCCGTCGTCTCCCGGTGTGTGCCGTCCTCGGCTCAGGCATTCAGAACGAGGACGACCTCCTCGATCTCCGAGCCCCGGGCCTGCGCGAAACCCCTCGCCCGGGCCGTCTCCTCGAAGCCGCACTTCTCCAGGACCCGGCGCGAGGCAGCGTTGTCGGCGGCGGCCCGGGCGTACAGCGGGCGCTCGGGTACCTGCTCCAGCAGGATCCGCAGCGCGGTCGTCGCGATGCCGCGGCCCCAGCACGCGCGGTCGATCCAGTAGGTGACCTCGCGTTCGCCCGGCTCGCCGTACACCGCCGCGTTGCCGACCACGGCGCCGTCCGCCAGCACCGTACGGGCGGTGATGTCGGACGCGGCGCGGATCCGCTCCCAGTGGGCGTCGAAGCGGGCCCGGTCGGCCGGGTCCTCGGGGGTGAACGCCGCCATGCGCAGCGCCACGGGGTCGTTCATCTGCCGGAAGAAGACCGGCAGGTCGCCGTCATGGACCTCACGCAGGACGATCTCCACGTCAAAGCCTCCGTGTCGCGAGAGTGAGACGGTCCCGCGCGTCGGACAGCGCGTCCTTGACCAGCTGTTCGTGCGCGGGGGTGAGCCGGGCCGTCGGGACGCAGCAACCTATCGCGTCGCGGGCCGGGGTGCGACAGGGGATGGCGATGCCGGAGCAGCACATGCGGAATGAATCCAACCGCTTGAACGTTCACCTATGTCGCGGAGGGAGTCTCCGTACCCGTACGAACTGGAGAAGCCGAAGACATGCGCGTCGAGATCTGGAGCGACATCGCCTGCCCCTGGTGCTACGTCGGCAAGGCCCGCTTCGAGAAGGCGCTGCAGGCCTTCCCGCACCGGGACGACGTCGAGGTGGTGCACCGCTCCTTCGAGCTGGACCCGCACCGCGCCAAGGGCGATGTGGAGTCCGTCCTCACGATGCTCACCAGGAAGTACGGGATGAGTGAGGCGCAGGCCCGGGCCGGGGAGGACAACCTGGGTACCCAGGCCGCCGCCGAGGGACTGCAGTACCGCACCACGGGCCGCGACCACGGCAACACCTTCGACATGCACCGCCTGCTGCATCTCGCCAAGGAGCAGGGCAGGCAGGACGAGCTGATCCAAATCCTGTACCGGGCGAACTTCGCCGAGGAGCGGTCCGTCTTCACCGAGGGCGACGAGCGGCTGGTCGAGCTGGCCGTCGAGGCCGGGCTCGACGCCGAGGACGTCCGCAAGGTCCTCGCCGATCCCACCGCGTACGCCGAGGCCGTGCGCGCCGACGAGCGCGAGGCCGCCGAGCTGGGCGCGAACGGGGTGCCGTTCTTCGTCCTCGACCGCGCATACGGCGTCTCCGGCGCCCAGCCCGCGGAGGTCTTCGCGCAGGCTCTGACGCAGGCGTGGGGCGAGCGGTCGCCGCTGAAGCTGATCGAGCAGGGTGACGCGGATGCGTGCGGTCCGGACGGGTGCGCCGTGCCGCAGCGCTGAAAAGTGGCAGGTCGGGGCGGAGGCATAAGCGTTTCTTAGGGAAACCGCGCAGCGATATGCGATGGACGGGGACTTCAGCGGGCCGCACAGTAGTCCCATGGAGACCTTCGAGACCCTCGTCCGTACCGAGTTCGCCCCGAAGAACACCTATCTGAACACCGCCAGCACCGGGCTGCTGCCGGCTCGCACGGTGGAGGCCATGCGGACCGCTCTGGACGCGGCGGCAGCGGGGCAGCCCACCGACATGTCCGCCGACGTGGAGGCCGCCCGCGCCTCCTTCGCCCGGCTCATCGGGGTCCCCGTCCGCCGGGTGGCGGCCGGGGCCTCGGTGGCCGTCTACACCGGACTGATCGCCGCCTCGCTGCCCGAGGGCGCCGAAGTCATCACCGCCGAGGGCGACTTCAGCTCCGTCGTGAACCCCTTCCACATGCGCCGCGACCTCAGGGTCCGTACGGTTCCGCTGGAGCGGATCGCCGAGTCCGTACGGCCCGGCACGGCGCTCGTCGCGGTCAGCGCGGCGCAGTCCGCCGACGGCAGGATCGCCGACCTGACCGCTCTGAGCGAGTCCGCCAGGGCACACGGCGCACGTACGTACGTGGACGCCTCCCAGTCCGCCGGCTGGCTGGAGTTCGACGCGGGGGCGTACGACTACGTCGCCTCCGTCGCCTTCAAGTGGCTGCTCAGCCCGCGCGGCGTGGCCTTCCTGGTGGTGCCGGACGACCTCGGCTCTCTTACCCCCTTCTTCGCGGGCTGGGTGGCGGGCGAGGAGCCCTGGGACAGCTGCTACGGTCCGGTGGCCGAACTCGCCCGTTCCGCACGGAGGTTCGACGAGAGCCCGGCGCTCTTCTCGTACGCGGGTGCCCGCCACTCCCTGGAACTGCTGGAGGAACTGGGCGTGGCGCGCGTACGGGACCACGACCTCGCCCTCGCCGACCGCTTCCGTACGGGACTGCGCACCCTCGGCCACGAGCCGGTCCGTGCCCCGGGCTCCCCGATCGTCTCCGTGCCCGGACTCGGCCACCGGCAGGACGAGTTGAGCCGGGCCGGCGTCGAGGTCTCGGACCGTGCCGGCAACCTGAGGGTCGCCTTCCACCTGTACAACACGCCCGCCGACGTCGACCGCGTCCTGGACGTCCTGTCGGACTGACCTCCGACGCGCGTCGTCTGCAGCCGGTCCCGCACCGCGGAGTATGACACCGTTCCCGAGCAGTGAGCGGGGGTGAGTCCCGCACTTGGGCACGCCCCGAACGGTCTTGGAACCCCGCGGTGCAGGACCCCCGAGGCTCACCTCACCGGGGTGAAGTCCCTGGCCCCGATGAACTCCGGCCTGCGCACGGGCGCCGCGAACGGCTCCACCGCCGTGTTCTCCACGCTGTTGAACACGATGAAGACGTTGCTGCGCGGGAACGGGGTGATGTTGTCCCCGGAACCGTGCATGCAGTTGCAGTCGAACCAGGTCGCCGAACCGGCCCCGCCCGTGAACAACTTGATGCCGTACCGGTCGGCCATCGCGGTCAGCGCCTCGTGGGACGGCGTGCCCGCGTCCTGCATCTGCAGCGACTTCTTGTAGTTGTCCTTGGGCGTGGCTCCCGCGCACCCGAGGAACGTCCGGTGCGACCCCGGCATGATCATGAGGCTGCCGTTGGTGTCGTGGTTCTCGGTCAGCGCGATCGACACGGACACCGTCCGCATGGCCGGCAGGCCGTCCTCGGCGTGCCAGGTCTCGAAGTCGGAGTGCCAGTAGAAGCCGCCGGCCCCGAAGCCGGGCTTGACGTTGATCCGCGACTGGTGGACGTACACGTCCGAGCCGAGGATCTGCCGCGCCCGGCCGACGACGCGTTCGTCGCGCACGAGACCCGCGAACACCTCGCTGATCCGGTGCACCTCGAAGACGGACCGGATCTCCCTGGATTGCGGCTCCAGGACCGACCGCTCGTCGGCGCGGATCTCCGGGTCGGTGACGAGTCGCTGCAACTCCTTTCGGTAGACGGCGACTTCGTCCTCGGTGAGCAACTCGTCGAGGGTGAGGAAGCCGTCGCGCTCGTACGCCTGGAGGCTGGTGGCGGAGAACGGCCCGGGTGTCCCGGGCGCGCCCCAGGCGACCGGGTCCCGGCGCGGGATCGACACCTCGGTGGCGCCGCGGCTGGGGTACAGATCGGTGACGGTGGTCACGGCTGTCACACCTCCTCGGTGAGCAGGGGGTAGACGCCCCTCTCGTCGTGGTCCTCCCGTCCGGTCACGGGCGGGTTGAAGACGCAGAGGCAGCGGAAGTCCTTCGTGACCCGCAGCGTGTGCCGCTCATGCCCGTCGAGGAGGTACATGGTCCCCGGCGTGATCGTGAACGTCCTCCCGGTCTCTTGGTCGGTGAGTTCGGCCTCACCCTCGACGCACACGACGGCCTCGATGTGGTTCGCGTACCACATCGTCGTCTCCGTGCCCGCGTAAAGGATCGTCTCGTGGAGGGAGAAGCCGACCTTCTCCCGCGCGAGGACGATGCGCTTGCTCTCCCAGGTGCCGGACGCGGCCTTCACGTGCCGGTCGGTACCTTCGATCTCCTTGAACGAACGGACGATCACGGTGCTGCGACGCCTCCTTCTCGGTCTTTCCTGTCGGTGTTGCCCGTCGGCCCGGTCGGTGCTTCAGGCGGTTTCGCGGACGGCGCGGGCGAGGACGCCAAGGCCCTCGTCCAATTCGTCGGGGGTGATGGTCAGGGCCGGGAGCACCTTGACGACCTCGCCCTCGGGGCCCGAGGTCTCGACGAGCAGCCCGAGTTCGAAGGCACGCCGCGCGACACGCTCGGCGCGCCCCCGGTCGTGGAACTCCAGGCCCCACACCAGCCCGCGCCCGCGGTACTCCCTGACGTCGGCGAGGTTCTCCTCGGTGATCGAGATCAGCTCCTGCTCGACCTGCTCGCCGCGCGCTCGGGTCTGCTTCTCCATGGCGGACCCGTCGCTCCAGTAGGTCTCCAGGGCGGCGGTGGCCGTGACGAACGCGGGGTTGTTGCCACGGAAGGTGCCGTTGTGCTCGCCCGGCTCCCAGAGGTCCAGCTCCGGTTTGAACAGGCACAGCGACATGGGCAGCCCGTAGCCGCTGATGGACTTGGACATGGTGACGATGTCGGGCACGATCCCGGCCTCCTCGAAGGAGAAGAAGGCACCCGTACGCCCGCAGCCCATCTGGATGTCGTCGACGATCAGCAGCATGTCGCGGCGTGCGCACAGATCGGCGAGGGCGCGCAGCCACTCGGGCCGGGCGACGTTGATGCCGCCCTCGCCCTGCACGGTTTCGACGATGACGGCGGCGGGCCGGTTGAGCCCGGACCCCTGGTCCTCAAGGAGCCGTTCGAACCACAGGAAGTCCGGGACCCTGCCGTCGAGGTAGTGGTCGAAGGGCATGGGGGTCCCGTGGACGAGCGGGATCCCGGCGCCGGCGCGCTTGAAGGCGTTACCGGTGACGGCGAGGGATCCCAGGGACATCCCGTGGAAGGCGTTGGTGAAGGACACGATGGCCTCGCGGCCCTTCACCTTGCGGGCGAGTTTGAGCGCGGACTCGACGGCGTTGGTGCCGGTGGGCCCCGGGAACATGACCTTGTACGGCAGATCGCGCGGGCGCAGGACGAGGTCCTGAAAGGTTTTCAGGAAGGAGCGCTTGGCGACGGTGGACATGTCGAGCCCGTGGGTGACGCCGTCCCGCTCCAGATAGTCGATCAACGCCCGTTTCAGTACGGGGTTGTTGTGGCCGTAGTTGAGCGCCCCGGCACCGGAGAAGAAGTCGAGGTACTCGTGCCCGTCCTCGTCGTACAGGCGGCTGCCCTGCGCGCGGTCGAAGACGGTGGGCCAGCCGCGGCAGTAGCTGCGCACCTCCGACTCCAGGGTCTCGAAGACGCTGAGGTCCGGCTGGGTGATGGTCACGCGGAAACGCTCCTCGGTACGTGGGGGAGGGACGGAGTGGGGGAGGGGGCCGATGCGGTAGAGGACCTCGGGGTCGTGCGGTCCGTCGGGGAACTGGCCCGCCTCGAACAGGACATCGCGCTCGACGCTTGCGCCGTGCCGGGCGGCGAACGAGGTGAAGAGC
>NZ_MLYP01000075.1 GCF_001866645.1 Streptomyces colonosanans
CCCCCTCCCTCGGCTCCGTCCCCCCTTCCCCGATCGGAGAGACATGACGACGACCTCTGACCCCGACGAGCAGCCCGGCACCTTGATGACCGACGAGGACTACGGGGCCCTGCGTGCCTCCGCATCCCTGTGGGCAGGAACCTCCGTGCTGATCACCGACCAGCGCGGGCAGGTCCTGGTCGAGCACGTCGACTACCTCAACACCTGCCTCCTGCCGGGCGGCGCCGTCGACAAGGGCGAATCCCCCTCCCACGCCGCCGGCCGCGAACTGCAGGAGGAGCTCGGCATCACCGCGACCGTCGACCGCGGCCTCGCCGTCGACTGGATCTCCGCCGACAGCTCCAGCGCACCGCCCGCCATGCGGTTCCCCGGCGAGATCCTCTACGTCTACGACGGCGGTACCTGGAACGACCACCAGATCGCCGCCATCCGTCTGCCCGAACACGAGATCAAGGCCATCGAGTTCGTCGAACCCGCCCGCCTGCCCGACCTCATGTCCCCGAGAGACGCGCGCCGGGCCCTGTCCGCGCTCCGCGCACGCATCAACGCCGGCGGCGCCGTGATCCTGGAGCACGGTCTCCCGATCGCGCCCACCGTCCTCGACAGCACCGGCGTCCTGCGCACCGTCCGGACCCAGCACCACTACGCCTTCCGTCCCGGCCCGGTCCCGGACGGCCTCACGGTGCGCCAGTCCTGGGGCTGGCTGTTCGCGCCGGACGGCCGCGTCCTCGTCCTCCTCGAACCCGACACCGGCGCCGCCTGCCTCCCCGGAGGCACACCAGAACCCCGGGACCACGACGACCCCGTCGCCACCCTGGTCCGCGAAGCCGCCGAAGAGGCCACCGCCCAGTTCGGCGAACCGCTGTTCCTCGGTCACCTTACCGACCACACCGAGCCGTACGCGCGCGTCCGATACGCCGCCGCCCTCACCACCATCGGAGCCATGCGAACCGACCCCGCCACCAGCCGCACCTACACCCGCGCCCTGGCAACCCCGGAGCAGGTCCTGGAGCTGTTCGACTGGGGTTCGTCGGCAGCCGACCAGCTCGCCGCCGTCCACCAGGCCCGCGAGCACCTCGGCCTCCCCAGGGCCGCACCCCGGCCCTTCACCGAACTCACGGACCCCACTACCTGGTAAACGCGCCGTCGCCCCATCCCCGAAACCCGAAAGCGAGCGGCGAAATCCATGTCCGGCACAACCCGCCGCTCCGGCCAGACCGGCCTCACGGGCCGCAGCGACACCACGAGCGGCCCGGCCACGGACCGGCGCTGCTCGCCAGGACTGCCGACCCGGCGGCCGTGAATGCGTCCACCGTGCTCATGGATACGTATGTGGGGCCCGAGTACTGACCCCGGTGCCGGAGAAGGGCCAGGACCGAACTCGGGCCCCACATGGACGGGACCTGCCGGAGGCTAGCCCGCGTGGGCCGGCGCGTCGACCGCCCCGGTTTCGCGGTCATCGCCCGCCGGGCCCGCCACCGCGTCGCCCTGCCGACCGGGCGCCTTGGCGTTGATGAAGACGCCCGCGACCACCGCGGCCAGCAGCATGATGCCCGCGGAGATCCAGGTCGCCACGGAGTAGCCGTGCACCGTCGCCTCCGCCAGTGCCGCCTTCACCTGCGGCGTCTGCTGGGCGGGGTTGACCCGGTGGTCCGTCAGCCAGCTCGTGGTCGCGCTGGCCGCGATCGTGTTGAGCAGCGCGGTGCCGACCGAACCGCCCACCTGCTGCGTGGTGTTGAGGGTCGCCGAGGCCGCTCCCTGCTCGTGCGGGGCGACGCGGCTGGTGGCCGTGGAGATGGCCGTCATGAAGGTGACGCCCATGCCGAGGCCCATCATGCAGATGCCGGGCAGGACGTGGCTGGAGTAGGTGGCGTCGACGTCCATGGAGGCCAGGAAGGCCAGGCCGCCGGCGGCCAGCGTCAGGCCGGGCATGATCAGCACCCGGGCCGGCACCTTGTGCAGCAGCCGCGCCGAGATCTGCGTGGAACCGATGATCATGGAGGCGGTCATCGGCAGGTAGGCCACACCGGTCTTCAGCGGCGACCAGCTCTTGATGCCCTGCAAGTAGTAGGTCAGGAACAGGAAGACACCGAACATGGCGATAGTCACCAGGGCCATCGTCAGGTAAGCGCCCGCCCGCTGGCGGTCCTTGACGATGTGCAGGGGCAGCAGCGGCGTCCGGACGCGGGTCTGCCACAGGTAGAAGGTCCCGAGGATCACCACGCCGCCGATCAGCAGGGTCAGCACCCGCGCGTCGCCCCAGTCGCGGGACTCGGCCTCGCTGAAGCCGTAGACGATGGACAGCACTCCGGCGGTGCCCAGCACGGCACCGAGGATGTCCAGTTGGGCGCCGGGCCTGCGGCCCGGGTCCTTGAGCAACACGACCGCGCCGACCACCGCGAGGGCGGCCACCGGGGCGTTGACGTACAGGCACCAGCGCCAGTCCAGGTACTCGGTCAGGAAGCCGCCGACCAGCATGCCGATGGCGCTGCCGGCGCCGGCGATGGCGCCGAACACGCCGAACGCCTTGCCGCGTTCGCGCGGGTCGGTGAAGGTCGTGGTCATCAGGGACAGCGCGGCGGGGGCCAGCAGCGCTGCGAAGACGCCCTGCAGGGCCCGGGCCGCGAAGAGCATGCTGGGGCCGGTGGCGGCGCCGCCGAGCGCGGAGGCCCCGGCGAAGCCGATCAGGCCGATGATGAAGCTGCGCTTGCGTCCGAACAGGTCGCCGAGGCGTCCGCCGAGCAGCAGCAGGCCACCGAAGGCGAGGGTGTAGGCGGTGATGGCCCACTGCCGGTTGCCGTCGGTCATGCCGAGGTCCCGCTGGGCGGACGGCAGGGCGATGTTGACGATGGTCATGTCCAACACCACAATCAGCTGGGCGAGGGCGATGACCACCAGGCCCCACCAACGGTGGGGGTCGGGGGGCGGCGGGGCGTCTCCCGTCTTGTCCAGGGATATGTCGGGGTTGACGCGGCCGTTTTCGGGCAGGGATGTGTCGGCCATGTGTCGGGCTACCTTCTACTTGTACGTGCTCGGGGTCGGTTCGTCTCAACTCGTGGTGTTGCGTGCCGCCCGGATCGTTCGCGCGGCGTCCTGACGAACACGAGACGCCGGCGCCTCGATTTCTGTGACAACGCGGTCATGTGACGTGGACCACTGATCGTGGATGTCACAAAACGGTGGGGGCCGGCGTCTTGTGCGTGTGGCAGTGCTGAGAGCGATCAGGCAGGAGCCGGGCATGAGCGAGCGCAGCGAACGACCTACGGACGCAGGCGAGCCACGCGATCGCGGCGACCGCGTGGACTCCGCCACCGCGGCGTTCCTTGCCCACCGCAACCTGCTGTTCACCGTCGCCTACGAGATACTCGGCTCTGCCACCGACGCCGAAGACGTCCTGCAGGAGACCTGGCTGCGATGGGTGGGCGTCGATCTCGACACCGTGCGGGAGAAGCGTGCCTACCTGGTGCGGATCGTCACCCGGCAGGCGCTGGACCGGCTGCGTGCGCTCGGCCGGCGCAAGGAGTCCTACGTCGGGCCGTGGTTGCCCGAGCCGTTGCTGACCGCGCCTGATGTGGCCGACGATGTCGAGTTGGCCGACAGCGTCTCGATGGCGATGCTACTGGTGCTGGAGACGCTGGGGCCGACCGAGCGGGCGGTGTTCGTGCTGCGCGAGGTGTTCGATCTGGAGTACGACGAGATCGCCGAAGCCGTCGGAAAGACCCCCGCCGCCGTGCGCCAGATCGCGCATCGGGCACGGGCACACGTCGCCGCGCGCCGGCCACGCGGCACCGTCTCCCCGGCCGAGACCCGAGCCGCACTCCAAGCCTTCCAGCGAGCGATCGAAACCGGCGAGCTGCAAAGCCTGCTCGACATCCTCGCGCCGGACGTCGTCGCCCTGAGCGACGGCGGCGGAGTCAAACGTGCCCTGCAGCAGCCCGTCCTGGGGGCCGACAAGGTGGCTCGCTTGCTGGCCACCGGCTGGCGCCGGCGCGGCGCCGAAAGGTCGGTCGAGCTGGTACAGATCAATGGTGGCCCGGCTCTGCTCGTCCGACTCAACGGGGAGATCGACGGCGTGCTGGCGGTGCGGGTCGAGAACGGCTACGTCACTGGTCTCTACCACGTGCGCAATCCCGAGAAGCTGTCGCGTGTGGAACGGCAGACCGCCGTGAGCCGCTGACCCCGGAACGACCTGCAGCCCGCTGCGCCCCGGAGATCACACACGGTCAATGCCACGACCGCCACGCCCAGGAACCTCTGACGGTTGGTCACGCGGCCGCACCGGTCCGGGGCCATGGATGACGCGGGTGCGGTGGCGGGTTGCAAGGGCTGCGTAGGCGGAGGCAGCCTCCGGCGCGTCCTGCGCCACTGGCCTTGTACACGCCGGAATGGCTCCAGTCCGATCTGCGCGGCCGGGTGCAGATCGCAGCCCCCACCACCGGTGGCGGCGGAGTGGCTCCCCCTCCTCTCCGTCGCCACTGCGTCAGGACACCACGCGCAGGTGGGTCGGCCAGCCGATGCGGTCGAGGAGCCGGAACATCTTCTTGATGTCTGTCGGGTTCAGCTTCACGCAGCCGTTGGACTTGTAGTCTCCGACGCCGTCCCAGCGGCGGGGCTCGCTGCCGCCCTGGCTGCCGTCGCGGTTCATCTCGGAGTGGATGAGCATCTCCGTACGCACCAGTGTGCCCTTGGAGCACTTCATGTCCTGGAGGTAGACGGCGTAGCCCTTGATGAACCGGCCGTCGTAGGTACGGGACTTGAGCCTGATCTTCCAGTTGCCGTTCGGCATCCAGCCCTTGGCGCGCGCGCAGTCGTTCTTGATACCGAGGCCCGATCCGGCCCGGTAGACAGCCCAGAGCTTCTTGCCCTGGTAGACGGAGAGCCGCGAGTCGGTGGGGTCGTCCTGGTTCTTGTCGAAGACCAGAGTGGTCGTCGCGGCCGCCGACGGCGCCTTGGCGGGCGCCTCAGCGACGGCGGCCGGTGCCAGGGCCAGCGTGGTCGCCACCGCCACTGCGGTCACGGCGCCTCGCAGGTGACGTCCGTTGCTGCTCATGTGTTCTCCTCGTTCTTCCCGCACAGCTCGGTGCCCCGGCCGCGCATGTGTGGCATGTGTGGTGTTTTGTCGCGTGGGTGGGCGGGCGGCGCGCGCCCATGACCACCGCGGTCCATGTGCCGGCGGGGGCGGGCGGCGTGACCCGCCCCCGGTGCGCGGTCAGGCGATGGCCAGGCGTACCTGTGCCGAATTCGTCCGGGCGAAGGTGAAGGAAAACTGCTGCCGTACCCCGGAGTTGCACGCGGACTTCTTGCGGTAGGCACCGTTGCCGGCGTTGATGCGGACCACGGCGCACTTGCCGTCCATGCGCGTGTCCTGGAGCCAGCCGGCCACCGTCACGCCGCCGCCCGAGCAGCGCAGGCTCCAACTGGCCGACGCTCCGTCGATCACCGGAGACGCGGAGGACGGGCAGGTGGCCGCGCTCGCCGGGCCGGCTGCGCCGACGGCCAGCCCACTGGCGAGAACGACGGCCGACACAACGGACGTGATGGTCTTGCGGACAGCGAACATGAATGCCCCCTTCGGGCGGTGTGCTGACAGGAAGCGGACCGGTACGAGGACCTGGACCTGTCGCCCGCCGACGGGGCGGGCCGTCCGGGAGTGCCGGTCGCAAAACCAGCATCGCCGGGACGACCGGGTGGGAGAAGAGAATCCCGGCTGCTTGCCGAGGCGCATCGATGCACCCTGCATGACAGGGCTCTGACCTGGTGTTATGACCCGATGCACAAGGACTGCACGATCCGGACGGCGTGCCCGGGGGCGGGTGCGCCGTGCTGGCGGCACGCGTGCCGCCCTTCTCAGCTCACTCGGAAGCGGAGCGCTGGGGGCTCGTGCCTCTCTGGTAGTCCGGTGCCTTGACAGGAGGGAGCTGTTTCACCAGCAGGGCCAGCCAGGTGTCCACGTCCACCCGGCCGGTCCCGGACAGGCCATGAGTGCGCTGGAAGAACCTCACGTCCTCGGCGGTCAGCGCGGTGAACCTCCCCGACACCTCAGTGCCGCCCTGGCCCACATTGTTGAGAAGTTCCTGCACGGCCCGCACCTCGAAGGGCTTGGATCCGGGCCCGACCTCCCTCACCAGCTCCGGCCAGGTGAGTTTGCCCACCTTGCCGTCGACCGGCAGGTCCTTCCTGCGCTGGAAGTCCATGACGGCGTCCCGGGTGTCCTCCCTGAAGAAGCCGTCGGCCCGCACCTTGTAGCCGTACGCGTTCAGCAGGTACTGCAGGACGCGAGCACGTGTGAACTGGTCTTCCTCGCTCATGCGCAGCAACGGCCACTCGTACGGCGTCTCGCTCGCAAAAACGGCACCGGCCGCACCGTCGGCCGTGGCCCTGCGGTCCTGGGCGGAGAGCCGTTCGTGGACGACGACTCCGGCGGTGAACGCCAGCACCACGGCCGCCGCGGCCAGGACCGGCCGGAGCCATCGGGAGCGGGGCCGGCCGGATGTGCCACGGGCGTCCGTGTCGCGCGCGGCGGCGGTGCCCGGGGTGGCATCGCCGCCCTCCTTCCCGGGGGCGGCATCGGGTGCAGGGGTTTCGAGGGGCCCAACCGCCGCACCCGCCTGCGCGGCGTGCTCCCCTCCGCCGTCGGCGGCCCGTTGACGGCCGTTCTCCCGCAACGCGTCCCGGCACAGCGCCCGTGCCTGTTCGAGCTCCTCCGCCGGGGCACGCAACTGGACGTGCAGCGCCTCCACCACTCTCAAAGGAGCGGCCGACAGGTGCTTCGGATTCAGGTAACGCGACAGCGTCGTCTGGTCGACCCCCAGCCTCGCGGCCAGCGCCTGCTGCGTCGGCCGGGTGCCGCCGGGCGGGCTCCCGGCCTCCTCCCACCAGCGGCGCAGCAGCCGCGCAAGCTGCACCCCCGCGCCCCGTTCCCGGTCCTGGCCACGCCGCTCCTGCGCCATGTGCATGTCTCTCCCCGTCGTGATGCGGAACAGCCGGGCCTCCGCTCCGCCCGCATAGCGCATAACAGCAGGTCAGGTCTGTGCATGACGGCAGGCGTCGATGCATCGGCCTCAGCGGCGCAGATGGTAACGACGTGGTCGCGGCGTCCGGCACGGCCGCTTACGGGCCGTACACGCCCCCGGCCCGGCTCCGGACGCTCCGTGGCCGTGCGGCTGAGCCGCCCCCGCGCCTTGGGGAGAGCCGGACCGGCAACGCCGCAGGACGGCCTGCGTTCACCCGGACGAGTGTACGGGGCAGCGCGTACCGGAGTGGGTGACTCACTCGCAGGAAGGACTGGCGGGGGCGACGGGACGAGGGCGTCAGCGAGACGGTCCGGCCACCTGCTCGACCGGCACCAGCTCACCCACCGCGTAGGCGGGCTCGGGCAGCATGACCGGGGTCACGGCGCGGAACCGGTGGAGTACGCCAGTACGGCCGTCCGGCACGGTCGGATCGGCGGTGGCGAGCAGGCCCATGCCGCCGAGGATGCCCAGCAGCCTCATGGCCGGAGCACCTCGTACGGGAGGGCGACGGCTTCGCGGCCCTTCGGTGTGCGAATCGTCCGGGCGGCCAACAGGGAGTCGATGACCGCCTCCTCCACGGATTCCAGGACGGCCGCGAACACGATGTTCAGCTCGATCGAAGTCAGCGTCGTAGGGCTGTCGGAGTGGACGGCGGAGAAGGCCATCCCGTAGTCACCGCTGCCGTGGCTGTACGAGGCACCGACCCTGCCCAGGGCGAAGACGCCTCTGGCCGCGATCCGGGAGAGCTGCAGGGCGCTGCACGCGATGTCGAGTGCCACCACGACGACGCACGAGCCGCGTTCGGAGAAAGGTCCCGCCCTGCGTGATCCCAGGCTCTCAGGGGTGATCGTGCGGCCCAGAAGCCGCAGATCTCCACCCATGTTCGCCTGGACGAGCACGCCGACCGTCGCCTCGCGGTCACGCAACTCCACCCGGCGCGAAGCGGTACCGATACCAGCCTTGAAACCCAGTGCGCAGGCCCCTGTGCCGCCGCCGACGTTGCCCATCTCCACCTCGGCGCCCGCTCCGTCCAGGGCGGCGTAGACGTGGTCGGCGGTGACCGGACGCGGGTCTCCTGTCGAGAGCCAGCCGTCGTTGACCTCACCGACCACCGGGTTCACCGAGACGATCGGCTGGCGGGCCCGGTCGAGGAGCCAGCTCAGCAGGCTGTCGGCGACCCGGAAGGTGGACAGCGTGGAGGTGAGCAGGACGGGTGTCTCCAGCTCGCCGAGCTCCATGACCTGAGTGGCGCCGACGAACTTTCCGTAGCCGTTGCCGACGTGGAGCCCGGCGGGGAGGACGCGGGCTTCGGCTTCGGTGAGAGAGGTCGGCACGATGGCGGTGACACCTGAGTAGATGCCCATCGAGTCGTCAGTGACCGTGGTTTGGCCCACCCGGACCCCCGCCACGTCCGTGATTGCGTTACGGGTACCCGGCTCCAGCCGGCCGACCCGGTGGCCGAAGTCCCGCAGGCGTCTTGGCTGCATATGCGTCACCCCTGGATGATCGAGCCTGGAGCGCGCCGACACTTGGTTGTTGCAGAACGAGAGAAACAGGCGCGATGGGGGCGACTGTACAGACCTTTACCCTTCGAAAGCATGACTCCGGTGCCCAGTTGGAGATTGCCGCGTTCACGCCGTGAACGCCACGGCCAATGGCGAACGTTGCCTGTCGGGGCACTGGTCCGTCCGTCCCCCTGTCCCTTGGCCGCGGGGGACGGACAGCACACACGTACTACTTACTGATCGCGAAACGCATCAGGGCATGCTCGTCGCCCTGCTTGATCTTCCCGGTCACGTTGATCACTTCGAGCTTCCAGGTTCCGCCGACTCGCACGGCCTTGGCCACGGCGCAGCCGTTGTCCTGGGTGAGCAGGCTGGGCCAGATGTCTGCGACCTGCTGGGAGCTTCCGCCGGTCGCGTCGTAGACCTTGAAGCTGATGTTGCGCGCCTTCTGGAAGGAACTGCCCTTCTTGAAGGCGGCAGCGACGAACACGATCGAGGTGATGTTGGACGGGATACGCGCGAACTCAACCGTCGCCGTCTCGTCGTCCCCGTCCCCGCGGCCGGTCTGGTTGTCCCCGCTGTGCGCCAGCGAGCCGTTCCCCATGGGGTCCGGAGAGTCCAGGCCGGCCAGGCGCACCGGGTCCGAACCTTGCATGGCGATGGCAATGAGGTCCAGGTCGGTACCGGCCTTGCGGCGGAGCACGCCCATGATTCCGCCGCTGGCGCCCCCAGTCGGGTCCCAGGACACACCGATCGACAGGTGGGTCACTCCGTCCAGGTCCGCCGGGCCGTCTTCCTTGGTAAGCGTGATCACGCGGTCATCCTCTTTACTGAAGGGGCTGCAACACGGAAAGTGTGCCGGGAGCTTGTACTGCTCCGTCCAACGGGTCACCGTCTGCACGCACGAGCCATCGCTCAGGTAAGGCGAGATGCCGCCAGGCAGTCTTCCTCTCCACTGACAGGCAATCAGCCCTACCACCTCCCCCGCGCTCCGACGCCCCCATCGACGTTGCCTGACTTGAGAGCTGCCACGAGGCGACGTCAGCGGATGCCGCCTCGCAACGGAGCAGGCGTTCGCGGGACGCGCGGGCCTTCCGGTCGGAATCGGTCCTGCCCTCCCGGCCGGGGCCTACTTGGTGAGGTGCTCCTCCAGGTCGGCGAGAACTTCCTCGGCGGCCGTCACACCGAGGCCGAGGTACCAGGTCTCGTCCGGGACGTCGTAGGCGTGCCCTGCCTTGACGGCGCCGAGGCCCTTCCAGAGCGGGTTGTTCTGCGCCTTGGACTTGTCGGTGGCCTTCGGGTCGCCGTAGACACCGGTGAAGATGTAGTCGGCGTCGGCCTGGTCGATGTTCTCGGCGCTGACCTCGGCGGCGAGGTCATTGATGTCCTGGTTCTTCGGCCGGGGAATACCGGCGTCCTTGAGGATCGTGCCGATGAACGAGGCATTGGCGTACAGGCGGATGACGCCGTCGGGCAGGTAACGGACCATCGAGACGGTCGGCTTGTCCGTGCCGAGCTTCTTGCCGAGGCCCCTGGCCTTCTTCTCATAGGCCGCGATCTTCTGCTTCGCCTGCGCGGTCTTGTCGAGGGCGGCGGCGTTGAGCAAGTAGTTCTCCTTCCAGGTGAAGCCGGGGCGGAGGGAGAAGACGGTCGGCGCGATCTGTGACAGCTCCTCGTACTTGTCGGCGGCGCGGAGCTGGCTGCCGAGGATGAGGTCGGGCTTGAGCGCGGCGATCGCTTCCAGGTTGAGGTTGTTGATCGTGCCGACGTTCTTCGGGGTGCCCGCGCTCTTCTTCAGGTACGACGGGAGTTCGGGGGATCCCTCCGTGGGCGCGAGTCCGACCGGCTTGATGCCCAGGGACACGACGTTGTCGAGTTCACCGACGTCGAGGACCACCACACGCTTGGGCTGGGTCTTCAACTCGGTCTTGCCCATGGCGTGGTTGACGGTACGGGGCCACTCCCCCGGTGCCGCGTCGGTGCCCATCGCGGCAGTCTTCTTCGCCGCATCCCCGAAGCCCTCACTGCCCTGGGCGACGGACTTCTTGCCGCCCGCCCCGGCCTCGGCCGAGGGCTTGCCGCCCGCGCCCTCGCCATCGGCGGAGGAACCGCCGCAGGCCGTCAGGGCGAGCGCGGCGGCAAGAGTGAGGGCTGCGGCGGCGGCGGTGCGGCGTCCGACAGACATGGGGAGGACTCCCGTCGTGAGGGGACTGAAGAGAAGGCGGGGAACACCGAGGGCAAGAGCCCAGGAAGCCCGCGGATACTTAGGTAAGGCTTACCTTATGAGAACCCCGTGTCCCTGACACATCCGGTGCGTGTGCTTCCGATCACATGCCGCCGGATCGGCCCATTCCCGCTGGGCCGACCGACGGGTCACCAGGCGGCATCCCGCGCCGCCGGGACGGTCGCGCCACCGCCCGCGCCCCCAGGCACGTCGTCACCCGCGCTCGTGCCGTCCGGCGACCGCAAAGGGCCGGGTACCACCATGGGGCCGCCCGTGACCGGGTCCGGCACGACGACCGACGCGAGCCCGAACACCTCCTGAACCAGCTCAGCGGTGACGATGTCGCCGGGCGCCCCCTGCGCGACGATCCTCCCCGCGCACATGGCGATCAGATGGTCGGCGTAGCGCGCTGCCTGGTTCAGGTCGTGCAGTACCGCCACCACCGTCCGGCCGCGTTCCCGGTTGAGTTGGCGCACCAGATCCAGGACCTCCACTTGATGGGCGATGTCCAGATACGTCGTCGGCTCGTCGAGCAGCAGCAGATCAGTGTCCTGGGCAAGCGCCATGGCGATCCACACCCGTTGGCGCTGCCCGCCCGACAGTTCGTCGACTGGACGCTCGGCGAGATCGGCGGTCCCGGTGCGTTGCATCGCCTCCGAGACGGACGTCTCGTCCGTCTCCGACCACTGCTGCCACCACTTCTGGTGCGGCTGGCGCCCGCGCGCGATCAGATCCCCGACCGTGATCCCCTCCGGCGGCACGGGGGTCTGCGGCAACAGCCCGATCACCTGGGCGATCCTTTTGGTGGGCAGGCGGGCCAGTTCGGTTCCGTCCAGCAGGACGGCCCCGCGGCGCGGCTTCAGCAGCCGGCCCAGGGCGCGCAACAGGGTGGACTTGCCACAGGCGTTGGGGCCCACGATGACGGTGACCTTGCCGTCCGGGACATCCAGGTCCAGCTCCTCGACGACCGTACGGTCCTCGTAGGCGAGGGTGAGCCTCCGCGCGGCGAGACGGGAAGGCCCGGGGGCAGTGGGACGGTTGCCGGTCACGCGGTTCCTCCGGAACGACTGCTACGGGTGCGGACGATCAGCCACATCAGATAGGGGGCGCCCACCAGGGCGGTGAACACGCCGACCGGAAGCTCCAGCGGCGAGAGAAGCCTGCGGGCCAGCAGATCCCCGATGACCACGATCAGTGCGCCCATCAGCGCAGAGCACACCAGCGGAATGTGCGGGGCACGGGTGAGCCGGCGGGCGATCTGCGGGGCGAGCAGGGCCACGAAGTCGACAGGACCCGCCGCCCCGGTCGCGACGGACGCCAGCACGACACCAAGGACACTGAGCCCGACCCGGACACGGTCGAGCCGGATACCGAGGGCGATGGCCGTGTCGTCGTCGAACGCCGAGCCGCGCCGCGCGCGGGCCGCCCACAGCAGGAACGGCACCAGCAGCACCAGGACCGTCGCGAGCGGTGCGGCCTGGTCGTAACCGCGGCCGTTGAGCGACCCGGTGAGCCAGGTCTTGGCCTGCTGGGCGACCAGATAGTCGCCCTTGGTCAGCAGCAGCCGGGTCAGCGAACCCAGCGCCACCGAGATGCCGATGCCGATCAGGACGAAGCGGGAGGCGGCCAACCCGCCCCGCCAGGCGAACAGATAGACGAGCAGTGCGGCGAGCAGACCACCCGCCACGGAGACGTAGGGCAGAACGGTGTACGAGGTGAGGCCGAACGTCATCGCGGCGACCGTCGCCGCACCCGCGCCGTGCGTGACGCCGATGACGTCCGGACTGGCGAGCGGGTTGCGTGCCATGGTCTGGATCAGCGCGCCGGACAGGCCGAAAGCGATGCCCACCAGCAGCCCGGTCACCAGTCGCGGCAGCCGCAGCGTACCGACCACCAGACGGTCGGGGCTGGGCAGTCCCAGCAGGACGCGGAGCACCTCGCTCGGCGCGACGAACGACTCACCGACGCACAGTGACGCCACCACGGCACCAGCGAGCAGCACGGTGAGGACGACACCCACCACCAGGGCCCTGCGGTGCACCAGGAAACTGCCTTGCCCGGCCCTCAGCACGGCATGCCCGACGGGCCGGCCACGCGGACGCCCGCTTCCGGTGTCCCCGACGGCATGGTGTCCGCCAGACCCCGCGCGCCTTCCCTGCTCCCGCTGCGCCGCACGCTCCCCTTGATCGATCCGCGTCATGCCGCCACCGCCTTCCGCCGGACCAGCACGATGAGGAACGGCACACCGGCCAGCGCGGTCATCACGGCCACGGGCACCTCTGCGGGCCGCACCACGACCCGTCCGAGCACGTCCGCCAGTAGCACCATCACCGGCCCGAGCAGCGCGGCCACGGGCAGCAGCCAGCGATGGCCCGGTCCGACGAGGGCACGGGCCATGTGCGGCACGGCGAGACCGATGAAGGCGATGGGACCGGCCGCGGCGACGGCGGCACCGGTCAGGACGGTCGCGCCCAGAGCGCCGGTCGCTCGCAGGAGCGCGACGTTGCGACCGAGGCCCCGGGCGATGTCGTCACCGAGCGCGAGCGCGTCGAGGCCGCGTGCCATGGCCAGCACCAGCAGCAGGCCTGCCAGGAGGAACGGCCATACCTGCCCGGCGATCGTGGCGTCCCGGCCGCTGATCGAACCGACGTCCCAGAACCTGAACTCGTCCAAGGCGCGTGCGTCGGTCGTGAGGATGGCCGAGATCAGCGAGGCAAGGAACGCGTTCATCGCGGCACCCGCCAGCGCCAGCTTGACGGGCGACGCCCCACCTCGTCCACTGCTGGCGACGGCATAGATCAGGACCGCCGCAACGCCCGCGCCCACGAATGCGTACCAGACGTACCCGGTCAGACTGTGCACCCCGAGAAAGGCGATGGCGCAGACGACACCCATCGACGCCCCCTGACTGATGCCCAGAATGCCGGGCTCGGCGATGGGGTTCCGGGTAACCCCCTGCAGAACCGTTCCAGCAACAGCGAGCGCGGCCCCGACCATCACCCCGATGACCGTCCGCGGGACTCGCAACGACCGTACGACCTGCGCGTCGGCGCTGTCCCCACCGTGCAGCAGGGCGTCCCAGACCACCGAAGGTGCCACCGCGCGACTGCCCACCGCGAGACTGAGCAACACCGCCATCGACAACAGGAGAAAGGTGGCGACCAGCCACCCGAAGCGGCGTCTTGCAACTCCTGACATGAACCCTCCCCTGCACCACTTAGCTAAGGCTTACCTAAGCTTACGTGGTGTCCAAAACCCGCCCCCACCGCACATCGGAACCGCACAGCCCACACCCGAGCCACACCCGCGCCCCTGCCGACGACGCCGGCCTACGGCGACAGAGGGGCCAATTGGGCAGGAGAGGTGTGCTGTTAGGCTGTCAGCGACGTAGACCGTGTATCGAGGAGTAGCAGACATGGTGGGTGACGACGACATCTCCGGGTGAGATCCGGATCTGACGGCCACCGGACGCGCTGAAGACGCGCCGCCGAAGTGGCCCGTTCGTCGTACCCCTTTTCGCCATGCCTGCCCGGGGCGGAGCTGTCTTCGCCCCCAGCCCTCTCGAGGTCGCTTTCATGTCCGACGCCGCCATCGTCTGCTCGAACCTGTCGTTCGCCTGGCCCGACGACACCCCGGTCTTCCACGACCTGTCCTTCACCGTGACCACCGGCAGCACGGGCCTGGTCGCCCCCAATGGCTCCGGCAAGAGCACCCTGCTCAAGCTGATCGCCGGCGAACTGCGGCCCGCCACCGGCTCGGTGTCCGTCACTGGCACGCTCGGCTATCTGCCGCAGAGCCTCCCCCTGACCGGTGACCTCACCGTCGCCGAGGTGCTCGGCGTCGCCGCGGTGATCCGCGCCCTGGACGCCGTCGAGTCCGGGGACGTGAGCGAGGAACACTTCACCACCATCGGCGACGACTGGGACATCGAGGAGCGCACCCGCGCCCAGCTCGACCGTCTCGGCCTGGCCGGCCTCGCCCTCGACCGCAGCCTGAGCACGCTCAGCGGCGGCCAGGTCGTCTCGCTCGGCCTCGCCGCACAACTGCTCAAGCGTCCCGACGTCCTGCTGCTCGACGAGCCGACCAACAACCTCGACCGGGACGCCCGGCACAAGCTGTACGACGTGCTGGCGGACTTCAACGGCCTACTGCTGCTGGTCGCCCACGACCGCGCCCTACTCGACCGCATGGACGGCATCGCCGAACTCGGCAGCTCACAACTGCGCTTCTATGGCGGCAACTTCACTGCGTACGAGGAGGCCGTGCGCGCCGAGCAGGAGGTCGCCGAGAAGAACGTCCGCAACGCCGAGCAGGAGCTGAAGCGGGAGAAGCGAGAACTACAGCAGGCCCGCGAACGCGCCGATCGCCGCGCGAGCAACGCCGCCCGCAACCTCAAGAACGCCGGGCTGCCGCGCATCTTCGCCGGCAACATGAAGCGCGGCGCGCAGGAGTCCGCGGGCCGGGCCGGCCAGATGCACGCGTCCCGGGTCGGCGAGGCCAAGGCCCGCCTCGACGAGGCCGGGCGTGCGCTGCGTGAGGAGCAGCGCATCACCCTGGACCTGCCCGACACCCAGGTGCCCGCCGGCCGCAACCTCTTCCTCGGCGAGGGGATGCAGGTCCGCCACGATGGGAAGGACGTGTTCACCGAGGGCGGCGTCGACCTCTCCGTACGCGGACCCGAACGCATCGCGCTGTCCGGGCCCAACGGCGCCGGCAAGACCACCCTGCTGCGGCTGATCACCGGTGAACTCGCCCCGGCCAGTGGGGAGATCAAGCGCAGCGACGGCCGCATCGCCTATCTCTCGCAGCGCCTGGACCTGCTGGACCTGGACCGCACCGTGGCGGAGAACTTCGCCGCGTTCGCGCCCGAGCGGCCCGAGGCGGAGCGGATGAACCTGCTCGCGCGCTTCCTGTTCCGCGGTCCCCGGGCTCACCTGCCCGTCGGCGTGCTCTCCGGCGGCGAACGGCTACGTGCCACCCTGGCCTGCGTCCTGTGCGCTGAACCGGCCCCGCAGCTGCTGCTGCTCGACGAGCCGACCAACAACCTCGACCTGGTCAGCGCGGGCCAGCTGGAGAGCGCGCTCAATTCCTACCGGGGCGCGTTCATGGTGGTCAGCCATGACGAGCGGTTCCTCGCCGAGATCGGGGTGAACCGCTGGCTGCGGCTGGCCGACGGAACGCTCGAGGCGACGGGAGCGCCCGCGGTGTGAGCCACCGGCGTGTGCAGCGGCCCGCGTCCGAGGCCCCGTGCCCGGCGGGCCGACCACCGATCACATTGGACGGTTCCCTGTGCCTCAACCCGCTCTGCTCGCCCATGACCTCGTCCGTACCCTGGGCGGCCGCCGCGTCCTCGACGGGGTGTCCCTGACCGCGTCCCCCGGCCACCGCATCGGCCTGATCGGGGAGAACGGCGCCGGCAAGTCCACCCTGCTGCGGCTGCTGGCCGGCGTGGACGAACCCGACGCCGGAAGCGTCTCGCGCCCGGCCGACCTCGGCTTCCTGCACCAGGAGATGCCGTTCGACGCCGAGTCCACCATCGCCGCGGTACTGGACGAGGCGTTGAGCGAGGCCCGCGAGGACCTCGCGCAGCTCGAACGGCTCAGCGCGCAACTGGCCCATGTCCCGGAGGACGACCCGGGCCACCCGGACCTGCTCGACGCATACGGCAGGCGGCTGGAGCAGACCCAGGACCGGGAGTCCTGGGACGCCGACCGCCGGGCGGCCCTGATGCTGGACGGGCTGGGGCTCGGCGCGCTCGCCCACGACCGGACGCTCGGCTCGCTGTCCGGCGGGCAGCGCGGCCGGCTGGTCCTGGCGGCGCTGCTCGTGCGGCGGCCGCCGGCGCTGCTGCTCGACGAGCCGACCAACCACCTCGACGACGATGCTGCCGCCTTCCTGGAGGAGCAGCTGCGCGGCCTGCCCGGGGCCGTGGTCGTCGCCAGCCACGACCGGGCGTTCCTCGACGCCGTGTGCACCGACCTGATCGACCTCGATCCGGCGGTGGACGGACCGGTCCGCTACGGCGGCAACTACAGCGCCTACGTGAGCGAGAAGCGCGCCGAGCGGGAGCGCTGGGAGCGCCGGTACGCCGAAGAGCAGGAGGAACTGGAGGAACTACGACACGGGGCAGGGGTGACCGCGCGCCGGGTCGCACCGGACCGGGGGCCGCGCGACAACGAGAAGATGGGCTACGGCCACCGGGCGGGCCGTGTGCAGAGCCAGATCTCCCGCCGGGTGCGCAACGCAAGCCGGCGGCTTGAGGAGCTGGAGCGCACCCAGGTCGCCGAGCCGCCGCCCCCGCTGCGGTTCGCGACGCCACAGCTGGCCACTCGTACACAGGACGGCCCAAAACCCTTGGTGTCCCTGCAGGACGTACGGGTGCCGGGGCGGCTCGCACTGTCCGGCCTGGAGGTGTCGGCGACCGAGCGGCTGCTGGTCACCGGCGGCAACGGGGCAGGCAAGTCGACCCTGCTTGCGGTACTCGCCGGACGTCTCACGGCCCAGGGCGAAGTACGCAGGCGGCGCGGGCTGACTGTGGGGCTGCTCACGCAGGACACCGTGTTCGAACGGCCCGACCGCACGGTCCGGGACACCTACGCGCTGGCGCTGGGACCGGAGCGAGCCGAGAGGGTGCCGCTTGCCCTCCTCGGTCTGCTGGCCGAGGGGGACCTGGACAAGCCGGTCGGGCAGGTGTCGGTGGGGCAGCGCCGCCGGCTGGCGCTGGCACTGCTGGTGGCCCGACCGCCCCAGCTGCTGCTGCTCGACGAGCCCACGAACCACCTCTCGCCACGCCTGTGCGACGAGTTGGAGGCGGCGTTGGGCAGCGGCCCGGGCGCGATCGTGGTCGCGAGCCACGACCGCTGGCTGCGCCGCCGATGGCAAGGCCGTGAGCTGCTGCTGGAGCCGGGACAGGGACAGTGGAAGGACCGAGCGCCGGTCCGCCAGGGCGAGCTGTGGCGACACCGACGGGAACAGTGACGAGCGGTCGGCGCCTCCATCGGCAGGTTGTGGCCGGCCAGGTCGCGCTGACGTTTGCACTCGGGCCCGCCGCTCTGTACACGAGGTGGCTCAGGAACAGAGCCAAGTCGGACGCCATCACGCACTCCTGTCGTCCGACGCCCTGCTCAGTTGACGGACGGCGGAATCCAGGGAGGGTGAACGGGGGTTGACTCCGGAGTCGGTGTTGCATCTGTCGATCAGCCAGGCGATGTAGTCAAGATGACGCCGGATCCGCTGCGGGAGTGCGGACGCGGCCGTCGCCGCCCGGCCTTCCTGATTCCGGACCGTGCGCCGCACAGATGTCCCGTACCCGCTCCATGCGGAGGAGCTCAACGCCGCTGATGGTCGGCGTTCGGAGTCGTGCACAGGGCGTCGTCGACCAGCTTGCTCTCGGCCTGTGCCACGCGCAGGACGTCGTCCGCGGAATCGGCGAGGACGCCCGACAACGAGACCGTGACGCTGCGCCGGCCATCGGCGGTGACGCCTGCGGCGCTGATCCAGCCGGAATCGCCGCCCTCGTGGCCCCAGTACACCCCGCCGCAGGACAGCGGGCGTGAGAAGAGCCCCAGCCCGCCACGGGCGCCCGGCATGAGCTGCTCGAACTCCTTGCCGACCGGGATGGACTGTTTCATCTGCGTGAGCTGCGCCGGTGGCAGGAGCCGGCCGCCGAGCAGGGCGCGGAAGAATCGGTTGAGATCGGCGGTGGTGGAGACGAGCCCGGCCTCTCCATTGGTGCCCGAGCCGACCTGCTCGGTGACGTCCACGAGCGGCTTGCCGGCCTTGAACCTCTGATAGGTCTCGGCATGTGGCTGGGGCAGCGTGGGTGAAGTACCCGGCCAGAAGGTGTGGTCGAGGCCGAGTGGCCGGACGATCCGATCCCTTACCTCCTCATGCCAGGGGTGCCTGGTGACCCGCTCGATGATCATGCCGAGCAGGACGTAACCGGTGTTGCAGTAGCTCCAGTTCTTGCCGGGTTGGAAGTCCGGGCGGTGGCGCATCGCCCGGGCGACGGTCTGCTCGGGTGTGTAGGTGTCGTATCGGTGCTGGTAGAAGTCGTCCGCGGAGGTGTAGTCCGGGTAGTCGTCGTGGATGCCGCTGGTGTGCTGGAGCAGTTGGCGGATGGTGATCGCGCGACCGTCATTGCCGTTTCCGGACACCACGCCGGGCAACCATCGCTCGACCGGGTCGTCCAGGGAGAGCCTGCGGTCGCCGGCGAGTTGCAGGATCACGGTGGCCACGAACGCCTTGGTGACACTGGCTATCCGGAAGGAGCCATTCCGAGGGACCGGTCGCCGGGCCGTCAGGTCGGCGACGCCGCTGGTGGCGGTCACGTTCCGGCCGTCAGAGGTGACCAGGCGGGCCTGCACTCCCGTCACGCCGAGTGCGGTGATCGCATCGGCGTCGCGCCGGAGCTGGATTCGGTCGTCGTGCTGCCGGGCGGGAACCGCGCCGGGCGCACTGGTGGAAAGGGTTCCGGCCGCGACAAGGGTTCCGGCCACGACAAAGGTTCCGGCCACGATGGCGGCCGGCACCAGGTTCCGTCGGATGGATCGGCCGCGCCGCCATGGTGAATGAATCGGTGAACTCGTCATGGGCGTTGACACTAGGTCTGGCCGAGGTGGGCAGACCGTACCGCTCACTAGTGAGAAAAAGGGGTAGTGGGCTGTAGTGCCAGGCCCGGTCGCCATGGCTCAGACTTGTGCGAATGAACCACTATGGAGCCAGTCGGCTTTCGGCGATGTGGCGCGGTCTGGGTTATCTACTGGGAAGCCTGCTCACCGCTGCGGTCGCCCTGTTCGCGCTGCCCGTACTCATCGTCCCGATGACGGCTCGCGCCTGGGCGTCCTGGCATCGTCGCCGCGCCGACCGGCTGCTGCGTTCTCCGTGTTCTGGTCCCGTCCATGTCGGTACGTGGCGTGTTCTCGGGTGGCTGTGCACATGCATCGTGAGCAGTCTGGCGTTCGGGCTCGTCGTGGTGTTGTGCGCAGGTAACGCGGTGGCCACGGCCATCACGGTGCCCTTGTGGTGGGCGTTGCCCGCCGGCACCCGCGCGGGCGGCTTCGCCGTCGGTGTTCCACTGTCCGGGTGGGGCACGGCGCTGACCCTGGGGACCGCACAAGTCGTCATCTTCTCGGCCCTGACCTACTGGTTGGTTCCACTGCTGGCGCGCGTACACGCCCGGATGTGTGTTGCGTTGCTGTCCCCCTCGGCCGCCGAGAAGTTGGCGCAGCGTGTGGAGACGCTGACCGAGACGCGGGCCGGCGCCATGAACGCGCACGGCGCGGAACTCCGCCGGATCGAACGTGACCTGCACGACGGCACCCAGGCCCGGCTGGTGGCCATCGCGATGCGGCTGGGCGTGGCCCGTGAGTCGCTGAGCGAGGACCCCCAGATGGTGGCCAGACTCTTGGCGGAAGCGCATGAGAGTACCGAGGAGGCCATGACGGAGCTTCGTGCGGTGATCCGGACGATCTACCCGCCGATCCTCGCCGATCGCGGCCTCGCCGGGGCGCTGACCGCGCTGGGGACCCGATCGGCGATCGACACCACCCTCGATATCGGCGGCCTCGGCACGATCACGATCCCCGCCGCGGTCGAGGCCGTGGCGTACTTCACGATCGCCGAGGCGCTCACCAACGCTGCCAAGCACAGCCAGGCCACCCGGACCACCGTCCGCGTCGCACACGACGGTGACCGGCTGTCGATCGAGGTCACCGACGACGGAGTCGGCGGCGCCGACGAGACGCTGGGTACCGGCATCGCCGGAATCCGCCACCGTGTCCTGGCGCTCGACGGCACCGTCCACATCCACAGCCCCGGCGGCGGCCCGACCACGATCACTGTGAGCCTGCCATGCGGGTCGTGATCGCCGAGGACAACGTCCTGCTGTCCAATGGGCTGGAACTCCTGCTGACCGCCAAGGGGTTTCACGTCGCCGCGATCACCCAGGACGCCCCCGGCTTCGTCGCTGCCGTCACCGAACACCGACCGGACGTCACCATCGTCGACGTACGGCTACCGCCAACCTTCCGCGACGAGGGCATCCACGCCGCCATCCGCGCCCGCCGCGAGCACCCCGGCCTGCCCGTGCTCGTCCTCTCCCAATACGTCGAGCAGCAGTACGCCGGCGAGCTGATCTCCGATGGACGCGGCGGCGTCGGCTACCTTCTCAAGGACCGGGTGAGCCGGGTGAGCGAGTTCATCGACGCGCTGCGGCGGGTCGCCGCCGGCGGTACCGTCATGGACCCCGAGGTGATCGGGCAGCTCCTCACCCGTCACGCCCACGACCCGATTGCCGCCCTCACGCCACGCGAACGCGAAGTTCTCGCCCTGATGGCCGAAGGAAAGGACAACGCCACGATCGCGGCCCGGCTGGTCATCACCGAGAACGCCGTCCACAAGCACATCGGCAACATCTTCGCCAAGCTCGACCTCTCGCCGGCCGACAGCGGCCACCGCCGCGTCCTCGCAGTCCTCACCTATCTCAGCCGCCACTGACAGTGGAGGCGGAGACGGGTCCGGTGAGGCTCCGGGCGGCCACCTCGCGGGCCAGTTCCGGGCACGACCAGCGTGACAGCGGGGTTTCCGTCTCGGCAGGTAACTGGCAGGCGAGTGCTTTGACTTCGGCGGCCTGCAATGGCGTGAAGGAGAAGGGCCGACCCGACCGCTTGCGATCGGCCGGGGCGGCCAGAGCACCGACGACAAACCGGCCGCGCCAGGTACGCACCGTGTCCACGTGCAGGCCCGTCTCGGAGGCGATCCGGGGCATTGGCCTGCCCCTGGGCCGCCGGCAGCACCGCCGCCGCCCGCCGTCGGAGCTGGTGGGGGGTCTTGTGGCCGAAGGCCATCCTCCTCAGACGGTGACGCTGGGAGGCAGTCAGGGATATCGGGCGGGCGACGGCAACGGACTTAGCAGGAAGGCCGATCAGCAGAAGTGGATCACAACGGGTCCTAGCCTGCCGCACCCGGCCCGGACACTATCGGGCAGGACGGCCGCCCGCGCCCACACCACGGGATTCGACCAAGCTCTCCGCCCGGCAGCTGACCGCCAACGCCCAACAACCGACCGGCCGCAACTGACGGACCCACACATCCGCAGCGCCTTCTCCTACGACGAACTGGCCGCCCGTGAGCTCGTCAAGCTTATGTGCTCCAACTCGCGGACACGTCGAGGGCCGCATTCGTCAGACTCCGGCCACCGTCAGTCGTCCAGGAATCCGGTGACAAGGTCGCGGAACGCCGTCGGCTCGTCGATCCAGGGCCAGTGCCCGCACCCGGAGAGTATCTCCAAGCGGCCGACCGGGTAGCAGGACGCGACGCGACGCGGCGTCCTGACACCCGCCACCCCGTCCTCGGAACCGGCAACCACCAGCACCGGGCTGAGTACGGCAGCACGACGAGCGACCGCAGTTGCAGCGGCCGCTCCGGAGACCGGGCGCACGTAGAAGGCCTCACGCAGCCACGACGGCGGCTGCGGATAGGTGGCTTCGGCCTCGTAGTGCCTGCGCGTCGCATCCGACCATGCGCCGTAACTCCAGGGCTGCGCCCCGGCCGCCAACGCCTCGGCACTGCCCGGCTCATCGGCACGCCGTGTCCGGATCACCGTCACCTCAGCTTCATCCACCTCCCTGGAGACCAGGCCGACAGGGGTGATCAGTATGAGTCTGCCCAACTTCTCCGGGTGGTCGGCCGCGAACGCCTGAGCGGTCAGAGTGCCTGCCGAGTGGGCGAGCACATCCAGGCGTTCGATCTCCAGCTGCCGCCGCAGTTCCTCCAGGTCGCGGGCCTGCTCGGTGAAAGCACAACTGGCACGGTCCGTCGGGACCTCAGACCGCCCAGCGGCACGGCCATCCAGCATCACCAGAGTGCGGAAGCCGTCCAGACCGCTGAGACTACCGAGGTCGCGCACGTCCGCCCCAGGCCCGCCGGCCAGACAGACCAGCGCGGGGCCCCTCCCGGTAACCGAGTAGAACAACGTCGTTCCGTCATATGAGTTGAAGTAAGGCACCCAGCCATCCTCGCAGAGCAGGACCCCTCGCCTGCCTGCAGTCCCTCGGGATTCGGGGACACTCACTCCCTGCGTGGCCATGCGCGCGATGAGGCTCCTGCCCGCCGAGCACCAGGCAGGGGTTGCGGTCCGCTCGCGCTCAGGAGCAGAGATTCACATGCCGCACGGCCAGAACGTGCCCCGCCGCGTCGATGAGACGGCTGCGGGCGAGGTGTCCACCGGCGACCGCATTGGTGATCGCCGAGGCGATCGAGGACGTTCGGGAGCTGACATTGCCCCCCAGGTCGAACATGACCATGTCGGCACCGGAGCGCAGGGCCTGGACAGCGGCGGCAGGGACACTGAAACCGGCGGCGGAGACCGCCTTGGCGCTGAGCGAGTCGGTGACCACCAGCCCCTTGAATCCCAGCTTGCCGCGCAACTCGGAGCTGATGGCGGTGGGTGACAGGCTCGCCGGATTGGTGCCCAGGCCCGGCACGATGTTGTTGGAGACCATGATGGCCGGTGCACCGGCCTTGATGGCCGCTGTGAACGGCGGGATGCCCACCTTTTGCAGGGTGGACCAGGGCAGGGTGCGGGCGGGGCCGAAATCGGAGTTGTAGCTGGAGCCGCCAAGGCCTGGGAAGTGCTTGACGACAGGTATCACGTGTCCGGCGCGCAACCCGTTCATGTACGCGACACCATCCTTGGAGACCACCGAGGTGCTGCCGCTGAAGGACCGCCATCCGTCGGGGTTGGTCCGACCGGGGGCCACGTTCCTGCCGTCGACGTCGACCACGGGGGCGAGGTCCATGTTCACCTGGGCGGCCGCCATCTTGGTGGCGACCTTCGTGACGTTCTGCTGGATCTGTGCCGGGCTCCAGTGCGTGCCCATGTACGCGGGCCAGGGCAGGGATCCGGCGAGGTTCGCCATGCGCTGGATGCCGCCGCCCTCCTCGTCGGTCATCACCAACAGGCCCAGGTGGCCGGGTACATGGGACTTCAGGGCGGTCAGCCGGGAGCCGAGGTCGGACGGCGCCCTGCTGCCGAACAGCAGCACACCGCCCGCACCCGCGCTCACCTCGGGGGTGACGTCGGACACCGAGGTCTCCGACACCGGGACGGCGATGGTCAGCATGGCCAGCCGGCGGTTCGACCACCCGGCCAGCTTCGTGCTGTTGGTGCACGTGGTGGCGGCAGCGGTGGGGTTCGAAGCGATGGACGAAAGGAAGTGGGAAGGCGCGGCGGTCGCGGCGAGGGACACGCCGGGGCCACTGGAGCGCGGGGCCGCCTTGGGGGTGCCCGTGCCACAGCCCGCCAGGAGTACCGCTGCCACGGCGGCAGCGGTGCTCAGTCTGCGTGCGGTCGTGGCCCGGCCAGGGAGCCACGGCGGCGCTGTCGCGTTTCTGCGGTCACGGTACGACGGGACATTCATGGCCCCGCCTCCTTTCGGAAGACGCGACGGTACACGTCGCGCCGAGGGCCGTATGGCCCTGAAGTGGGCTTCACGAAGCGTGAGATGCGCACCAGCCCGCATTTGTTCGCCGGTCCGCGGTCGGAGTACCAGGGTCTCGCGTCTCGGAGTCGGCCGGAAGTGAGCCGACGTGATGGGGGGCCGACGAGCACCCGAACGCCCTGGCGCTCACAGTCCGGTTGATCCGGTGGGTGCGGGCCGCGGTCAGGTCGTGGGCGTGGCCGGGCAGTGCGGGCGAGATCCACAGCAGTTGTCCGGCCGGGTCGGTCACCACCTGCACGTTCACCGACCCAGAGGGCGGCCGCCCGCGCACTCGGCCTGACCACCTCGGCGGAGACACGGACTACTCTTTCAGACCCACCGCCCCAACGGCGTGGCCTTGCTCGTGAGTGATATCCGCGCAGTCGGGGTCCGGGCGCCAGTCGGCGGACCTGACCAGGCCCGGTTCGACCAGGCGCAGGCCCTGCAGAAAGCTCCCGATGTGCTCGGGTGAGCGCAGGTGGTACGTGTTGACGGACTGTGCGTTATACGCATCGACGGCTGTCTTGAGTTCTTCGCTGGTGGCCGTGCCGTCACTCAAGGCCACGTAGCTGCCCCGTGGCAATGCATCGATCAGCTCGGCCACGATGTGCTCGGGCTCCTCCTCGTCCGAGATCTGCCCCACGATGTTGAGCAGCATCAGACCGATGGGCTGGTCGAAGTCCAGCGTGTGAGCCGCCTGGCTGAGGATCTTCTGCGGATCGCGCACATCGGCGTCGAGGTAGGCACACTTCCCTTCTGGAGTACTGGACAGCAACGCGTTGGCGTGGGCGAGGACGACAGGGTCGTTGTCCACGTAGACGACCTTGCTGTCGGGCGCGATGCCCTGGGCGACTTCGTGGGTGTTGTTGGCGGTGGGCAGCCCGGTACCGATGTCGAGGAACTGACGGATCCCGGCCTCGCGCGTCAGATACCGCACCGCTCGTAGCAGGAAACCCCGTTGTAGGCGGGCGATGGCTGCGAACTCGGGGAATTTCTGGAGGATCAGGTCGCCGGCCTGGGCGTCCACCAGGTAGTTGTTCTTTCCGCCGAGCAGGTAGTCCCACACACGCGCCGAGTGGGGCCGATCGGTCTGCAGTCTGCTGTCCCAGTCGTCTCGATCAGTCATGATCGAAGCATGACACACGGCGGACCTCAGGAAGCTCAACTCCCCTGCCGTCATTCATCTTTGCTCGTCCATCCATTCATTCCCCTGCGAGGTCGTCCGGCTCGTGGTCGTCCGGGATGCGCGACACAAGATCGGCTCGACGTGGTTCGTCGGCACCGATCAGGCGCCCATGGCTCACTGTTTGTCCACGGTGGCGCCGTGCGACAACGCCAGCCGGCGCACAGTGGTGCGGGCGCAGCGGTCACGGTGACCGCCGCGCCCGCACCACGGGCCCTGGGTTGCTCAGCCGGTCCGCAGTCGGTGCACCCCTCCCATCCTGGTGCCGGCGTAGAGCCAGTCACCGTCAGGGCTGGTGGTCATCGAGATCACGTCCAGGTTCTGGAGGCCACCGGAGACGTTTGTCCAAGTGCGCCCGCCGTTGGTGCTGCGCAGCACTCCACGGCCGCCCTTGACCAGGTCGTTCGCGGTGAACGACGAGGTGCCGGCGTAGATCGTGTCCGGGTCCTTCGGGGAGAGGACGATCTCCGAGACCTGGAGTGGCAGGGGGCCGGTGTCCGTGGTGCGGAAGTGCGCGCCGCCGTCGTCGCTGACCCGGAGCGTGGAGCCGCCGATCACCAGGCGTTTCCCGTCCTTGGAGAGGGTGATGGCGCTGACCGCCCCGTCGGCGACCTTGGTGACGGTGGCGCCGAAGTCGTCCGAACGGTACAGCCCGTCCGCCGCGCCCAGCCACAGCCGGTCGGGGTCGCGGGGGTCGGTGGCGATCGCCCGGAATATCCGGTCGTGGTAGAGCTTCTTCCAGGTCTCACCGCCGTCCAGGGTCCGGTAGACCCCGGGGCCGGCGAGGCTCCAGAAGGTGACGGCCACCCGGTCGTCGTCGACCGGGCCCACCGCCATGTTCAGCGGTGTCTCGTTGGTCCGGGCGCGCTCCTTCCACGTCTTCCCCGCGTCGCCGCTGCGGTAGACGTAGAAGCTGGAGAGGGCGTCCTTGCGGATCTTCCAGACCGTGTCCGGGTCCTTCGGCGAGACACCGATCTGGCCGATCTTGCGTCCGAAGTAGGCCTCCGACCCGCTCAGTCCCCACTCGGCGGTCTTCGGGGTGACCGGTCCGGTCGGCAGGGCGGTGCGGTAGATCTCGGAGTCGGTGCCGGCCAGCAGTTGGGGCTGGTCGGTGTCGAGGACCGCCAGGTCGTAGGCGTTGACCCCCTGGACCCCCACGCGCCGTGGGTCGCTGCCGTCCTTGCCGGTGGTGAACATCCCGGCACCCGGTGCGGACCACAGCAGGGAGTCGTCGGTCCAGGGCGAGAGGTCGGACATCACCGAGCCGGTGATGGGCTTGTTCACCACCGTCCAGGACTTGCCGTGATCCCGGCTGAGGTGCTGCTGGGCCCCGACGGTGAAGACGGCGAGAGTGCCCTTGCGCAGGGTGATCGACTGGAATCCGCCGCTCTCCGCCCGGTGCAGGTCCTCCCAGTGACCGCCGCCGTCCCGGGAGCCCACGACCTTGTCGTAGGTGATCGCGGCGACCAGGTCCGCATCGGCGGTCAGATGACGCAGGCGTTCCCCGTCGGGTGCGTCGTACACCCGTTCCGCCGCCGGTGCCTCGCGGTCGTCCAGCACGCCGGGCAGCTTCCACACCGAGGTGGAGCCGCCCAGGTAGAGCGAGTCACCGCCGATCGCGGCGTCCAGGACCGCCGTGCCGAGCGGGTTGGGCCGCTCGGTCCAGGTGTCGCCGCCGTCGTGGCTGAGCAGCACCGCGTCCGCCGTGACGAGCGCAAGCACTCGGGACCCGGGGTCGCGGACCAGGGCGTAGAGGTGGGTGTCGGGAACGTCCAGGCGCTGCCAGGTCCGTCCGCCGTCGCGGCTGCGGAGGAGCTGCCCCTGGTAGGTGTAGTCGAGCACGCTGTTCACCGCGCCCCCGCCGCCGGTCTGCGCGTTGACGGCGTACCAGAGGGTGTCCGGATCCCGGGCATCGACCAGCGCGGAGCCGGTGCCGTTCGCCACCGGCAGCCGGGAGAGCTGCCGCCAGGTCGCTCCGGCGTCGTCGGTCTTCCAGGGGCCCCGGTTGACGTACTGCGTCAGGACCGCGGTGGACGGGTCGGCCTCCGTGGTCGCGATGGTGCCGGCGGCGCCGTTCGGCCCGATGGGCTCCCACCGCCGGCCGCCGGGCCGGTTGTCCTCCGGCAGTGCCTCGAAGGCGGAACCGCCGCGCAGCCGCTCGCCGCTTTCGGCCTCGGCGCGCACCGAGACGGTGTACGTGCCCGCGCGGTCGCCGTCGAGCCGCGCCCGGTACCAGTTGCCGTGGTCGCGCTTGGCCACGCTCTCGACCGGACGGCCTTGCGGGGGTGTCACGGTCACGGTCGGGGGGCCGGCGAGCGGGGTGCGGCTGAAGATGAACGCGGTGGAGTCACCATCACTGGGATCCGGTGAGGTCTGCACCACCAGCGGCCGGACCGCCAGCAGGTAGGGCACCCGCAGGCTGGGCTCGCCGGCCCGCTCCGGGGCGGCGACCAGCCAGCCGGCGAGGTCGCGGTCGGCGCTGGTGCCGACGTCGCCGGACACCCGCACGGTGACCGACCGGGTGCCGCCGGCCGGGATGGTCACCCGGGCCGGGCTGACGCCGGCGTCGCCCGCGTCCTTCCCGGCCGTCCGGGTGCTCAGCCGCAGCGTCGTCGACCGGTCGGAGGAGTTGTGCAGGGCGACCTCGCCACTGCGGCTGACCCGGTCCCGGGAGAGGTCCGCCAGACCCAGCGAGAGTGAGGTCGGGGAAGCGGTGACGGTGGCGTCGGCGGCGTCCGCAACATCCAGCCGGCCGGCGCCCTGCGCGGTCGTCGGGGCACCCTCGACCGAGGTGGCCGAGCCGATCAGCCGGGCACGGATCTCCTCCGCGGAGGCGCTGGGGTCCAGTTGGCGCAGCAGGGCGGCGGAGGCCGCGGCGTGCGGGGCCGCCATGCTGGTGCCGGAGAGCCGGTAACTTCCGGGCTCCCACTGCTCCTTCGGCCAGGTGGAGCGGATGTCCACCCCGGGCGCCACCAGGTCGGGCTCCAGCTGGAAGTGGGGGCCAGGACCGCGCGAGCTGAACGAGGCGATCTGATCGGTCACATCCTGGCCGGAGAGGGATATCTCCACCTTCCCCTTGGCCAGGGCGGCGCTCAGCTCCGGCCACTGCGTCTCGGCCAGACCCAGGACCACGATCTTGTCCATCCGGAAGCTGTCCCCGGACTGCCGGGCGCCCAGGTCGACCCGTACGGTGCCGGGCGTGTCCAGGTCCCCGGTGCCCGCCTCGGCGCGCTGTGGGGCCAGCACCGGGCCGCCGCTGGAGGCGGTGTACCCGAGCAGGGCGATCGCGCCGCGCTCCTCGGCGAGCCGCGCCTGCTCCAGCAGTTGTAGTCGGACGTCCCGCATGCTCTGCGGCAGCAGTGCGCGGTAGGCGACCACCTTGCCCGTCACGTCGCCGGCCCGGTCGTAGTCCTGCGCGGTGCCGTCGCCGACGTCGACCAGCTCGCCGGTCACCGGCTTCTGGGGCGGGTTGGCCGAGTACGGCGCGCGGTAGGTCTGGAGCAGCTCCCGGCGCGGGGTGACCATGTGGGCGGTGGGCAGGGTGAGCCCGCTGGTGGAGGCGCCGACCGAGAGCACGCCGTCGGCGACGGCCGGGGTGCCCACGGTGCCGGCACCGGGACCGCTGTTCCCGGCCGCGGCGACGACCACAACGCCCAGTTTGCTGGCGGCGGTCGCGGCCCGGCCCAGGGGGTCGGTGCCGTCGCCCGGACCGCCCAGGCTCATGTTGACCACGTCGGCGCGGTGCGGGTTGCCGGGGTCCACCGCCGCCTCCAGGCCGGCGATGATGTCCGAGGTGTAGCCGGATCCGTCGGCGTCCAGCACTTTGTACGCGGTGAGCTGCGCGTCGGGGGCGACGCCGAGCACCCCGTCCGGTCGCTGTCCGTCGGCCGCGATGATGCCGGCGACGTGCGTACCGTGACCGTTGTCGTCCGTCGGATCGTCGTCGTCGTTGACGAAGTCGTGCCCGCCGACCACCTTGTGGTCCGGGCCGAAGCCGCCGCCCAGGTCGGGGTGGCTGTAGTCGACGCCGGTGTCGATCACGGCGATGGTGGTGCCCGCGCCGCGGGCTCCAGTGCCGCTGGGGTCCTTGCGCTGCCAGACCTTCGAGGCGCCGATCAGGTCGACGCTGGTGTCCGTGCTGGCCCGCATCCGGGTGTCGTCGAGTACCGCGGAAACCCCGGGCAGGTCGGCCAGCCGGCTCCGGTCGGCCGGTGACACGGTGAGGGCCACGCCGTTGACCAGCCCGGTGAGCCGGGCCCGGGGGGTGGCCTCGATCCCCGCATCCCGCACGGCGGTGAGGAACCGGGTCTGGGCGGTGCGCAGTTCGGCACGCCGTTCCCGTACCTCTCGCACCGCGGAGGCGGAGACCTCACCGCGGGTGTCGATCCGCGCCGGGTCCACCGACTGGAGGGCGGGGCCGCCGTCGAGTCGTACCAGGACCCGCTCGGTGGCGCTTTCGGTGGTGGCGGATGCTCGGGGGATGCCTTCGGTGGCAAGCCCGCTCAAGGCCACAGCAAAGGCCATGGCCAGCAAGGCAGTTCGTCTTCGTGAGAGGCGCATGGTCCAGTCGTAGCGAGCCACCGGTGTGATCGGCAACGCTGGGGAAGTCCCCTTGCGGCCATTGGCACTCATAGGCCACGATCATGTGCGGCAACTCAAGGAAGCTGCGGGGAAAGTGGCCGGTGGCCCCGACGCAGCGCCGATGGTCCGGCCCTGACGGGGCCGCACCTGTCGCCGGGACGACGTGAACGGGGCGTGACCGTCGACGGGCCGCGCGCGGGTTGGTGCCGTGGCCGGCCTCGTCGAGGCGGGCTTCGAGCACGGTCGTGGTGGTGTCCGGGAGGGTGGCGTGGAAGAACCCGACGATGGCGGCAGCCTGAGGGCTGTCGGAGTACCCCGGTTCGACGAGGGTGTCTACCGGACGCTGCTCGGGTATCGCGACGCGACCCCCGCTGAGTTGGGCAGGGATCTGGGCTTCCCCACTGACCGAGTGGACCGCGCGCTCACCCGGCTTCGGCATCAGGGACTGGTGAGCCGGCTGTCCGGACGGCGACGGCGCTACACCGCCATCGAGCCGGACGCGGCGGTGGAAACCCTGGTACGCCACCGCACCACGCAGTTGGAGGCGGTGCGCACCACCGCGATGGAACTGTCGTCGCTGTTCCACTCGGTACAACGCGGGGACGGCCGGGGCGGTGCCGTGGAACTGCTGGAGGGACCCCAGTCGCTGGGCCGCTGGTTCGTCCGGCTCCAGCACCAGGTCCAGGTGGAGATGCTGGTACTGGACCGGCCGCCGTACGCGCTGGCGCAGAGCAACCCGATCGAGCCGGCCAGCCTGGCCGGCGGGGTGCGGTGGCGGGGGATCTACACCCCGGAAGCCTTGGAGGTTCCGGGCGCGTTGGAGGAGATCGAGAGGCTGGCGGCGCTCGGCGAGGAGAGCCGGGTGCTGCCGGACCTCCCGATGAAGCTGGCGATCGCCGACCGCCAGGTGGCGCTGCTGCCGCTCAGCCTGGACCTGGGCACCTCCCGTGCCCTGCTCGTTCGGGAGTCGACCCTGCTGGACGCGCTGATCGACCTCTTCGAGTGCTACTGGGAACGGGCGCTGCCCCTCATGCACGGTGGGCAGCCTACGGCCGGTGGGCCGCACCCGGCAGGCGGCCCGGATCCCGCCGGCCCGGACCCTGACGGCCCGGACGAGGCGGACCGTGCCCTGGTCGCGTTACTGGCCAGCGGAATGACCGACGCCGCGATCGCCCGCCGCCTGGGTCTGTCCACCCGCACCATGCGCCGCCGCACCCGCCGGCTGTTCGACCAACTGTCCGCGAGCAACCGTTTCCAGGCGGGAATCCAGGCGGCCCGCCGGGGCTGGCTGTAGCCCAAGTCCGGTTGCCCGGCGCGGGAGAGGGACGAGCGATCCGCGGAGCGGTGCAGGACCGGGGCAACTCCACCAATAGGTCGGATGAATGAGCAGCCGGGTGCCGTCGAGGTCGTCCATGTTCTACGGGTCCGTGTCTCCAACTGGATCAAGTTGTGGTCGACGTAGGTCGGTGCGTCGGGATTCCGCGACGCGTTGGGATTCTGCTCGACGATCGCGGCCGCGTCGAAGGCGATCAGTACGTTCAGATCAGCCATTTCTTGCCCCCTTGGAGTTCGAGACTTCCGGCTACGAGGATTTCGGCACCTTGTAGGCCATGGCCCGCGGATAGTCGTGCCGGTGCAGGCGGACGCGGACCAGGAGGGGTCCGTCGTTGACCGGATCGTGCGGGTCGGTGAGGCGGGCCAGCAGGTCGTCCAGCTCCGCGGGGTGGGCGATGCTGAGGCCGCTCGCCGGGGTGTCCCTGCCGGCGAAGACGGCCGCGAGGCGGTCGTAGTGCCAGGGGTGCAGGACGTTGTAGGGATCCGGCTCGACGGGATCCTGTCCGGCGTAGTAGGCCGGGTGCACCAGCATCTGCTCGATGCCGTAGAAGTGCTCGTTGTCCAGGACGAACACCACCGAGCGCAGCCCGAGCCGGGTGTGGGTGGAGATCTCCTGGCAGGTCTCCTGGAAGGAGCCGTCGCCGACGAACACCATCGGGCGGGCGCCCTCGCGTTCGGGGGCGAGCGCGGCGCCGGTGGCGGCGCCGACCGACCAGCCGATGGACAGCCAGCTGACCTGGGACAGGAAGCCGCCCGCGGGCAGGGACAGGTTCATCGAGCCGATGAGGGAGAACGCGGCGTCGGACACGACCGTCCAGTTCTCCGTGGTCTCCTGGCCCAGAAAGTGGTTGATCCGGTCGAACACGGCGTCGTACTCGAGTCGTTCGGCATGCCGGGACCGCGCGCCGCTGACGCTCAGCGCCGCGCGGTACTGCGCCAGGCCGGCGGGCCGATCGTCCCTCGCTCCCTGGTAGCTGTAGGACTCGGCGTAGTAGTCGGCGGACAGGCCCCCGGAGCCGTAGGCCTTCACCAGCGCGTCCTGGAGGGCGGGCAGCAGGTGCACGAGCTGGACGTCGGGAAAGTAGGAGGTGCCGACGCTGACGCCGCCGTGCGCCGCCATCACCCAGTCGGTGCCGATGCTCTGCTCGCCTTCGAGGTTCTTCGACGTGGACCAGGCCCCGAGCCCGATCCGGCAGGTGGCCCAGTCCTTGAAGATCGCGTGCACGTCCGGGTGGCTGGCCTTGCCGTTGTAGACGCCGTGGAACTGCGGCAGGTCCTCGTCCACGACGGCCTTGGCGCCGACAGTCGTGCAGAACGGTACGCCGGTGGCCTCCACCAGGTCGATGAGCTCCCCGCCGAGCCGGTACCGGTCGATCTCCTCTCCGGGCCACACGATCGGGCGGGGCCTGCCATCCGGGCCGGGGTGCTCCTCGATCAGGGTGAGGATCGCGTGCACAGCGTTCTCCAGCATGGCCTGGTTGCGTTCGCTGAACGGCCGTTCGCGGCGGACGATCGGCTCCGTCGGGTCGGGGCAGGGCTCGTCCCACAGGTCTTCCATGACCTCCAGGTAGACCGGCCTGCGCTCGGAAATGCACGCGGTGAGCGCGGCGTCGATCTGGGCGGGCGCCAGGCCCGGGTGGGAGATGACCTGCGCGTTCACGGTGACCTGCCGGTAGACGTCCAGGTTGCTCTCCGCGCGGGGGCTCAGGTGCGAGGTGAGCAGGCCGACGGCACGGAAGTTCTGCCACTGCTCGTACGGCGGGCAGGCGTTTACGGCGATGAGCGGGACCTGCTCGACGTACGCGCCGCCGCAGGCGTTGAGCAGATTGAACGCGCCCACGCTGTACGTCACCGCCGCCGCGCCCACGCCGTGAATGCGGGCGTAGGCGTCGGCTGCCTGACCCGCGCCTCCCTCGGTCGGAGTGCCGACCCACTCGATGTCGCCTTCGGCCCGCAGGGTGGCGAGGAACGGGCCGAGGTGGTTGCCGGGGACGCCGAACAGATGGGTGATGCCCAACTCGGCCAGCCGCAGTGCAAGATAGCGGGCGACCGTGCCAGTGGAGTTGATCGCGCTCACGAGGACTCCCCCTGCCGGTCCGCGCCCGAGGCGTCCTGGTCCGGACCCGGGCCTTCCCTGTCGGTGACCGGCGGGACCTGGTGGACGGCGAAGGCGGCGCGGACGGCGCTCTCCAGGGCGCCCTCGATCCAGGCGTGCTTGAGGGATGTGTGCTCGCCGGCGAAGTGCGCCGGCCCCTCGGGCCGGGAGACGTCCAGGTGGAAGCCGGTCATCTTCCTGCGCGGGTGACGGATGGGCCCGAGGCAGCCCGTGTCTATCAGGGTGTGCGGATATTCGAGCTTGAGGTCCTTGCCGTCGGGTCCGACGACGAGGAGTTCACGGGCGAGCCTGAGACAGGTCTGCCAGCGGGCACGGGTGGCGGAGTTGCCCCGTGAAGTGTCGGTCATAGCCCACGATCGTAGATATGCCGAAACGTTTCGCGGTTCGCCCTGGGAACAAAGTCCTAAAACTGCCGAGAGGACTGGGTGACGCAATTTCGAACTGTTCGGATTTTCGGCACGAATACGGGAGATCCTTGAGGAGCGGAAGGGAAGCTGGGGGGTAATTGAAAGAACAATTCGCTCGTGGAATGTGAAATTCTCGGGGCAAGGATGTGTCGACCCCACCGACCGATCCGACAGAAGGCCGTCAGCCGACTCCCACAACTGATCGACTTACCCAAGGCGTTGGCATTTGCAATCGGCCAACGTGCGCCCGATCGACATCGGTTGACCGTCGGGTGAGGGGGGCCTCGGCGGGTGCTTCCTGTCCTGACGGCCCCAGGCGGACAACCCGGGCTGCCCGAAGGGCCCCTACCCATACATCGGCGACGGGGTCGTGGACTCGACCTGCACGGGCGGCAAGCGCGTGAACGGGCTCTACGGCTCCTGCGTCGTCAAAGCCCTGCGAGCCGTCAAGTACCCCCGTCGATCAACTTGTTGCGCCTCCGCTCGCGTCATACCACCCGTACCGCGAACCAACTGGAGAGCTCTATGACAGCGCCGCGCAAGCGTTCCCGTCGTCTCGTCGCCCTTCCGCTGGGAATGGCCATGGCGACCACCTTCACCCTCCTGCCCAACATCACGGCGTCGGCGGCCGAGCCGGCCCCGACGGCCGCCGCTACCTCCCTCAGCTACATCGTCAACGTCGCTACCGGACAAGGCCGGTCCGCGACGGTGAAGAAGGCCATCGCCGACGCGGGCGGCACGATCACGATCGCGTACGACCAGATCGGCGTGATCGTCGTCCACTCCTCGAACCCCGACTTCGCACGGACCATCCGCGAGGTTCCGGGCGTGCGGTCGGCCGGTGCTACCCGCACCGCGCCCCTCGCCACGCAGTCGACGACTGACATGGGCGCGCCGAAGGTGCTCACCGCCGAGGAGGTCGCGAGCGCCCAGGCGGCCACCGGCCAGGACCCGCTGGAGTCGTTGCAGTGGGACCTGCCCGCCATCAAGGCGGACAAGGCGCACGAGAAGACGCTCGGCAGCCACGACGTCACGGTCGCCGTCATCGACACCGGCGTCGACGACACCCACCCCGACCTCGCGCCGAACTTCAACCGCGACGCGTCCGTCAACTGCGTGTCGGGCAAGCCGAACACCGCCGACGGCGCCTGGCGGCCCGGCGTGTCGTCGGGGAGCGCCCACGGCACGCATGTCGCGGGTGAGATCGCGGCCGCCAAGAACGGCATCGGCATGACCGGCGTCGCACCCGGCGTGCAGGTCGCCGGCATCAAGGTGTCCAACCCGGAGGACTACGTCTACACCGAGGCCGTGGTCTGCGGCTTCGTCTGGGCGGCCGAGCACCACGTGGACGTCACCAACAACAGCTATTACACCGACCCCTGGAACTTCAACTGCCTCGACGACGCCGACCAGAAGGCGCTCGTCGACGCCATCACCCGGGCCTCGCAGTACGCGGAGCACAAGGGCACGGTCAACGTCGCGGCCGCGGGCAACGAGAGCCACGACCTGGACGCGGACTCCATCACCGACCCCGCCTCCCCGAACGACAGCACGCCGGGCGACCGCGTGATCGACCCGCACAAGTGCTTCGACATCCCGCCCCAGCTGCCCGGTGTGGTGACCGTGGCCGCGACCGGTGCCAAGGGCATCAAGTCGTCGTTCTCCAACTACGGTCACGGTGTCATCGACGTCGCCGCGCCCGGAGGGGACCTCTACCAGCCCCCAGCCGCGCCGGCCACCGATGGTCGGATCCTCGGCACGATGCCCGGCGGCAAGTGGGCCTACAAGCAGGGCACGTCGATGGCGTCCCCGCACGTCGCGGGGGTGGCCGCCCTCATCAAGTCGACACACCCGCACGCCACCGCCGGTCAGGTGAAGGCCCTGCTGTACTCCGAGGCCGACGCCACGCCGTGCACGGACCCGTACGACATCGACTCCGACGGCAAGATCGACGCCGTGTGCAAGGGGTCCAAGAACCACAACGGGTTCTACGGGCGGGGGATTGTGAACGCGTTGAACGCCGTGACGAAGTAACGACCTGGGGAGCAACAGGGAGCGGCGTCGCGGCGTCCGGTACGGCTCCCCCACGCTCGGCTTCTCCCCCACGCTCGGCTCCGCTCGAGCGGGGGGACCCCCAGCGCGGGAGGGGCCCCCACCGCCGCGTGGTCGCATCACCCGAGTACGTCCAGTACGCGGGTGGTGCTCCGCCTTGCGATGCTCCCCCACCGCCTGAAGGGCGTGGGAGGTTCCCCCAGCACCGGACGCCGCGAGCTTCCCGGCAAACCTTTCCGGCCACAGAGCCTAGGGCGGTCGTCGTACGCCGTGCGAGTGCCCCGGCCGTACGTCGTCGGGGACGCCGCCGTCAGAAGTGGGTGCCGCCGTCGATGCGGACCTCGGTGCCGGTGATGAACCTGCCGTCCTCGGAGCCGAGCATCGCGACCACGGACGCCACCGTCTCGGGGCCGGCGAAGCCCTGGCCGAGCGCCGGGGCGAGCTTCACGAACAGGCTCATGTCGGCATCCTCGGGCAGCCCGGGGCCGGCGCTCTGCTTGCTGGCGCCGCTGCCGTCGGTCATGCCGGAGGAGATGGATCCGGGCTGGACGGCGGTGAAGCGTATGCCCTGCTTCGCGTACTCGCTGGCGAGCGCGTGCGTCATGGACTGGATGCCGCCCTTGCTCGCCGCGTACGCCGCCATGTAGGGGTGCGCGAACATCGCCGAGGTCGAGCTGAAGTTGATGACCGCGGCGTCCCGGCCCTCCAGCAGCGCGGGGATGGACTCGCGGATCACCAGGAAGGTGCCGACGAGGTTGACCTGGATGATCCGGTTGAAGGACTCCAGGCTCGTCGTGTGGGTGTGCGAGGAACGCAGGATTCCAGCAGCGTTGACCAGCACGTCCAGACCGCCGAGCGCGGCGATCGCGGCGGCGACCCCGTCGCGTACCGAGGTCTCGTCGGCGATGTCGACGACGAGCGTGGTGAGGCGGCCCGCGTGGGCGCCGGCCTGCTCGACGGTGTCCTTCAGGCCCTGCTCGCTGACGTCCGCGGCCACGACCGTGCCGCCCTCCCCGAGCATGCGCAGCACGGTGGCCTGGCCGATGCCCGAGCCACCGCCGGTGATCAGCGCGCGACGGCCTTCGTAGCGGTCCATGTGTCCTCCAACCCGGCCTTGCTGTTCTCCAACGCGGCCCCTGTGACGCCGACTCTCTTGGTGTCGACATTCTCGATGCGTCATTCACGTTACGCCTTGGTGGCACATTTTGCCACTTGGTCACAACGTGTCGACCTCGGCTGCGCGGCGTAGGCTACCTGCGGTGAACACCAAGCCGCCCTCCCCCTCCCTGACCGAGCGCCGCAAGGCCGCCACGCAGCTCGACATCGCGCACGCGGCCGCCGAGCTCTTCGCCACGCACGGGCCGGACGGCACGACGGCCGAGGACATCGCCCGGCGCGCGGGGGTCGCACTGCGGACCTTCTACCGCTACTTCCGCTCCAAGCAGGACGCGGTGAGCCCGCTGCTCGCGGCCGGCGCCGACCGCTGGCGGGCACTGCTGGAGGCGACGGAGCCGGGCGCGGCGCTCCCTCAGGCGCTGGAGGCCGCGGTCGCACAGGCGCTGTCCGTACCGGACAAGGAGGCCGCGCGGGCACTGCTGCGCACGCGCGGGCTGCTGCGGGCCGCCGCCAAGGACCCGGCACTGCGGGCGGTCTGGTACCGCGTGAACCAGGAGTCCGAGGAGCGACTGGTCCCGGTGGTCGCCCGGCTCGCGGGCGGGGACGCGGAGCCGCTGGAGGTACGACTCGTGGCGGCCGCCGCCACCGACGCGATCCGGATCGCGCTGGAGACCTGGGCCGGTACCGAGGCGGGGGCCGAGGGACCGGGCTCCCCCGCCGTTCTCGCGGTGCGCTGCCTGAGCGAACTCATGGGCGGGATGCGACTGTTGGGACCGCAGGACGACGGGGCCCGGAGGTCGCGGGGGGCCTAGGAGTCAACACCATTGCTTTACGTCCGTGAGCGGGTTGTGAGTCCCCTCGACCTGCGACGTCTCCATCAAACGCAACGGTGTTGACGCGGTGCTTCACAGGCGACCACCTATGAAACGCGGGCGCATCACCACTGGGTGATGCGCGGCGTGTCCGGTTCGTGCTGCCGCCAGACTTCGACGAGGCGGGCGAGGCGGGTGGTGGCAGCGATACCGCGCACGGTCGCGATCCTGCCGTTGGCGAAGTCGAACGTCACGGCGCCGACGACCTGGTCCCGATCACTACCGCGCAGAAGTCGCGCCCGGCGGCCGGACGAGCTGCTGGAGCGCGCGGTGGCGTCAAGGCACCCGTAGGCGGTCCCCGATCGGTGGATCCAGCCTCAAAGCTTAAACACAAATTACACACATCCCCTCTTCATACCGGCCCCGATGGTCTAGATTGACCGTGCTTCAGGTGTTCGGACCCGAGGCGACCGATAATGATCTATAGGTCCGGCGCTACGGAAAGCCAGCAGTCGCGTCCCCGGCGCCAGACGTGGGCGTGATCAGTTCTTGGAGCCCGAGAGGGGGCCTTGGGTGCGAGGGAGCACCCGCGGTTTCCACGGGTTCCCGCGCACCTCGAGGGTCTGGCAGGACATGCGAGTCTGCTGCCGCCAGGGCGAGTTGTTCAAGTCAGCTCTGAAATAGCCGGGATGTCATGCGCGGGGGGCGGGGGCCTCCCGGGGGGAGGAACAG
>NZ_MLYP01000076.1 GCF_001866645.1 Streptomyces colonosanans
GGGAGCGGAAGAGGGCTCCCAGCCCGCTCCCACCAACGCATCAGGGGCCCTCCAAAGAGAGCCCCTGACCTGCGAAAATTTCCGACATCGCTGTCGGGACGACAGGATTTGAACCTGCGACCCCTTGACCCCCAGGAGTGAGGGTCAGGGGAATTTTCAGGACATAATCGACTTAATCTGGGCGTGAGTTGTGCGTGGAAGGTCATGCCGTTCACCATCGCCCACACCGTGTGGTCCCCAACTGGTCCCCAAATCAGCTGCACTGACGCCCAGGGGCGAACAGCTGTCGGGCGGGGTGGCAGCCGTGCCCGCCGCGTGGCTGCCACGGAGGACCAGCTGAATCGTGGCAGTACAGGGCCTGTCGGTGCTGCTGGTCGACCAGTTCGAGGTACCTGTCGTACTGGGTTTCGGCGATCTGGCGGTTGCGAATGAGGCGCCCTACGGACGGCGCCCAGCCCACGTCGCCACCTGTCAAGAAGCTGTGTCGCGAGCGGTTTCAGTGTGGGGCGGACGTCAGTTGGGGCGGGTCGCGTGGTGGTTGGTGCTGCGGGGGTTTGTCCAGGGTGCGGTGAGGGCGGCGAGCAGGGAGGTGACAGCGAGGAGGAGGCCTGCGCCCTCTCCGTGATGGAGAGCACGGTAGCCGACGTGAACCTGCGCCGCCGCGGGATCCTCTGCGGCCACCGCCGACGGTGTGGCGACCGTGCGGTGTGGCTGGTGGGCGTGGCCGATCGCCCCTGCTCCCAAGCCTTCGAGGAGACGTTGGAGATGCGGGGCCGCAACAGAACGGGCCTGCCAAAGCACGACCCATTCAGGTAGTTGAACTGCCGATCTGATCAGCGCCGAACCGAGCACTCACCCGAACCGGTGTTCTCCACGCCGATCCGGCAGGCACCAGGCCGGCCTTCACTACGCTCCTACCCGACTACGACCACCGAGGTAGCCCGTGCCCACCGTGTCCTTCCCTCACCTATCCCACCCCGCACAACTCGCCCTCCTGGAAGAGCAGGCGCGGGTCACGCTGACCGAGCACTACGGACTCGTTGGTGCGGCCCTGCAGATGGAGGTTCAGCAGTACGAGGACAACGCCGTCTGGCGTGTTACCTCCCCCGGACGCGACTCGTTCGTCGCACGCCTGTCCGTGCGCGACGGCCGTCCAGCCCACCAGCAGCAAAGCGAGATGCGGTGGCTGGAGAGCTTGGCCGAGTCCCGCACCGTCGCTGTTCCCAGCCCCGTCACCACCAGCGACGGCCGCTCTGTGGTCCCTGTCGAGGTACCAGGCCATGACGAACCGTGCACCCTTGCCCTCCTGCACTGGCTTCCGGGAGCCGCGGAGCCTCCCTACCAGCAGCCCGGTGTGGCCGAGCAGATGGGCAGCGCAACCGCCCACCTCCACCAGAACGCGGCCACGGTGGCACTCCCCCAATTCGACCGGCCAACCTGGGATGCCGAGTCCATCCTCAACAAGGGCCACGCACTGAGCGACCAGCACGCACAACAGCAGTTGGGAAAGGCGGGAACCGAGGCGCTGCGGGAGGTCGCCGAGCGGATCACACCGGCCCTTCGGGAAGGTGGACCCAGCGATCGCGGACGCATCCACGCCGATCTGCACCGAGAAAACATGATCGCGCTATCCAGCGGCGGCATCGGCATCATCGACTTCGACGACTGCGGCACCGGCCACTACCTGCTGGACATCGCCACCGTCCTCTCGTCCATCCACCGCATCGCACGAAAGGAACCAGGCGCCTACGAGAACTTCGCCCGCGCCTACCTGGCCGGCTACACCCAGGTGCGGCCCCTGCCTGCCGACTTCGACCGGCTGCTCGAGCCGTACCTGCTGCTACGCGACAGCATCATCCTGAACTTCGTCACCGCGGCCGTTCCGGTCAACGCAGCCGTCGCATCCTGGGGCCCGGACCGCATCGTCGGCATCGTGGCCAACATGCAGGCGTACCTGGCCGGCCAGCAGTACCCAGGCACGCTGGTTCTCGTTTGAGGCTCAGTCGCGCCCGCAATCTCCTCGCGGACCTCGCGCAGGAGCGCGTCCTCATGGGTAGCGTCGCTGGCCTCGACGCCGCCCCCGATGATCACCGATCAGGATGGCGCGGACACACTGCTTCATCGAAGTCCTTCTCCTCAACCATAGGGCCTGGCGCCAAGCAGTGAAGGCTTCGCCTATCTCAGCAGTGAGGAGTCCGAACTTCAGGGCTACATCCGTCTGGTTGAAGCCCTGGAGGGTCTTGTTTCCCAGGCGATCCTCTGGACGGACGCGATGTCCACGGCTCCTCCATCGGGTGCTGTCGCAGCCTAGCTGGAGCCATGGTTCCGGCGTGCTGGCTTCGACTCCCTCGTCACCCTACTGACGGGAGTTCGAGGGTCGTGGTGGATCCACCAAGCCCGATCCACAGGCCGTGCAGACCATTACCCCTGCACGATGTGCCTGTCTGAGGTGCTGCACGTCAGTGACAGCCTCCGAGGGGATCAGTCCTTCAGCATCTCGTCGCGCACTGGGATCCAGTCCAGAGAGGCCCGAATTCCCTCCTCAAGGGAGAACTTCGAGGCCCATCCTAGAAGTTGCTGGGCTCGGTCGCTCTTGGTGTAGGCGCCGGCGACGTCACCGAGCCGCGGCTCCGCGTCGACGGTGGCAAGCGGCGTGTCGACGACCTGGTTGAAGGCCGCGCACAGTTCTCGCACGGTGGTACCCGAGCCCGTGCCCAGGTTGATCGCCATCGAGGTCTGCGACGTGGTGAGGAGGGAGTCGAATCGGTCGATCGCCGCCAGGTGGGCTGCGGCCAGGTCCCAGACGTGCACGTAGTCCCGGATTCCCGTCCCGTCGCGCGTGGGGTAGTTGGTTCCGGTGACGGGGAAGGCAGTGCCCTCCTGGTGCGCCTGGATCATCTTGCCCAGGGCGTGGCTGGGCCGCTTGAGCTGAAGCCCGGTACGCATCTTCGGGTCTGCCCCGACGGGGTTGAAGTAGCGCAGCGACAGCACGCGCATCTGTCCGGACGCGGCGATGTCCGCGAACATCCCCTCGCACACGGCCTTCGTCCGCGCGTACGGGCTCTGTGGCCCCAGAGGGGAGTCCTCGTCGACAGCGGAGCCGTCGTCAGCTTGGTAGATGGAGGCCGAGGAGCTGAAGATGAGGCGGTCGCAGCCGTTCCTGCGGACATGGCGGACGAAGTCCAGACTCTTTCCGACGTTCGCTTCGTAGTAGCTGATCGGGTCCTCGACGGACTCCGGAACCACGATCAGCGCCGCGCAGTGCACCACCGCGGAGATGTCCGGGTGCTCGGAGAAGATCCGGTCGATCAGCGATCCATCGCAGATGTCGCCCTCGTAGAAGATCCGGCCATCGGTGAACTCCCTGCGGCCTCTCACAAGGCTGTCGAGGATCACCGGGGTGATCCCCTCGTCCAGGCAGGCCGACGTCACGGTGCTCCCGATGTATCCGGCTCCCCCAGCGATAAGAACAGTCACGATATATCTCTTCCCGGCCGATTCCAGAACGAGTTGACAAGTGGCCGCAAGACTAGCGGCGCCCCAGGCGGGGACTGACCGAATCGGTTACTCGGCATATTTCGAACATCTCGTGCAAGCCCTCTGGTAGCCAACCTCGCGCCACATCCCGTTCTGGCCCCGACGGCCTCGAACTGTGGGCCGGTGGCACGCTTGCCCTTCACACTGCGCTGACCGGCCAGCCCGCCCCGGGCCTCGGCCGCCTGTCGGCGCAGGTCCGGGAACGCGCGGCGGCACGCCGGGCTCGGCCGGGACCATCGGCAGCCGCCTGTCGGCCTGGGGGATGCCGCTGCGTCTACTTGACCGTGCGCCGGTCGAGCAACCGCCCGCAGGTGCCGAGGCCGTCGAGACCGACCTGCGTGACCAGTTGGCAGCGGAAAGAGCCGCCACCGGCTGCTCTGTAATCATCCATCTCGCCGGTGTCACCCAGGAGGGGCCGTTCACCGAGATGGTGGAACACAACATCACCAGCAGCCACCACGCACCGTCACCGACCTGCAGCATGCTAGGGCCACCGAGCCGGGGAAGCGTGACCGCCACCAAGCGGTCCTCCGTCCGTTCTCTCTCGTGTATCACGATCAGAAGGAGCAAACGGCATGTCCGACATCGTCAAGCGCAACGCCCGCGCCATCCTCCTCGACGGCGACGAGCTGATCTTGATCAAGCGCACCAAGCCGGGCAGGGACCCGTACTGGGTATCGGTCGGTGGGGGTGTCGAGGAGGACGACGCGACCATCGAGGCAGCCCTACGCCGCGAGGTGTTCGAGGAGATCGGTGGCAAGCTGGAGCGCGCCGAACTCGTCCACCTCATCAGCGACGAGCTGGAGGGCGGCGTGGGCATCCAGCACATCTTCGCCGCGCGCCTGGAGTCGATGGACCTGGCCGCGCGCACGGGTACGGAGTTCGCCAAGCCCGAGCGGGGCGGGTACGAGGTGGTCCGGGTGCCGTTTACCGCCGCGGCCGTCCGAGAGCTGAACCTGATGCCGCCGGAGCTCGCCGAGTTCATCGCCGCGAACACGGACGCGATCGTCTCCGTCCTCGGCACGCCGATCCGCGAGGCATGAGCGATGGTATGAGTCCCGGACTTTGTCCGTCTCAACGGCCCTGACAACATGGGCAAGACGACCCATCTGGTGCGGCTGGCCGCGCGGTGGAAGGAATTCCAGTGGCTGGTCACGGTCCATCAGCACAACCACTTCGGCCTCACCCGACTCACCGCATGTACCGGACTTACAGATGGGAGTCCCCGATGACCCCAAACTCCCCACCACTGGTTCTGTGCCCAGGCCTAGCCCGTGCCATGGTCACGCTCCAGAACAAGGACCGCCGCCGCCTGAACGACAGCGTCACCCGGCTCCACACCATCACCGGACGCCAGTGGGACACCGAGGACCGGGTACACGGCGCCCTCCTGTCCGCCGTCCACGTCGCCGACTACAAGCGCGAGATCGACCAGCTCAACGTCCTCGCGGGGTCGGGTCAGCTTGTCCCGGGCCGCCGCCCGCTCGCTGTGCCAGATCGGCAGCGTCAGACCCGCGTCCATGGTCAGTGTGAGGAGCTGTGCGCCGCCCTGGATTCGCTGGTCTCGGATGTGGCCGCCGGGAGACGTAGGTGCCGGCTCGACTTGATGTAAGTGGGGGGCGGCGCCGTCCCGGCCGTACAGCTTGAAGCGGGCCGGTACGGGAAGAAGGGAACGGAGGCACTGCGGGAGGTCGCCGAGCGGATCACACCAGCCGTTCGGGAAGGCGAACCCAGCGATCTCGGACACATCCACTGCGATCTACGCCGAGAAATCGTGATCGCGCTACCCGGCGACATCATCGACTTCGATGACTGCGACACCGGTCACTACCTGCTGGACATCGCTCCCGTACCGGGGATCGTCCCCACCCGCGTACGCAGTTGTGCACAAAGTCATGTACCGACTGATCGCTAGCACGGCTGCGGGTCAGCGGTTGCCCGTCCAGACGATCCGGTCCGCGAATCCGCCCCGCTCACCCGCCTTGGCGTCCCGGATCTTTTCCAGGTGATCCGGCTCGACCCCCAGGGCTGCGGCGAGCGCACGAACGACTTCCAGCCCGGTTTGGCCCTGTTCTCGCGGATGATCTGAGGAATCCGATCCCGCACCAACTTGCCGTTTCCGCCGTAACTGTCCGCCTGTACTCCCGCACCCATCGCCGCGGGGCGGTCGCCAGCCACCGCCCCTTCGTGCCGCCGCAGCCTAGGGAAGCCGCCTCACGACTCGCCATGCGAACCGCCGATCCCACACGCTCGGAGGGAATGCCGCTTCGATGGTTCGTCACCGCCGTCCCTGCGGCGGCAGAGGGCGGCGGGTCCGCCGGTCGGGAGGGGCATACCTCTGCTGCGGCGGGATGGTGGGCAAGGCAGTGATGCCCAGCGCGGCGTCTCAGGCGGCCAGCGCCTCATCCCGTTACGCGATGGCCTCAGCCCGCTCCCTCGCCAACAGCTTGATCATGACCGCATAGGCTCCCACCGGCTACACAGCGTGTGCGGGCGCCGAAGCCCGATCGACTACGAGCACGACCAACAGGCCGGCTTCAACCCGGAGCTGGCCGTATAGAAGATCTCCACAGTTCGAGGAGATTGACAGACCGAGAGGACTCAGCGCTTACACCTGGGAGAGACCGACACAGCCCTTCCGGGTCAGAATCCTTGTCGTAGGTGCGCGAGAACGTCGGCGAGAGGAAGCGCGTATTGGTCCTTGTTCTTCTCCCAGCGCGCCATCACCGAAGCTGCCGCCTCGGCCATCTCGGTTGGGAGACCTGCTTCCCTGAGTGTGTCAGCGACTTCCTGCATCTCAGGGCCCCATCGCCAGGCTCGTGCGGCCACGCTGGGCAAGTACTCCGGGTCGGAGAGGATCTGTGACGGCATACTCCTTGCCTCTTCCGTGAGGAGGTCGGCGACGCCGTGGGCATCAGCGAGGGCGTGTGAGACGCCGGCCAGTGTGCGGGCGGCCTTCTGAAAGCCCGCGAAGGACGCCTTGAGGGCCGAGGCAGAGCCGACGCGTTCGCCTGCGCTGCGCACCTCCACAGCAGAGTCCTTGAACAGGTTGTGCATGACTTCAACGGCTTGGCCGTCACCAGCTACGTAGAGACGGCATGACCGCTCTGCGCTGGGGGGAGGGCCGAAAATCGCCCCGTCGAGTACGACGGGGGCCGGGCGAATCTCGCTCGCGATCCGTTTCATGCGCTGGGGGCTGATCGCGTTGGCATCGATGTAGAGGCCCGTGAAGGCGTGTCTGGCGACATGGGTTGCAACGTCCTCGGCGGCATGCGGCGGACAGATGGAGAGGACAACGTCGCTCGCACCGAGAGCTTCTTCGAGCGAGGCGCAGGCCGTCAGGCCCGCGTCCTTGGCGCGCTGAGCCGTAGCCGCGCTACGACCGGCGGAAACCCACAGGACGCGGCGGGCCCCGACAGTCTGGGCGGCGATCGCCGCCCCCATCGAACCGGGGTGAAGGACGGTCACTGTGGTCACTGCGTTACTCCAGGGGGAAGCTCGGCTGGGATCTGCTCCTGGTGAGCGACGATAGCTTCGCGCATGGCGATGGCCGCTGGCGTGGATCGTGCGGGATGCAACGCAAGGTGGCGGCCGAACTGCCCCAGGCGCTTCCGGACGCTCTCCGTGCGGCGGCGCGCATTCACGCCGAGCACGTCGTAGACCTGGAGAGCCGCGCCGTCAAGATCGCCCCGGTTCATGCGCGCCATAGCAAGGTCCATGCGTGCCAGTGACATCTCCCCCAAGCGACGGCTCTCCGGAGGGGCAGCCTCGAACATGCATACTGCCTCGTCAGCCCGTGCCTCGGCGTCGCTGAGGTGCTGGTCGCCTCCGAGCCACAGGTGCGTGCTGCTCGCGTAGAAGAGCTGCTTCTCCTCCGGGAAGGCCATCATGCCGCCAGGAAGATCGTCCCCTGCGATCATCCCGTTACGCATGTTGTCGGCGCTGTTCAGGGCAGCGATTGCGTCGCTTGCCTGCTGGAGTTGCCCGTAGGCCCGCGCCTTGATGCTGGCCAACCGGATATGGGCCGTGCCGTACTCGGGTGTGAAGTTGCCTCCGGCCTCGGAGAGGCGTACGGCGTCATGGGGTCGGCCGTCCCAGTAGGCGATCAATGCCTGGAGCCCTCGAACCCATGCCCGCAGGCCGTTGTGGCCAGCGAGTTCGCCGCACATGAAAGCGGTACGGGCCTGAGTCTCTGCTGCGTCATACCGTCCAAGGTCGAAGCTGGCGTTGGCCAAGACTCCACACAACACGCCTGCTGCCACGTAAAGGTCTCGGGTGTACTGGGGTGGCTGGCGGCCCTCAAGGAACTCGAAGGCCCGGTCACGAAGAGCGCGCACTTCACTGAAGAGCGGGCCAACAGGGCGATTCGGATATGTGGTCACGATCCGCCGGATATCTGCCTCCAGCTGCTCCATCGTGTGAGGGCCCACGTTGCTGCTCTCTGCTCTGGCAGCGAACCGTGCTGACTCATTGGCGGCTGCCATCACCACATCCTCGGCACCGTAGTCGAGCTGACCTTCCAGGCTGGATTCTGTCGGGCCACGAAGGTCGGGGGAAGTGCCGGCCGTCGAGGCAGGGGCGAACAAGCGGCCGAGCGGGATTCCCGGGAACATGAACTGCAAGACTCGCCGGGCCTCGGAGCGCGGTGCCGTCTTCACCTCGCCGCGGACCCACCTGACGAACTGACGTTTCTCTGGCGGTGGGGCGGTCGCAAGGGAGGATGGCCCCTCCAGGTCTGCCAGTTCCCGCGCGGCTTCCTGGTACCGCCTCTTGAAGACGTCGTACTCCTGCCAGCCCTTTTGGTTGACCAGGATCTGGAAGAGAGGCGGTTCCGGTTCCATAGCGCTCCTTGGGCTCGGGCGTTCGTCTGGAATCCACGCTAGAAGGAACCGCCAGCCAAGGGCAGGTCACTTGCCCAGAAGGTCCTGCTTGCGATGTGAGATGACAACGATGTGACACAGGACGACACAAGACGACATCGTTAAGGCACTCGTCAAGGCATCACCGCTCGGCCAGACTGCCGCTTCCATCGCAGACATCACGGGGTTCTAGATCGTGCTGTCACGATCCGTTGAGACCGGTGGGCTGACGAGGTGAATCACGATGAGCCGGGCTGCGCGCACGCCCCTGGGTGCCAACGGAGACGGCGATGCTGACGACGACTTCTGCGAGTTGAGCGATGATGTTTCCACGCTTCAGACAACCCATGCTCGGCCCTTACCAGACAGGACTCAACGTTGCTGACGCCGATGGAGGGCGTTTGCTCGATGAGCCAACTTCACGGCTGCCCCGAAGGGGTTGCTCATGACCTCTCTCGTGGGAACGGGCAGCTGCCATTACGAGCAAAGACTGACCGCCGACCCGAAGCGCATCGGGGATGTCCGGCGGATCGTCACCGCATACTTGCGGTACTGGGGCTGGGGAGAGTTGGTCGACCCGGCAGCCATGTGCGTGACAGAACTTCTTTCCAACGTGAGCAGACACGCGAACTCCGACGAGTGCGTCCTCCATCTGGAGACTTCCGACACCGGCGTACGCATCGTAGTAAGCGATGACACGCCGACAGTTCCAGTAGTGCTCGAACCGGACTGCTTTTCCGACAGCGGGCGCGGCATGTTCTTGTTGAGCGAGACGGCCGACGCGTGGGGTGTTGTACCGACCGACAAGGGAAAGGACGTCTGGGTTGAGATTGGTCCGGCCTCCGAGGAGGTCGCCACCTTATGAGCACTGTTTACTCCGGACTGCCCGTACGGGACGTTGAAGCGACCCAGGGTATGAATGTCGAGCCTGCACGGCCGGCAGCCCGCAGGACTCTGCTTGACCTGCTGGGAGCGTTGAACGACTCCTTCATCCAAGACGGCATCGACGACTACCTGGACCGGATCCTCGGTTGGGGTGCTGCGCCGTTGGAGCCGCAGGAGGTAGAGAAGATCGTCCCTCCCCTCCAAAGCTGCCTGTGGCGGCTCGTGACCAACGCCCTGCAACGCGCCCAAGGGTGTCCGGACAAGGCCCTCATACAGCGGATCGGGGCCGCAACTCGCCTTGACAGCAAGGGAGAAGTCGACGGGTTCATCACCGATGCGGCCTACGTACGTCGCCTTGCCGCGCTCATCTCGGATCTGCTCGACGAGGTCTCCGATGACGACGACGGCCCGCTCCCGTCCTTCGGTGCAGGCATGGAGGAGAGCAGCAGGTGTTTGGCGTGAATCGGCCCACAATCACCGCCGTCACCAGTCGTCTCGCCCGCTGCGGCGACACCACGGTCCTGCAGTCCGGTTACCCCTTGCAGGCGCTCGGACTCCTGCGGAGGCTGGGGCTCAAGGAGTTGGTCGAATGCTGACCACCGCGACGAGGTCGACACGTCCCTTACCCATATCTCTCCGCCCCGCCGAGGAAGCGTACGACTACGAGTCCTTTCGGGCTCGGCTCGCCGAGCCCGCGATCCTCGCCGATGCCGTCGCGGTCCGCATCTTCCGTGCGCCCCTGCTCGCCGTGCCGACCGGAGGCGCACGCCGCGGAGGGTACATGTCATTCGATCTGCTGCCGCTGGCCGTAGGGACGCGGGACCTCCTCGCTGGCCGACCCGGCTTCCCGGACCTCCGTGTCCGCTGGTCCGCCGACCACGACGCCTGCCACACGGTCGAGTGGGGAGATCCCGCTCCCCGGCGGTGGGAGGACGACGCGCTCCGTGGCCGCTTCTACGGCTACAGCGAGGACGCTATCGCGGCGTTCCTCCGAGGCCATCCCCAGACTCCCTCTTCGGTCACCTCCGATTCGTGTTCCCCCACGGCTTCGTAGCGGCCGAAGAGGGCCCAACTTTCCGTTCCAACCCTGAGCTGAGAGGACGAGCGTCATGTGCGCGCAGGACCCGCCGCCCACGGTCCGCCCCACCTTCGACGAAACCGTCGTGGCGTGTGATGACCTTCGCCGTGCGTTGGGGGCGGCAGGGATCGGCTGCTTTGATCCGGAAGTGGACGAGGACGCACTGGCCGACGACCCGGTCGTATGCATCAGGTACCTGACCAGCACCGGTGCCGCCACGCTGGTCTCGCTGCTACGCGCCGGATCGGGCGCCTCCCCCGAGACAGTGTTCCCGGCGCGCCCCCTCTCCACGGCCGAAGAGGAGGCTGTCGCCATAGGCAACGACCTCCAAAAAGTGCTGGTCGAGGTGGGCATCGACGGACTGCTCCAGGTGGAGGCCCACCCTCGCGGCGGTCCCCCGGTCATGCACCTCGAACGCCTGGATGGCACTCATACCGCCGCACTGACTGCCCGTCTACACAAGGGTTTGCGCGAGCACTTCGATACAGCAGGCGCTCTGCACGCCGCCTTCCGCGCCCATGGCCTGGACGCAGGACTCCCCATACCTGTCGTACGCGGTCTCCGCATAAGACTCGGCGACGCCACCGTGCACGCAGCGCTCGCACTCGGCAGCCTGCTCGGCGCCGCCCCCGTACTCACGAAGCTCGCGGAAGTCCCGGACTACCCCGAATCGGAACAGGTCATGGACCGCCTCCATCAGGCAGTAAAGGCCACGACCTCTGGCTTCATGGACGTCGAACTCCACCCCAACTGCATGAAGTGCGGCCACCTCCCCACCATCACCCTCGGCGCGCTCGAGCTAGACACAGCCAAGCGCCTGGTCACGGCCCTTCGGCACGGAGACGCCTTGTGAACCATGAACCGGTCGTCCCTTACATCACCGCCCGCGAGGGCGAGGAGGCGGACTCCCTTCTCAACCTGCGTATGCGCCTGGGACCAGACGGTCGGCCGCGACTCGGGTACATGGACGAAGAGCCGCCGGACCGGGACCTACGCGGCACCCTGTGGGCCCGGTACTCCCAGTCGCTCGGTTCCGACAAGATGCCCACCGGCACTCCGCAGTGGCGACTGGTGAACCCGGTCCGCCAGCGTGTGATGATGGGGCTGCTCAGGTGCCAGGTGTGCACGGCCCAGACAAAGCGGACCGACGGCGTTCTCTTCCTGGAGACACTTGACGATCTCGACTTCACCCGCCCAGTAAGGACGGCACAGCCCCCGGTCTGTCTGGAGCACGCCCGGGTGGCGGCCAAGCGGTGTCCTCGCCTCCGGAGCAGAGGGCACGTCGCGCTCCTGGCCACCCGATTCCCGATCTACGGAGTCATCGGTACGGCGTACCAGTGGCACGGAGCGGGTGGCATCCGAGCCGTTTCGGACGCCGGCTCTCACTTCCCTTACACCCATCCCCAGATCGGCTGGGTCCTTGGGTCCCAACTCGTCCGAGAGCTCCGGGACTACCAGGTCGTCAACGTGGACGACCTCGCACTGACCGCCTAGACCACCGCCCGGCCATCCGAAGCCGCGGGCGGGATGGCCGGGCGGTTCCAGCACAGCGCTCGACTACCTGTGCAGCGGCCCTCATCCGACTGTCGCCCCTTCTCCTGGGCGGATTCACTCCACGACCCGGCGCCAAACGGCCCCGGGGAAACTTGAAAGGTTCACGAGAGATGACTGGACATGTGCCGCGTCATGCGGTCGTGATTGCTTCCGGCGGATTAGACAGCTCCGCCGTGGCGTACTTACTTGCGTCGCAAGGCGCCACCGTGAGCTTGTTGTCGTTCGACTACGGACAGCGCCACCGCAAGGAGCTGCAGTACGCCGCTCTCATCGCGGAGCAGCTCGGGGCGTCGCATGATGTCGTCGACCTGAACGGGCTGGGACGCCTCCTGGGAGGGTCGGCGCTGACCGACACGACGGTGTCCGTCCCGGACGGCCCCTACAGCGACGACAGCATGCAGATCACGGTGGTCCCCAACCGCAACGCGATCATGCTGTCTGTGGCGGCGGGAGTCGCTGTCGCGTCCAAGGCAGACGCTGTCGCCTTCGGCGCCCATGCCGGGGACCACGCCATCTACCCCGACTGCCGGCCCGAGTTCCTGGAACAGCTCACCAGGACGATCCGCGTCGGCAACGACGGCTTCCTCACCGACGACTTCCAGCTCCTGGCGCCGTTCCTGACCGTCACGAAGGCGGGGATCGTGACGGCGGCAGCCGAACTGGGTGTGCCGTTCGAGCAGACGTGGTCGTGTTACAAGGGCGGCGACCTGCACTGCGGCACGTGCGGGACTTGTTGGGAACGCAGGGAGGCGTTCCAGCTCGCAGGAATTGCGGATCCCACCCAGTACGCGGACACGGACGCGACCGCGAGGGAACCCCGATGACCGGCCTGTGGCGTATCGGAAAGCTGTTCCGCTTCGAGGCCACCCGCGAGGTGGCCGACGGGCTTGACGGTCATTCCTTCACCGCGGAGGTCGTGCTGGGCTCCGAAGCATTGTCCAATCCTGGGTTCGTCGTCGACTTCGGTGTGCTGGCGTCGGTGAAGAAGCACATCGACGCCGTACTCGACCACCGGGTACTCAACGGTGTCGTCCCCGACCCAAGCGACGATGGTCTCGCGCGGCATCTGACCGCATGGGCCCGGGACAATCTGCCACCCGAGGCCGCTTCGGTCCTCCAAAGCGTCCGCATCCACACAGGCAGGCCGACGTCGATCCCTGCGCGCACGGCGGTGGACTTCGGCGCCACCCACTGGCTCGACGGCCTGCCGCCGAAACACCAGTGCAGCCGGCGCCACGGGCACTCCTACCGTGTCACCCTCCCGGCCCAGGGACCGGCATGGCCTGCTCCATCCGACATGCCGCCGTTCTTCGCGGACTACATCGCGGGAGAACTCGACGGCCGCGTACTCAACGATGTCCTCGACTTCAACCCCACCTGCGAGCACCTGTCCGATTACTTCGCACGCTGGCTGACCGAGCGGGACGTCACCGACTCCGACGGGCGCCCCATCACGGTGCGGGTGTCCGAGACGGAGAGCACCTGGGGCGAGTACCAGGGGAGGCCGGAATGACAGCTGAACTTGTTGGCACGCCACGCCGGCGCCGCACCCTGAGGATCGCGGAGACGTTCGCCGATACCGTCCAGGGCGAAGGGACCAGCACTGGTGTCCCTGCGGCCTTCATCCGTTTCTCGCTCTGCAACCTCACCTGCCGCGGTACTGGTGCCGCGACGGCAGGCCGTGGAGCCGGCTGCGACACGCCCTACACCTGGGACACTACGCGCTTCGATCTGCAGGCCGAGTCGACGTGGCGCGACATCGACGAGCTTGTCGACTGGGCGCTGAGCCGTCCGGAGAAGCTTGTGGTTGTCACTGGCGGCGAGCCGCTCCTTCAGCCGGGAGTGCTGCCGCTGGTCCAGGAGCTGCGTGCAGCCGACCGGGACGTGGAGATCGAAACCAACGGCACCATCATCCCGCCTCTTGAACTCGTTGCGGCCGGACCGTGGTTCAACGTCTCGCCCAAGCTGTCCGGTTTCGGATCCGGCATGCCGGAGCGGAAACGCATCGTTCCCGACGCTCTGAGGGCCTTCGCCAGCAGCGGGCGGGCGCGTTGGAAGTTCGTCGTTCAGGATCCCGCCGAGTTGGACGAGATCGCTGCGCTCGAGGCGGCGTACGGGCTCACTCCCATATTCGTCATGCCGGAGGGCACGAGCGCGGAGGCCGTTTTGGACGGGATGCGGACCTTGGCCATGCCGGTCATGGAGCGAGGTTGGCGGCTCGGTACCCGTCTGCATGTCCTCCTGTGGGGTGATCAGCGTGGCCGGTGAGCCCCAAGTCCACACCGTAGAAGCGGCGAACGGCGGGGCCGGCGGCATGCCTGCCGACCTCGTACCCGAGGCCGCAACCGTCCGACCTGCGATCGACCAGGACTACATCGCTGACCTGTACCGGCAGTTGCTGAGCGCCCTCGGCGAGGACCCCGACCGAGATGGCCTGAAGGACACCCCCAGGCGGGTGGCCCGCTGGTGGTCAGAGTTCCTTGAGCACGACCCAGGCCGCACGGACACGCTCTTCACCCACGAGCGAGCCAGCGCGGACGGCGAGGAGCTCGTGATCGTCTCCGGCATTGTCGTGGCATCGCTGTGCGAGCACCATCTGCTGCCGATGACGCTCGACGTCACCGCCGCCTACTGCCCGGCCGGCCAGGTCCTGGGCCTGTCGAAGATCGTCAGAATCGCCCAGGCCCACGGCCACCGCCTGCAGCTCCAGGAACGCATCGTGAACGGCATAGCGGAGGACCTTGCCAAGGTGACCGGCGCCGCGGACGTCGCGGTGGTGGCGCGAGGCGAGCACGCGTGCATGAGCATGCGCGGCGTCCGTGCTAGCGGTGCGGTCAGCACCTCTGCCGTCACCCGCGGACGTTTCAGCCTCGACCACCCCATGGGGCAGCTGTTCCGCGGGGTGGCGCTGAAAGGAGTCGACCAGTGACCAGATCTGAACACGCACACAGCGCCAGGGGCTTCAAGGTGCCCCAGATCATCCCCACCAGTCCGAGGCCGACTGGTCTGCTGGCATTCGCGGCTCTCGCGGGCACGTGGGGGCTGGAGGCGTCACGGCGTCAGGAGCCGCGGTTGGGAGGGGAGCATGGCTGCTGACATGACGACACCTGGGTGGGGCCGTCGTTCCGACTCTCCAAGACCGCGCGTGTTGGGAAGCGGCCCGTCGAAGGAGGGCGGGATCGTTCCAGCCACCCAGGCTTCCTCCACTGTAGCGCCCAACTCACCACCTGTGACAGCACATTCGCTCATGCCGTACCTGATTCAGCCAATTCACCTCACGCGTGCGGCACGCGAGTGCATGCGGCGGGGCTCGTCCCCGGGGGCTGACGGGCTCAGCTGGGCAGGATTCCGCAGCGGATTGCGCGAGCGGCTGGAGGAATTGGGCGAGCAGCTTCGCGACGAAACCTGGCAGCCCGGGCCGCTGCGGGCATCCCACGTCGTCGCGTACACCGGCAAGCACATCGACACAGTGATCCCCACGGTCCGCGACCGCGTGGTTCACCGCGCGATGCGCCGGGCCCTCGAACCGGTCCTGGACGTCAGAGCGCTGGCACCTTGGGTCTCGGGGTTCAGGAGAGGCCGCAACCGGCTCACTTCTGTACGGCAGGCCGCGGCCCAGCTGGGCCGGGGCCGGACCTGGGTTGTCGACGTCGACGTTCAGCGGGCATCGGCCGGCGCCACTACGGAGGAGGTCATCGACTGGCTGGCCGATCATGTCTTCGACGGCACGTTCCTGGCCCGGGTCCGCACCGCACTTGATGTGCTGCCTGACCCGATCGTGCCGGGGTGCGGGTTGAGCCCGATGCTCATCAATCTGCGCCTGTCACGGGTCGACTCTCAGGTGCAGGACTTCGCAGTGGTTCGGTTCGCGGACAACTACTGCCTGTTCACTTCCAGTCGACGTGAGGCCGGCGAGGCGTACGACGCGCTGACAGCGGCGCTCGCCACGGTCGGCCTGAAGCCGCACCCGGACAAGAGCCGTATCCGCTCCTCGGCGCACGCCGAGGACCTGTTCCTGATCAGTGGGTGACCTCATGTCCCTGTCTTCCACCACGTCCGATGCTGCCTCGGCGGGACGCACGGTTAGGGCGCGTATTGAGTTGTGATCAAGAGTT
>NZ_MLYP01000077.1 GCF_001866645.1 Streptomyces colonosanans
CGGGGCGAACGTTGCCTGCCGCGGCACTAGTTTTCAGTGTCACGGAGGCTGCCCATGTCCGCGTCCCCGACGTTGCCGCCCTTCGACCCCGCCGACCCGCTCGGGATCGACGACCTGCTGGACGCCGAGGATCTCGCCATCCGTGACACCGTGCGGACCTGGGCGGCACAGCGCGTGCTGCCGAACGTCGCCGAGTGGTACGAGCGGGGCGAACTGCCGGAGATCCGCGAGCTCGCCCGGGAGCTGGGCCGGATCGGCGCCCTCGGGATGTCGCTGAGCGGGTACGGGTGCGCGGGGGCCAGTGCTGTGCAGTACGGGCTCGCCTGTCTGGAGCTGGAGGCCGCCGACTCCGGGATCCGCTCCCTCGTCTCCGTGCAGGGGTCACTGGCCATGTACGCGATCCACCGGTTCGGGAGCGAGGAGCAGAAGCAGCAGTGGCTGCCCCGTATGGCCGCCGGTGACGTCATCGGATGCTTCGGACTCACCGAGCCCGACCACGGCTCCGACCCCGGCTCCCTGCGCACGTACGCCAAGCGCGACGGGTCCGACTGGGTGCTGAACGGCCGCAAGATGTGGATCACCAACGGGTCCGTGGCCGGCGTCGCCGTGGTGTGGGCGCGCACCGACGAAGGGATCCGCGGATTCGCTGTCCCCACCGACCGTCCCGGGTTCTCCGCCCCCGAGATCAGGCACAAGTGGTCCCTGCGGGCGTCCGTCACCAGTGAGCTCGTTCTCGACGATGTGCGGGTGCCCTCCGACGCGGTACTGCCCGGCGTCGTAGGACTCAAGGGGCCGCTCAACTGTCTCTCCCACGCCCGGTACGGGATCGTGTGGGGCGCCATGGGGGCTGCTCGGTCGTGCTTCGAGGCGGCCGTCGAGTACGCGAAGACCAGGGAACAGTTCGGCAAGCCCATCGGCGGGTTCCAGCTGACCCAGGCCAAGCTCGCCGACATGGCGGTCGAACTGCACAAGGGGATCCTGCTCGCCCACCATCTGGGGCGGCGTATGGACGCGGGACGGCTGCGCCCGGAACAGGTCAGCTTCGGCAAGCTCAACAACGTCCGCGAGGCCATCGAGATCTGCCGCACCGCGCGCACCGTCCTCGGTGCCAACGGGATCTCGCTGGAGTACCCCGTGATGCGGCACGCCACCAACCTGGAGTCGGTGCTCACCTACGAGGGCACCGTCGAGATGCACCAGCTGGTGCTGGGCAAGGCGCTCACCGGACTGGATGCCTTCCGGTGACCGGACCCCGAAGCGGGCAGGGCCGGTGAGCGGCCCTGCCTCAGCTCTGGTTGAAGAAGCCGTTGTCCTGCCGGGTCGCGGCGTCGCCGCTGACGATCTCCGTGTTCGCGGGCGTCAGCAGGAAGACCCGGGTGGAGACGCGGTCGATCGACCCGCGCAGGCCGAAGATCAGGCCGGCCGCGAAGTCCACCACGCGCTTGGCGTCGGACGCCTCCATGCTCGTGAGGTTCATGATGACCGGGACGCCGTCGCGGAAGAGCTCGCCGACGATCCGGGCGTCCCGGAAGCTGTCCGGGGTGACCGTGCCGATCCGGCGGCCCCTGTCCTGAGCCGTGTCGGACGCGACCTTCACGCGCGGGTCGGTGACCCAGGCCTCGCCCTGCTCCTGACCCTCGGCGTAGTCGTCTTCGTAGTAACGCTCGTCATCGTTGTCGTCGACGAGGCCAAGCCAGGCACTCGCCTTGCGCACCGATCCCATGGACGCCTCCTCTCACAGCGGTCTTTTCAGCCTTACGCAATCCCATGGTCGTCCATGATGCGGATATGGCGCCAAGGGGATAGACGCCGCGCGGGGGTTTCGTGACGGTACTGGTGCACAACGCGCGCGTCGAGAGCCCGCTTCTCCCAAGGATCTTGACGTACACGGCTGCTGACTGAGAGTGAAATATTATTTGCGGCGGCGTATGGGTGACGAGTCGTGCGTACGGGTGAACGAAGTGGCAGTTACGATGCCGCGACTCAACGTCGTACGAGCCACGGGGGCGTGTCGTGTTCGGGATGGTGCGGCCCTGCCGCCATCGGCTGGGTCAGGGTCTCAGGACTCAGTGGATGGCGCATCTGTGCGGGCTGTGCCTCGCGCTGCGTGAGGAGCACGGGCAGTTCGCCCGGGTGGTGACGAACTATGACGGGCTGCTCATCTCCGTCCTGACGGAGGCTCAGGCGGAGCGGTCCACCGGATGGCGGCGCACCGCGGGTCCCTGCCCGCTGCGCGGCATGCGTACTGCCCTCGTCGCGCGGGGCGAGGGGGCGCGGCTCGCGGCCTCCGTCTCGCTGGTGCTCGCCTCCGCCAAGGTGCGCGACCACGCGGCCGACGGGGACGGGCTGTTGGCGCGCAGGCCGGTGGCGCTCGCCGCGCGCCGGGTCGCCGCGAGCTGGGGCAGGGCCGGGGCCCGTACCGGCTCCACCGTCGGCTTCGACACCGCCGTGCTCGTGGACGCCGTGGACCGTCAGGTCGGCATCGAGGCGCTCGCCGGGCCAGGCACCCCGATCCTGGCCGTGACCGAGCCGACCGAGACCGCCACCGCGGCCGCCTTCGCGCACACGGCAGTGCTGGCCGGGCGCCCCGGCAACGCCGCGCCGCTCGCCGAGGCCGGCCGGCTCTTCGGGCGGCTCGCGCATCTGCTGGACGCCGTGGAGGACCAGGAGGCCGACGCCGCGTCAGGCGCCTGGAACCCGCTCACCCACACCGGGACGCCGTTGGAGGAAGCCCGCCGCCTGGCCGATGACGCGCTCCACGGGATACGGCTGGCGCTGCGCGAGGTGGCCTGGGGGTCCGAAGTCTCCCCGGAAGAGCACAGCACCGACCGGCGGCTCGCGCACGCCCTGCTCGTGCACGAGCTGCGGCGCTCGGTGGACCGGGCCTTCGGCACCGAGTCCTGCGGGCATGCCGCCCAGGGCGCCTTCGGGCCGCCGCAGCAGGGCGGACCGTACAGTCCGCAGGGCCCCTATGCGCCGCCCCGGCACCCCCACGACCCGGACGGACCGCCCGGCGGTGACCCGTTCGGCGGCGAGCCGCCACGCCCCGGTAATCGGGGCTTCTGGGCCGGGTGCGTGGTCGCCGCCGGACTGTGCTGCACGTGCAAGGCGTGCTGCGCCGACGAGTTCGAGGGGCCCTGGTCGCGGCAGCGGCGCGAGGGCTGGCGCCACAACTGCGACTGCGACTGCGGTGACTGTTGCGACGCATGCGACTGCTGCGGGAACTGCTGTGACGGGTGTGACTGCGGGTGTGACTGCGGCTGCTGAGCCACGACTGGTGCGCCCCGCGCGGGTAGCTTTCCCAAGCTGCCCTGGTCGCCGACGGGTTGGGAGACCACGGCCGAAAGGTGCCCTTGCGCCGATCGGTCGTGCGCCCGAATACTCCCCACAGCGCTTGTCAGGGGCACGGCATGTTCGGAATCCGGATCCGGACAGGCGGACCCTGGCTGCGCCTCACGGGCCCCAACCCCACGCGGGCCCCCGAATTCCCTTGGAGGGAACGAAAAGTGAGGATCAAGCGCACAACCCCCACACGCAGTTCCGCAAGATGGACCCGTCTGTTCGCCGTGGCCACCGGATTCATGGCCGCAGCCGCGTTCGCCGTCCCCACCGCGAACGCGAGCGACGCGCAGACCTTCAGCACGAACCAGCTCAGCAGCGTGAGCGACTCGGTGCTCAAGTCCGATGTCGCGGGCACCTCCTGGGCCGTCGACTCCGCGACGAACCGCGTCGTCGTCACCGCCGACAGCACGGTCTCCCAGGCCGACATCGCAAAGATCAAGAAGGCGGCGGGCGGCAGCGCCGGCGCCCTCACCATCAAGCACACGCCGGGCAAGTTCAACAAGCTGATCTCCGGTGGCGACGCCATCTACGGCGGCCAGTACCGCTGCTCACTCGGCTTCAACGTGCACAGCGGGAGCACCTACTACTTCCTGACCGCCGGCCACTGCGGGCAGGTCGCCTCCACCTGGTACTCCGACTCCGGTCACAGCACGGTGCTGGGCACGAACGTCGGTTACACCTTCCCGGGCAGTGACTACGCCCTGGTGCGCTACACCAACTCGTCGATCGCGCACCCGAGCACGGTCGGCAGCCAGACCATCACGAGTGCCGCCACCCCGAGCGTCGGCACGACCGTCTACCGGCGCGGCTCCACCACGGGTACGCACAGCGGCCGGGTCACCGCCCTGAACGCCACCGTCAACTACGGCGGCGGAGACATCGTCCGCGGTCTCATCCAGACCACGGTCTGCGCCGAGGGCGGCGACAGCGGCGGTCCCCTCTACGGCGGATCCGTGGCGTACGGTCTGACCTCCGGCGGCAGCGGCAACTGCACCTCCGGTGGCACCACCTTCTTCCAGCCGGTCACCGCGGCCCTCAGCCGCTACGGCGTGAGCGTCGGCTGAACCACTGGCCCCCGACCGCAGCCGGCGGTGGACGAGTCCCCGTACGCATGTGGCGTACGGGGGCTCGTTTTTGCCCGCATCCCGGAGTTACCGTCAAAAGTGCGCGCGGCGACCGCGCGTGAACTCCCCTGAACGCGCCTACTTCGGACCCCGGGGGGCCGACATGGTCGAGGAACTGGTGGCGGCGGGAGTGGCCCTCGCGTCCGCCGGGGCGGTCTACGCGACGGCGGCGGCCAGGGTCGTCAAACAGTATGAGCGGGGAGTGGTGTTCCGCCTCGGGCGGCTCAGGCCCGAGGTGCGCGGGCCCGGGTTCACGATGGTCGTGCCCTTCATCGACCGGCTCCGCAAGGTCAACATGCAGATCGTGACGATGCCGGTGCCCGCGCAGGAGGGCATCACCCGGGACAACGTCACGGTGCGCGTGGACGCCGTCGTGTACTTCAAGGTGACCTCGCCGGCCGACGCGATCGTCAAGGTCGAGGATTACCGGTTCGCCGTCTCGCAGATGGCGCAGACCTCCCTGCGGTCCATCATCGGCAAGAGCGAGCTGGACGATCTGCTGTCCAGTCGGGAAAAGCTCAACCAGGGGCTGGAGTTGATGATCGACAGCCCGGCCGTGGAGTGGGGCGTCACCATCGACCGCGTCGAGATCAAGGATGTGTCACTGCCGGAGACCATGAAGCGTTCCATGGCCCGGCAGGCCGAGGCCGACCGGGAGCGGCGGGCCCGGGTCATCAACGCGGACGCGGAACTCCAGGCTTCCAAAAAGCTGGCGGAGGCGGCGCAGCAGATGTCCGAGAGCCCGGCCGCGCTGCAACTGCGGCTGCTGCAGACCGTGGTGGCGGTCGCCGCCGAGAAGAACTCCACGCTCGTCCTGCCCTTCCCGGTGGAGCTGCTGCGGTTCCTGGAGCGGGCGCAGCAGCCGGTGGCGGAAGTGCCCCGGCGGCAGGCTCCGACGGTGTCTCCGCCACAGGCTCCGGCGGCACCCCAGGCGGCCGAGCAATCGGTTCAGGAGCAACTTCCGCTGTCCGTGCCTTCCTTGAGTCCGGACCCCGAGGGAACGGAATCCGGACAGGACTAGACCTCGCAGGCCGCGCATGGATGACCAACGGTCAGTGTTTGCAACAGGGGCCGGGCGGGGGCGACCGGGCAGGGTCATCGCGTCGGAAACGTACGCTTGTTGGTGGACAGGCGTACTGAAGTCGACTTGTGTACGCCCTGTCGGCCGCGGAACAGTGGGCGCCGCACGCCGGGTATGGATGTGGCTGGTGCAACGTTGCCTGTCAGGGCACCAGTGGTCACCGCATGGCCAATGCCTGTCCCCGACGGCCGCCGGCCAGTGTGGCGGGGTGTACGGCTCCCGAGCCGAAGCGGCGGCGGGCCCTGTCCGCGGCGGCTTCGGCGGCGCGGGCGCGGTCATCGCCGGGGTCCAGGGAGAGCTGGTGGGGAGCGGCCTTGGCCGAGAGCAGGTCGTCGGCGCGGATCGCGAAGGCGCGCACCCTCGCCCGTTGCAGTCCGAGGCCGGCCAGCAGACCCAGGGCGGCCGTGGCGAGGGCGGGTGAGTGGTCGGTGGGTTCCGCCAGCTTGCGCGTGCGTGTGGTGGAACTGCGGTCGGCGTACCGCACTGTGAGGGTGATGCGCCCGGTGACCTGGCTTTCGATGCGCAGGCGCCTGCCGATCTGTTCGGCGAGGCCGAGGACGGCTCGGTGATGCTGTGCGGGATCGAGGCAGTCCCGGTCGAGCACGAGATCGGCGGTCAGATGTGCCGCCGGTTCCAGGGGAGTGACCGGGCGGGGGTCGTGACCGCGGGCGCGTTCGGACAGTAGCCGTGCCTGGCCGACGCCGAGGAGGCGTTGCAGGGTCGCCGGCGGCAGGTCGGCGATCTGGCCGATGGTGTGCAGACCGTACCGGTCGAGGGTGGTCGCGGTGACGCGACCGATCCCCGGCAGGGCGATGACCGGGCGGGGGCGCAGCCAGTCGGCGGCCCGGTCGGCGGGGACCCAGGTGGTGTGTCCCGGCGCGGACGCGTCGGCCGCCATGGCGGCCAGCATGCGGTTGCCCGCGAGTCCGGCGCTGGTTTCGATGCCGTAGAGGGCCTTCAGTCGGAGCATCGCCATCTGGACCACGTCATAGGGGGACCGGTTGAAGTACCTGAGCGCCGAGGTCAGGTCGAGCTGAACGGCGCTCGGTGGGACGGCCTGGACGTGAGGCGTGATTCCAGACATCAGTTCGATTATGTCGTCGTACTGACTCTCCGTCAGAGCGGCGTGCAGATGGAGATGGGCGATATGCCGCTGACGCCTGGTCATCCCGCGCTCCCGGGGCTGGTGTAGCCGAGCTTCTTCAGGTCGGCCGAACGACTGCCGGCCGGCAGCAGATCGGCGTACGGATGCAGCCGGGCGCCTGTGGTGCCGTTGGCCAGGGTGCGCTGCGGCTGGGCGGGGGTCGGGTACGGGCGGTCGGCGCCGAGCAGGGCGAGCGCGGCCTCGGGGCCGTGGTCACGGCGGGCGGAGGCGATCCTGTCCAGGTCCCAGGCCATGGTGCCGACGACGGTGCGACGGGTGCCGCGTACCTGGACCGTGCCGCGCACCAGCAGCAGTCCGCTGTGGAAGACGGTGTGCGCGCAGGCCGGGTGGGAGTCCTCGAAGAAGGCCAGGTCGACCAGGCCGGAACCGTCCTCCAGGGTGACGAAGATGATCCGCTTGCCGCTGGCGATCGGCGGGGTCTGGGTCGAGGCCCGCACACCGGCGACGAGGACCTGCCGGCCCGGGCGCATACCGGCCAGATGCGCCGCGTCGATCGCGCCGATCTCCCGCAGCAGCCGGTGGTGGTGCTCCATCAGATGCTTGGAGACGTCGATACCGAGGGTCTTCAGCTCCGCGCCCAGGACCTCGCGCCCGGTCATCTCCGGCAGACCACTCGGCTCCACTCCTCCGACGGCGCCCGTGTCGAGGCGCAGTTGACCCGTGCCCGCGGACCGGGTGCGGGACTGCCGGTGCAACTCGGAGATCTGCAGCAGCAGATCGCGTCGTGTCAGATGTCCGTCGTGGAGGCAGTCCAGCGCGCCGATCTCCGCGAGGCGTTCGGCGACGGGCCTGCTGGGGTGGGCCCGCTGCCAGAAGTCCGACAGCGATCCGTACGGCCGGCCGTCCTCGATCCGTGCGCCCTCGCCTTCGCTGATGCCGTGCACCGCGGACAGCGCGAGCCGCACGCCCCACTGTCCTTGGCCGGTCTTCTCCACGGTGTGCTTCACCCGGGAGCGGTTGATGTCGACAGGCAGGACTGGCACGCCGCGGCGGCGGGCGTCGGCGACGAGGACGCGCCTCGGCCACATACCGGGGTCGTGTTCGAGGAGGCCTGCCAGCAAGAACGCCGGGTAGTGCGCCTTGAGCCAGGCGCTCTGCAGGGCGGGTACGGCGAAGGCGACCGCATGCGCCCGGCAGAAGCCGTAGGCGCCGAAGGCCTCGACGGTCTTCCAGACCTCGTCCAGGACCGCCGGGCTGTAACCGCGGGCGCGCGCCTGGCGGTGGAACCAGTCCTTGATCCCGGGCAGCCGCCCCTTGTCGCCGAGCGCCCGCCGGGCGACCTCGGCCAGGGCGCGGTCGCAGCCCGTCATCACCGACAGCGTCTCGATGATCTGCTCGTGCCAGATGGTCACGCCGTAGGTGTCGGCGAGCACCGGCTCCAGGTCCGGGTGGGCATAGTGTGGCGCGCCGCCGTGACGTGCGGCGATGTATTGCTCGGGCATGCCGCCGGCGACCGGTCCGGGACGGAACAGGCTGATGTCGGCGATGACGTCCTGCGGATCGCGGGGCTGCAGCCGGGAGAGAAGGTCCTGCTGACCGGGGGACTCCAGCTGGAACAGGCCCAGGGTCTGGCTCTCCTGGATGAGCTTGAACGCGAAGACGTCGTCGAGCGGCACCTGCCGCGGGTCGTCCAGGTCGATGCGGTTGCCGGTCGTCCGTTCGATCTCCGCGACGGCGTGGGCCATCGCGGACTGCATCCGCACGCCCAAAACGTCCAGCTTGATGTTGCCCAGCGCCTCGATCTCCTCCTTCGCCGCCATCGCCATCGGGTAGTCGCCCTGAGGAGTCGGCTGCACCGGCAGCCGGTCCAGGAGCGTCGCGTCGCTGATGACCACACCGCAGGGGTGCATGGCCATGCCGTGGACCAGGGAGTCGAGCCCTTCGGCGAGCTCCCACAGCGGCCCGTACCGGTCCGCCTCGGCCGCCAACTGCCGCAGCTCGGGCAGCTCGGCGAGCGCACCGGTGATGTCCGAGGCCCGCAGATGCGGGAAGCTCTTGGCGATCCGGTCGATCTGTGCCGGTGCGATTCCGAGGGCGAGACCGGTGTCCCGCAGGGCCCGGCGGGCCCGGTAGGTCTCGGGCATCGCGGTGACCGCCACCCGTTCCCTGCCGAACCGGTCGAAGATCGCGTCGTAGCACTCCAGCCGCCGGGCGGACTCCACGTCGATGTCGATGTCGGGCAGCGACGCCCGGCGCACGCTCAGGAAGCGTTCGAACAGCAGGTGGTGGTCGAGCGGGTTGGCGGTGGCGATGCCCAGCGTGTGGCAGACCATCGACCCGGCGCCCGAGCCGCGGGCCGCGACCCGGATGCCCTTCGCCCGGATGTCGGCCACGACCTGGCCGACGGCGAGGAAGTAGGGGTCGTAGTCCAGATGGGAGATCACGGCGAGTTCCTCGTCCAGCCGGTCGAGTGCGGCCCGGTCGTGGTCCAGGCCGCGCCGGGCCATGCCCTCCTCGCACCGCTGCCGCAGCAGCCGCGCCGCGCCGCCCGCCCCGGGCTCGGCGCCGAGCACATCCGGCTCCGGCAGGTGCGGGGTGCCCAGACCGAGGTCCGCCGCGGGATCGACCGTGCACGCGGCCGCCGTGGCGGCGGTGTCCGCCAGCAGACGACGCGCCCGCCGGGCGTCCGCTCCGGCGCATTCCGCGATCAGCCGCGCGATCTCCGCCATCCTTCCTTCGTCCTTGAGCCACCGCTGCCCGCTGTCCAGGAGGCGCCGGTCGATGGGCCGCAGCAGCCGCGCGGCGTCCAGGACGTCGGCGAGGCGGTGCTGGTCGGGGTCGGCATAGCGGACAGCGTTGGAGAGCACGGCGGTGGTGCCGGTGCGGTCGGCCAGCGCCAGGGTGCGGGCGGCCAGGCGAAGCGACCCGGGACCGATGCCGAAACGTTTATGCGTGACGGCTTCCAGCCGGACCCCGTCCCCGAAGATCTCCCGCCATGGCGCCAGCAGCTTCACCGCGATGTCCTCCCGGCCCGCCGCCAGCGCCCTCACCGGCTCCGAGAGCGGTCCGAGCAGCACGATCAGGCCGGGGCCGCCGTGCTCACGCAGGGCCTGCCATGGCGTCACCGGCGCCTTGCCGCCCACGGCACCGGCGTGGGCGGCCGAGGTGATACGGCACAGCCGGGCCCATCCCGCCCGGTTCTGTGCGAGCAGTACGAACCGCAGCGGCGGCTCGATCACATGCGCGCCGCCGCGCGCCGGGGTGCGGCGGCGTTGTGCCGGGGGAGGGGGTGCGAGGGCCTCCATCGCCAGGTCGACACCGAAGACCGGCCGGATCCCGTTCCCGGCGCAGGCCTCGGCGAACCGTACGGCACCGGTGACCGTGTCCCGGTCGGTGAGCGCGAGTGCCGTCATGCCGCGTTCGGCCGCTCGCCGGACGAGGTGCTCGGGATGGGCGCCGCCGTACCGCGCGGAGTAACCGGACGCGACATGCACATGCGCAAAGCCCGCCATGCCGCACCTCCACCACTCCACCCCGTTTTCGACTTTTTGCCCGAAGTGTCTCTCGCACTTCCGTTCGATTACTCTAACTCCATCGCCCCTGGTCGGCGACATGATTCGAACGTGAGATCGGTTTCAGGGCGATCAAGGAGCCGGATCGAAAAGGTGCTGCCCCGTCACCTTCGTGACGGGGCGGCGAAGTTGGGGTGATCGTTCCCGGGGCGGCTGTGCGGAAATCAGTGTGCCCAGGGGGGAGTGATGCGTGTGCCGTCGGCGAGCTCCGCCTCCAGGCCGATGGAGGTGGTGACCCAGGAGACGGCGACCTCGCCCGTCGGATTCTCGACACCCAGGGTCGCGCCGGGGTTGATGATCACCGTGTCGCCGGCGGTGATCCGCTCGGTGTGACCGTCGAGCGTGATCAGCAGCTCCCCGTCGAGCAGGTGGAAGATCTCCTCCCGGGTCACGGTGTGCAGGGGGGCGCGGGTCCCCGCGGGGATTTCGCCGCGCCAGGCGCACAGCTCCTTGCTGCCGGTCAGGGGGGTGGCGTACGAGATGAAGCGGGCGCCGTGCATTTCATGGGTGACGGCTTCGGGGGAGCGGACGATGGGCATGGGTGTGCCTCCATGGCATGGTGGTCAAGCTGCTTGACTAGTGGCAGGGATATGGTCAACCTTCTTGACCATCTGGTCAACGGTGTATCAATTTCTCTGTGCAGAACTCTGAGGCCATGGCCCTGTCCGCCGCCCTGCTCGCCGTCGCCGGCGAGCTCACTCGGCGCATCCACGACGGTGTCGTCGCGCGCGGCTTCGAGGGGGTGCGACCCGCGCACGGCTTCGCCTTCGCCCGGCTCGCCCCGGACGGTGCGACCGTCACGGAGCTGGCCGCCCATCTCGGGGTGACCAAGCAGGCCGCGAGCCAGCTCGTCGACGAGATGGTGCGCAAGGGGTACGTCGAACGCCGGCCGCATCCCGAGGACGCGCGGGCCCGGCTCATCATGCTCACCGAGCGCGGATGGGCCTGTGCACGGGCCGCCGAGGAGGCCGCGGTGGAGGCTGTGCGGCCCTGGACGGAACTGCTCGGGGAGCGTGAGGTCCGTACGCTGCAGGGGCAGTTGCTGCGTATCGCACCCCATGGGCCGGTTCGGCCTTCCTGGTGACGACCTGTCGCATGGCTTCAGGTCGTTACCAGAAGTTGCGGCCACTGCTGGCAGTCGCTGGAAGTTTTTGCCGACACGTAACTTCACACGTGGGCTACTCGTTCGTAACTTGACGAGTGAACAGCATCCTCGTGATCCGGATCACAGGGCGTAAGGCCGTCGCACCCTCCCGTGAGCCGTAAGGAGATCACACGATGCTGCCGTGGAAGCGCATCCTCGGACCGCTGGCCGCGCTGCTGCTGACCGCCGCGATCGCGGTCGCCCCCGCCGCCACCGCCAAGGCCGCCGCACCGAGCCGAGAGTCCGCAGGAGGCTGGAACGACTACTCCTGCAAGCCGTCCGCCACACACCCCCGCCCCGTCGTCCTCGTCCACGGCACGTTCGCCAACTCCGTCGACAACTGGCTGGTACTCGCGCCCTACTTGGAGAACCGCGGGTACTGCGTCTTCTCACTCGACTACGGTCAACTGCCGGGCGTCCCCCTCTTCCACGGGCTCGGCCCCATCGCCACCTCCGCCGAGCAGCTCCGGACCTTCGTCGACAAGGTGCTCACCGCGACCGGCGCCGCCAGGGCCGACATCGTCGGTCATTCGCAAGGTGGCATGATGCCCCGTTACTACCTGAAGTTCCTCGGCGGTGCCGCCAAGGTGAACGCGCTGGTCGGCATCGCGCCCGACAGCCACGGCACCACCCTGAACGGGCTCACCCACCTGCTGCCGTACTTCCCCGGCGCCGAGGACCTGCTGTCCATGGCCACACCCGGGCTCGCCGACCAGGTGGCCGGATCGGCCTTCCTGGCCAAGCTCAACGCGGGCGGCGACACCGTGCCCGGCGTCCACTACACAGTCATCGCCACCCGGTACGACGAGGTGGTCACGCCGTACCAGTCGCAGTTCCTCAGCGGATCGGACGTCCGTAACGTCCTGTTGCAGAACCTGTGCCCGGTCGACCTCTCCGAGCACGTGGCGATCGGACTGTCCGACCGGATCGCCTTCCATGAGGTGGCGAACGCCCTCGACCCGGCTCATGCCACCGCGACCACCTGCGCGTCGGTGTTCAGCTGACCGCAAGTACCGTGCGTTTCATGACAGACGCCATAACAGACGTGGAGATCAGGCCGGCCGTCGCCGCCGACGTACCGGCGGTGAAGGCCGTGACCGATGCGGCGTACCGCCACTACATCGAACGCATCGGCGTGGTGCCGCAGCCCATGGAGCAGGACCACACGGCGGACGTGGCCGCGGGACGGGTGTTCGTGGCGGAGGATCCGGTGGCCGGCCTCGTGGTGGTGGAGGCGTACGAGGACCATCTCTTCCTCGACAGCATCGCCGTGCACCCCGACGCCTGGGGGCGGGGTGTGGGGCGGCGGCTGCTCGCCTTCGTCGACGCACGCGCGCGTGCGCTCGGGCTGCCCGAAGTCAGGCTTTACACCAACGCGATGATGTGGGAGAACCAGAAGATCTACCCCAAGTACGGGTACGAGGTCCTGGAGCGCCGCGTCGACGGACCGTACGACCGCATCCACTACCGCAAGCGACTGGAGTGAGGGCTCCCGCGGTGCCGGGCGGGCTCAGCCGTCCGGCCACCAGATGCGTGCGATGTCCTTTCGCACCTCGGGGCGCTCGACGGGGCGCTCCTCGGCTTCCTCCCGCACCCGGCGGGAGTCGGTCCTCTTCAGGGGCTTGTGCACGGTCACTCGGCGCATTCCTGCCTCCTTGTGCCTACTGGTTGTGCGGGGGTGCGGAGGTGGGCCTTTCGGTGAGGTTTCCTCACCGTCGGCGGGCTGTCTGTGGCGGCTGTTGTGACGCGATTGTCAGTGGTGACTGTCACTCTGGTGGCATGACCAGGTACATCGCCAAGAAGAAGAGGGCCGAAACCTCGGCGGCCCCGAGCGCGGACGTGAACTGGGATGCCGAGGCGGCCACGTTCGACGAGGAGCCCGACCACGGGCTGCACGACCCGGTGGTGCGCGAGGCGTGGGCCGCCCGGCTGGAGGCGTGGCTGCCATCGCGCCCCGGTGACCTCCTGGACCTGGGCTGCGGTACGGGCAGCCTGTCACTGCTCGCCGCCGAGCGGGGGTACCGGGTGACGGGGGTGGATCTGTCGCCGCCCATGGTCGCCCTGGCCCGCGCCAAGTCGGCGGGCCATGACGCCGTGTTCCATGTCGGGGACGCCGCGGCCCCGCCGGTCGGAGAGCAGCTCTTCGACGTCGTCCTCGTCCGCCATGTGCTGTGGACCCTGCCCGACCCCGGCCGCGTCCTGCGGCACTGGCAGGGACTGTTGCGCCCCGGGGGACGCCTGGTGCTGGTCGAGGGCGTGTGGGGGACGGTGAGCCCGGTCGGCATACCCGCCGAGCGCCTGACCGACCTCCTTGCGCCCCTCGCCCGGGACGTCCGCGTGGAGCGGCTGTCGGGCGACGCCCGGCTGTGGGGGAAGGAGGTGGCCGACGAGCGGTATGCCGTGGTGGCGGTGGTCTGACCGCCCGGCTCAGGCGAGCAGCGCCTCGAAGTCACCCCGGCGGGCCAGGAGTTCGAGGGTGTCGAGGGCCTGCATGGCGGCCGCCGCCGCCTGCGGGTCCGTCGTCGCCAGGCCGCTCGCCGCGAACTCGTCCTCGTCGAGGCGGAGTACGGTCCCGCCATCGGCGGAGCGCCACAGGTCCAGGTCGAGGTCCTCGACGACCAGTTCGCCGCCGCGCAGCGTGGCCGGGCGGGTGATGTCGCAGTACCAGCCCTTCAGGACGCCCTGCCCGTCGCGGACCTCCTTCACCGCGTACCACCGGTCGCGCCAGTAGTACTCGGTGAAGACGTCGCCGGGCTCGAACCGTACGAAGCCGAAGTCGCGGACGCCACTGCCCGCCCACAGGGCGCGTACGGTGACCCGGGTGCCGTCGTCGTGGAGCAGTTCGGCGGGGTAACGGATCTTCGTACGGCCGGCCTTGACCAGGACGATGTCCAGCTGGGCCGACGGGTCAGGTGAGTTCACGGACATACCGGACCTCGGTCGCGCAGATCTCGTAGCCGAACCACTTGTTGATGGCGATCATCGGTTCGTTGCCGGCGTCGTTGCCCGTGAACGCCTCGGTGAACCCGGCGGCGCGGGCCCGGTGCAGGGAGTCGTTCTTGGCGAGTTTGGCAAGGCCGCGGCCGCGGAAGGCGCGGGCGGTGCCGGTCATCGCGGTGCCGTAGCGGGTGCCGCCGTCGGTGCGGGCCGCGCTGAAGGCGGCGGGGCGGCCGTCGACCACCGCCACCGTGGTGAGTTCGGGGCTGAAGAGGGGATGCCGCCAGTTCTCCACCAGCCAGGCCTCGTAGTCGGTGAACTCGTAGTCGACGTCGCTCGGTTCGTCCGCCGATGCCTCCGCGTCCAGAAGGAACAGGGGCCGCGGGTCGTCGGCGAAGTCCGCGCCCGTGCGCAACTCGACGCCCAGCGGCGGGTCCTGGAGCGATGGCAGGGTGCCGTGCGCCAGGTCCAGGCGGAGGAAGTGGGCGTTGCGGCTCGCTCGGTAGCCGTGCCGCTCGGCGAAGGCGCGGTTGCCGGGCTCGTCCAGGACCCAGGCGAAGAGCCTGGTCGCGCCCAGGGCGGTCAGATGCTCCTCCGCGGCCCGCGCGAGAAGCGATCCGGCGCCGCGACGCATGTGCTCGGGGTGGGTGTACACGTTGAGGTAGCCCTGGCCGGGCTCCGGGCTGTCGTGGACAAGACCCACCTGGGCAGTGCCGATGATCTCGCCGTTCTCCTCGGCGACGAGCGGCCGGAAGTGGGCGTCGGGGTGCCTGTGGGCCGCGTCGTAAGCGATGGACTCGGGGGTGAAGAGGAAGAAGGGCAGGGCGAGCCGTCGGGCCAGCGTCCAGCCCTCGGTGTCGGCCCGGACGTCAGGGCGGAGATCGCGTACGGTCACTGTCATGACGGCGCACGCTACGTGGCTCGGGCGTGGAAGTGCCTCTCATTTTCGGTGGGCGCGGGCCATTTCCCGGTGGGTGCGGGACAATCACCCCGTGACCTTGAAGATCCACATCGATGGGAGCGCACCGCCGTACGAGCAGGTACGGGTGCAGATCTCCGAGCAGGCCCGGTCGGGGGTGCTGCCGGTGGGGTACCGGCTGCCGACCGTGCGCGGGCTGGCCGAGTCCCTCGGCCTCGCGGCCAACACGGTCGCCAAGGCGTACAAGGCGCTGGAGGCGGACGGGGTGATCGAGACGCGGGGGCGCAACGGAACGTTCGTGGCCGCTGCCGGTTCGGCCGCGGAACGGGAGGCGGCAGCCGCCGCGCAGGCCTATGCCGAGAGGGTCAGGCGGCTCGGACTGGGCGAAGCCGCGGCGCTGGCCGCGGTACGGGATGCCGTGCGGGCGGCGTACGGGGACTGAGTGCGCCTGGTCCGGCACCGCGGGGTCGCGTCCTGAAGAGGGCTGAAGAGGGCTATCGCGCCGTGCCCGCGGGCGTCGGCAGGTGGGATGGCGTGCGGGTCACCGGCAGGCCCGCTGCCGCGGCCGCGTGCGCGAACGCCGTCGCGTCCAGGACCGCCGCCGCGTGCAGGTCGTTGTTGAAGTAGGCGTAGACGTCCCGGCCCTCGGGCCAGGCCTCGGCGATGCGCTGGACCCAGGTCGCCAGGGACCGGCGGCCGTAGTGCGGCCACGGCCGGGCGCGGCCCGCGTGGAAGCGGACATAGCCCCAGTCGGCGGTCCGCCACAGCGGGGTGACCGGGCGGGACAGCACATCGGCCCAGCACAGCGCCGCGCCCCGGGCCTCCAGCACCCCGCGCACCCGAGGCGTCCACCACGAGTCATGGCGCGGTTCGACCGCGACCCGGGTGCCGGCGGGGAAGCGGGCGAGGCAGTCGTCGAGGAGGTCCCCGTCCCCGCGCAGGGTCGGCGGGAGCTGCAGCAGGACGGGGCCCAGGCGGTCGCCGAGACCCGCCGCGTGACTCATCAGGCGGTGCACCGGCTCCTCGGGGTCCCGCAGGCGTTTGATGTGCGTCAGATACCGGCTCGCCTTCACCGCGACCACGAAGTCCCGCGGCACCCTTTCCCGCCAGCTCTCGAAGGTCTCCCGGGACGGCAGCCGGTAGAACGCGTTGTTGATCTCGACCGTGGCGAACCGGGTCGCGTACTCCTCCAGCCACAGCCGCACGGGTACGTCGGCCGGGTACAGGACGTCCCGCCAGTCCCGGTATTGCCACCCCGATGTGCCGACCAACAGGGTCATACGTCCATCAAAGCACCGGCCGCGCTCTTCTACCGATGGTCTTGGCCAGTGCTCCGCCCTTCAGGGCGGAGGTGAAGGCCATCCCGTAGGGGCGGCGCGGAGCGTCGCAGCACCGCCTCCGAAGGGGCACAGCCCGGTCAGACGGGGCGCTTCTGCTGCTCGATGTACTGGCGGACGTCGGTGAGGGGTGCTCCGCCGACGGATCTGGCGTAGTAAGAGCCGGACCAGAAGTGTCCGCCCCACAGATACCGGCGCACGTGCGCGTCGAACTCCTTGCGCAGGAGGCGGGCGGAGACGCCCTTCAGTGAGTTGACCAGCTTGGAGAGCTGGACCTTCGGCGGGTAATGCACGAGCAGGTGGACGTGGTCGTCCTCGCCGTTGAACTCGCTGAGTTCGGCTTCGAAGTCGGTGCAGACCTCTCGCATGATCTCCTCACAGCGCGCGGGGCGGGTAGAGCCCTCCTTACAGATAGAGCCCCGAGTCCGCCTTCGCCCGCTGGTCCGGCACCGACGCCGGCGTCGTCCCCCGCCGCAGCGCGTACAGCTCCGCCAGTGTCGCCCCGTCACGGCCCACGCCTTCCTCCCGGCCCAGCCAGCTCACCGCCTCCGGGCGGGTCAGCGGACCGACCTCGATCCGGGCCAGGCAGCGGCCGGGGCGGACGACGGCCGGGTGGAGGCGCTCCAGGTCCTCGTTCGTCGTGACGCCCACCAGAACGTTCCTGCCCTGTCCCAGCAGTCCGTCCGTCAGGTTCAGCAGACGGGACAGCGCCTGGCCGGCCGTGTGCTTGGCCTCGCCGCGGATCAGCTCGTCGCAGTCCTCCAGCAGGAGCAGCCGCCAGCGGCCCTTGCCCGTCGCGTCCTCCTCGCCGATCGCGATGTCCATGAGGTAGCCGACATCGGAGAACAGGCGTTCGGGGTCCAGGACGCAGTCCACCTGGCACCAGTCCCGCCACGAGCGGGCGAGCGTGCGCAGTGCCGACGTCTTGCCCGTGCCCGGCGGGCCGTGCAGCAGCAGCAGACGGCCCGCGATGTCCTCCGGCGTCGTCTTCATCAGCCGGTCCATGGCGTCCGCCACCGGCGCCGTGTAGTTCGGTCGGACCTCCTCCCATGTGCCCGCCGAGATCTGCCGCGTCGTACGGTGCGCGCCGCGCCTCGGCGACACGTACCAGAACCCCATCGTCACGTTCTCCGGCTGCGGCTCCGGCTCGTCCGCCGCGCCGTCCGTGGCCTGCTTCAGTACCCGTTCGGCCAGTTCGGCGCTGGTCGCGGTGACCGTGACGTCCGCGCCGCGGTTCCAGCGCGAGACCAGCAGGGTCCAGCCGTCCCCCTCCGCGAGCGTCGCACTGCGGTCGTCGTCGCGGGCGGCCCGCAGCAGCCGGGCGCCCGGCGGCAGGAGCGTGGCCCCGGACCGTACGCGGTCGATGTTCGCCGCGTGCGAGTACGGCTGCTCACCCGTCGCGAAGCGGCCGAGGAACAGCGCGTCGACGACGTCGGACGGCGAGTCGCTGTCGTCGACGGTGAGCCGGATCGGCAGAGCGCCGTGTGGGTTCGCGGACATGCCGCCATGATCCGTCACGGAGGCGTCCGGTGCACCGGATTTCCGCGGCCTGTCCCCGGCACTGCGCAAGGCGTGGCCACGTCGCGCCCGCCAGTCGGGGGAGCGGGGACTGCCCCGGGGCAGGCGGCCGGGCCGTCGTACGACGGAACCTGTCGCAGGCCGATCCCCGCCGTTACTGTTGCCCTTGATGGGACGTCATGGGTGGTATTCGGGGGCACGGCGGTGGCGTGTCACCGCACTGCTCGGCGTGACCGTGGCCGCTCTTGCCCTGGCGGTGGCCATGATCAGCACACTGCGGGGCGGCGGCTTCGGCACCGAGGGCACCACGCGCGACGGCGACAAGGTGCACGGCACGCCGGCCACCCCGCACGCGGAGCCGAAACCGGACGTCGGCTGGGGCTTCACGCACACCCAGTACAGCGCCGACCAGGGCAGCTCTGGTGCCGCCGCACGAGTCGAGGGGCTGCTCTCCCGGGCGGCGCTGCCGCAGAACCAGCACATCATGGGCTGGGGCGCGGGCAACCCCGAACCGGTCAAGGGTCGTTACGACTTCGAGGAGATGGACCGCCGGATCGACTTCGTCCGCAGATCCGGTGGCACCCCCGTGGTGACCCTGTGCTGCGCCCCCGACTGGATGAAGGGCGGCAAGCCGGGCACCGACAGCACCGACTGGAGCCAGGCCTCGCTGGAGACCGCCCCGACGCCCGCCCACTACAAGGACTTCGCCGCCCTCGCCGCTACCGTGGCCAAGCGCTATCCGGACGTGCGCCACTTCGTCGTCTGGAACGAGTTCAAGGGCTTCTGGAACAACTCCGAGGGCCGCTGGGACTACGAGGGGTACACGCAGCTGTACAACCTCGTCTACAAGGCGCTCAAACAGGTCGACGACAAGATCATGGTCGGTGGGCCGTACCTCGTCATGGACAGTGTCGACCCGCGGCAGGAGCAGAACGCCTCCGCGACCCTGCGGGGCGCGTGGGGTGCCATGGACCAGCGGGTCCTGGACGCCTTCGACTACTGGAACCAGCACAAGGCCGGCGCCGACTTCGTCGTCGTGGACGGCTCCAGCTACACCAAGGACGACGATCTGCTGCCCGACGAGTTCGCGGCCACCGACAAGCTCACCGCCGTCGGCGCGTGGGTGCGGCAGCAGGCCCGCGGCCTGCCGCTGTGGTGGGCCGAGTACTACGTCGAGCCCGCCGACGGCAACGACGACCGCAAGGGCTGGAGCGAGGACCACCGCGTGGCCGTGCAGGCCACCGGGATGATCGCCATGGCCAAGGGCGGCGCCTCCTCCGGCTTCTACTGGAACCCCGAGGAGGAGAAGGGCACCGACTGCCCCGGCTGTCTGTGGACCCAGACCGACACCGCCGACGGCGGCCGGGCACTGCCCATGTACCACCTGGTCTCCCGCTTCGGCAAGGAGTTCCCGCCCGGCGCCGGGTACCGGACCGTGTCCGTCGCCGAGGACGACGTTCCCAACGTCCGTGTCCTCGCCACCGACAAGGTCGTCCTCGTGGTGAACACCCTCAACCGGGCGATCAGCGCGCAGATCGACGGCAAGCGGTTCGACATGAAGGCGTACGAGGTGAAGTGGCTGAGGCGCTGAGCCGTCTCCCGCCTCCGCGTCGGGCCACTTCACCTCGGGCGTTCGAAGGTCAGCCCTTGCCCATCGTCAGGAACCGCTGCACCAGTGAGGCGAGCAGCACCGCCAGCAGCGGCAGCGAGAACCAGAAGCTGCTCTGCAGCAGCCTCAGTTGTCGCACGCCCGGTCGTACCGCGACCCGTACGAACTCGCGGGTCGCGAGCAGCAGCACCAGCACCACGGCCGCGAGCCCGCCGACGACCGACCACGGCGTCCATGTCACCCGCGGTCCGATCGGACCGGGGCTCGGCTTCGGGACCTTGCCCTCGGGCGGCACGCGCAGCGTGTACATGGTCACGTCGTCGTTGGCGAGGATCTTCTTCAGCTCCCGACGGCCGTCCAGGTTCTCGAGGAGCCGTGACTTCCAGGTCGCCGAGTAGCCGACGTCCATCTGGAGATAGGTCACCTGACTGCGATTGACCATGAGGTACGAGTTCGGGCCCGCGTCCTTGAGCGACTTGACCAGGCCCGACACCAGGACCGGATCGGGGGGCGCCAGGGTCGGCACGTACTGCACCTTCTCCATGTCCTTCGCGCCCCACGGCATCGCCGGTGTCACGTTGGTGGCCGGGTCGTTGCTCAGCCACAGCAGTCGTACGGTCGGGTCGTCGTGCGCGTACACATAGTCCATGGCCGCGACCTCGCCCGGACGGATCCGCTCGAACGGCTCGTTGCCCCAGCGGACCACCAGGAAGCCGCCCATCAGCAGCAGCCCCGCCATGAGGGCCGCCAGCGGGGCGAGGCTCACCCGGTCCTTGTCCCGCTCCTTCGTCGTCGCACCGGTCCGCGGGAAGAGGGCGAGCCCGCCGAGCAGGGCGGCGCCCGGCAGCGCGAACATGAAGACGCGCAGGGCCATCTCACCGCCGTACGACTGCATACCGAAGCCCAGGAACGGGACGAAGGTGAGCACGAGCAGTGACCGTTCACGGTACTTGTGGTCGCGCCGCCGCCACCAGCCCCAGCACGCGAAGGCCATTACGGCGCCGGCGAGCAGCACGCGGGTGTAGAGCACCATCTTGTGGGTGGAGTTGCCGCCCTGGATGCGCCCGGAGACGGAGGTCGACACATTGCTGCCGACCCCGCCGACCCCGCCGAAGAGTTCGTCGAAGTGCCCGGACCAGTACGGCTCGGCCATGAAACCGACCCAGAACGCGACCAGCACCGCGAACAGGATGGGCAGTCCGCGCAGTTCGGAGCGGCCGATCAGGACGAGTGCCGCGAGCACGCCCAGCATCACGAACGGGGTCAGCTGGTGGGCCGGGACGCTCGCCGCGTACAGGGCGATCAGCACCACGAGCAGTACGGCCCGCTGCCCGCGGCCGGCCGGCTCCACCTCGGCCTCGCCGGGGCGCGCCTTCGTCCAGATCACGTGCGGTGCCCGGAACCACACCAGCAGGATCGCCACGAAGACCAGGTAGAACAGATAGGTGAAGCCCTGTGGGGAGAAGTAGTCCTGGCCGACCCAGCCGCTGAGCACGAAGATCCACAGGCCGGTCCACTTGGCCCGCCAGCCCGCCCGCAGCGAGCGCAGCAGCAGGAACATAGGTGCCAGGTAGAGCAGTTGCATGGTCAGCGGCCACCAGCGGATGACCTCGGTGAGGTCGTTCACCCCGCAGGCCTTCGCGACGAACGCGGCCGCCGCGAAGAAGCCCGGCCAGCTCCACCGTGCGTCCAGGTACGGTACGGCCGACCCGGTGCGGTCGATGTAGTCGAGGAACCCGAGATGCTGCCAGGCCGTCGCGAACCGCGGTTCGGTCTCGATCACCGCGGGCAGCGCGTGCAGCGAGACGACCGTGGCGAGCAGGGTGACCATCAGCAGGCCGCGGTGCTCACGGCCGCGCCACAGCAGCGCGGCGAAGACCACGATCAGCAGCGCGGCCCCGACCAGGGTCGGCAGCGGCAGCACCGAGACCAGGCCGAGGCCGCCCATCCGGTCCAGGGAGCCGTCGTTCAGAGCCGACGCGGGCACCCAGTAGAGCAGCAGGGCCGTGACGAGCAGGCAGCCGAGGAGTATCGCGCCGAGGGGGCCGCCGGAGGATCGCGGGGGATGTGCCGGCTGCGGACCGCCTGTGGCCGCCCGCGCCCGCGCGGCGGAGCCGGGTGGTGTCACGCCCCGCGCCTCCTCGGGGGCGGGGTCCAGGTCCTCCACCGGCAGGCCCACCGGATGGTCCGGTGGCAGCAGTGCCCAGGGCGGCTCGTCGTCCTCGCCGGGCAGCGCGGGTGTCCCGATGGGCGGCGTGCCCGGACCGGGGCGTACGTCCGGCCGGCGTTCCTGGTGGTCGAAGTCGACGTGGATGCCGAGCGCCACCGTGTCGGAGTCGATCTTCTTTGCCCAGGACGGGCCGTTCTTCGGCGCGGGGGCCTCGTGCGCCCCCAGGTCGGCGAGGTCCCCATCCGGTGCCGTGTCCTCGGGCAAGGCCCGAGGCGGCGCCGTGCGTACGATCCTGAACAGCTTCGGTGCGGCGATCGCCACGATCATCGCGAGGCTGGAGATCTCCGCGACGCCCGCGCCGGTCAGCCCCATGCGGGGGAGCAGCAGCAGCGTCAGCCCGAGCACCAGGACGCACAACAGGCCCTGGAGATAGGCGAGTCCGGAGGTGCGGCTCTGGGCGCGCAGCACCGCGAAGTATGTCTCCATGACGACCCGCAGCAGCGCGCCGACCGCGAACCAGCGCAGCAGCGGGGTCGCCGCGTGCGCGTAGCCCTCGCCGAAGACGTGCAGGATGAAGGGCGCGCCGAGGAACAGCAGTCCGCACACCGGGAGCATGATCCGGGCCATGCGCTTGAGCGCCGCCCGGGTGTTGGCGGCGAGCTGTGCCGGGTCGTGCGCGCCCTCGACGGTCAGTGAGGCACCCATGTTGATGGCCAGCAGGTTGACCGTGCCGCCGATGGTGGTGGTGATGTAGAAGTAGGCGTTGTCCGCGGAGCCGACCTGCGCGGCCACGATCACCGGAACGAGGTAGACCACGGCGAGCGAGAACAGCGAGCCGGTGTAGTCGCCGGCCAGGAACCGGCCGATCTCCCGCAGCGACGGCGGGCTCGCGTGGTCCTCGGTCGCCTTGATGTGCCGGGGTACCAGGCGTCGGAACACCAGCCAGCCGAGCGGCAGTACGGACGTGGCGATGGCCGCGACCCAGGAGACGAAGACGCCGGTCGTCGGGATGGCCACGGCGAGCCCGATGAGCAGGGCCAGCTTCACCCCCGAGAACACGGTGTTGCCGACCGGGACCCACAGCGCGCTGCGCAGCCCGGTCAGCACCCCGTCCTGGAGCGTGAGCAGGTTCCAGGCGACGATCGCGGCGATGAAGCCGAGTCCGTTGACGGTCCCGTGCAGGAAACGGTACGACGGCCCCCACCTGTCCAGCGTCAGCAGGAAGACGCCCGCTGCCAGCGCCACGACCAGCGAACTGGACGCGTACGTACGGGCGATGAGGCGTCCGGTGGTGCGGCCGGAGACCGGGATGAAGCGGGCCAGCGCACCCGTCAGCGTCACCGCGGTGAGTCCGGCGAGGAGCTTCATCGCGGCGATCGCCGCCGAGCCCTGGCCGACCGCGGCGTCGGAGTAGTAGCGGGCCGCGACCAGCCAGTAGCCGAGGCCGAGCACCGCGGAGATGCCGGTGTTGAGCATCAGCGCATAGGCGTTGCGGAACAGCTGGTTGCCGCCGCCCCCGCCCCGGCCGGGCAGGCGCAGGCGGCGGCCGGAGCGCGCGGGTGCCTCGGTCGTGGAGGATTCGGCCTGGGCTGTGGTCGTGTCAGACACGGGAACGGATGGCCTTCCGGCGAACCTGTCGTGCTCTTCGGACCATGGCGTACCCCTTGGTCAGGACGCGGTCCCTGGCGAAGTCGCGAGTGATCGCGCGGCCCTTGACGAGCCGCTCGAACTCCTCGATCCCGGTGCTGCGGCGCACGGTGACCCGCTGCAGCGCGTGGGGGCCCTGGCGGCGGCGCGCGAGAGCGTTGCCGACGGCGAGCGACTGGTGGTAGCCCGCCTGGCGCACGGTGTTGCGCACCCGGCGGCTGGAGTAGCCGTAGGGATAGGCGAACGAGACCGGGCGGGGGCCCAGTTCGTCGGTGATGATCTGCGTGCAGTGCAGCAACTCGAACCAGAGCGCGTCGTCGTCGAGCTGGTCGAGCTGCGGATGCGTGTGGCTGTGCCCGCCGATCTCGACGCCCGAACCGGCGAGTTCGCGGATCTGGTCCCAGTCGAGCATGGTGTCCAGGCCGCCGCCGGTGTCGTGATCTCCTCTGATCCATCCCGTCGAGACGAACAGGGTGGACGCGAAGCCGTGCCGGGCGAGCGCGGGCAGGGCATGCCGGTGCACGCCCTCGTAGCCGTCGTCGAAGGTGATCAGGACGGGCCGCTCGGGCAGTGCGGCGCCCTCCCGCCAGCTGTGCGCCAGAGCGGCGGTGGTGACGGGCGTGCAGCCCAGGTCGGCCAGCAGGGCCATCTGCGCGGCGAAGGACTCGGGCGAGACCGACAGGGTGCGCGTCGCCTCGCTCGGTTCCGCCGCCACCGCGTGGTACATGAGGATGGGCACGGCCTGTTCGCTCATGCGGCGTCCTCCTCACCGTCCGGGATCTCCACGACCGGGAACGAGGCGCCGCCCGGACGCGCCCGGACGCTCCCGAGCACGTACCCGCCCGCCGTCGTGAGCAACCCGGCGACGATCGCGCCCGCCCGGCCCGCTCCACCGGGGCGGGCCAGCAGGGCGTCGCGCAGCCCGCGGGCCACCCCGGCGGGCAGCACCCGGGTGGTGTAGTGGCGCTCCGACTCGAGTCCCTTGCCGGAGCCGACGCTCTGGGCCACGAGCGCCTTGGAGAGGCCCTCGGCGTACGTACGGGTGCGGAAGTACGCGAAGTGCTCGCGCGGTTCGGGCACCCGGTGATGGATGACCGCGCGGTCGTCGATCAGCAGGACCGCGTCCGGCCTGGCCCGGGTGAGGCGGATGCACAGCTCCGTCTCCTCGCCGCCCAGCGGGCGCTTGTCGCCGTCGCGCCCGATGCCCGTGGCGAAGCCGCCCGCCGCGTCGAAGGCGCTGCGCCGGAAGGAGGCGTTGCCGCCCAGGACGTTGCGCACCCGGACCCGGCCGGGCGGCAGCCCCTTGTAGGTGCAGCCCACCACCCAGTCGAACTCCTCCGGGAACCAGGCCGGGCGGCGGCCGGACGCCCAGATCGGCATCGTGCGGCCGCCGACGGCCATCACCCGGGGGTCCTCGTACCCCGACGCGAAGTGCTTCAGCCAGTCCCGCTCGGCCACGGCGTCGTCGTCGAGGAACGCGATGACCTCCCCGTACGAGGCGGCGATACCGGTGTTGCGGCCCGCGGACAGACCGCGGGGGCCCGCGTTGGCGAGCACGCGGATTTCCTCGGTCTCCTTGTACTGGCCGGCCAGCCGTTCCCGAAGGGTCTCGTTGTGGTCCACGACCAGCAGCGTCTCGCGCGCCAGCCGTGACTGCGCCTGTACCGAGGCGACCGCCGCGAGGATGTCCGCCCAGCGGTCCTCGGTGTAGACGCAGATCACCACGGAGATGTCCGGGCTGATCAAGACAGTTCCCCCTGCCCCGAGTCGAGCGCGACGGCGTGCGGACGGCGGCGCAGCGCACGCCGGTTGGAGCGCTCCTCGAGGATCACCTTGAGCACCCTGAGCCCGTCGCGCACCGCGCGCAGATTGCTCGCGCCGTGGATGCGGAGGTACTCGTGGCTGGGGATCTCCTGCACCTTGAGGCCGGCCTTGACCACTCGGATGTTCATGAGGGTCTCGACCTCGAAGCCCGTGCAGTCGAGGTCGATGTCGTCGAGGCAGTGCCGCCAGAACGCGTTGTACCCGTAGCACAGGTCGGTGTAGCGGGCGCCGAACTTGGCGTTGACGATCGCGCACAGCACCCGGTTGCCCAGCTTGCGGATCGGCGTCATGTCGGAGGTACCGCCGCCGTTCGCGAACCGCGAGCCCTTCGCGAAGTCGGCGCCGGACACCAGTGCGGAGACGTAACTGACGATCTCCTGGCCATCCGCCGAGCCGTCCGCGTCGACCATCACGATGATGTCGCCGGTGCAGGCCTCGAACCCGGTGATCAGCGCGTCGCCCTTGCCCCTGCCCTGCTGCCCGACGACCTTCACCTCCGGCCAGAGCTCACGTGCGACCGCCACGGTGTTGTCCGTGGAATTGCCGTCGACGAGAACCACTTCGTGTATCCAGTCGGGCAGCGTCTTGAAGACGTAGGGGAGATTCTCCGCCTCGTTCATGGCGGGGATCACCACACTCACCGGCGGCGCGATGGCCAGGTGAGAGGAGATGGGCCGGTAGTTCCCCGGTATTAACGGATCTTGCCCCGAAACAGCCGAGCGCAGAACAGAACTCATGAGTCTGGTCCCTCTCGTCCGGTGGACCGTCCGCCCCTGGACGGTCCGGCTTTTGGTCCGGTTCGAAAGGGGGGTTCTCACCCACGGCATGGCGAAATGGATCGCCGGGCATGCCGGGTGAGCTGGCAAAGCTTGCCGTCCGCCGGGAAGTCGGCAGCCGGTCGCGCGGCACGGCTCGGTACGACAGCGTCCACCGAGCACGGCACCCCCCTACCGCGCTCCGCGCCGGACCATCGCGGTACCTGAGCCCTCCCCCGGAGCCGCTTGATGACGGGCCGATGCGGGTAGATGTATGACGGTATTGACGGTTGCGTCTTTATGGCAAGACCTGGGACATGTCCCTCGTTTTGTTGATATTGCCGTAACTCAGCGCCTCGAACGGATCTTCCCCATCCGTTTGAGGACCCGGTCGGCCGACTCGAAGAGTTCCGGCCGTGACAGCACCGCATTGCGCAGTGCCCGGACCGGGGCGCGACGCGCCCTGTGTCCGAACGCGACAGGGTGACGTCGCGTCACCCACCCTTCCGACACCGAAATCTCCCGTGTCTTCAGGGAATCCTTGTATTCCTTCTGGCCCCGTCCTAGATCCAGGTAAGCGATGCCGTCGGCCGCTGCCGCCTCGGCCATCCGCAGATGCAGGATCAGCCCGGGGGAGTATTTCGCGAAATCCGTGTCGTACGCCGGGAACCAGCAGGCGAGAACGCGTTCGGTGCGCAGTCCGAAGTGCGCCGCAATCGGCCGGCCGTCCGCGTAGAGGACCGACAGAATTCCCGCGAACGGCTCGGAGCGGGTGTGGAAGAGCTGGTGTACCAGCTGATTGATCCAGGGGTGCGCGAAGCGGTCGCTGCGCCCGGTTCTGCGGTACTGCGCGGACTTCCAGGCCATCAGTGTGTGCAGGGCGGCCTGGTCGCGCTCGTCGTGGACGTAGCGCACCTCGCCGGCATCCCGTCCCAGTCTGCGCTCCTTGGCGAGCGTGGTACGGGTGAACTTCGGTGACCGGGCGCGCAGTTGGTTCAGGTAGGTGTCGTACCCCTGATCGACGTCCATGACCGGGGACGGGAAGGTGCCGGAGACTCCCTCCTCGAACGGAGCCTGGCCCTCCATCAGGTGGTCGAACTCCCAGACGGCCAGGGAGCAGGCCCTCAGCAGCTCCTTGGCGTCCCAGGTGAAGCCGGGCCGGTGCACCAGGCCCTGGCAGTCCGAGACCCCGAGACCGGCGGCCCGGCCGACCCCTGCGGCCGTTCTCTGGAACGGGAAGAACGCGGCGGGCTCGCCGTCCTCGTAGGCGACCGCGATCCGCACGCCGCGTCTTGCTCGGCCCACGGCGAGTGTGAACTCGGGGGAGAGGAAAGGGTTCGCCAGTTCGGGCGAGCCGTTGAGATGGGCCTTCGACTGCAAGGCCGTCCATGCCGCCCGGTCCGCGGAGCTGAGTTCGCCGGGGCGGTACACCCTGATGTCCACGTCTTCAGGCCCGTCTTCTCACCGTACGGCCGCGCTGCCGCCGTACCAGTACCAGCAGGAGAACGAGGGAGCTGATCACGGTCACGGCGACGATCCCGCCGCGGACCGACCATCGGTGCACCGCCAGCATGCCCTGGGCGACGAGCAGATCGATCGTGATCGCTCCCGCGACGGACACCACTGTGCGGGCGAATGGATCCAGCTCCCGCAGGGCGGCTCCGATGGCCATGGCCGGCGCGGCGAGCAGGAAGAACAGTGTGAACGGGCCGCGCAGCGGTGAGTCCGCGTCGCTGAGCGCGAGGATCGCGCCGGCTGTCGCGACGACCACGGCCGCGCCCGTGAGCAGGGGTGACAGGTCCCCTCCCGGATTCTGTCCCAGCTGCCCGTCCTCACCTGATGAAGGTGGCTTGATGCCTAAGGTCTGCATTGGCGACTTTGCCCCCCGAAGCGCCGGATGCCGGGCTTCAATGTCGCGCAGGCGACTGGGGGTCGTCAAGATGCGGAAGCCGTACACACGCGTTCTTGGCCTGCTCTAAACATGTGTTCCGTAAAGGCCTGCGAGGCCTTTGAGGAACCTGTGTTCGGTGAATGTGGCCGACGTCATCGCGGGCGTCGTGGGGCGCGTGAGTGTGAGGGTGCGCGCCTCCAAATACGAACGGCCCGGAGCGATGAATTCCGCCCGAGGCTGAGGAAAGAGCGGGTCAACTCGTTTCTGATTTCAAGGTCTTGGCACGCCGTCAGGTATCTGTCATGGTCACGTAACAGACGGGCAGTGGGCGTGCGGAGGACGGGATCTGGGCAAGCGCTCACATCTTTGGCATGAACACTTCCGGTCAACGCGCGTAGCTGGTACCACAGTTGCGGCACCGTTCTTGCCCACCCCCCCCGCAAAGGAGATTCCATGAGACGTCCTCGCCTTGTGGCGTACGTGACATCGCTGTTCCTCGCCGTCGGCATCGCCCTCACCGGGGCGTCCGCGGCGCAGGCGTCGACAGGGGCCTATGTGGCTCTCGGTGACTCCTACTCCTCCGGTGTCGGCTCCGGCAGTTACATCAGTTCCAGCGGCGACTGCAAGCGCAGCACGAAGGCCTACCCGTACCTCTGGCAGGGTTCCCACGCCCCGTCCTCGTTCAGCTTCATGGCCTGCTCGGGCGCCGTCACCACCGATGTGATCAACAATCAGCTCGGTGCCCTCAACTCGTCCACGAGCCTCGTCTCCATCAGCGTCGGCGGCAACGACGCCGGCTTCGCGGATGTCATGACGAACTGTGTGACCAGCTCCGACAGTGGCTGCCTGTCACGGATCGCGACGGCCAAGGCGTACGTCGACTCGACCCTGCCGGGTCGGCTCGACGCCGTCTACAACGCGATCAGCTCCAAGGCCCCCTCGGCCCGTGTGGTCGTCCTGGGGTACCCCCGCTTCTACAAGCTCAACACCACCCTCTGCCTCGGGCTGTCCGAAACCAAGCGGTCGGCCATCAACGGCGCCGCCGACTACATCGACACCGCGATCGCCAAGCGTGCCGCCAACCACGGCTTCGCCTTCGGTGACACCCGCAGCACCTTCAGCGGCCACGAGCTCTGCTCCGGAGACTCATGGCTGCACAGCGTCGACTGGCTGAACATCGGCGAGTCCTACCACCCGACCGCGGCCGGCCAGTCCGGCGGCTACCTGCCGCTGCTCAACAGCCTGGCCTGACGGTCATGAATGGGAGGGGGAGGCCTCGCCCGTCGGGGTCTCCGTCTCACAGGTCACCGAGAACGGCACCGAGTTGGAGGTGGTCCGCACCGGACCGCGTACCTCCACACGGATCTCGCCGCGCACGGTGCCGCTTACGTCCTCGGTGGTGACCACGATCTGCCGCTCCGCCGTCCTCGCACCGCCCGCTGGGAACGACAGCGTCGTCCACCCCGGGTCCGAGACCTCCCCCGTGCTCGTGACCCAGCGGTAGGACACATCGGCGGGGACGCTGCCCACCGTGAACGTCACCGTGAACGTAGGTGGCGTCGAGTCCGACGACCAGCAAGGGCCGGAGTAGTCGGTGTGCGTCCCCGTGACCTTCACCGACACGGACTGGGCGGGCGGGCTCTTCGTGTGACCGCCCCCGCTCGCGCTGGCGGACGGGGAGCCGCTCGTGGGGGTGGTGCCCGTGGGGGCGGTGCCCGCATCCGTGCTCTGCGCGGGGCTGCTCGAATCGCCCCCGCCGCCCGTGCCGTTGCTGTGCGTGGCCCCGCCGCCTGTGCCCTGTTTGTCGCCTCCGTCACTGCGGTTCGCCAGGGCGTATGTCAGCCCCGCCACGGCCAGCACGAGGACGGCCAAGCCCGCGATCAGTACGGCGACGGCACGACGGCCTCGCTCCGCGGGCTCCGGCGGAGCCGTGTAGGCGGGCCCGGGCGTGGACAGCCGAGCGGTAGGCGGTTCGTCCGGGAAGGTGGTGACGGTCGGTGTGTACGCAGGGGCACCCGTGCGCGGAGTGCCGCCCGCGCCGATGATCCGCAGGTCCTGCTCGGCCCACTCGGCCGGGAGGCGTTCGGCCGGGTCCTTGCGCAGCAGCCCCTCGATCACCCCGGTCAGCGGCCCGGCCCGGCGCGGTGGCGGCAGTTCCTCGTCGACGATCGCCCGCAGCGTGCTGAGCGGGGTGTCCTGCCGGAACGGCGAGTTGCCCTCGACCGCCGCGTACAGCAGCACCCCGAGCGACCACAGATCGGACTCGGGCCCCGGAGTGTGCCCCATGGCCCGCTCGGGGGCGAGGAACTCCGGCGAGCCGACGACCTCACCGGTCATCGTCAGCGCCGAACTGCCCTCGACCCGGGCGATGCCGAAGTCCGTGAGGACCGCCCGGCCGTCGTTCGCCAGCAGCACGTTGCCCGGTTTGACGTCCCGGTGCAGCACCCCGGCCGCGTGTGCGGCGCGCAGGGCGGCGAGCACCTCCGCGCCGATGGACGCGGCCCGCCGCGGGGAGAGGGGGCCCTCGGTGTCCAGCAGGTCCGACAGCGCGATACCGCGGATCAGTTCCATCACGATCCAGGGACGGCCGTCCTCGTGGGCCACGTCGTAGACCGTCACCACGTTCCGGTTCGACACCCGGGCGGCGGCCCAGGCCTCGCGCTCCAGCCGGGCGTACAGGCGCTCGACCTCGGCCGCCGGAAGCCCGGCCGGGGCGCGCACCTCCTTGACGGCCACCTCCCGGCGCAGGACCTCGTCGCGGGCCCGCCACACAGTTCCCATGCCGCCCTCGCCGAGGGGGGACAGAAGACGGTAGCGTCCCGCGATCACACGCTCAGGGCCGGGCTCTACGGACACGGGCGTCCCCCCATTCGCATCCGCGTGATCTATCCGCTTTGCGTGGTGTCTTCCCAAAAGTAGCTCAACCGAGTGCGGATGCCGCCCCTTTGAACACCAGTCCGTCTCCGGGGGCCGCGACGGCGAGTGGGGGACCGAGGCGCGCGATCGTCACCGCAGCGGACTCGGCGCACCGTCCCGCGGTAGCGTGCATCAACTCTGGTGCATGCGCCCCGTCGTGCAACCGTGCTCCCCCGGTCTCCTCCCCGGCGGCACGCCCCTGCTCACGAGCGGTTCCGGTAAGCCGTTCCCGCACCCGCCACGACCGGCCGGCCCGGCGGCAACCCCTGCCGCCACCAGCCGATCCTTCCTCCAACTCGCCCTGCAATCCGTCGGATTCGGACAGTGATCGTCAATCCCCTTACAGAGGAGGTGAATCCTGGGCCCGCGATACACGAGTGCCATGAGGGGGCGATAGGGTTACTCTGCCCGGGCCGGGTGGACTCGTACGGGTGGGGAGTGACATGGAACAGATAACAGTGCGCAGCAGGGCAAGAGTCCCTGCCATCGTCTGCGGGAGCAGTGCGACCAGCTCGCGCCTCGACCGCCATCTCTCGGTGCTGGGGGGCCCTGCTGTCCCGCAGCGTGAGACGGCCGAGGCGACCTTGCTGATGCGCGAGCTGACCTCACGCAGCGCCACGCACGACCACTCCGGCAGGCGTGCGCGCGTGCGAGGGGTCTCGCTCTTCGCGCCGCTGCGCCGACTGCGGCGTTCGCTGTTCGGCGGGCGCTGAGCGACACCGGCCTTCCTACTGGCGCCCGCGACGCGGGCGTCCCGCAAGGGCCCGTGCTCAGGCCGCCACACCGTCCCGGCACAGCGCTGCGATCTCGTCGTCCGTCATCCCCACGGCACGCGGCAGCGCCAAGGTGTGCTCCCGGGCGCGGGCACGTCCCCCATGCGCGTCACGCCCCCACCCGGCGGTAGCGCTGTGAACGGCCCCACCGGCATCCCCACCCCCCTCGGCTCGGATGCTCGACAGTGTCCCGACGGCCTCCGAACCGCCCGCCCGGAAGGACGGCGCCCGGCCGGGCGGAGGCTGTGCGCCCTGCTTCCTCACGTGCCGTGCGTGTACCGGCGTACCGCGAGCGGCCGGAACGCCGCGATCAGCACGGCGCGCCACGTCGGCGACCCACTGGTGCGCGTCCGCCACCCGCCACAACTCGGGGCGTGCGGCGTCGATCAGCCGATGGTCGGGGATCAGCCACTGCTCGTCGAACGGTGCGTGCAGTACGCGGACGGGCTGCGGGCAGGGACCCGAGGCGCGCAGCAGCCTCCCGGTTCCGCCGTCCCGGCCCGGCAGCGACCCGACCGACGTGTGCAGCGTGCGCGAACGCGTGGGCTCGAACAGCGCCTCGCGATCAGGCTGTTCGGCCTTCATGAGAGCGTCCCAGCGCGCCCTCAGCGAATCAGCGTCGGGCGCCGACGGCCACGCGCGGCCGGGCCGCAGGGGGGCGACGGACCACGGCATGAGGTCCGCGAGCAGCGGAGCGTCGTCGTACGTCACGCCCGGCATGGTACGACGCGGTCAGGTGGTTTCGAGGGTGACCGTGAACGAGAAGCGGTCCCCGCGGTAATGGATCACCGCCACGTCGAGCGGGCGCCCGTCGGTGTCGTAGGTGATGCCGGTGTAGTGCAGGATCGGGCTGAGCAGCGGGACCTGGAGCAGCCGCGCCGTCTCCGGGTCGGCCAGCCGTGCCTCCACGGTGTCGCTGATGCGGCTGATGTCCACGCCCACCACGTCCCGCAGCACCCTGGTCATCGGCCACCGCGTCAGGTCCTCGTGGTCGATGCGCCGGGCCAGCTCGGGACGGACGTAGTTGCGCGCGTGATTGGTCGGCTCGCCGGTCTTCTCGTCGCTGCGCAGCCGGTGGTACGTGGCCACCTCCGCGAGATCCGGGAAGTACTCGGCGAGTTCGGCGGGCACCGGGGCCGTGCCGTGGTCCAGCAACTCGGTCGTCATGCCGGACTGCTGGGCCACGATCGCGTCCACCGAGCCCAGCAGCCGTACCGGAGCGCCCCTGATCGCACTGGGCTCGATGAACGTGCCGCGCCGGCGATAGCGGCTGATCAGCCCCTCGTCCTCCAGCTCCTTCAGCGCCTGCCGCATGGTCAGCACACTCACCCCGTAGTGCGCCGCCAACTGCTCCTCGGTGGGCAGGCGCAGCGGGTCCTGGGGTGAGCGGCCGAGTATCGAGGCGCGCAGCGACTGCGACACCTGGTACCAGAGCGGCAGCTTGCGGTTCAGGACGATCGAGTCGGGAGCGAAGGAGGACACGGGGGTATCCGTACCGGTCACCGGCGCTCAGTGCAACGGGCGGAAGTGGCGCTCGAGGCCCTGCCACACGTCGTCGTACTCGCGCTGCAGGTGCTCCGCCTGTGCCGCGTGCGGTGTCAGGGTCATCGGCCAGCGGGTCTCGAACATGAACGCCAGCCCGTCGTCGACCTTCTGCGGCCCGAGCTCGGCGGCGCTGGCCCTCTCGAACGTCTCCCGGTCCGGGCCGTGCGCCGACATCATGTTGTGCAGCGAGCCGCCGCCCGGCACGAAGCCCTCCGCCTTGGCGTCGTACGCGCCTTCGATGAGGCCCATGTACTCGCTCATCACGTTCCGGTGGAAGTAGGGCGGCCGGAAGGTGTCCTCGCCCACCAGCCAGCGCGGCGCGAAGACGACGAAGTCGATGCCCGCCAGACCCGGGGTGTCGCTCGGCGAGGTCAGCACCGTGAAGATCGACGGGTCGGGGTGGTCGTAGCTGATGGTGCCGATCACATTGAACCGGTGCAGGTCATAGACGTACGGCACATGGTTGCCATGCCAGGCGACGACGTCGAGCGGCGAGTGGTCGTAGACGGCCGTCCAGAGGTTGCCGCAGAACTTGTTCACCACCTCGACCGGGCCCTCGACATCCTCGTACGCGGCGACCGGGGCGCGGAAGTCCCGGGCGTTGGCGAGGCCGTTGGCGCCGATCGGGCCGAGGTCGGGCAGCCGGAAGGGCGCCCCGTAGTTCTCGCACACATACCCGCGGACGGAGTCGTCGAGCAGCTCCACACGGAAGCGCACCCCACGCGGGATCAGCGCCACATGGCCGGGCTCCACATGCAGCATCCCGAACTCGGTGCGCAGCAGCAGCCCGCCCCGCTCCGGGACGATCAGGAGCTCGCCGTCGGAGTCACTGAAGACCCGGTCCATGGACGCGTTGGCGTGGTACAGATGCACGGCCATGCCGGCGCGCTGGGTCACGTCGCCGTTGCCGCCGAGGGTCCACAGGCCGGCCAGGAAGTCCGTCCCCGCCGGGGGTTCGGGCAGCGGGTTCCAGCGCAGCCGGTTCGGGTCGGGCACCGTCTCCGTGAACGGGCCCGAGCGCAGCGCGCCGTTGTCCCTGCGCGTGAAGACCGGGTGCGCCGCGGAGGGGCGGATGCGGTACAGCCAGGAACGGCGGTTGTGCGCCCGGGGCTCCGTGAACGCCGTTCCGCTCAGCTGCTCCGCGTACAGCCCGAGCGGGGCGCGCTGCGGGGAGTTGCGGCCATCGGGCAGGGCGCCCGGTACCGCCTCGGAGCTGTGTTCATTGCCGAAACCGGAGAGATAGGACAGCCCCTCCGCGGTCTTCCTCGCGTCCCCGCTCATCACCGCTCCCTTGTCACTGATTCCTATGGATCACCGTAGGATTCAGGTGCCCCGTGCGCAAGAGGGCGGACGAGAACCGACTACGACCGCCGGGGGACACAAGAACCAGTCCCTGGGAGGGATTCGGCCGCAAGACGGGTGCCATACGCTCGTCGGTATGTCATGGACGCGCGGACTGCGCGCCGTGCTCGCGGTGGGTGCGCTACTCGGTGGCTTGGCGGGCTGTGGCTCAGGCGACGCGCACGAGCGGAAGGGCGAGGTGACGGCCTCGCCGGTGGGCAAGGTGCTGGGCGCCACGGACGAGGAGGGACGGCACTACCGTGAAGTCGACAAGAAGGGCGCGCCCGAGGTGGCGGTCGAGGTCAAGCCGGACTCCGGCGACGACTGGAATGTGCGGCTGACCGTCCGCAACTTCCGTTTCTCACCCGCCGGTGTGCACCCGGAGGCCGTGGCGGGCCAGGGCGTCGCCCGGCTCTACCTGGACGGCCGCTCTCTCGTACGGCTGCGCTCCGGCGACTACCACCTCTCCGGCCGGCTGATCCCGCGTGGCACGCACCATGTCACGGTCCGGCTCTACGCGGACGACCAGACCCTGTGGGCGGTGCGCGGCAAGGCGGTCGAGAGCACGGCCGACATCACGGCGTCGGCCGCGGAGACGACGCCGGGCCCCACGGGCACGGGATGACCTCTGCCGTCACCCGATGAGCACGGGGGAGTACGAGGGCAGCCCGTGTCCCGTACGGACGGGCGAGGTTCACCTGTTTCTTGCGAGGAGGCCCCGGCGCTCACGCCGGGGAGGCATCGCATCTTGTGGCAGCGACGCGGAGCGTCGCCGCGTCCTGCTTTCCGGGCGCGGAGCGCCGCTGTGGCCTGCCCGGTGGAGCCGGGTGAAGACGAACGCGTGTGCCTGGGTTCGCCGATGGGGGTGAT
>NZ_MLYP01000078.1 GCF_001866645.1 Streptomyces colonosanans
CCCCTGCTCCCGTCCAGGCCCCCGCCCCCCGGCCCCGCGACCGCGGCGGTGTCGTCTTCGACGAGGCGGACCTGCTGGAGTTCGCGACCGGATCGGTGGCGAAGGCCTTCGGCCGCCCCGAGTTCGCCGAGATCGACGCCTACCGGGCCCGGGTGCGGCTGCCCGCGCCCCCATACCACTTCGCCACCCGCGTCACCGCGCTCGACGCCCGCCCCGGGGTCCTCGAACCGGCCCGCATCACCACCGAGTACGACGTCCCCGAGGACGCCTGGTACGCCGTCGACGGCGGCGTCCCGCCGGCGGTGACCGTCGAGGCCGGCCAGTGCGACCTGCTGCTCGTCAGCTTCCTCGGCATCGACTTCCGCAACAAGGGCGACCGCGTCTACCGGCTGCTCGACAGCTCGCTGATCTTCCACGGCGGTCTGCCCCGCACCGGGCAGACGCTCCGCTACGACATCTCCATCGACCGCTTCGTCCACCAGGGCGACACCACGGTCTTCTTCTTCAGCTACCTCTGCTACGCCGACGGCGAGCTGATCCTCGAACTCAAGGACGGCTGCGCCGGCTTCTTCAGCCAGGCCGAGCTCGACACCCCGCTCGGCATCGTCATGACCGACGCGGAGCGCGCCCGCCGCGCCGCGCTGCACCGGGCCACCTTCAAGCCGCTCGCCCGCGCACGCAAGGACCGGCTCGACGCCGCCGACCTGGAACTGCTCGCCCAGGGCCGTCCCGGGGACGTCTTCGGGCCCGACCACGCCCAGGACCCGGGCCTCAACCCGGCGCTGCGCCTGCCGGACTCGATGCTCCGCATGATCGACGAGGTCACCGTCGACCGCACCGGCGGACCGCGCGGCCTCGGGAAGATCAGCGCCGTCAAGCACCTGGAGCCGGACGCCTGGTACTTCACGTGCCACTTCCCGGACGACCCGGTGCTCGCCGGATCGCTGATCGCGGAGGGCGCCGTCCAGCTCCTCCAGGTCTATCTGCTCCACCAGGGCATGCACCTGACGCTCCCGGACGCCCGGTTCCAGACGGTCACCGACCGCCGGATCGACGTCAAGGTGCGCGGCCAGGTCACCCCGCGCAACAGCGAGATCCGCTACGAGCTGGAGATCACCGAGCTGACCCTGCTGCCCCGGCCCACCGTGGTCGCGGACGTCCTGGTGTACCTCGGCGACAGGCCGGTCGTCCGGATGGAGAACCTCGGCCTGCAGATCGTGGAGAAGCCGGGCACGCCCTACCGTCCCGAGACCGGCGGCGTGCCGGCCTTCCTCGGCCGCCGCAACCGCTCCGGCGAACCGGCCATGATCAACGAACTGCACCTGGCGCACGCCGCCCAGGGCCTCCTCGACATGGCCATGGGCCCCGAGTTCGAGATCTACCGCGAGAGCCGCGCCCCGTACATCCCCAACGGCGACTTCCAGTTCGTCGACCGCGTCATGTCCCTGACCGGTACCCGCGGTGACCTGAACCCCGGCTCCGAGATGGTCACGGAGTACGACTCCCCGGACGACGCCTGGTACTACCAGGAGAACTCCTCGCCGTACATGCCCAACTTCGTGTACATGGAGTCCTCCCTCCAGGCCGCGATCTTCCTCGGCTACTACCTCGGCGCGACCCTCAGCCGCCCCGAGGAGCAGTACCGCATCCGCAACCTCGACGGCCGGGCCACCCTCATCCGCGACATCGACCTGCGCGACAAGACGATCCGCCACCACTCCAAGCTGCTCAGCACCAGCATCGTCTCCGGGGCCGTGCTCCAGAACTTCAGCTATGAACTGAGCGCCGACGGCGAGGTCTTCTACACCGGCGAGTCGCTCTTCGGGTACTTCAGCGACGCGGCTCTCGCCAACCAGGTGGGCCTCGACAGCGGCACGTACCGGGAGCCCTGGATCGTCACCGAACGGCCCGCCGCCGAGCGGGTCCGCAGAATCGAACTTCCCGACGACGCCCCGGCCTTCACCGACCCCTCGGGCGGCGCGCTGCGCCTGCCCGCCGGCCGCTTCCACCTCGTGGACCGCGTCGACCTCGTCGAGGACGGCGGCCGCCACGGCGCCGGATACCTCCACGGCTACCGGAGCATCCGCCCCGACGAGTGGTACTTCGACCGGCACTTCCACCGCGACCCCGTGATGCCGGGCTCGCTCGGCGTCGAGGCCGTGCTCCAGGCGATGCGCCTCTTCGTCCTGGACCAGAACCTCGCCGACGGCATGGAGCGGCCCCGCTTCGCCATGGCCACCGGCGTCGAGATGGCGTGGAAGTACCGCGGCCAGATCCTGCGCGACGACGACGAGCTCTTCTTCGACGTGCACATCAAGGAGGTGCGCAGGGAGGCCGACCGGCTGCTCGTGATCGCCGATGCCGACCTCTGGAAGACCGGCCTGCGCATCTACGAACTCACCGACGTGGCCATCGAAGTCCGTCCGGAATCGGACTGACCCGCATGCACAGCCGAGGAGCAGAGTTGTCCACGAGCACCGCACAGCACACCGTCCGCTGGTACGGGGAGGGATATCCGAGCGCCGATCCCGCAGGCATCCACCAGGCCCTCGGCCAGCTGGAGCAGCCCTGCTACATCGTGTCCGGACCGCGGGGCATCGGCGCCGTCGCCGGTGGCACCGCGGTCGCCGGCGGCGACGGCCCCGTCGTGCTGGCCGTCGCCCCCGCCCTGTCGCCGCAGCGGCTCGGCTCGGCCGAGTTCCGCGCCGCGCACGGGGTCCGCTACGCCTACATGGCCGGGGCGATGGCCGGCGGCATCGCCTCCGTCGAGCTGGTCATCGCCCTGGCCCGGCAGGGCTTCCTGGCCTCCTTCGGGGCCGCGGGCCTGCTGCCCGACGTCATCGCGAAGGCACTGACCCGCTTTCGCGAGGAGATCCCCGGGCTGTCGTACGCCGTCAACCTGATCCACAGCCCCAGCGAGCAGCGCCTGGAACACGACGCCGTCCAGCTGTTCCTGGACCACGGGGTGCAGTGCGTGGAGGCGTCCGCCTACCTGGACATCACCCCACACCTGGTCCGCTACCGGCTGGCCGGGCTGCGGACCGACCCGTCGGGGCAGGTGATCGCCGAGAATCGGATCATCGCCAAGATCTCCCGGGGCGAGACCGCCGAGCGCTTCATGCGCCCGGCGCCGACCGCCCTCGTGGAGAGCCTCCTCGCGGACGGGCTGATCACCGCCGAGCAGGCCCGCCTCGCCCATCTCGTCCCGCTCGCCGACGACATCACGGCGGAGGCCGACTCCGGCGGCCACACGGACCGCCGGCCGCTCCCGGCCCTCCTCCCGGTCGTCCTGCGCATCCGCGACACCATCCAGCGGGAGTACCGCTACGCCCGGCCCATCGGGGTCGGCGCGGCCGGGGGGCTCGGCACCCCGGTGGCCGTCGCCGGAGCCTTCGCCATGGGCGCCGCCTATGTCGTCACGGGCTCTGTGAACCAGTCGTGCGTGGAGTCCGGCACCTCCAGGGCGGCCCGCGAGGTCCTTGCCCAGGCCGACATCACCGACTGCGTGATGGCCCCGGCCGCCGACATGTTCGAGATGGGCGTGGAGCTCCAGGTGCTGCGCCGGGGCTCGATGTTCCCGATGCGCGCCGGGCAGCTTTACCGGCTCTACCAGACGTACGACGGCATCGAGGCGCTGCCCGAGGCGGAGCGCCGGCGCCTGGAGACGCAGATCTTCCAGTGCCCGCTGGACGACGTCTGGCAGGAGTGCGTCGAGTACTTCAGCCGCCGTGACCCCGACCAGCTGAGCCGGGCCGCCGACAACCCCAGGCGCCGGATGGCCCTGGTCTTCCGCTGGTACCTCGGCATGTCCTCGCGCTGGGCCGTCACGGGCCAGACCGAACGCGGCGCCGACTTCCAGATCTGGTGCGGCCCCGCGATGGGCAGCTTCAACTCCTGGGTGGCCGGCAGCTACCTGAACACCCCCGGCAACCGGACGGTCGCCGACGTGGCCCACCAACTCATGCGCGGCGCCGCGTACCACACCAGGACCGCCCAGCTGCGTACGGCGGGGCTGACCCTGCCGTCCACCGCCGAGTACGTGCCTGTGCCCCTGGACACGGCGGGCCTGACGGGGGTGGCCTCGTGAGCGGCCTGACGCCCGAGGCGGTCGAGGAGCTCCTCGGCGACCCCACGAACTCCGAGAACCCGTACGGGTTCGCCGCCGCCGTGGCCAGGGACGAGGAGGACGCCGCCCCCGACGACCTCTGCCGCAAACTGGTCTCGGCCGGCTTCCACCTCAACTACCTGCCAGAGGCATGGGGCGGCGAGTTCCGCTCCTTCGACCGGAGCCTCACCCTGGTCCGGGCCGCCGCCCGCCGCGATGTGAACGTCATGCCGGGCACGATGTTCGGCATCATCGCCGCCACCTGCCTCCAGCTCCACGGCAGCGAGGAGCAGCGGAGCAGGGCCGCGGAGATCCTGACGGGCGGCGGCACGGTGGCGTTCGCGCTCACCGAGGCCGATCACGGCAGCGACATCCTCGCCAACGAGGTCCGCCTCGCGCCCGACGGGACCCTGCACGGCGAGAAGTGGATGGTCGGCAACGGCCTGGGCTGCGACGCCGTCTACGTGGTGGCCCGCACCGGGGAGCGGGGACCGGGCGCCTTCACCGCCTTCCTGCTGGACCTGGACCTGGACCCGGAGCGGGGCGGCGAGGGCGCTGGCCTGGAGCGGCTTCCGGCCGCCCGGACCAACGGCATGCGCGGCATCGACACCGCCCGGCTCCGCTTCACCGGCCTCCCCGTCCCGGACAACGCCCGGGTCGGCCGGACCGGCGAGGGCCTGGAGATGGCCGTCCGTGCCCAGCAGGCGGTCCGGCTCATGAGCATGGCCGGCAGTCTCGGCTGCGTGGACACCGCGGTGCGCCTCACGCTCGACTTCGCGGTCGGCCACCGGATCGCCGGCACCCCGGTCCTCCGGACCCCGTACGCCCGCCGGGAGCTCGCCGCCACCTCGGCCGCGCTGATCGCCGCCGACGCGACGGCCCTGGCCGCCGCCCGGGGCGTGCACGCCGTCCCCGGCGCGTTCAGCGTGTGGGCGCTCGCCGCCAAGCATGTGGTGGCCGAGACCGCCGATGCCCTGCTGCGCCGCTGCGCCCGGCTCCTCGCCACCCGCTCCGTCCTGCGCGAAGGCCCGCCCGGCGCCGGTCTGTTCCAGAAGCTCCAGCGGGACAGCGCCGTGATCCGCGTCATCGACTCCGGGCCGATGGCCAACCTCCGTTCGTACGCCGGGCAGTTGCCCGGCCTGCTCGACGGAACCCGTATCGCCCCGGCCGGACTCCTCGACGATGCCTTCCGGCTGGACGAGGAGCCCCCGCCGTACGACCCGACCGGACTCGACCTCGTCGTCCGCGGAGCCGACCCGGTTCTCGCCGAACTTCCAGCATCTGTGAGGGAGTTCACGAGCACCCCGGAGGCTGCGGCCGACCCGTTCACCAGGTCGTGCGTCGCCCGGCTCGCCGACGCCGTGGACGGGCTGTCCGCCCTGGCCGCGTCGGCCCGCGGGCGCGGCGCCGACCCGAACGCCCTGGTGGACCTCGCCGAGCGCCACGCCTGGCTGCACGGTGCGGCGGCCTGCCTCCACCTGTGGCGCCACAACCGCCACCTCTCGCTCTACGGGACCCCGCCGGGCTCCACCGGCTGGCTCGGCGCGGCCCTCGTCCATCTGCTCGCCCAGGCCGACGGCGCGGGCGTCCTGCGCCACGCCGAGGGCCTGTACCCCGCCCTGGACGCCGTCGAGGCGCTGTGGGAGGGGAACCGGATGCTGACCGCCCTGCCCGTCCGACTCGCCCCCCCCACCACCGCACACCCGATACCGATGGAGGACGACTGATGTCCCAGGCCGAGTTGATCGAACTCGCCGAGCGGCTCGAAACCTATCTGGGCGACCCGCACGACCCCGCGAGCCGGATGTCCTTCGCCACCGTGCTCGACCACGACGAGCGCGACGCCTTCCCGTACGCCTTGATCGGCATGCTGCGCCGCTGGGGCTTCCTCGACTACGGCCTGCCGGCCGAGCAGGGCGGCAAGGCGGGCAGCCCCGAGACCGGGTTCGTCCTCATGCGGCTCGTCGCCCGTCGCGACGGCGCGACGGCCATCGCCGCCGGGCTCTCCCAGGCGGCCTTCGCGCCGGTGTGGATCGGCGGCACCGACGAGCAGAAGCGCCGCCAGATCGAGGACATCCACAAGGGCGTCTCACTCGCCTGGGGGCTCTCCGAGGCTGCCCACGGCAGCGACCTTCTCGGCAACGAGGTCGTCGCGGAGAAGGTGCCGGGCGGCTACCGGCTCACCGGCGAGAAGTGGCCCATCGGCAACGCCACCTTCGCGGACCGGATGGTCGTCTTCGCCCGCACCGGCACCCGCCGGGGCCCCGGCGACTTCTCCATCCTCGTCGTCGACAAGTGGACCGCCGAGGCCGAGACCGTCCGCGAGACGCCCCTGCTCAAACTCCACGGCGTCCGCCCCCTGGACCTCAGCGGCCTGCGCTTCGACGGCGTCTTCGTGCCCGACGACCTCCTCATCGGCGCCGAGGGCCAGGGTCTCGAGATCGCCCTCAAGACCAGCCAGACCGCCCGCCTCGTCATCCTCAGCCTGGCCCTGTCCAGCGTGGACACCTCGCTGCGCACGGCCCTGGAGTTCGCCCAGGGCCGGGTGCTCTTCGACCGCCCGATCGTCGAGGTCCCGTACACCGGCACCCAGTTGGCGGAGTCCTTCGCCGAACTCATGGCGGCCGATGCCATGTGCCTGGGCGCCGTTCGCAGCGTCCAGGCCTCCCCGAACCAGGTCAGCGTCTGGTCCTCCGCGGCGAAGTACCTGGTGCCGACCCTCCTCGAAGGTGCCCTCTCCCGGCTCAACGTGGTGCTCGGCGCCCGGGTGTTCCTCCGCGAGGACCCCCGCTACGGCATGCACCAGAAGATGCTCCGCGACATCCTCGTGACCAACATGGCCGACGGGAACACCGTCGTGAACCTGCGCAACATCGGCCACGAGCTGGACTCGCTCCTGAAGAAGGCCCGCACCGCCACCCCGGAGGAGCGGCAACAGGCCGCCGGCCGGGCCGCCGTGCTCTTCGACATGAACGCCGAACTCCCGCCCTACCGGCCGTGGGAGCAGGAGCTGTCCAGCCGGGGCCGCGACGACGCGGTCCTGGCGGCGGCCGACGGCCTGGAGCGGCTGCGCGCCCTCGCGGACGACGCGGCCGACAAGGACAAGGACCGGCTGCTGCTCGCCGCCGACATCGCCGGTGAACTCCTCGGCAGGCTCGGCCCGCTGGAGGAGCGCGCCACCGCACTGCGGCAGGAGCTGGGCCGCGGCTACGCACAGTCGGCCGAACTCTTCGAGCTGGCCAAGGAGTACTGCGTCGTCCACGCGGCGGGCGCCTGCGTGCTCACGTACGTCCACTCGCAGGGCTGCATGGCCGAACCCCTGCCGAGCGCCGCGGTGCTCCTGCTCCAACTGGAGCGGCTGCGCAAGCAGTTCCACCCGTACGAGCCCTACCGCGACCCGGCCGCCGCCGATGAGGTCCTCGCCGTCCTCACCCGGCTGCACGCCGAGAACCGGCTCCTGTCGCACTGGCCGATCACCCTGGCCGGAGCGGCGGAGCAGGCGCAGCAGGCGGAGTCCACGGCCCCGGCGGGGAGCCCCGCGTGAACCAAGGCCCGGACGGGCCCGCCCCCGCGGACGGGCCCGTGACGGACCTGTGGACGCTCTCCGAGCGGCTCGTGCCGGAGCTGGCGGCCCACGCCGGCGGCGAGACGGCGGCCCTGGCCCCGGACGAGCGCGCCCGCCACGCGCGGCAGCGCTCGCCCGGGGCGCGCCGCCGCTTCCTGGGCGGCCGGCTGCTCTGCCGCCTCGCGCTGAGCGCCCGCACCGGGCTGGCGCCGGAGACCTGGCGCTTCACCGAGGGCGTCCACGGGCGTCCGGAGCTTGTCCCGGGCCACCACGGCCTGCGCTTCAACGTGTCCCACACCGACGGCGTGATCGCCTGCGTCGTCACCGAGGGATACGCGTCCGGCGTGGACGTGGAGCGGGTCCCGTTCGACGACGAGACGGTCCGGCTGCTGACCACCCAGTTCGACGAGGCCCAGCAGGCCGCCATCGCGGACGCCCCGGACCAGGCCGCCGCCCTGCAGGAGATGTGGGTACTCAGCGAGGCCTACCTCAAGGGGCTCGGCATCGGCCTGGTGCAGGGCCTCGGGGAGCTTCGGTTCACCCGGCGCCCCGGCTCCACCGAGGTGACCGTCGCCGACGGCCGCCGCCCCGACACCTGCCGCCGCTGGCGGCTCGACCTGACCGGTCACGGCTCCGGCCATCTGCTCGCCGTGGCGGTCGACGACGGGGGAGCGGGCCGGCTGCGCCGCCACGATCTCGTCGAACCCGGCGACCTCGTCGGCCCGGACGGGCTGCCGGCCGGGCGGTGGCCGACGGCCGGCAGCCGCGCCCCTTCCTCCCCCTGACCCCCCGAGGCCGTCTTCCGTTGCCCCGCACCTCTCGTGATCTGGAAGGACCCACCATGCCCGAGAACGATTCCCCGCGCGTCGCCGTCATCGGCGCCGGCCCCGCCGGAATCTCCGCCGCCTACCGCCTGCGCGACCGCGCCCGGATCACCGTCTTCGAGCGCGAGCCCCGGCCCGGCGGCCACGCCAACACGGTGGAGGTCGAGGAGGACGGCCGTGTCATCGGCCTCGACACGGCGTTCATCGTGTTCAACCCGCGCTTCTACCCGCGCCTGTGCGCCTTCTTCGGCGAGCTGGGCGTGGAGACCGTGGTCCACCCGGGCGGCTTCGAGTTCTTCGACCTCGACAGCGGACTGGAGTTCGGCACCGAGGAGATGGAACTGGACGAGGCCGCAATCGAGGCGCGCTACGCCGCCGCGTACCCGGAGTTCCCTGACGTCTGGCGGGAGGTGGGGCGCTTCCACGCGGAGAGCCGCCGGGACTTCTCGCGGGGCCGCGCCGACATGTCGCTGGGGGAGTACCTGGACCGCAACGGCTACAGCACCGCGTTCCGCCACTCGTACCTGATCATGCTCTGCTCCGCGGTGTGGTCGGTCCCGGCCGAGCTGATCTGGGAGATGCCCGCCGCCACCGTCATCGCCTTCTTCGTCGGGCACGACGAGGGCGGCCTCGGCGGCCGCCGGGTCGACTGGCGGACCGTGGGCGGCGGTTCCATCTCGTATGTCCGCAAGGCGCTTGCCGCGATCGGCCCCGACCTGCGGGTCTCCGAGCCGGCGGTCCGGGTGCGGCAGGAGGAGGACGGTGTCGTCGTCACCACGGCGAACGGCGCCGCCACGTTCGACTACGTGGTCCTCGCCACCCACGCCGACGAGGCGTTCGCGCTCCTGGAGAACCCGACCGACGCGCAGCGGGCGGCCGTCGAGGGCGTGCGCTACAGCGCCTCCCGCGTGGTGCTGCACCGGGACGCCTCGCTGATGCCCAGTGACCGCGAGCGCTGGGGGGCCTGGAACTACGGCAAGAAGACGGTCGACGGGGAGACCCGCTGCTTCGTCACGTACTACCTCAACCGGCTGCAGGACTTCACTGCGAGCCAGGACTACTTCGTCACCCTCGACCCGCCGCGTCCGCCGGCCGAGGACCTCGTCATCGCCTCGTTCGACTACACCCACCCGGTGATCGACATGGCGCTGCGCGAGCGGCAGTCCGTGATCCACGCGGCGAACGAGGGCACTCGCGTGAAGCTGTGCGGGTCCTACTTCCACTCCAAGGAACTGGGCCCCGACTTGATCGGTTCGCACGAGGCGGCCTTCTCGGCCGGGGCGGAGGCGGCGGCCAGGATTCTGGACGAGCTGTCCTGACGGCCCTTCGGGTCAGTCCCCCTGCGGCTTCCCTTTCGGCTCTTCCTTCGGCGCGCTCCGCGGCTTGTCGCCCTGCGCCTTCTGGGCCTCCTCCGCCTCGTCCGCGTGACCGCTGAACAGGCGGGCGGACTTGTCCTCCTGAGCGAGCCTGCGGAGCGCGAGGAGCGCCGGTTCCAGGAGAACCGACACCAGCACGGCACGTTCGGCCTGCTCCAGCAGACCGGACGTGCCGTGCATCTGCTTGATGTCCAACTCGGAGGTCCGATCGGCCAGTTCGGCGTACGGCAGCAGGGTGTGCCAGTCGATGTCCGAGCCGAGGCCGCTCAGCGCGTCCAGCACGTCGCCGAGCGTGTGGATGGCGGCCGTGTGGTTCGCGACGTCCCACCCCATCTCGGAGACGAGCCTGCGCGCGTCCGCGACTCCCTCGGTCTCCCGCTCCGCCGCCGCCTCCGCCTCCTGCTCCTGCTTCTTCTTCAGGGCGGCCGGGCGGGCCTCGGTCACGATGCCGAAGATCTGGTGCAGGTCGCCCTCCTCCGTGATGGCGCCCAGGATCTCCCGGACCGAGTTGACCGGCAGCTTGCGCACTCCGATCAGGACGCGGATCAACCGGAGCCGGTGGAGGTGGTCCTCGCCGTAGGAGGCCTGGTTGGCCGCGGTAGCGCGCCCGGGGGAAAGTAGTCCGTCACGGAGGTAGTACTTGATCGCGGGGATGGAGACCCCGCTGCGGCGGCTGAGTTCCGAAATCTTCATCTTGCTCCACTCACTGGATAACGGATGGCGCTACTGTCTATTATTGTAGTCGTTGGCCTCTTCAGGAAGGTGGGCGTTATGCCGACGCTCGGCTGGATCACCCCGAACCCTGCACCGCCCCGCACCAACTCGTACGTCATGGCTTCCCGCTTCGAAGTGAAATCCCTGGCCGATGTCCCTAAGTTTCTGCTCAGGTCGCTGAGTTCCTGGAGTCAGGTCAAGACCGCTCGCGGGGCGTACGGCGCCTCGCTGATCGCGCAGCCCCTCAAGCGGACCTTCTGGACGCTGTCCGCCTGGGAGGACCGCGATGCCCTGTACGCCTACGCGAAGGCCGACCCGCACGGTGCGGCGATGCGCGCCGTGGGGCCGTCGATGAAGTCGTCGACCTTCACCTTCTGGGAGGTGGACACCGCGTCGCTGCCGATCGACTGGGACGACGCCAAGCGCCGCCTGGCCGAGAAGGCGCGCGAGGACGCCGCCCGCGGCGGCGGCCGCCGGGCCTGACGGCCGGGCCGCCGCCCCTCCTGCCTGGCCGGGGGCTCACCACCCCCGGAGTCCCCGGCCCTCTCTCCCCCCACCCCCCGAGCCGCGCTCCGCCGGGACGCTGTTCGTCCCCCGCCGGTGCTCCCGGCGGAGCGCGCCCCCAGTGTGTTCGCTCTTTCTTCGTTCGACCCCCTGCGTGTTCGACCCCGGTGTCCGCCGGATGGAGGCGATTGTCATGAGCACAATCAGAAGCGACGAGGGTGGCGGGATGGCCCAGCGCCCCGCCCCCGAATCACGGCCGGCCCGATTCCCCCTGTGGGCGACGATCCTCGCCTGCAGCCTGCCCATGTTCATGGTGGCGCTGGACAACCTCGTCGTGTCCACGGCTCTGCGCTCCATGGCCGCGGACCTCCAGGCCTCCACCACGGACCTGCAGTGGTTCGTCAACGCGTACGTGCTCAGCTTTGCCTGTCTGCTGCTGACCGGCGCGGCCCTGGGGGACCGGTTCGGCCGGCGCCGCGTCTTCGTCCTCGGCATCGCCGTCTTCACCCTCTCGTCCATCGGCTGTGGCCTTGCCGACAGCAGTGGCCAGCTCATCGCGATGCGCGCCTTCCAGGGTCTCGGCGCCGCGGCGGTCATGCCGCTCTCCCTCACGCTCCTCGCCGAGGGGGTGCCCGACCGAAAGCGGAACCTCGCCCTCGGCCTGTGGTCGGCCGTCAGCGGCATGGCCGTGGCCCTCGGCCCGGTCGTCGGCGGCGCGGTCGTGGACGGACTCGACTGGCAGTGGATTTTCTGGGTCAATGTCCCGGTCTGTGTCGTCGCCATTCCGCTGGTCTTCGTCGTCCTCGGCGAGAGCTCCGTGCCCATGTCCCGGCTCGACCCGCCCGGCATGCTCCTCGTGACTGCCGGACTCGTCTCCGTCGTCTGGGCGATCGTGAACGGCGAGACGGAGGGCTGGAGCTCCGGTGTCATCCTCGCCGCCTTCGCGGCCGGCGCAGTCCTGCTGGTCCTCTTCGTCCTCTGGGAGCGACGTGCGCCACAGCCCCTGCTGCCGCTGTCCTTCTACCGCAAGCGGGCCTTCGTCTTCTCCAACCTGGTCTCCGCCAGCATGTACTTCGGCGTCTTCGGGTCGATCTTCCTGCTCGCCCAGTTCTTCCAGATGGCGCCCGTCCGGACCCCGCTGGAGGCCGGCGTGCTCACCCTTGCCTGGACCCTGATGCCGATGTTCGTGGCGCCGGTGGCCGGCGCGCTGACCGACCGTCTCGGCGGCGGCCGTTTGATGGCAGCGGGCCTGCTCCTCCAGGCGATCGGCCTCGCCTGGATCGACCTGGTCGCCACCTCGGACACTCCGTACTCCCGTATGGTGGGCGCGATGATCGTCGCCGGCATCGGCATGGGCCTCGTCTTCGCCCCGACCGCGGCGGTCGTGCTCGCCTCGGTGGGACCGCAGAACCGCGGCAAGGCCTCCGGCGCCAACAACACCGTCCGCGAGATCGGCGGCGCCCTCGGCACCGCCATCCTGAGCAGCGTCTTCGTCCACTACGGAAGCGACCGCACCGCCCAGGAATTCGTCGAGGGCATGCGCCCCGCGATCTGGATCGGCGTCGCCGTCGTCCTGCTGGGAGCGCTCTGCGCCCTCGCCATCCCGCGCCATGTGGCCACGCCCCCCGGCGAGGACGATCCCGTCGCCGAACGAGAGCGCGCCTCGGTAACTCGCTGAAATTTCAGCCGCCGTTCCCACAAGGAACGGCGGTTCGGTGCTGAAATCCTCTGCGGTGTCTGTGGACCGGAACGATGGGGCAGAGGAACGAGGACCTGTGATGGGTATGTGGGCGGAACACCGCGACAGGGCCGCACGGAACGGCTTCATCCAGGTCATGGGGCTGCTGGGAGCCGGCTTCGTCGCCTTGGAGGTGATCGTCTACAGCGCCGTCGGCGGACGGACCGGGGAAACGGGGAGGGACTCCTTGCCGTCGCCGAGAAAACCCAGCCCGACATCGCGATCCTGGACGTCAGCATGCCCGGTCTCGACGGGCTCACCGGAGCGGAGCGGCTGCGCGAGCAGCTCTCCGGATGCCGGATCCTCGTCCTGACCGTGCTCGACGCGCCGAACGTCGTACGCCGCGCGCAGGACATCCGCGTGGACGGGTACATGGTCAAGAACGCTCCGGCCGAGCAGCTCGTCCAGGCCATCCGTCGGATCATGGCCGACGAGCGGGTGATCAGCGGAGCCGGCTCTCGCGGCCCGGGAGGGAGAACCGAGCCCCCTTACGGCCCGCGAGGCCGATGTGCTCCGGCTGGTCGCCGCCGGTGCGGAATCGGCCCGGGATCGCCGGGCTGCTCCACCTGTCGCCCGGCACCGTTCGCAGCTACCTCACGGCCGTTGTCGCCAAGTTGGACGCGCGTAACCGCACCGACGTCGTGCGGATCGCCCCTGACGCGGGGTGGCGCCTCAGCAACTGAAACCGGACGCCCCGAGAGCTCCAGCCGCACGGGAAAAACGGCCGAAAGGCGCGCGCGATCGGGGCGTCAGTGGCACGTCAGCGAGTTCTGCGAAGGTACCGGCGCCCAGTTGGACCCAACAGACAACTCCGTGAGAGGAGCATTCGCGACGTGCGACGATTTAGTCTCCAACGGCCGGGCAGAACGTCCCGCCTGGCCGCGTGCCTCACCGCGGTCGGCGTGATCTCCGCCCTGCTGACGTCTTCGGAAGGCGCCGCCGCGTCCCCCGAGCCCGAGCGGGTGACGACGCAGTTCACCGCCTCCGACGGTGTGACGTACACGGCCACCAACCACATGCTGCCCGCCTCCCAGGACCGCGGCCGGGAATGGCTCCTGACCTGGGCGGGCTCCGCCGACCCCGCCAAGCCGGACTTCCTCGCCGTGGTCGACGCGACCCGCAAATCGCCGACGTACGGCGAGGTGGTCAACACCGTCACCCTCGGCCCCGGCCTCGCCAACGAGGCCCACCACATGCAGTACGTGTGGCACAAGGGCGACCGGCTCTACGCCGGCGCACTGCTCCAGGACACCGTCTTCGTCTTCGACACCACCGCGCTGCCGGCCCTGAAGCTGGCCGGCGTCAACTCGACCATCGACACGCCCTGCGGCACTGCCCCCGACGCCTTCCAGGTGCTCCGCGACGGCACCGCGTATGCCAGCTACCTCGGTGGGCCGGACCTCCCCGGCCCCTGTACGTTCACCAACGGCGAGGTCCGCGAGGGCAACGGCGCGGCCGGGTCGCCCGGCGAGATCGTGCGGCTCGACAAGAACGGCAAGACCCTAGCCGAGATCCCGGCCGCGCTCGCCGAGGGCGAGGACCCGACGCAGTGCGGCAACGTGCCCAAGCTCAAGAAGGCCACCTGCGCCAACCCGCACGGGGTCATGGTCAGCGAAGAGCGCAACATCATGGTGGCGAGCGACTTCGTCGAGGCCCGCCACTTCATGAGCCCGAAGCTGCCCGACCAGACCAACCTCGCGCGCCAGACCGTGCGGGTCTGGGACATCGCCAACCGCAACAACCCAGAGCTGCTCTCCGTGAGCAAGATGCCCGACGGTCCGCGCGCCAGCCTGGAGAAGTCGGCGGTGTGGCACGAGTCGCGGGTCGTCATGGAGCCCGCGCTCCCCAACAAGAAGCAGCACAAGGGAGTGTTCGCCTCCTCCATGCTTGGTGGCGCGATCTTCTACGCCCCCGACGTGACCGTGCCCGAGCCGAAGTGGCGCGAGGTCTTCGACGACACCACGGCCTACCGCGCCGCGGGCGCACCGAAGGACGTTACGGGCGGCGGCGACGCCGGAAGCTGGCTGATGGTCAGCCCCGACGACCGCTACCTGTTCCACACGGTGATGGGCCAGTCCACCGCCTACGGCAAGCCGCTCGACCGGACCACCGGCATGCTCTACGTGCTCGACATCCGCAAGCTGCTGGCCGCCGGCGACAACCCCAAGTGCAACATCGACAAGCTGAGGGAGGTGTACCACGGCGGCTCCGAGAGCGACTGCCCGGCCGTCACCTCTGCCATGCCGATCCGGGACACCACGGACGGCGGCCCGCACTGGGGCGCGATGGACAACTTCAAGCAGACGCCCGACGGGAACTACCAGGAGGCCGAGCAGATCCGCCGCCTCGCCACCTCGAACTACTTCATCGCCGGTTCCTTCAGCGGCGACGGCAACCACGACGTCTGCATGTACGACCTCGACAGCGAGGGCAAGTTGAAGCAGGACAATTCGTTCCGCGACGAACAGAGCGGCACGCCCTGCGTCGACTTCGACCGGACCTCGTGGCCGCACGGCGACACCGGCCCGGCCCGCCCGCACGGAATCCTGTTCGCCGTCAGTGACAGCGTCCTGAAGTGACCGGATTCATCGGTACCCAGGTGACCGCGGCCCTCACCCCGGGCCGCGGTCACCTGGCCGCGCTGGACGGGGCGGCGCCGGGGGGGTCCCTGGTGCCGATCGCCGTCGCGTCCGTCATCGGCGTCGTGGCCGTGCTGGCCATGGCGCGGCGGAACCTGCTGCCCCGCAGATACCTCGCCGCCTCGTTCACCGTCTTCGCCGTGGCGCTCGGTCTCGTCGCCGTTGCCGCGCTCGGCTCGGGGGACGGGGACCGGGGGACCCTCGCCGCCGACGACACCACTGCCGCGCAGGACCCGACCCCGCCGGGGACGCCCGTTCTGCGGACCCTCGCCCTGGGCGGGAAACAGGTCGGCGTCCTCGTCGTCCCCGGACGACCCGGCCTCAACCTGGTCGCCGTCGGAGCCGAGGACGCGCAGGCCGGCACCACCGCCGGCACCCTGCGGCCGGGCGAACGGCGGCCGGGCAGCTCCCAGTCGTGGATTCCGGTGGTCCTCCCCAAGGGCCGCAGCACCCTGCGGATCTCCGCGGGCGGCGCCGCGGGCGAGCTTCCGGTCGACACCGGCAGCGGAGCCCAGGCCCCGCTCGCCGCCCTGGCCACCGCCGACGGACCGGAGTGCGCGGAGGTCGCCCTCGGCGCACTCGTGGCGGGCGAACGGGCCCCGCTCACTGCCTGCCCGTCCGACCGGCTCGCCGAACGGGACGCCACCGCGCTGCGCGCTACTGTCCTCTTCCTCGCCGCCCGGGGCACCCGCTCCGTGGGCCTCGTCTCCGACGACTCGGAACGCGGCAGGGCCGCGGCCGCCACCGTCCGTGCGGCCGCTGCCCGCGAGGGCATCGACGTCACCGCGCCCGGCCGCGCCACCCAGCCCCTGATCGTCACCACCGGCTGGCCCGGCGCGACGGAGGCGACCCTCGCCGTCGAGGGAGGCCGGACCGTCGCCCAGGGCGTCTACCTCGCTCCCTGGCTGCTCGCCCGGTCCGTACTGACGCCCAGCGCCGGGCAGTTGATCCCACTGCGGTACACGCCGAGGCGGGCCGATGCCATGGCGTATGTCAAGGCACTCACGGCCCGGATGCCCGGAGCGTACCCGACGGGCGGCGGATACGAGGCCTGGCAGCGCGTACGGGAAGAGGAGCCCGAGCCGTCACCGCGGCTCTTCGCGGTCTCCGTCGCCTACGTACCCGGCGGCATGGTCGCCGTGGACGGCGAGAAACGGAGCGGCGGCCACCACCACGGCGGCGGCGAGACGGCGGACTGGCTGCCCTCGGGAATGATCTCGCCGATCAGCGGCCCACTGAAGGAGAGGACCAACGATGACCCGGGTGCGTAAGCGCGACGAGGGCCAGTGGGCGCTCGGTTCGCGGGAACCCCTGAACGACAACGAACGCTTCAAGGCGGTCGAGGATCCGCTGCGGGTGCGCGAGCGCATCGAGCAGACGTACGCGCGCGAGGGCTTCGCCTCCATCCCCGCCGAGGACCTGCGCGGCCGGTTCCGCTGGTGGGGGCTCTACACCCAGCGGCGCCCCGGCATCGACGGCGGCCGCACCGCGACCCTGGCACCGGAGGAGCTCGACGACGAGCACTTCATGCTGCGCGTACGGGTCGACGGCGGCGAACTCTCCGTGGCGCAGCTGCGCGAGATCGCCGCGCTGTCCACCGAGTTCGCACGGGACACCGCCGACATCACCGACCGGCAGAACATCCAGTTCCACTGGATCCGGATCGAGGACGTCCCCGAGATCTGGCGCCGCCTGGAGGCCGTCGGACTGTCCACCACCGAGGCGTGCGGCGACTGCCCCCGGGTCGTGCTGGGGAGCCCCGTCGCGGGGATCAGCCCCCACGAGGTCCTGGACGCCACGTCCGCGATCCGCGAGATCGTCGACCGGCACGTCGGGGACCCCTCGCTGTCCAACCTGCCCCGCAAGTTCAAGTCCGCCGTCACCTGGCTGCCGGACGTGCCCTTCCAGATCCACGACATCGCGTTCCTCGGGGTCGAGCACCCCTTGCACGGGCCGGGCTTCGACCTCTGGGTGGGCGGCGGACTCTCCACTTCCCCCCGGCTCGCCGAACGCCCCGGCGCGTGGGTGCCGCTGGCCGAGGTGCCCGAGGTCTGGGCCGCCGTCGCCGGACTCTTCCGCGACTACGGCTACCGGCGGCTGCGCAACCGGGCCCGGCTGAAGTACCTCATCGCCGACTGGGGCGTGGCGAAGTTCCGCGAGGTCCTGGAGACCGAGTACCTCGGCCGGCCGCTCGTCGACGGCCCCGAGCCGGTCCTTCCGGCGGCTCCGGTCGACCACGTCGGCGTCCACGAGCAGCGGGACGGGCGGTACTACGTCGGTGCCGCGCCCGTCGTCGGCCGGGTGTCCGGCACCCGGCTGGCCCGGCTCGCCGACATCGTCGAGGCGCACGGCTCCGGCCGCATCCGCCTGACGCCCTATCAGAAGTTGCTCGTCCTGGACGTGGTGGACCCCGAGCCGCTCGTCCGCGACCTGGAGACGATCGACCTGATCGTCAACCCCTCCCGGTGGCGCCGCTCCACGATGGCCTGCACCGGCCTGGAGTACTGCAAGCTCGCCATCGTCGAGACGAAGGACCGGGCCGCCGAACTCGTCGCCGAGCTCGAGCAACGGCTCGCGGGCCAGAGCACGGACATCACCGTCAACATCAACGGCTGCCCCAACGCCTGCGCCCGCACCCAAGTCGCCGACATCGGCCTCAAGGGCCAGATCGTCGTCGGCCCCGATGGCACCCAGGTGGAGGGCTTCCAGGTCCACCTGGGCGGCGGTCTCTCTCTCGCCAAGGACGACGAAGCGGCTCTCGGTCACAAGCCCCGGGGCCTGAAGGTGACCGCGACCGACCTCCCCGACTTCGTCGAGAACCTGGCCCGCGGCTACCAGGAGGGCCGCACGGACGAGTCGGAGACCTTCGCCCAGTGGGCGATCCGCACCCACAGCACCGGCCAGGACTGACACCCCCCGCCCCCTCCATGAGGTGCCCGCGGTCCACCCGCTCAAGTGGCCCGCGGGCACCTTTCTCGTAAGGGAGCGGGTGCGCGCCGGGCAGGGTGGCACCGGCACCTCGCGGCCCGGCGCGCCGGACCCCTGCCGGCACCCCTCTCGGCGTCGGCTCCTCGGATCACCGAGGGCCCGGCCCACGGCGCCCGGCGCAGCGGCACCGCCGGGCGCCGCACCCTTGGCTGCCGCTGCCCCTGCCGCTGCCGCTGCCG
>NZ_MLYP01000079.1 GCF_001866645.1 Streptomyces colonosanans
CCGTCCCGGCCGAGGGGGCCCTCGCCTGTCCGGGCCCGGTTCACCTTCTAGTGCCGCGGCAGGCAACGTTTGCCCGTTCAGGAGCGGCGTTCGGTGCGTTCCCCCACGCTCGGCTTCGCTCGCGCGGGCGGTGCCCCCACCGGCGTGCCGGCCGGAAGCCCTCGTACTGGACGTACTTGGGCTTTCGGTCGGTGCGGCGAGTGGGGGTACCCCCTGCTCGAAGAGCTTGGGGGAGGCGTGCCGGGCGTCGCGACGGGGCAGACGTTGCCTGTTGCGGCACTAGCGTTCTTGTGACGCGGTATCGCGTTGGCGGCCGACTCGGAGGGGACAAGGTGGGTGCTTCGTACTGGGACTACTACGTGCCGTACCAGGAGGATCTCGGCGCTGCGCTGGAGGAGTTGCGACACCGCGAGTTCCGCGCCGGTGACTACTTCTGGGTGCGCGGCGACGACCGGCTTCCCGAGGAGGAGCGCCGCCCGCGGCCTTCGACCCTGGACGAACTGTGGGCCGACGAGTGGACGCAGCACTCCGGCACCCACTCGATTCTCGATGTCTTCCACGTTCAACGCGAAGATGAGGAGCCCGAGGCCTGCGCGGTACAGCAGGTGACCGCCGAGGAGGCCCGGAGGGCCACCGGCAGTGAACGGCTGACCCGCGAACACGTTCCGGCCGTCCAAGACCTCGCTCGCGAGCGCTGGTACGGCCGTTGCGCAGTACTGCACGACAACCACGGGACGCCACAGGAGATCTACTTCTGGGGTTGGTCCGGAGACTGAGCCGTCTACCTGATCTCGGGCGAGAGCGAGGTGGAGGGTGAGCACGGCCTTGATCAGGTCCGTGATGCCGCTCGTGCTGCACCGCAGTTTGCGCGGGAGCCGCCAGGTCTCGCGCGTGGCTGCGGTCTGTTCGCCCAAGGGGCACCGGCACGACGCCTCGCAACCGGGTGTCGAAGTCTCCGGCGACAACGACAGCCGCGACCAAAAACGATATCGAATGCCATCGACAAATGCTATCGTTTTCGTGGCAGGAGCACTCGCGAAGGGACCGTCCGTATGGCCAGAACCGTCATCGACCTCGACGAAGACATGGTCACCGAGGCCATGCGCATCTTCGGCACCAAGACCAAGGCCAAAGCTGTCCGCCTCGCCATGGAGGATGCCGTCAAGAGGCACCTTCGACAAGAAGGCTTCGACGCCATCGAGGCCGGCGAGCTCGACTTCAGCGAGATCGTGGAGACCACCGGCCCCCGTAACGCCGACGGCTCCCTCAAGCACACCGGCGACTGCGGCGGAGGCCGGGCCGCCTGATGCAGGACCGCTACCTGATCGACAAGTCCGCCCTGGCCCGCTGGGCGAAGCCGAACGTCAAGGAGGCACTCAAACCCCTGCACGAGCGCTACCTCCTCGCCGTGTGCCAGCCCACCGAGTACGAGATGATCCACTCCGCACGGGACAGCTCGGAGGCGACCCGGATCAGCACCTGGCTCCACGCCTTCGACTACCTCCACGCCGACGACCATGCCTTCGCCCGCGCCCTGGAAGTCCAGCGCCATGCTCTCAACGCAGGCTTCCACCGCGCCCTGTCCCTTCCCGACCTGCTGATCGCCGCCACGGCAGAACTGCACCAGCGGACGGTCCTCCACTACGACGGCGACTTCGACATGATCGCCTCCCTCACCGGCCAACCCACCGAATGGGTCGTCCCGCCCGGCAGCGCCGACCGCTGAGCAGGTCGAGCCTCCCAGCCGCTCTCGCGGGGCGGGTACGTCCGTTGCGGCAGCGCGGTGCCCAGACGGGTCAGGCCTCGCCGGTGACGACCGTCTGGATGGCAGCCACGGGTTCCCGGGGCGTGCGTCCTTGAGCAGGAAGCCTGCACCGGGAGCGCATCACACATTCCGGAGGACTTCTTCGCCGTACTGTCTGACGCACTCTCGAACCAGATCGGGGAAGGCTGGGCCGATGGACACGCCTACATCCAGTCCAACCTCATGCCTCCAGCCGTAGCGACAGCGGCCATAGTCACGGCGGCACTTGCGGACAATAACGCGTCCCTGGAATGACGGCCCTATCTCCTGGGTGTCTTGTCCAGCTGCTGACGTTCACCCGAAACCGGCACCCTGCCACCGCCACCTTCGGGCCCACGCTGCAACAGACACCGCTTCCCGCCTCAAGGGACGATCGCCGAGCCCCGCACCAAGACCAGCGAAACTATGATCTGCCCAGGTCAGAGGTGCCCCTCGCTTCTCTACGCCAGGGACTTTTCAGGGACTCTCAGCGCTGTCCGAGGGACTTCCAAGGGACTTTTCGCGGCCTGACGCGGCAAGCCCCCGAAAGACCGGAAAGGGCCTCCGAAGCAGGTCAGAGGCCCTCTCCCAGGCAAAGCCGCAGGCAGCGGCAGACGAGTCGGGCTGTACGCCGGGTTCTGTTCCGAAGGGTCCTCGCGGGCCCTCCGGCGACGGCCATCCATCTAGGACCGGCGTTGCCGCCGGCCTCGTGCGGTCTACCCGCGGACTCGGGCGGGCAGCCCTCGATCGTCCGCGCAGAAACACCGGGGTGTTTCCTTTTGACCTTGCTCCGGGTGGGGTTTACCGAGCTGCCCAGGTCACCCTGGGCACTGGTGGTCTCTTACACCACCGTTTCACCCTTACCAGGGGCCGAAGCCCCGGGCGGTTTGCTTTCTGTGGCACTGTCCCGCGGGTCACCCCGGGTGGCCGTTAGCCACCACCCTGCCCTGTGGAGCCCGGACGTTCCTCGGGGAGGTCCATCAGGACCCCCACGCGGCCGCCCGCCCGGCTCGTCTGCCGTGTCGACCATGCTACCGGGCGCGCGCGGCGGATTCGTCCGGTGTCCGGGCCCGCCGTCGCGAGCACCGAGCCCGCGACGATCAGGGCGTACGCGGCGAGGCCCTGCGCCCACCGCCGCGCCGGAAGCCCGGCTCAACGGGACGGGTGTTGTGCGCGCAAGGAGTTCAGGAGCGCGGCACCTCGTGCGGCGTCGTCCACGCTCACGGCGAAGTCCCTGCCCCGGGCGCGGATGACGAGGCACTCCCCACCGCGCAGCATCACCGTGGTGCCCAGCCTGTTCAGCCGATAGCCCAGGCCACCGACCTGCGCCGCCGTGCGGGCTTCTGAGCGGGCCGACTCGATGTCCCCCACGGACCAGCGCCGAGCCGGCCAGCCGAACGGCCCGAAGGCGACCCTCAGCCCCGTCTCGCTGACCCGTGCCTCCACGGAGGCGAGGCCGAGGAGCAGGATCGAAGCAAGGGCGAGGGGCACGATCAGCGACCAGTCCAGGCTCGTCAGCCCGACCACGCCGACAAGGAGCGCGGCCATCGCCACGAGCCCGGTCACGGCGAAAGCCCCATACATCCACGGGCTGGAAGCACGGGAGAACCACACCAGCCGCTGGCCTTCGGGAAGGTCCATGACCGGGCTGTCCGCCGTCTCCCGCCAAGGGGCAGGAACACGACGGCCGGCGAGCCAGACGATCAATCCCGCCGCGCCCGCCACCGCAAGGGCCGCCACGACCCAGACCGTCACCGAGCGCGCCTCGTGCCAGTCGGTCCGGTCCAGGTTGGCGTGCACGATGGAGGCCTGCGTACCCACGAGGAAGAGTCCGGTCATCAGCACGGCAGGCACCCACTCGCGTGCCACGTCCGTCCGCCGCCACACGATCACCGCACCCGAGGCCAGTACCAGCCAGATCAGTGCCGGGATGAACACCGCGGCCCACAAGGGCATCGAACCGTCGGGGTCTCCCGCACCGTTCCAGTGCGTTGCCAGCCTCTCCGGCAGGCGCCCGCTCGCGGCCAACGGCATCCCCACCAGCAGCGCCAGTATTCCGGCGGTCCACCCGGCGACCCCCCAGGTCGCTCCGTTCCCGCGCTCGTTCACGACAGCTCTCCGATCATCTCGATGAGGTCGGCCTTGCCGTACCCCAGGCGGGCGGCATCGGCCACCAGATCCCGCAGGCGGTCCAGGAGGACGGAGCGCCCGTCCGCCCCGGCGGCCACGGATACGCCCCGGCCGCGCCGGAACTCCAGCACGCCCTCCTCGCGCAGGGTCCGAAGGCCGCGCAACACGGTGTTCACATTGACGTCCAGTGCCTGGGAGAGCTCGCGCGCCGAGGGCAGCCGGTCCCCCGGGACGCACTCCCCCTCCGCGATGGCTCGGCGAATAGCGCCGGCCACCTGCTCGTGCAGGGGACGGGTGTCCGCAACGTTCAGTCTCAGCAACATGGTGCTAATGACGATAGCACCATTAGACGTTATGGGCCTGGGCGCCTTGAGCCCCCTCGCCTCGCTGGACGCGACGACCAAGCGGCGGAGGCCGGGTACCTACTCGTCTTCTCCGGCCTACGCGGCCGCCCGGAAGCAGAAGGGCGACCGCGCAGGGCGGACAGCGACCGCGCGGATGCCGCACGCGCAGGTCGCGGACGGGGAGGGAGAGGGGGAAGCGCTCAGCGGTCAGCCACTTCAAAAGGCGGCCGAGGGCCGGATCATCCGCAGCCCGCTCGCCGATGGGGTCGCGCTCGGGACACTAGGACACTAGGAATGCAATGCCGTCAGGCCCCGCTTCCACGCCGCCGCCAGGTCGGCGTCGCCGGGAAACCGCCCGTGGATCTCCAGGATCACCATGCCGTGCGCGAAGGCCCAGATGGACCGGGCCAGGTCCCCGTCGCCGCCACAGGCGCGCAGCAGAGGCAGTGCGGCCCGGTCCTCCAGGCCCGGCGGGAGCGACGCGCGGGGCAGGGGGCGCTCGGTGGCCAGGCAGTACAGGTGCGGGTGGGCGAGTGCGTACGCCCGATAGGCCTCCGCCAGCGCCGGCAGCCCGCCAGAGGCTCGGGCCTCGGTCGCCTCCAGGACCTCGGCGCACTCCTCGAGCATCTGGGCGATCAGCTCGACCTCGACGGCCTGCTTGTCCGGGAAGTGCTTGTAGAGGGAGGGGGCCTTGATGCCGAGGTGGTCGGCGAGGGTCCGCATGGTGAGCGCGGTGGGCCCGGACTCTTCCAGGAGGGTCCTGGCCGCCGCGACGATCTCCCGTGCGCGGGGCGAGAGATGCGCCCCGGCCACCGGGAGGGCGGCCGCGGAGGCGGGAGTCCCGGCCTTCGAGGTCGAACGGTCAGCCACGCTGGAAACCCTCCTTCGTCCGCAGCCCGTAGCCGAAAGCGCGATCGTACGAGATGTGGGCGAGCCAGCCGCACAGCGCGGCGAAGGCCGGAGCCCAGCTGTCGGGCGTGACCGTGCAGAGGACCATCAGCGCCAGCGGGACCAGCGCCCGGTGCATCGCGTTGTAGTACGGCACCGCACGGGGCGGGAGCTGCCCCTTCTTCATGCGGGGCGCCTCGTCCAGGGCGACCAGGAAGGTCAGGTCCGGCAGAACGGCGAAGGCGAGGGCGAGCGTGCCCGCGAGCCAGCCGTGGTTCACGGCCTCGAGCACCGCGAAGGCGGACCAGAACAGGGCGTTCGCCAGCCAGGCCGTACGGCGGACGACGGTGAGGGCGGGGCGACTGGATGTGGCCGTGACCATGGCTGCCTCCCGGGCTGTCGATTAAGGCTAACACCGTTAGCCACGACTGCGACCGTAAGGCTAACGCCGTTAGCCTGTCAAGGGCCGGGCTTGACCATGACGCAACGTCAGCGTTTGTACTGATGCCATGCGGATCGGAGAACTCGCCGCGACCGTCGGCGTCACCACGCGGACCGTGCGGCACGCGCCGCGTCGGCGCCGTTTGCGGATCGAGCCGGGTGAGCGCACGCCGAGAGCCTCCGGGGACGTGGGGGTGGCTTTCGGTCGCACGGCACGCCGTACGCTGGCGCTGAGTCCTACAGAAGGAGTACGTGTTGCTTGTCCTGCTGCCGCCCTCCGAGGGCAAGGCGTCCTCCGGCCGCGGTGCCCCGGTGAAGCTGGAGTCGCTGTCGCTGCCGGCGCTGAACGCCGCACGCGCGGCCGTCCTGGAGGAACTGGTCGGGCTGTGCGCGGGCGACGAGGACAAGGCGCGCGAGGTGCTGGGGCTCAGCGAGGGGCTGCGCGGGGAGGTCGCGAAGAACGCCGGGCTGCGGACCGCGGGGGCGCGGCCGGCCGGGGAGATCTACACCGGTGTCTTGTACGACGCCCTCGCCCTCGCCTCGCTGGACACGGCGGCCAAGCGGCGGGCAGCCAGGTCCCTGCTCGTGTTCTCCGGGCTGTGGGGCGCGGTCCGGGTGACCGACCGCATCCCCTCGTACCGGTGCTCGATGGGCGTGAAGCTGCCCGGGCTCGGGGCACTGGGCGCGTTCTGGCGTACGCCGATGGCCGCCGCCCTGCCCGAGGCGGCCGGTGACGGCCTGGTGCTGGACCTCCGGTCCTCCGCGTACGCGGCCGCCTGGAAGCCGAAGGGCGAGGTCGCGGGGCGGACGGCGACGGTGCGAGTGCTGCACGCGCAGGTCGTGGACGGGGTGGAGAAGCGGTCGGTGGTCAGCCACTTCAACAAGGCGACCAAGGGCCGGATCGTCCGCAGCCTGCTGACCGAGGGGGCCGCACCGAAGGACCCGGCGGAGCTGGTGGAAGCACTGCGGGACCTGGGTTACACGGTGGAGGCCGAGGCGCCCGCCAAGGCCGGGAAGGCGTGGTCGCTGGACGTGGTGGTGACGGAGATCCACTGAGCTGCGCGGGACGCCGCCTTCTTGCGTTGCATCATACGCAACGCACATTGTGCATATCGCTATCCGTGGGCAGGATGAGGCCATGGCCTCGCCCCTGCCCTCGTCGCCGTCCGCCGTCTCGGTCCTCGATCTCGCGCCCGTCGTCCCCGTGGTCGTCCTCCAGGAGGCCGCCGACGCCGTACCGCTCGCGCGGGCGCTGGTCGCGGGCGGGCTGCCGGCGATCGAGGTGACGCTGCGCACCCCGGCCGGGCTCGGCGCGATCCGGGCGATCGCCGCGGAGGTCGCGGGCGCGGTGGCCGGGGCGGGCACGGTCATCACGCCCCGACAGGTGACCGAGTGCGTGGCGGCCGGTGCGCGTTTCCTGGTCAGTCCCGGATGGACCGACGCGCTGCTGGCGGCGATGCAGGCGTCCGGGGTGCCGTTCCTGCCGGGGGTGTCCACGACCTCGGAGGTCGTGGCGCTCCTTGAACGGGGCGTACGGGAGATGAAGTTCTTCCCGGCGCAGGCGGCGGGCGGCACGGCCTATCTGAAGTCGCTGGCCGGACCGCTCCCGCAGGCCCGTTTCTGCCCCACGGGCGGCATCGGCCCGGCGAACGCCCCGGAGTATCTGGCGCTCCCCAACGTCGGCTGTGTGGGCGGGACATGGATGGTGCCGCAGGACGCGATCGCGGCGAAGGACTGGACGCGGATCGAGCGGCTGGCGCGGCAGGCGGCGGCGCTCGAAAGCTAGGGCCTGTTCTGAGTTCCCCGTCGTCCGCGCGGAGCGCGGGCGCAGCGGCGTTCGGTGCGTGCGATCGGCGTTCGGTGCGTGCGATCGGCGTTCGGTGCGTGCGATCGGCGTGCGGTGCGTGCGATCGGCGTGCGGTGTCGCAGGTCATGTGGCGGAGCCACCTGTCCTGCGGCGCCGTGCGGCATGCGGGTCCCCCCTGCTCGAGCGAAGCCGAGAGCTTGGGGGAGTGCGTGCCGAACGCCGCTGCGCAGACGGGGAACTCAGAACAGGCCCTAAGGCCCCGGCGGAGTCCTCAGCGCAGGTGGGAGGTGTCGTTGAGGAGGCGGAGGCTGGCGTTGCCGTCGGCGTAGTACGCCACCGCGGTCAGCGAGGCCGCGGACAGTTCCATGCGGAACAGGGACTCGGGGGGCGCGCCGAGGGCGAGGCGCACCAGGGTCTTGATGGGCGTGACGTGCGAGACGAGCAGAGCCGTGCGGCCCGCGCGGGAGGCGAGGAGCTGGTCCTGCGTGGCGGCGACCCGGCGGGCGACGGCCGCGAAGCTCTCGCCGCCGCCGGTGGGTTCGGCCTCCGGGTCGGCGAGCCAGGCGTCCATGTCGTCCCGGTACCGCTCGCGGACCTCGGCGAACGTGAGGCCCTCCCAGGCGCCGAAGTCGGTCTCGCGCAGCCCGTCCTCCACACTGACGTCGAGCCCGAGGCGGGCGGCGACGATCCCGGCGGTCTCGCGGCAGCGGGCGAGCGGCGAGGAGACGACGGCCTGGACGGTCCCCCGCGCGGCCAGCACCCCGGCGACGAGTCCGGCCTGGCGCCGGCCGGCCTCGGAGAGGGCCGGGTCGGTGCCGCCGCTGCCGGAGAACCGTTTGAGCGGGGTGAGGGGGGTCTCGCCGTGACGCAGCAGCACGAACGTGGTCGGGGTGCCGAGGTCGGGCGGGGCGGAGGCGATCTGACAAGTGGCCCTCACATCGGCATCGGCCTTCTCCGCCGCTGCCCCGCGGGCCGAGGACGGGGCGGCCGGGACTGCGGTTGCGGCCGCCAGAGCCGCCCGCGCCCGCGCCGCACCGGCGGCCGCGTCGCCGGGCGGGCCCGCCGGTTCGGGTGCCATGGCGGCACGCGTGTCCAGTTCCGCGGTCGAGCGGGAGGGCTCCCACCGCTCCCCGCGGCTGCCCGCGTCCATCGCCTCGTTGGCCAGACGGTCCGCGTGCTTGTTCTTCTCGCGCGGGATCCACTCGTAGGTGACCTGCGCGGCGGGGAAGACGGCGGCGGCCTGCATCGCCAGCGGCTTCATGGCCGGGTGCTTGATCTTCCAGCGGCCGGACATCTGCTCCACGACCAGCTTGGAGTCCATGCGCACGCGCACCCGCGCGGTCGGGTCCAGCTCGTACGCCGCGCGCAGCCCGGCCAGCAGTCCCCGGTACTCGGCGACGTTGTTCGTGGCGGTCCCGATGAACTCGGCCCGCTCCGCCAGCGTCTGGCCCGTCGCCGCGTCGCACACCACGGAGCCGTAGCCGGCGGGCCCCGGGTTGCCCCGGGAACCGCCGTCGGCCTCGACGATGAACTCCCGCACGCCGTACGCCTCTTACAGGCCGGACTCGGAGGTGCGCACCAGGATGCGACGGCAGTTCTCGCAGCGGACGACCGTGTCCGGCGCGGCCGTGCGGATCTCGTTCAGCTCGGTGATCGCCAGCTCCTGGCGGCAGCCCTGGCAGGTGCGCTGGTACAGCTTGGCCGCGCCGATGCCGCCCTGCTGCTCGCGCAGCTTGTCGTACAGCTTCAGCAGGTCCGCGGGCACCGAGCCGGCGATGACCTCGCGCTCCTTGGTCACCGACGCCACCTCGCCGTCGATCTCCTCGAAGGCCGCGTCCCGGCGCCCCGTGGCGTCGTCGATCCTCGACTGCACCGAGGCGACCCGCTCGGTCAGCTCGCCGACGCGCTCCTGCGCGGACTCGCGGCGCTCCATCACCTCCAGGACCACGTCCTCCAGGTCGCCCTGCCGCTTGGCGAGCGAGACGATCTCGTGCTGGAGGTTCTCCAGGTCCTTGGGGGAGGTGATGGCGCCGGAGTCGAGGCGCTGCTGGTCGCGGGCGGCGCGCTGGCGCACCTGGTCCACGTCCTGCTCCGCCTTGGTCTGCTCGCGGGCGCAGTCGCTCTCCTCGGTCTGCGCGGCCACCAGCAGGTCGCGCAGCTGCGTGAGGTCCTTGCTCAGCGACTCGATCTCGGCGTGCTCGGGCAGGGACCTCCGCCGGTGCGCGAGCTGCTGCAGGCGTACGTCGAGGGCCTGGACGTCGAGGAGGCGGATCTGGTCTGCGGGCGCGGCGTTCAGTTGGGGGCTCCTGTGGAGTGAGTGGCGGCGGACGCCGCGTGGGCGGTCCAGGGGTCGGTGACCGTTTTCGAGACGTGGACGCGAAGGCCCCATCCGTGGCGGTCGGAGATCTCGTCGAGCTGAGCGGCTGCCAGCTCGCACCAGGGCCATTCGGTGGCCCAGTGCGCCGCGTCGAGCAGCGCGAGAGGACTGTGGGCGCGATCCGCCATGAACTCTGACGCCGGGTGGTGGCGCAGGTCCGCGGTGAGGAAGGCGTCGACGCCGGCTGCGCGGACGTCGTCGAAGAGGCTGTCGCCGGAGCCGCCGCTGACGGCGACCGTACGGACGACGGCGTCGGGGTCGCCGGCGACGCGGATGCCCTGCGCGGTGGCGGGCAGCCGTTCGGCGGCACGGGCGGCCAGCTCGCGGACGGTCAGCGGGTGGTCCAGCTCGCAGATGCGGCCGAGGCCCCGGCGGCCCTCCGGGTCGGTCGTGTCCGGTACGAGGGGGCGCAGGATCCGCAGGTCGAGCGCGCCGGCGAGAGCGTCGCTGACGCCGGGATCGGCCCGGTCGGCGTTGGTGTGGGCGACGTGCAGCGCGATGTCGTTCTTGATGAGGGTGTGCACGGCGCGGCCCTTGAAGGTGGAGGCCGCCACCGTCGTGGTGCCGCGCAGAAAGAGCGGGTGGTGGGTGACCAGCAGGTCCGCACCCAGCTTCACCGCCTCGTCGACGATCTCCTGGACGGGATCGACGGCGAAGAGGACCCGGGAGACCTCCTGGTCGGGGTCGCCGACGACCGTGCCGACCGCGTCCCAGGACTCGGCCCGCTCGGCAGGCCACAGGGTTTCCAGCGCGGCGATGACTTCAGACAGACGGGGCACGGGGAAAAGGCTACCTGGCCCGGGTCTGTGCCCCACCGGGTCACGGGGGCGACCGGCCTTTCGGACGGCATGGGGTCGCGCATGGAGGGGCCGTGCACTCCCCTCGCGCAGCACATCCGCCCCTTTTCCTCAGGCGAACGGCGAGACGAACACCCTTATGTGTGAAGCGGTCCCCGGGGATCCCACACCTGTGCGTACGAAAACTAGTTTCGTGGCCGGAGGTGACCGAACGATGACGATCTGTGCCTTTACGGCCGCGGCCGAGAACGGGAACGCGTGGGCGGCCCGGCCCGGTTGTGTGATCACCGCGGAAGGCTCCTACGCGGCGCGGCTCGCCCGGCACGGCGAGTCCTGGTACCCGGAGCGCTGGACCCTGGGCGGACCGGAACCGTACGCCGTACCGCTGCCCGGCCATCAGCCGGAGGAGCCCGGCACCGAGGTGCAGCCGATGACCGACGGGCGGGTGCTGGTCCACCGTGCCATGGGCGGGCGGCACACGTTCTCGCTGCTCTATCCGACGGGCCCGGGGACCGGGGAGCTGGCGCTGGGTGCGGTGGAGTGCCCGGGCGCGGGGAGCCGGCTGCGACTGCTTCCGCCCTCGCCGACGGGGAACCGCGCCTACGCGCTCGCGGTGGACGGTGACACGACGACGGTGTGGCTGGTGGCGGGCGGGGCGCACGGGCCCGAGCGCCTGGCCCGGGTGCCGGCCCGCTGCGGCGGCGGGGTGTGGCTGGACCGTGCGGGCCGGATGCTGGCCCTGGACCGCGTGCCGGAGGGGGGTCCCACGAAGACGGTGGTGGTGGATCTGGCGCGGGGCGGGGAGGTGTCGCCGCTGCTGGAGATCACGGAGGAGAGCGACGACCGGGTACTGCTCGCGGACTGGGACAGCGGGCTGCTGCTGATCCGCTCGGACGCGCCGTCACCGGGTCACGCCCGGCTGGGGTGGGGGGTGTTGGGGAGCACGCTGCCGGTGCGCTTTCCGGAGTGCCTGCGCCTGGGCTCCGCCTCCGTGACGCCGTTCGCGATCCAGCCGGGGCAGATGCTGACGCCGGAGAGCTGTGCGGTGGCACTGCGGATCGACGGGGCGGCGGGCAGTTGGGTCGGGGTGTGGCGCCCGGCACACCGCACGGTCCAGCATCTCGCGCCGCCCGCGGGCTGGTTGGCGGGGGCGGGGCTGTGGACGCCGGAGGGGGTGCTGCGGCTTCCGTATGCGACGGAGGCGGTGCGGTGCGGGGTGGCGCGGCTGGCGGTGCCCGGGGGAACAGTCCCGCCCGTCAAGGAGCCCTCCGCGCGGCCGGGTCCGGACTCCGGGGAGCGGGGGGCGGCACGGCCGGTGCCGTTGCAGCAGGCGCCGCTGTGGGAGCGTACGGCGAGCGGTGCCGCCAAGGTGCGCAGGCCGCTGGCGGAACCGGCGCGCAGAACGCCGGCGGCTGCGGTACGCAATCCTCCAACGGAGGCGGCGCTCAGAACCCCGTCGGAACCGGTACACAAACCTCCGGCGGAAGCGGCGGGGACGCCTCCGGCCGAAGTGACGAAGACTTCTCCGGCTGGCAACGCGCCTGTCATGGCCGCCCGTTAGAATCGCCCGGCTGTACGAAGGATCATATTGACGGGGTGAGCACTTCCGATGAGCGACAACTGCACCACACTGCCTGCGCCCGCCGAGGCTGAGGAGGCCGCCGGTCACGGCCGGCACCGCGGAGAGATCTCCGCCCAGGAAGCCGAGTCGAGCCCGAGCGGCCGGCACCGCAAGCCGTCCGAGGAGGCCGAGCAGTCCGGCATCACGGCGGCCTGACAGTGGACCAACGGCAGCGGAGCGATGAACTGACTGCCTATCAGTTCTGCTGAGCTTCCTGCCGGTTGCCGCATCACACACGGCCCCGCCCGTCGTCGAGCAGACGACGGGCGGGGCCGTTCTGTGCGGGGTCCTCCCCTGGACCCTCGCGCTGCGGCGGTCGGACGCGCGTAGGCGGATTCCCTCGAAGGGCCGGCGGGCTCAGGAGTGTTCGACGATCGTGTCGAGGAGGACGGGAGCGTCGCCCCTCCCCCACTCTCGGCTTCGCTCGAGCGGGGGGACCCCCATGATCGCACTCACGGCCACCCGGACCGAACTGTCCCGCCGCCACATACGGATGCGCAGAGTCTCGCCCGGGAAGACGACCCCGGCGAACCGTGTGGAGTAGGCGCGGACCCGGGTCACATCCCCCTCGAGCAGCGTGTCGACGATGGCCTTGAGCGTCATCCCGTAGGTGCACAGGCCGTGCAGGATGGGCCGCTCGAACCCGGCGAGCTTCGCGAACTCGGGGTCGGCGTGCAGCGGGTTCCAGTCGCCGCACAGGCGGTAGAGAAGGGCCTGGTCCTCACGGATCGGCCGCTCGACCACCCGGTCCGGCTCGCCGGTGGGCGGCTCGAGGGCCGCCGTGGGGCCGCGGTCGCCGCCCCAGCCGCCTTCGCCGCGCACGAAGATCTGCGCGTCGCTGCTCCACAACGGGCCGTCGGCGTCACCGACGTCGGTGCGCACGACGAGGACGGCAGCCTTGCCCTTGTCGTACACCGCGGTGACACGGGAGACAGTCCGTGCCCTGCCCGCGGCCGGGATCGGGCGGTGGACCTCCAGCGTCTGACCGCCGTGCAGGACGCGGGCGAGGTCGACGTCGACGCCGGGCATGGACAGACCACTGATCACGCCCGGGGAGCCGCCGCCCGCCACGGTGGCGAAGCTCGGCAGGACATGCAGCCGGGACTCCAGGGTGTAGCGCAGTTCGCCGGGGTCGGTGGCGGGGATGCCGGCGCCGATACCGAGGTGGTAGAGCTGAACGTCCTTGGGGGTCCAGGCGATCTCGCCGGTCCGCGGCTCGGCCGCGAGCGCCGTGGCTGCGTCGATGGGCATGGGGCTCCTGGGAGGTCGTCACGGGCCGGTCGGGTGCCGGGGCAGACGTGGCCCGCCGGCGCGCTGGAACGCGTTCCAGTCCGGGGCTCTGTATAGCCCAGCAACCCGTGCCCGTAAAGGTTCCTGACGAGATGTCAGATCGGTACGCCGTGACATTTGTCCTGCCGGAGTCCGTACAACCGCATCTATCGAGGAGTCGCTGTACCTCCGTAACGTCCTGGTCATGACGAAAACGACCGGGACACCGCCCGCCGTGTCCTTCACGGGGGCGGTCAAGACCTACGGCACAGTTCGTGCCGTCGACGGCGTCGACCTGCGGATCGCACGCGGCGAGACCGTCGCGCTGCTGGGCCGCAACGGCGCCGGGAAGTCCACGACGATCTCCCTCCTGCTCGGCCTGATCGAGCCCGACGCGGGCACCGTGGAGCTGTTCGGCGCACCCCCGGAGCGGGCCGTGCGTGCGGGCCGGGTGGGCGCCATGCTCCAGGAGGCACGGGCGGTCCCCCGGGTCACCGTCAGCGAACTGGTCACCTTCGTGGCCGGCCGCTACCCCACCCCGCTGCCCGTCGCGCACGCCCTCGAACTGGCCGGGATTGCCGACCTGGCCGGGCGGCGTGTGGACCGGCTCTCCGGCGGGCAGACGCAACGCGTGCGGTTCGCGGTCGCACTCGCCGGGAACCCCTCGCTGATCGTCCTCGATGAGCCCACCGCCGCCCTCGACGTCGAGGCACGGCGCGCCTTCTGGGACTCCATGCGGGCCTATGCCCGCCGCGGCCACACCGTCCTGTTCTCCACGCACTATCTGGAGGAGGCGGACGCGCACGCCGACCGGATCCTGGTCATCGACCGCGGCCGGATCGTCGCGGACGGCACCGGCGAGGAGCTCAGGCGGTCGGCGGGCGGCAACCTGGTCTCCTTCGACCTGGCCGGCCGCGGCACGGAGGGCCTGACCCTGCTGCCCGGCGTGCGCTCGCTGGAGGTGCGGGGCGACCGGGCGCTGCTGCGCACGGACGACTCCGACGCCACCGTGATCGCTCTGGCCGACCTGGGTGCGATACGCGGCCTCGAGGTCGCCCCGGCGTCGCTGGACGACGCGTTCCTTGCCCTGACCTCGCGCGCGATGGAGACGGTGTGATGATCGACTACCTGCTGCTGGAAGTACGCCGGACCCTGCGCGACGTCGGTTTCGTGATCGGCGGGATCGCGATGCCGGTGATGATGTACCTGTTGTTCACCAACATCGGTGAGATCGACGGTGGTTGGAAGACCGCGTCCATGGTGGGGATGGCCGCGTACGGCGCGGTCGGCTCCGCCCTCAACACCGGCGGCGGGGTCGCCGAGGACCGGGCGATCGGCTGGCTACGACAGCTGAGGGTGACCCCGATGACCCCGCGCCAGGTCGTCACCGGCCGGGCGCTGACCGGTTCGGTGACGGTGCTGCCCGCGATCGTCGTGGTGCTCGCGGCGGGCGGCCTGGTCAACGGCGTACGGCTGGCGGCCTGGCAGTGGGCGGCGATCGCGCTGCTGCTGTGGCTCGGCTCGATCCCCTTCACCCTGCTCGGCCTGGGCAACGGCTACCGGCTGACCGCGCAGACCACCGGCGTGGCGAACATGGTGTGCAACCTGGGGCTGGCGGTCGTGGGCGGTCTGTGGTTCCCGGTCGCCCTCTTCCCCGGCTGGCTGCGCTCGGTGTCCGCGTTCACCCCGACGCACCGCTTCGCCCAGCTCGGCACGGCGGTCGCCGACGGCCACGCCCCGACGGCGGGGGCCATCCTCGTGCTGACGGCCTGGCTACTGGCGTTCGGCTCCTACGCCGTGATGTCGTACCGCCGGTACGCCGGGAACATCTGATCGGGGGGCGAGGACATGTCCTGGTTGCGAAAGGCTCCGCGCCGCCTGGACGCGTGGCGACTGGCCCGTCGGGCGTGGAAGCAGACGTGGAAGGAGGACAAGAAGTGCTTCAAGGCCGAGCGCAAGGCGGCCCGGAAGGCCGGTAAGGCACATGAGGAGCCGGGCCCGCCGCCCAGCGGCTTCACCCTGCTCCCCTGGCTGCTGCTGGGGATGGGCTCCTTCTCCAACCTCTTCCAGGGCAAGACCCCGAACCCGTGGATCGGCGGCGTGGGGCTGTTCGCCTTCAACTCCCTTTACATCTATGTGGCGTTCCGCGCCTTCTGCAAGGAGACCCGCGAGGCGGCCTCCACGCGGCTGGCGCTCGTCCTGCTGGGCCTGGTGACCTGCGCGCTGGCCATCGGGTACGGCGGCAACTGGCTGATGTTCTTCCCGCTGCTGGGGCTCGCGACCGGCGCGATCGTACGGGGCCCGTGGCTGGGCAAGGCCGCCTTGGGCCTCAGTGCGCTCGCCGGCGCCGTCGCCGGCTTCCGTGTCGGCACGGACGCGATCAACATCGTGTACGGCACGTTCCTGTCGACGATGGTGACCGCGGCGATCCTCGGACTGGCCGAGGCCGTACGCGAACTGCGCGCCGCCCGCGAGGAACTGGCCCGCCGCGCGGTGGAGAAGGAGCGTCTGCGCTTCTCCCGCGACCTGCACGATCTGCTCGGCCACACCCTCTCGGTCATCGTCGTGAAGTCGGAGGCGGCCCGCCGTCTGGCCCACCGCGACCTGGAAGCGGCGCTGGTGCAGGTCACCGACATCGAGTCCGTCGGCCGCCAGGCGCTCGTAGAGATCCGTGAGGCGGTCACGGGCTACCGCGAGGGCAGTCTGGCCACAGAGCTGGACCGCGCCCGCTCGGCCCTGACCGCGGCCGGCATCGAACCCGTCGTACGCCGCTCGGGCCCGCCGCTGGTACCCCAGACCGAGGCCCTGCTCGGCTGGGTGGTGCGCGAGGCGGTCACCAATGCCGTGCGGCACAGCGGCGCGACCCGCTGCGAGATCTCCGTCGACGGCACGTCCGAACACATCCGGCTGACCGTTGCCGACAACGGGAACGGCGCCTCCTCGGCACCGCGCGCGGAGGGCATCGGCGGCACCGGCCTGAAGGGCCTCACCGAACGCCTCGCGGCAGCCGGCGGCTCCCTGCGCGCCGGCCCGTCGCCACACGGCGGCTTCACGGTCACCGCGGAACTTCCGGTGGAGTCGGAGCGCCCCGTGCCGGCCGCCGAACCGGAGGCCGTCGAGGAACCCCCGATGCGGGCCGGTGCCCACCGTCGGTGAACGCAGGCCAGTCAGCGTCAGAGCCCGCGAGGTTCAGCAAGCACCGAGGCCCGCCGGCCCATCGCCTTGTCGTACGACCACCGCTCCCCCATGAGGGGGAGCACACCGTCCGGGCGTCATCCCATCGGGTCCCCGGAATCGGGCTCACGGGCTGATGGAACGAGATGGTTGTCGTCCGACAACCACTTGGAACCAGTGACACACATGTTGTCGCCGACCGATGATTCGTGCGGTTCACATGTCGTGGTGCATGGGCCCCGTACCCTAGGCGCGTGGATGAGATGCCCCCAGATCACCGGTTGGCGAAGTGCATCAGGGTCCTGCTTGCCGAGGACCAAGGCATGATGCGCGGTGCCCTCGCCCTGCTGCTCGGTATGGAGGAGGACATCGAGGTCGTCGCGCAGGTGGCGACGGGGGACGCGATCGTGGACGCCGCGCTGGTCCACCGGCCGGACGTGGCCCTGCTGGACATCGAGCTGCCGGGCATGAGCGGGCTGGACGCCGCCGCCGAACTGCGCGAGCAGGCCCCGGACTGCCGCGTGCTGATCCTCACCACCTTCGGTCGGCCCGGCTATCTGCGCCGTGCCATGGACGCGGGCGCCGCCGGCTTCCTGGTCAAGGACGGGCCGGTGGAGGAACTCGCCGCGGCGATCCGCCGGGTGCTCACCGGTGAGACGGTCGTGGACCCTGCGCTGGCCACGGCCGCGCTGAGCGCCGGCCCGAACCCTCTCACCACCCGCGAGTGCGACGTTCTGAAGGCCTCGGTGGACGGCGCGACGGTCGCCGATATCGCCACCAGACTCCGTCTCTCCGAGTCCACCGTCCGCAACTACCTCTCCTCCGCCATCGGCAAGACGGGCACCCGCAATCGCATGGAGGCGATGCGGGAGGCCCGACAGCAGGGGTGGTTGTAGGGAAGAGGTCCGCCGAGGGGCCGCCCAACGCGCGCGGGCGGCACTCTCCGGAGAGCGGGACCCGGGGACCCCGACGTCACATCGCCCGTGCGATGAACCCCACCTTCCCTTTCGGGTCTTCTACTTCGGCACTCCCACGCTCTTCGAGCCCGTCCCCTTCGGCCCAAGGCACACGAACCAGTTCTGCGGGGAGCCGGCCGCCGGGCGGATCACCCCTTGGTCGCCGTTGACGTCGTAGCCAGGCACCCTGTGGACCACCGAGGTCGTGCCGTCCTTCCACGTGCAGGTGACCTGCTCGGTGCTCTTGGCGACCTGGCCGACGACCAGCCGGTCGGGGCCGGAGGTACCAGGGTCCAGGGGAACCGCGGCGAACTGGGAGTCGCCGGCCGACATGGGCTCCACCTTCTTGACCGTGTTGAACATGATCGTCGACGACTTGCCGTCGCCGACACTCCGACCTACGAAGTACGAGGTCTTGCCGACCAGGTCGGACGCCTGGCGCACCGGGGGCCGCTCCCCGGACCGGCGCATGGCGTCCAGCTGCAGCCGCGCCTCGGTCTCGTCGCGCGGCACTCCCCACACGTCGATGTGGACCCGCCACTTTTTGCCCTGGTCGATTCCGGTCGCCAGCGTGGTGCGCTGAGGCACGTACACGTGCCGCGCCTCCGGTGAGGCCGGTTGTGTCGCCGCCGGCGCCACCCTGTTCCCGCCCTCGCCCGGCAGGCCCGCCAAAGCGAGCGTGGCGCCCGTCGAGCCGGCGAGCACCAGGGTCGTGGCCGCCGCGATCGCCCAACGGCGGGCCCTGCGGCGGCGGCCGCCCCGGATCACCGCCTGGTAGGGGGCTATGCCGATCTCGACCTCGTCCGCGGCACCGGCCAGCAGGAGGGTGATGTCCCTGTGCGTCATGTCGAGGTTCTCCTGGTCCGCGCTCATCACTTCCGCCCTCCCTCGGCCACCATCTCGGTCAAGCCGGGTATGGCGCGGAGTTTCGCGATCCCCTTGGCCGCATTGCTCTTCACCGTGCCCACCGAGCAGCCCATCGCCTCGGCCGTCTGCGTCTCGGTCAGGTCCTCCCAGTACCGCAGGACGACCGCCTCCCTTTGCCGCGGGGGCAGTTGGGCGAGCGCCTTCAGCAGGGCGCTGCGATCGTCGGCCTGGGCGATGCGATCACCGGTGTCCGCCACCTCGCGCACCAGATTCGAGTCGTCTCTGGGCGCGAGGAACTCCTTGAGGCGTCTGCGATGCCTTCGCGCATGCGCGTTGATCATCACGCGTCGTACGTACGCCTCCGGGTCGTCGGCCGAGCCGACCCTGCGCCACGCCACATAGACCTGTTCGAGCGTCGACTGGACCAGGTCTTCCGCGGCGTGCTGCTCCCCCGTGAGGAGAAATGCCGTACGCATCAACCGCGGCCAGCGGCCGATGACGAAGCTCTGGAACTCCGTGTCCCGAGCCTGCTTCCGATCCCCCATGGGCACCTCCTAGATATCAAAAGGAGTCCATGGGCCCGCCGGACCGTTGCCTCACCGAGCGGAATTCGCGGAAGTCTTTCGCGGCAGCCACACCAGCATCAGCACCGCCCCCGCCAGCAGCACGCACCCGCTCACCCGGAACGCCTGCGCGTATCCCTCCGTCAGGGCCTCGGCCGACTGGCGTCCCCCCGTGCGTGTCGCGGCGACTGCGGACATGACCGCGAGGCCCAGCGAACCTCCCATCGTGCGCGAGGTGTTGACCAGTCCTGACACCAGCCCGGCGTCCCCCGGCGCCGCCCCGGAGGTCGCGAGTGCGGCGAGCGGGGTCATCGACAGACCCGCGCCCAGCATCATCAGGATCCCCGGGAACATGATCGCCGTCAGATAGCCCCCACCCGCCGTCATGGTCGACTGCCAGCCGAAACCGGCCGCCGTGATCAGCGTCCCGAGTACCGTCGCGTTCCGCGCCCCCAGGACCCGCATGACCCGCGGCGCGACCTTGGAGCCGAGTACCACGGCCAGTGAGCTGGGCATCAGCGCGAGGCCGGATTCCAGCGGCGAGTAGTCGAGGACGTTCTGTGCGTACAGCGTCATGAAGAACCACATGCAGAACGACGCCGAACCGGAGACGAACATGGCCGCGTTCGCCGAGGCCACCGACCGCACTCGTAGCAGCCCCAGGCGCATCAGCGGGGCCTTCGTGCGCGCCTCGACGGCCAGGAACAGGCCGATCAGGAGGAGTCCGGCGAACAGCAGCACCAGGGTCACCGCCGCCGTCCAGCCCTCCGCCTCCGTCTGCACGATCCCGTACGCGAGCGTGGCCAGCCCCGCCGTCACCAGCAGCGCGCCCGGCAGGTCGAGCCGTCGCCCGCCCCCGGCGCGGCTCTCGGTCAGCCACCGTGCCGCCGCGGCCAGGACGACGGCGCCGACCGGCACGTTGATGAGGAGCACCCAGCGCCACGACAACCCGTCCACCAGCAGCCCGCCGACGAGCCCGCCCGCCGCGCCGCCGCCGGCGCCCACCGCGGTCCAGGTCGCGATGGCACGCGCCCGTGCGGCACCTTCCGGCACCGCCGCGGTGAGCAGCGTCAGCGTCGAGGGCGCCAGCACGGCCGCCCCCAGCCCCTGCACGGCCCGTGCGGCCAGCAGCTCCCAGCCCTGCTGGGCCAGCCCACCGGCGACGGAGGCCAGCGTGAACAGGGCGAGCCCCACCAGGAACATCCGCTTGCGCCCGTACAGGTCCCCGGCCCGCCCGCCCAGCAGCATGAACCCGGCGAAGGCGATCGCGTACGCGTTCACGACCCACTGCAGCCCGGACGAGCTCAACCCCAGGTCGGTCCGCATCGACGGCAACGCCACATTGACGACGGAGACATCCAGCACGACGAGGAACTGCCCGGCACACGCGAGCGCGACCACCACCCATGTGGGCAATGCGGAGCGACGACTTATGGAAGTGTCTTCGGCGGTTTGCAGCATGGAGGCCATGGTCCCAACCCCGGTGCGTGCGTGCATCGGGATTTCGCCCCACCTCCGCCTCAGTCGTACGTCCTACTCCCGCTGCCCGCGGAGAAGAACACGTTCCGCTCGAAGGGCGGCGTCTGACGGCCGATCAATTCTCCATGGGATGGTCAAGGATTCGTTAGGAAGGCGAAACATCGGAATAGGTGTCCTGGCGAACAAGGTTGACCCAACGTCTGTCCGCACAGATCTCGCGAGCGAGCTCTTCCGCACGTCTCCCGATTCCCGGCCCGGAGGCCCACGCAATGACGCACATACCGACCGCCCGGCCCACTCGTGGACGGTCCGGCGCGATCGTGCCGGTGCTCGCCTTCGCGGGCATCGTCGTCGCGGTGATGCAGACCCTGCTCGTCCCGGTCATCAAGGATCTGCCCCAGTTACTGAGCACCTCACCCGGCAACGCCACCTGGGTGCTGACCTCGACCCTGCTCTCGGGCGCCGTGGCCACGCCCATCATGGGCCGCCTCGGCGACCTCTACGGCAAGCGGCGGATGCTGCTCACCAGCCTGGCCGTGATGGTGGTCGGCGCGCTGGTCAGCGGCTTCACCAGTGCCCTGACGCCGATGATCGTCGGGCGTACGCTCCAGGGCTTCGCGATGGGCGCGATACCCCTCGGTATCGGCCTGATGCGCGACATGCTGCCCCGCGAGCGGCTCGGCTCGGCGATGGCCCTGATGAGCTCCTCGATCGGCGTCGGCGGCGGACTCGCACTGCCCTCCGCGGCCATGGTCGCCCAGCACACCGACTGGCACGCACTGTTCTTCGGCGCCGCCGGACTCGGCGTCCTCTCGATCGTGCTCACCCTCCTTGTCGTGCCGGAGTCCACGACGCGCGCCGAGGGTTCCTTCGACCTGCCCGGCGCGCTCGGCCTGTCCGCCGGCCTGGTCCTGCTCCTGCTGCCGGTCACCAAGGGCAGCGACTGGGGCTGGGCGTCCGGCTCCACGCTCGGCTTGTTCGCCGCCGCCGTCGTCGCCCTCGTCCTGTGGGGCGTGCTGGAGCTGCGCGTCAGCGCGCCGCTGGTCGACCTGCGCACCACCGCCCGCCGCGAGGTGCTGCTCACCAACCTCGCCTCGATCATGGTCGGTGTCGCGTTCTACGTCGTCTCGCTCGTCCTGCCGCAACTGCTCCAGCTGCCCACCGCCACCGGCTACGGACTCGGCAAGTCCATGGTCGTCGCGGGCCTGTGCGTGGCACCGCTCGGCCTGACGATGATGTTCACCGCGCCGGTCTATGCCCGGCTGTCCGCCCGATACGGCCCGAAGGTCACCCTCATCACCGGCCTGCTGATCATCGCGATCGGCTACGGCGCCGGCCTCGGCCTGATGGATGCCGCCTGGCAGACCGTGGTCACCTCGGTGCTCCTGGGCGCGGGCATCGGCCTCGCCTACTCCTCGCTGCCCGCGCTGATCGTCGGCGCGGTCCCGGCCTCGGAGACGGGCGCGGCCAACGGCCTCAACACCCTGATGCGTTCGATCGGCACGTCGGTCTCCAGCGCCGTCATCGGCATGGTGCTCGCCAACACCGCCCACCGGACGAACGGCCTCGCGGTCCCCTCCCTGCACGGCTTCCGCGTCTCCTTCCTGATCGCGACGGCCGCGGTGGCGCTCGGCCTGCTGGCCGCCCTCTTCCTGCCGGGGCAACGCCCGTCGGCCGGGACGCAGTTGCGCGCGAGCAGCGAGGAGGAGGCCAACCTGGAGCGCGCGAACCAGGTACTGCGCGGGTTCCGCGGCCGGGTCCTGGATGCCCAGGGCGCCCCGGTGGCCCGCGCCAAGGTGACGCTGATCGACCGCAGGGGCCGCCAGGCGGGCGCCACGCTCTCCACCGAGGACGGCCGCTACACACTGGCCGTGCCGGCGAAGGGCCCCTACGTCCTGGCCGCCAGGGCCGCGGGCCACGGCCCGCTCGCCTCGTCGGCCACCCACACGGGCGACGAGCACCCGATCGACCTGGACCTCTTGCTGCCGGGCGAAACCATCTCCGCCTGATCCCGGCCCCGCACCCGCGCCCCCGTCGCCCCCGCGGCGGGGGCGCGACGGCATGAGGCGCACACGGGCCGGGCCCCGCGCACCCCCGAAGGACGACAACTGCACTCAGGGCCGCCGAAAAACCGCAGGTCACACCGCCTCGCCCCCACCCCCGTCGCCCACGCGGCAAAAGGGTGCGGCAGCATGGGGCGCCCACAGGTACGTACGACGGAAGGACCCCCATGCCTGCGGCACCCTCCCCCGAGCCCAACGAGCAGGCGGGACCCCCCTCGCAGATCCTGGCCGCCTTCGAGGCCGCGAAGGGGTTCATGCCCCTGGGGGAGGGGCTAGCGCTGTACGAGGCCGCCGTCGAGGCGGGGCGGCTCGGACTGCCCCTGCTGGAGGTCGGCACGTACTGCGGCCGTTCCACGATCCTGCTCGCCGACGCGGCCCGCGCCGCAGGCGTCACCGCACTCACGGTCGACCACCACCGCGGCAGCGAGGAGCAGCAGCCGGGCTGGGAGTACCACGACCCGGAGACGGTCGACCCCGAGATCGGCCTGATGGACACCCTGCCCTCCTTCCGGCGCACGCTGCACCGGGCGGGCCTGGAGGAGCACGTGGTCGCGCTCGTCGGCCGCTCCCCGCAGATCGCGGCGCTGTGGGGGACGCCGCTCGGCCTCGTGTTCATCGACGGCGGCCACACCGACGAACACGCGAACGCCGACTACGAGGGCTGGGCCCCCCATGTGGCCCCGGGCGGACTGCTGGTCATCCACGACGTCTTTCCGGAGCCGGAGGACGAGTTCACCGGCCAGGCCCCCTACCGCGTGTACCTCAGGGCACTCGGTTCCGGCGAGTTCACGGAGGTCTCGGTGACCGACTCCCTGCGCGTGCTGAAGCGAACCGAGGCGGGAAGGGGGCGGCGCGGTTAGGGTCGCAGACATGTCGTACGTAGGTCCCGACTTCGATCCCCCCCAGCCGCGCCGCTCCCGGCGCCGGCCACTGACGATCACGGTCGCCGCCCTGGTACCGGTGGCGCTCGTCGGCTGGCTGGTCTACGAGGCGGTGGCCGACACCGGCGACAGCTCGGACGGCGCCGCACCCGCCACGGCCACTTCGGCGTCAAGGTCGGCCACCGCCTCCCCCACGGCCGATGGCAAGCGTTCCGCCTCGTCCTCCCCCACGGCACCGACCGCCGGCGGCCCGGCCGCGTCCGGGCCGCTCAAGGGCAAGGTCGTCCTGATCGACCCGGGACACAATCCCGGCAACTTCCGGCACCCCTCCGACATCAACCGCAAGGTGAACATCGGCACGAACCGGAAGGAGTGCGACACCACAGGTGCCGCCACCAACTCCGGTTATCCGGAAGCTCAGTTCACGCTGGACGTGGCGCGCCGACTGCGCCCCCTCCTCCAACAGCAGGGCGCCACGGTGAAGTTCACACAGGACGGGGACCGCGCGTGGGGCCCGTGTGTGAACGAGCGGGCGCGGATGGGCAACGAGGCGCACGCGGACGCGGCGATCTCCATCCACGCGGACGGCGCGGCAGCCGGCGACCGCGGCTTCCACGTCATCCTCCCGGCCTCGGTGCACGAGGGCGCGGCGGACACCCGTCCGATCGTCGCCCCCTCCCGCGACCTGGGCGAGCGCATCGCGGGCAGCTTCGTGCGCGTCACCAAGAGCGCCCCGTCCAACTACCTGGGGAACGGCACGGGTGTCGTCGTGCGCGGCGATCTCGGTGGTCTCAATCTGTCAACGGTTCCCAAGGTATTCATCGAGTGCGGCAACATGCGCGACAGCAAGGACGCGGCTCTGCTGACCAGTGGCGCGTGGCGGCAGAAGGCGGCGCAGGGGATCTCTGAGGGAATCGTGAGCTTCCTGCACGGGTAGTGATCATCGTCCCAACCCGGCGGACATCCAGGCCTGGTGGACGATAGTGTCACTCCTACGATGAGGGGGCCACCCCCGCGCTTCACACCGCGACCCGAGAGCGAGACGGTGACAGCGACGCCTCCACTGACGACGAGACGACAGACGAAGGACCCGAAGTGAATTTCCGCTCCCTCACTAGAGGCGACGGCGTGGTGATCGGAGCAGCGGTGTTGCTGTTCATCGCGTCGTTCCTCGACCTCTCCGGCTGCGGCGCTTCCAGCGATATCTGCAGCCGGCTCAACCTGCCCAACTCCTGGGACAACCTCGGGCTCGGACTCGGCACCTACATGGCCGGCGTCCTCGGTGGTGCGCTCGTCGTGATCTGCCGCCTGCAGCCCGCACCGCGCAAGGTCGTGGGTCTGGACCTGGGAGTGGTCGGCACCACGCTGACCGTCTCGTCCGCCTGGGTGCTGCTGTGGACGCTCATCGACTTCAGCGATGCGGGATCCGGTCTGATCCTCGGCTTCATCGCCGCCCTGGCCCTGGCCGCCGCCGCCATCGCCACCCCCCTGGTGCCGACCCTGCAGGCCGCCCTTGTCTCGGCCGCCCCGAAGCCTCCCGCCCCCCAGCCCTACGGTGCGCAGCCGCAGGGCGGCTACGGCTACCCGGGCGCCCAGCAGCCCTTCGGCGGACAGCCGCAGCAGGGCCAGCAGCCGGGCGAACAGCCGCAGCAGAGCCAGCAGTTCGGCGGGCAGCCGCAGCAGCAGGGTCAGTCGTTCGGCGGGCAGCCGCAGCAGGAGCCGCAGTTCGGCGGGCAGCCGCAGCAGGCTCCCGCCGGGGACTTCTCGCCGTTCTGGTTCGCCGTGCCGGTGCCGCGTCCGCTGTTCGCGGAGGACGGCTCGCCGACGCCGATCGCCGAACTCGCGCCGGGCACCTGGTACCTGGCGGTCGAACAGCGCGGCACCAGCCTCGTGGCGCAGACGCAGGACGGCCGCCGTGGTGTGCTGCAGGACACGAGCGGCATCCAGCGCGGCTGACCGTCCCGCTCCGCAACGGCCCCTCGCCCTCCCGGGTGCGGGGCCGTTGTCGTACGGTCCTGCCACACAACGGAACTGACGTAGCGTCACACACGTCAGCCCGAGGCGAGCTGCGCGGCCGACGGGACCCGGATCCTGATCCGGGCGCCCGCGCTGCTGCCCGCGCCCTTCACCTTGGCGATGATGTCGTTGATGGAGCGCATGGCCGACTCGTCGCCGTTGCGGAGCCTGGACGGAAGGTTCTTCAAGCCGTCGAGTCCCGTGGTGAGCGGGGCGAGGGCCTTGGCGAGCCTGGGGTCGCCCCGGGCGTTGCGCTGGACCGCCCTGAGCCGGTTGTACGCGAAGGTGCCCGCGCGGCCCGCCTGGGCGAGCGCGGCCTTCCGTCCCCTGACGCCCTCCTTGAAGCCGCCTTCCTTCCAGGGCTTCACGATCCACCGGTCGGCCGCCCCGGCGGCAAGTCCCGCGTTCGCCGCGAACCGGGCCCTGGCGAACTTCTGCCACTCGGCCGGGGTGGTCGGGGACGGCGTCGGGGCCACGATGTACGCGGCGGCCCCCTTCACGGCGCTGCTCCCGCCGCAGGCGGTGGCGCCGGCGGACAGGATGCAGGAGAGGGCGAGCGCCGGGACGAGGCGACGTATCGGCAGCGGCACGGGATCCTCCGGTTCCGGGAAGGGCACGGTTCTCTCGCGGACGGGGAGAACGCGGCTCCACCGGCAGCCTCACCCGCCCCGCCCGCCCGCACCGCCCAGGCAGGGCCGTTCGGGTGACATCCCTCGCCCCTTGCCCTGGGAAGGGACAAGGGGCGCCCGCACCGGAACGTGCGCCAGTGCCGCGGCAGGCAATGTTCGCCCGTCAAGGAGCAGCGTCATGGGGGCACCTCCCGCTCTGGGTCCCCCCCGCTCAAGCGGAGCCGAGAGTGGGGGGAGAAGCCGAGAGTGGGGGAGCGTGCTCTGGGGGTCCCCCCTGCTCGAAGAGCTTGGGGGAGTGCCGGACGGAAGCCCTCGTACTGGACGTACTCGGGCTTTCGTCTGGCGCGGCGAGTGGGGGTCCCCCCTGCTCGAAGAACTTGGGGGAGTGTGCCGGGCGTCGCGACGGGGCGAACGTCGCCTGCCGCGGCACTAGCCGCAGCAGTCCGGATCCAGGCCCGGAGGCAGGAGTTCGCCCCCGAAGACCGCGCAGGTCGGCTCGTCGCCACCGAGTGCCGCCACCGCCAGCAGGAGTGAACCCGCCGTCCAGGTGGTGAGTTCCCGGGGCCAGATCGCCTGGTCCTCGAAGACGTAGCCGGTCCAGTACAGACCGGTCTCCGCATCGCGCAGGTGCTGGATCGACTGGAGGATCTCCAGCGCGCGGTCGGACTCGCCCACCGCCCACAGCGCCAGGGCGAGTTCGGCCGACTCGCCGCCGGTCACCCATGGGTTGGGGACGACACAGCGCACACCGAGACCGGGCACCACGAAGCGGTCCCAGTCGGCCTCGATGCGCTCCTTCGCTTCACTGCCGGTGAGTGCGCCGCCGAGCACCGGGTAGTACCAGTCCATCGAGTAGCGGTCCTTGTCCAGGAACCGCTCGGGGTGCCGGCGTATCGCGTGCTGCAGCGCGCCCACCGCCAACTCCCAGTCGGGCTGCGGCTCTTCGCGCTGCTCGGCGATGGCCAGCGCACAGCGCAGCGCGTGGTGGATCGAGGAGCAGCCGGTCAGCAGCGCGTCCGCTGTGTCCGTGCCGTCGTCCTCTCGTTTCCAGCCGATCTGCCCGCCGGCCTGCTGCAGGAGCAGCACGAACTCCACGGCCGCGTACACCGTCGGCCACATCCGGTCCAGGAACGTGTCGTCACCGGTGGCCAGGTAGTGGTGCCACACCCCGACGGCCGCATAGGCCACGAAGTTGGTCTCGCGGCCGCGGTCGGTGACCTCCTCCGGGTTCCCGTCGGCGTACGCCGCGTACCACGAGCCGTCCTCGTTCTGGTGCCGTGCCAGCCAGTGGTACGCCCGCTCGGCCGCCGTGTGCTCCCCGGCCGCGTCCAGCGCCATGGCCGCCTCGACGTGGTCCCACGGGTCGAGGTGGTGCCCACGGAACCACGGTATGGCGCCGTCCTCCCGCTGTACGGCGAGGATCCCGCGAACGGTCGCGGCGGCCTGCTCGGCGGTGAGGACCCCGGGCAGCACGAGATGATCGGTCCGGGGGGTGGTCACGCGGCGTCCGCCTCGGGGAGACGGGGCTGGTGGGGCTTGGTCGCGTACGCCACGAAGCTCTTGCCGATGAGCGGGTTCAGCGCCTGCTCGGCCACCCGGGTGGCGAGCGGCTTCTTCATGATGTCCCAGACCAGGAGCTTGTGGTACGCGCGCACCGGCAGCACCTTGTCGTTGTCGACGCCGAAGGCGCACTTCAGCCACCAGTACGGCGAGTGCAGCGCGTGCGCGTGGTGCGTGCCGTACGGCCGCAGCCCGGCCTCCCGCATCTTCGCCAGCAGTTCGTCCGCCTTGTAGATGCGGATGTGGCCGCCCTCGACCTCGTGGTAGGCGTCGGACAAGGTCCAGCAGACCTTCTCGGGGCCGTAGCGCGGGACGGTGATGGCGATGCGACCGCCCGGCTTGAGCACACGGACCATCTCGGCAAGGACACCCTTGTCGTCCGGGATGTGCTCCATGACCTCGGAGATGATCACCACGTCGAAGGAGTCGTCGGGGAAGGGCAGCGCGAGGGCGTCGCCCTCCATGGCGGTCGCGGTGGCGCCCGCCGGTGCCTCACCCGCCTCCTTCATCGCCGCGAACCACTTGGCGACCTCGCGGATCTCCTCGCCGTTCCGGTCGAGGGCCACGACCTGCGCACCGCGCCGGTAGCACTCGAACGCGTGCCGGCCGGCACCACAGCCGAGGTCCAGGACACGGTCGCCCGGGGCGAGCGGGAACCGGGAGAAGTCGACGGTCAGCACGTGGCCCTGCTTTCGGGATCGGGGACGACGATTTCTTCGGCGGCGACTGCTTCGTGGTCCGCGGGTGCGGCACTTACCGGGGCCGTGGCGGGGGTCCCTCCGGAAGGGCGGAGCCGGGCGCGGGCACCGGTGCCCGCCGTGGAGCCGGCGACCGCCTCCCGGTACCGGGCCACCGTTCCCTCGGCGGCGCGGGCCCACGTGAAGTGGCGCAGCACCCGCTCCCGCCCGGCCGCACCGAGCCGTACCCGCAGCTCCGGGTCGCCCAGCAGCCGGCTCAACCCGGCGGCCAGCGCCCCGGCGTCGCCCGGCGGCACCGCCAGGCAGGTCTCGCCGTCCGGCCCGGCCACCTCCGGTATGGCACCGCCGGTCGTGGCCACCAGCGGCGTACCGGTCGCCATCGCCTCCGCCGCAGGCAGTGAGAACCCCTCGTACAGCGACGGCACGCACGCCACCTCGGCCGAGCGCACCAGATCGACCAGCTCCGCGTCGGAGATGCCCTTGACGAACTCGACGGCGCCTTCCAGCCCGTACCGCTCCATCGCCTGCGCGACCGGGCCTTCCTGCGGCCGCTTGCCGACGACGACGAGATGCGCCCCGGGGTGCTCGGTCCGTACCTTCGCGAGCGCCTCGATCAGGTACACCAGGCCCTTGAGCGGTACGTCCGCGCTGGACGTCGTCACGATCCGGCCCGGCACCTGAGGCACCGACGGGTCCGGCGAGAAGAGGCCGGTGTCGGCGCCGATGTGCACCACATGGACACGGTTCTGGGAGACACCCAGGTGATCCACGATCTCCTGGCGGGACGACCCCGAGACGGTGAGGACCGACGGCAGCCGGCGCGCCACCCGCTTCTGCATGCGCGTGAACGCGTACCAGCGCCGTACGGACGCCCGCCGCTGCCAGTTCTGAGCCGCGTCAAGCTCCAACTGCCGGTCCACGGTGATGGGGTGGTGGATGGTGGTCACCAGCGGTGCACCGACATCGCCCAACAGGCCGTATCCGAGCGTCTGGTTGTCGTGCACGATGTCGAAGTCGCCGCGACGGGCGCGCAGATGACGGCGGGCGCGCAGCGAGAACGTCAGCGGCTCGGGGAAACCTCCGGTCCACATCGTGGCGACCTCGAGGGTGTCGATCCAGTCCCGGTACTCCTCGCGCCCAGGGGTGCGAAAGGGGTCGGGCTGGCGGTACAGGTCGAGGCTGGGCAGCTCGGTGAGGGACAGCCCCTCCAGGTCCTCACCCTCGTCGAGCACCGGGTACGGCTGCGCGCCGATGACCTCGACGCGGTGGCCGAGCCGGACCAGCTCGCGCGAGAGGTGCCGTACGTACACACCCTGACCGCCGCAGAAGGGGTTTCCCTTGTAGGTGAGGAGCGCGATGCGCAACGGGCGGACTCCCCCGAGTTCCCGGCCTCGCTCGAACAGGGAGGGACCCCCACCGGCGGCCTGGCCCTCCTGGGGACCCGCCTCACTGCCCTCAGCGGTCACTCTCGGCCCCTTCTCCCTGCCGTTCCCGCGAGATTACGCCGGGACGATAATCTAGAACAAGTTTCAGACTTGATCGTTCAGAGGCTCCGAATCTACCGGCAGGTAAGGGAACCACGAGCGGGGGATCGGGTGATTCGCGCCACGGAGCAGGCCCCTGCCATGCTGTCTGATCATTCACCCTCACCGACCGTCACGGAACAACGGAACGGGACCCATGCCTGCGGAAGCCAAGGCGCCAGCCAGTACCGCGAGGGCGGCGGGGCAGCCGGCCTCGCCCCCGCTCACCGAGCGCCAGGAGGCGCGCCGCCGCCGGATCCTGCACGCGAGCGCGCAACTGGCCGGCCGGGGCGGTTTCGACGCGGTGCAGATGCGCGAGGTCGCCGAGTCCTCGCAGGTCGCCCTGGGCACGCTGTACCGCTACTTCCCGTCGAAGGTGCACCTTCTGGTCGCGACGATGCAGGACCAGCTGGAGCACATGCACGACACCCTCAGGAAGAAGCCGCCGGCGGGACAGACGGCGGCGGAGCGGGTGGCGGAGACCTTGATGCGGGCCTTCCGCGCACTGCAGCGCGAGCCGCAGCTGGCCGATGCCATGGTCCGCGCCCTGACCTTCGCGGACCGCAGCGTCTCCCCCGAGGTGGACCAGGTCTCCCGCCAGACCACGACGATCATCCTGGACGCGATGGGCCTGGAGGATCCGACCCCGGACCAGCTGTCGGCGGTCCGCGTGATCGAGCACACCTGGCACTCGGCCCTGATCACCTGGCTCTCCGGGCGCGCCTCCATCGCCCAGGTCAAGGTCGACCTCGAGACGGTGTGCCGACTGATCGACCTGACGGGGCCGCGAGAGCGGGACTAGACGGGGCCGGACAGGACCCGTCGGCGCCGTGCGGGCACAAAAATGACCTACGAGACGGGTTTGGGTGACCTTCTGGTCTTTCGACCTTCCAGCCCCTCGGCCGACCTTTGTCGGCCCCAGCGGAAACCGAAGTTTCACGCTAAAGTCGGCACTTTCCGGTCAAGTTTCCTTGCTCGCCTCGTAGGCGAATTTCAGGATATCTCTCCCGTTGCAGGATAGAAACCCCCTGTTTCATGATTTTTTGGACACTTCCGGCAGAAGCCCCGGTCATCAGTGGGCACTGAAGCGGGCCGGAGTCAGTCCTGGCCCGCGGAGCGGTGACTCAGCAGATCCCCGGGCCGACAGTCCAGCACTTCACAGAGCCGTGTGAGGGTCGTGAAGCGGATCGCCTCGGCTCGCCCGTTCTTGAGAATCGAAAGATTCACATGGGTGACGCCGACTCGGGCCCCAAGTTCGGCAAGCGTCATCCCCGCTCCTCCAGCAACCGGTCGAGGTGCACCTGGATGGCGTGGCTTTCCTCTGCTTCGGCTGCCATCAGACCGTCCCGTCGAGGTCTTCACGCATGGCGAAGCCGACTCGCATGACTCTGACCGGCCGTGTCCGTGCGCCGCCCGCCTTCGTCCTGCGGGCGGACGAGGGAAGTGCGACGGGGATCAGAGCAGCGCTCGTATCAAGTCCTCTGCTTCCCCAAGGACTTCGACCTCCCGCCCTGTCATGGTCGGGTTCGCCGCACGCCGGGCGCGCGCCTTGGCCAGGCCCGCCTCCGTGAGGGCCGACGCCCCCTCCTGCCCCGCGAGCATCGCGGCCAGCAGCTCGCGTACGCCCGCCACCTGGGGTTCGCCGAGCAGAGCGACCTGGGCGAGGATCACCGCGGACATGCCCCAGTCGAGGCCGGGCGAGCCCTCCTCGGCGGTGGCCCAGTCGATGACCTTCGGACCGTCGGCGGTCATGATCACGTTCAGCGGGTGCAGATCGAGGTGGAGGACGCTGACGGCCGGGTCGGCGAAGCGGCGGGCGGGCAGCGCGTGCAGGTCGCGCAGCAGCCGCGCGAGCATCGCCCCGCCCTCCTGCGGGCTGAGCCGCCCCTCCAGGAGCGCCTCCCCCATCGTCGGGCCCGTCAGCCGCTCCATGACGAGGTCGCTGCGCGTCGCGGACCGTACGCCGGGGACCGGATAGCCGTGGCCCCGGACGTGGTCCATCACCACCGCCTCGGCGGCCGCGTCACCGTACGGGTCCCGGTAGCGCCGCAGCACCCACGTCCCGTCGATCTCGTACACATCGGCCATGCGCCCGGACCCGAGCAATCTCCCCGTTGTCATGACCGGATCGTATCTGCGCCAGTACGCATGGGGCCCGTCCCGCACAGGCGGCTCCTGGATGCGTCCGTACGGGCCGGTAGAGTGTGCGCGTCGTCATCACACCTGAACGAGGGGAAGCCGGTGCAATTCCGGCGCTGACCCGCAACCGTGTGCCGCCTCACGGCGGTGAGCCGGATCGCCTCGCACAGGACATGACCGGCTCATGCCACCGGCAGCCCGCCGGCGGCAGGCACCGTCGAGGCATGCGGGGCCGGAGCCGCCCGGTTGCCACCGTGTGCCCGTGCGCCCCGGCCTCCCACAGGGAGAGGCATCCGCCGATCATGATCGTTCGCCGCACCGCAGCGGTACTGGCCGCCATAGCCGTGATCGGTGGCGCCCCCGCACCGGCCGCCCTCGCCGCCTCCCCGTCCCCTTCCCCGGCTCTCCCCTCCGAGCTGTACGGCAGCACGGACCCCACTTACGACGGCGTCTGGCGCCAGTCGTTCGCACTGCTCGCCCAGCACACGGCCGGTGTGCGGCCGGCCGCGAAGGCCGTGGACTGGCTCACCGGACAGCAGTGCGCGAACGGCGCCTTCGCCCCCTACCGTGCCGACCCGAAGGCCGCGTGCGACGCGAAGACTCCCGTCGACACCAACAGCACCGCGGCGGCCGTCCAGGCGCTGGCAGCGCTCGGCGGGCACGACGCCCAGACCGGCAAGGCCGTCTCCTGGCTGAAGTCCGTGCAGAACGAGGACGGCGGCTGGGGCTTCACCGCGGGCGGCGCGAGCGACACGAACTCCACGTCCGCGGTCATCGGAGCACTGTCCGCCGCCGGCGGGGCATCGGCACCGCAGGAGGCGAAGTCCGCGAAGGGCCACTCGCCGTACGACGCGCTGGTGAAGCTGTCGATCCCCTGCGACCGGAAGGACGGCGGCGCGTTTGCCTACCAGCCGGACAAGAAGGGCGAGTTGGCGGCGAACGCGGACGCGACTGCCGCGGGTGTCGTAGCCGCACTGGGCAAGGGCTTCGTGGCCGGTCCCGGCAAGGAGGCCGGGAGCGCCGCGTGCGCCGGCGGCGACAAGCTCACCCCCGCCGACGCGGCGCACAACGGTGCCGTCCACCTCGCCGGGGCCCTGAAGAAGACCCCCTACCTGGAGACCGCGCTGCCGGGCGCGAAGCCTCAGCCCGACTACGGCAACACGGCGGACGCGGTCGTCGCCCTCGCCGCGACGGGGTCCCCGTCCGCCGCGCAGCGCCCGCTCGAATGGCTGGAGAAGAACGCCGCCGACTGGGCCGCGAAGTCCGGACCAGCCGCATACGCCCAGCTGATCTTCGCGGCGCACGCGACGGACACCGATCCCCACAACTTCGGCGGCGTGGACCTCGTCGAGAAGCTCAACGCGACGGGCCCGGCCCCGCAGACGGCCGAGAAGACCAAGAAGACCGACGAGACCCACAAGAAGTCCGACTCCGGCTTCGGCGTCTGGTGGTACGTCGGCGTCTTCGTGGTCGCCGGCATCGGCATCGGCTTCCTGCTGTCCGGCCGCTCCAGGAAGCAGCAGCCGTGATCCGCCGCGGTACGGCCGTCCTGGCCCTGGCCCTGCTGGTCCTCTTCACCGGCGGCCAGGCGCATGCCACCGGCTACCGGTACTGGTCCTTCTGGGAGCGCCAGGGCCAGGCGTGGACGTACGCCACCCAGGGCCCCTCCATGGCGCGCCCGGCCGACGGGGACGTCCAGGGGTTCCGGTTCGCGGTCAGCGAGGACTCGCAGCGGGCCACGAAGCCGCGCGGCGCGGCGGACTTCGCCGCGATCTGCGCGAAGACGCCCGCGCTGGCCGGTGAGAAGCGGGTGGCGCTCGTCCTCGACTTCGGCACGACGGCGGACGCCTCTCCGGGCGAGACCCCGCCCGCCCCGCGCACGGTCTGCGCCCGGATCGCCGAGAACGCCACGACCGCGGACGCGCTGGCGGCGGTGGCCCCGCCGCTGCGCTACGACACCAACGCCCTGCTGTGCGCGATAGCGGGCTACCCGCAGAAGGGGTGCGCCGAACAGGTACGTCAGGACGCCGCGCCGAGCAAGCCGCACCACACCCCGTCGGTGGGCGTACTGGCGGGCGCCGTCGTCGTGGCCGCCCTGGGCGCGGGCGCGATATGGCAGGCGCGCCGCCGCAGGAGCTGACCATGGCACCCCGATCCCGCCGCGGCGGGCCGACCGTGCACCCGGGCGCCTGGTGGCTGTGGGCGCTCGGCCTCGGCACCGCCGCCACCCGCACCACCAACCCGCTGCTGCTCGGCCTGCTCGTGGCCGTGTCCGCCTACGTGGTCGCGGCCCGTCGCACCGCCGCCCCGTGGTCCCGTTCCTACGCGGCCTTCGTCAAGCTCGGCCTCGCCGTCCTCGTCATCCGGCTCGTGTTCGCCGTGGTCCTCGGCTCCCCGATCCCCGGCACCCACATCGTCGTCACCCTTCCCGAGGTCCCCCTCCCCCACTGGGCCCAGGGCATCCGTATCGGCGGCCAGGTCACCGCGGAGGGCCTTGTCTTCGCCCTGTACGACGGTCTGAAGCTGGCCACCCTGCTCATCTGCGTCGGCGCCGCGAACGCCCTCGCGAACCCCGCCCGGCTCCTCAAGTCCCTTCCGGGCGCCCTGTACGAGACGGGTGTCGCCGTCGTCGTCGCGCTCACCTTCGCCCCGCATCTGATCGCCGACGTCCAGCGCCTGCGCGCCGCGCGCCGGCTGCGTGGCCGGCCCGACCGGGGCCTGCGCGGTCTGCTGCAGGTCGGACTCCCGGTCCTGGAGGGCGCGTTGGAGCGCTCGGTCGCCCTCGCCGCCGCGATGGACGCGCGCGGCTTCGGCCGCACCGCCGATGTTCCGCCCGCCGTCCGCCGTACCACCACCGCCCTCACGCTGAGCGGTCTGCTCGGTGTCTGCGCAGGCACCTACGGACTGCTGACCGCGGAAGGCGGCGTCTACGGGCTGCCCCTGCTGCTCAGCGGGCTGGCCGCCGCCCTCGCCGGGCTGCGGCTCGGCGGGCGCCGCTCGCCGCGCACCCGCTACCGCCCGGACGTATGGGGCGCACGGGCCTGGATGGTCGCCGGTTCGGGTATCGCGACGGCGGCGCTGCTGGCCGTCTGCGCCGCGTACGACCCCGCCGCCCTGCGCCCCGGCGTCGTCCCCCTGACCGCCCCGACGCTCCCCCTGCTCCCCGCGGCGGCGGTGCTGCTCGGTCTGCTGCCCGCGTTCGTCACCTCCGCCCCCGAGGAGTCCGCGTGATCCGTTTCGAGAACGTCTCGGTGACGTACGACGGGGCGTACGAACCCGCCGTCCAGGACATCGACTTCACCGTCCCGGAGGGTGAACTGACGCTGCTCGTCGGCCCGTCCGGGACCGGCAAGTCGACGGTGCTCGGCGCGGTGAGCGGACTGGTCCCGCACTTCACGGGCGGCACCCTGCGCGGCCGTGTCACGGTGGCCGGACGCGACACCCGTACACACAAACCGCGTGAACTCGCCGACGTGGTGGGCACGGTCGGGCAGGACCCGCTGTCCCACTTTGTGACGGACACGGTCGAGGACGAACTCGCCTACGGCATGGAGTCGTTGGGGCTCGCTCCGGATGTCATGCGGCGGCGGGTGGAGGAGACCCTGGACCTGCTGGGACTGAACGAGCTGAGGGACCGGCCGATCGCCACCCTCTCCGGCGGCCAGCAGCAGCGCGTCGCGATCGGCTCGGTGCTCACCCCGCACCCGAAGGTCCTCGTCCTCGACGAGCCGACGTCCGCGCTGGACCCGGCGGCGGCCGAGGAGGTCCTCGCCGTGCTGCAACGGCTCGTCCACGACCTCGGCACGACCGTCCTGATGGCCGAACACCGACTGGAACGGGTCGTCCACTACGCCGACCGGGTCGTCCTGCTCCCCTCCTCCGGCGCCCGCCCGGTCCTGGGCACCCCGCCGGAGGTGATGGCCGTCTCCCCGGTGTACCCGCCGGTGGTGGATCTGGGCCGGCTGGCCGGCTGGTCGCCGCTGCCCCTGACCATCCGCGACGCCCGCCGCAGCGCGGGCGAGCTGCGCGAGCGCCTCGCGGACATCGCACCCGTGAACGGCCGCCTCCCGCACGGGGACACGAGCCCGCGCAAGGACCCGAACCCACGCCCCGAAGTCCCGGCCCCGCGCCGCTTCCTGCGCCGACGCACCACGCGCACCGCCCCGGACACCTCAACCCCCCACCCCGCGGCGGCCGTCACCGCCCTCGCCGTCCACCGCGACCGCGTCGAGGCCCTGCGTCACGTCGAGCTCACCGTGACCCCGGGCGAGACCGTCGCCCTCATGGGACGCAACGGCGCCGGGAAGTCCACGCTGCTCGCCGCGCTCGTCGGGCTCGTGGAACCGACCCGCGGCTCGGTGCGGGTCGGCGGCGCGGTGCCGCACCGCGCGGCACCGCGCGACCTGGTGCAACGAGTGGGCCTCGTCCCGCAGGAACCACGGGACCTGCTGTACGCGGACACGGTGGCCGCCGAGTGCGCCGCGGCCGACCGGGACGCGGGTGCCGCCGAGGGCAGCTGCCGGGCCCTGGTGTCCGAACTGCTGCCGGGCGTCGGGGACGACACGCATCCCCGGGACCTGTCGGAAGGGCAGCGGTTGGCGCTGGCCCTGGCCGTCGTACTGACGGCCAGGCCCCCGCTGCTGCTCCTGGACGAGCCCACGCGCGGCCTCGACTACGCGGCCAAGGCCCGTCTGGTCTCCATATTGCGCGCTCTCGCCGCCGAGGGGCACGCCATCGTGCTGGCCACCCACGACGTCGAGTTGGCCGCCGAGATCGCCCACCGCGTGGTGGTCCTCGCGGACGGCGAGGTCGTCGCCGACGGCCCCACCGCCGACGTGGTGGTCGCGTCCCCGTCGTTCGCACCTCAGGTGACCAAGGTCCTGGCCCCGCAGCGATGGCTCACGGTCTCCCAGGTCCGGGAGGCGCTGTCGTCATGACATCCCCTCAGCCGCGGCCTGTGCCGGTCCGTCTCGGCCCCCGCTCCCTGGCCGCCCTCGCCCTGGTCAGCGCGGTCGGCGTCATCGGCTTCACCTGGCCCCTGTTCGCCGACCCCTCCTCGCAGCTCGGCGCGCACGCGCAGGACGCGCCCTGGCTGTTCGCCGGGCTGCTCGTGCTGCTCGTCGCCGTCGTGGCCGCGACGATCGCCGAGTCGGGGCTCGGACCGAAGGCCGTGGCCATGCTCGGCGTGCTCGCCGCGACCGGCGCGGCCCTGCGGCCCATCGGTGCCGGGACCGCCGGCCTCGAGCCGATGTTCTTCCTGCTGGTGCTGAGCGGGCGGGTGCTCGGGCCGGGCTTCGGGTTCGTGCTCGGTGCCGTGACCATGTTCGCGTCCGCGCTGCTGACGGGCGGGGTCGGGCCATGGCTGCCGTTCCAGATGCTGGCCATGGGGTGGTTCACGCTGGGGGCGGGACTGCTGCCGGGACCGGGACGGCTGCGGGGCCGCGGCGAGGTGGCGATGCTCACGGGATACGGGTTCCTGGCCTCGTTCGCCTACGGCACGGTCATGAACCTGGCCGGCTGGCCCTTCATGGACGCGCTCGCCTCGAACGCCGCCTACGACCCGCACGCCGACCTCGCCACCAACCTCACCCGCTTCCTCGCCTACTGCCTGGCCACCTCGCTGGGCTGGGACCTGGGCCGGGCCACCGTCACGGTCGTCCTGACGTTCTTCCTCGGCCCGCCGGTCCTCAGGGCACTGCGCCGGGCGACCCGGAGGGCAGCCTTCGAGAGCCCGGTCACGTTCGAGGCGGGTTAGGGTGCGGCGCGGGTCACACCGCCCCCTCCCGGTCCGTATCGCCCTCGTCGGCTCTGCGTGACGCCGTCCGTGAGGAGCCCCACGTGGCCGCCGTCACCTACGAGGCTCGGCCGTAGGCCGAATGCCTGACATGCGCGCGCCGATCAGGCCCGCGACCTGCACATCGAGAGCCAGGTCACACAGGCGAGTTGCGGGACGAATGCGACCACAACTAATAATACGGGTCATTGCAGACACCCCCGGCCGCCTGCTTCTCTGGATCCCGTCGCCAGGCACCGACCGGCCCACCCGGGTCGCGGCGCCGACGCACACCCACTACGTATCGCGTGGTTCCGGTAGGCCGGCGACCCCTTGTCCCCGACGAAAAGGTGTTCTGTGTCCGTCTCCGTCATCCGCCGCATCGCTTCCCCGAAGAAGGCCATCGCCACCGCCGCCGTCGTCACCGCCGCCGCCGGTATGGCGCTCACCGCGGCGCCCGCTCATGCCGCCACCCCTACTTCGGACCCCGCCTCCGCCCAGGCGATAGCGCGACAGATGATCAAGGACCCCGCGCAGTACGAGGCGTTCCACAAGATCGTCTCGCATGAGAGCGGCTGGAACGTCCACGCCACCAACGCCTCCTCCGGCGCGTACGGCCTGGTTCAGGCACTGCCCGCGCACAAGATGTCGTCCGCCGGTTCCGACTGGAGGACCAACCCGGCCACCCAGATCAAGTGGGGCCTGGACTACATGAACTCCCGCTACGGCAGCCCCGCCGCGGCCTGGAACTTCTGGTCCACCCACCACTGGTACTGATCGAACCGAGCGCACTGATCCGCGAAGGCGGCGACCCCGACCCGGGGTCGCCGCCTTCGGCGTGCTTCAGCCGGTCAGGCACTCGAACACGGCGGGCTGTTGGGCGTACCCGTCCGCCACCTCCACCCGGATCCCCACCGAAGTGCGGTCGGCGAGCAGGCTGGTGCAAGTCGTCGACCCCATAGGGGAGTCAGGGATCGCACGCCACGATATCGGTCACTTCGGACCCAGGGGCGTACTCGGCGTGCCGCAGCTCCATGAACTCCATCACGGCGGGGATGCCGGCCAGCAGCGGGTGGGGGGCTTTGCTCGCTCCACGCTCTTCAGCCTCGGCAAAGAGGTTCGGCAGGGGGCACGCCGTCAAGGAGTTGTCGACCATCCTTTTCCTTCACGTGCCATGCAGTGCACACCGAGCGGTCGAGGACTGAGCGGAGCACGATGAAGTGCCGGCCACGAGACGTCTCGACGGCCGCCGCCAGTTGTGGAGGCTGCGCGCCCAACTGCGCGAGGTAGCCTTCGGCGTATTCGTCCCCGACGGTGTCGTCGTCGAACAGGTCCTGGAAGGCGTCGGTATCCTTCCTGGCGACATCGCGCTGGACGGCATCGCGCAGCGCTTTCAGGCTTGATGCACCCTTCGGGGGCTCAGTCGCGATCAAGTAGCTGACCACCCCGATGCAAGCGGTCACTCCGACCAACAGCGCGACAGAGGCTGCCCGCTTCTTCCACGGCTTCCGCTTCTCCTGCTGAGAACGCACAGGGCTCCTTTTCAACGCGGTACCCCGGGACTGACTTTGATCCGCGGAGTCTGGCGCTCGGCACCAGACTCGCACAGCGATCACCTGCCCAGTTCATCCAACCCCGTCCGGCACCGGTGAGGCACCCGATACCGGAAACACCAGCAGGCCAGAGAATCTGTTCACCGGCTTCGTCACCACAAGCAGTGTCCCGACCAGGCGCGTCAGTCGGCGCAGATCGCCGTCACGCTCACCGAGGCGGAGATGTTCATGCAGGCCGTCACGCCGGTGGCCGACCTGCGGTGCAGGCGGAGGTCGACGGCCATTACCCGGGCATCTGCCGGATGTGGACCCGGACACGGTCGCGTTCAAGGCCCTGGGGCAAAACTACGTCGATGACGCGCAGTGGCTCGCGGTCCACGACCATGTCGCTGCCGGCTTGGCCGAATACCGGTGGGACGCCATGGCCGCCTACGCCGATGCCCGGCTGAGCTGACCGACCACCACTTGCCGGCGGCTGCAGACCCCGGCAACCTCGCACCTTCCACCCGGCTCCCGTCCTTCCACCCGAGTCGGGCAATCCCTACGGCGCCTCCCACGTGGCCGGCGACGGCCCGCCCAGTGAGGTGAACCTGCAGGCGGCCCGCTACCAGGCCGGACGCGTCGTCGAGACCACGGCCGCGCTCAAGGCCGGCCGCGCCGCCTCCGCCCGCGCGTGATGCGGGCCGGGCCCCGGTCTGAGCGACCGGGGCCCGAGCACGATCACGCCGCATCACCCGCGACCTGGGCCCGTGCCCGGATCAGCTCGACGTGCGGTCCCTCACCGACACCGGCGCACTGGCGGCCTCGGCATCGACGGCGGTCGCCGCCACCACCCGGGCGCGCGGCCCCTGGAGCAGATAGGTCAGGCCGAAGCCCGCGACGACGACAATCGCGCCGCCGACCGCGTCCAGCACCCAGTGGTTGCCGGTCGCCACGATCGCCGAGACCGTGAAGAAGGGGTGCAGCAGGCCGAGCGCCTTCATCCACCACTTGGGCGCGAGGATCGCGATGGCCAGACCGCACCACAGGGACCAGCCGAAGTGCAGCGAGGGCATCGCCGCGTACTGGTTCGTCAGCGCGGTCAGCGTGCCGTAGTCCGGCTTGGAGAAGTCCTGCACGCCGTGCACGGTGTCGATCACGCCGAGGTGCGGCATCAGGCGCGGCGGGGCGAGCGGGTAGAGCCAGAAGCCGACGAGTGCGAGCAGGGTGGCGAAGCCGAGCGACGAGCGTGCCCACCGGTAGTCGACCGGGCGGCGCCAGTAGAGCAGGCCGAGGACGGTCAGCGGGACCACGAAGTGGAAGGACTCGTAGTAGAAGTCGAAGAAGTCCCGCAGCCAACCGACCTTGACGACAGCGTGGTTGGCCCAGTGCTCGATGTCGATGTGCAGGAAGCGTTCGATCGAGAGGATCTGGTCGCCGTGCTGCTCGGCGGTGGCCCGGCCCGCCGAGTTGCTGTCACCGGTCGCCGCGAGCCGGATCTTGGAGTAGGCGGCGTAGGTGACCCGGATCAGCAGCAGTTCGAGCAGCAGGTTGGGGCGGGTGAGGGTCCGGCGCAGGAACGGCAGGAGCGGGACGTGCTTCCAACGGGTGGGGACGGGCCGCGCGTACTCCGTGGGGACCGGGCTCCGGTAGTGCGGGGAGGTGCGGGACAGGAACGGTACGAAGGTGGCGGCGGCGAGGGCCGCCAGCAGGACCAGGTTGTCGCGCAGCGGATAGAGCGCCGCCATGTCCGGCAGCATCATCTTCGCGGGGAGCGTCATCACGAGTACGACGGCGACCGGCCACACGTACCGGTCCGAGGCCCTGGTGCCCACCCGGCCGACCACCGCGAGCAGCACCCACAGCAGCTGGTGCTGCCAGCTCGTGGGCGACACGGCGACCGCGACGCACCCGGTGACCGCGACGGCGAGCAGCAGCTGACCGTCGTGCGCGTACCGGATCGCGCGGCGCAGCCCGAGGGCCGCGACGGCGGCGGCCAGCGCGAAGAACAGGCCGATCTCCAGCGGGCCGGACAGGCCCAGCCGGAGCAGGGCGCCGTGCAGGGACTGGTTGCCGTGGTCGTCCGCCTTGCCGCCCAGGCCGACGCCCGCCAGGTGGTGCACCCAGTAGGTGTACGAGTCGTGCGGCATCGCGGCCCAGGCGAGCGCGGTGCACACCGCGAAGGCGCCGGCGGCGGAGACGGCGGCACGGCGGCGGCCGGTGAACCACAGCAGCGGCGCGAACAGCAGTACGGTCGGCTGGAGCGCGGCTCCGATGCCGATGAGTACTCCGCTGGTCCGCTCCCCGCGCACGGTGAAGCACCCGAGCAGCACGAGCAGGACCGGGATGATGCTGGTCTGGCCGAGGGAGAGGGTGTTGCGCACCGGCAGCGACAGCATCATCAGGCTGATCGCGACGGGCGCGGCCAGCAGTGAGCTGCGCCGGGTCGCCGGCTGCGGCAGGGCGCGGGCGACGATCAGGCCGAGCGCGACGACGAGCAGCAACGTGCCGAAGGTCCAGCCCCAGCCGAGTGCCTGCTCGGCCGCCCGGGTGAGCGGTTTGAGGACAAGCCCGCCGAACGGGGTGCCGGTGAACCGCGTCGAGTCGTACAGCGACCCTTCCACGTGCAGGACACCGTGCGGGCCGACCCAGGTCTCCAGGTCCGTCAGCCGCTCACCCCGGGGCGTGCTCAGGACGACGGCGAACTGCCCTACCGCCAGAACGGCGGCGATCAGCCAGAGGCCGACGCGGGCCGCCTTCAGCCGTGCCTTCGCCTGCTCCGCAGCCCCCGCCCCGAAGGCACTGCCCACCTGCCCACTGTGCTCGATGTTCGCCACGCCCCGTCGGCCCTCCCGCCCCGTTCATCCCGTGCGTCCCGCCGTGTGTCCGCCCGAACCCTACGAGGTCCGCGGCACCCCCACGGTGAGACGCAGGCAACCCCCTCTTCACCTGAGGTCCGCCCTGCTATTTGTCCGAATGACGATAGTGCGCGCACCGCCCGGTTCCAGCCTCGGGGGGCGAGAAGGGTCACAATCGAGACGGTTCGCGGCGGCTTGCGACGGGTCCGTCGCGCCTGCACAGACCCCATTTGCGCGCTCTGTGCGGTGAGTCGACTACCGAACGTTATGGCGGCAACTGCCCCTATGGTCGCATTGGCCCGCCTGCCATGGCGGTCCGCCGGTCCGCCGCACGGCGGCGGGCCCTGCCCCTGTCCCCGTCGAAAGGCAGGCGAGCGGTACCTTGCCGACCGTCCCTCCACTCGCAGCACCCGACACCCACCGGAACCCGGCCCCCGAGAAGGCCACCGTCACCGACCCCGCTCTGGTCAGGCGCGCCGTGAAAGCCGCCGCGCTCGGCAACGCGATGGAGTGGTTCGACTTCGGCGTCTACAGCTACATCGCGGTGACGCTGGGCAAGGTCTTCTTCCCGTCCGGCAACCCCACCGCACAGATGCTGTCCACCTTCGGCGCCTTCGCCGCGGCCTTCCTGGTCCGCCCGCTGGGCGGCATGGTCTTCGGCCCGCTCGGCGACCGTGTCGGGCGGCAGAAGGTCCTGGCGCTGACGATGATCATGATGGCGGCGGGCACGTTCGCGATCGGCCTGATCCCGTCGTACGCGGCGATCGGTGTCGGGGCGCCCATCCTGCTGCTGGCGGCCCGACTGGTGCAGGGATTCTCGACGGGCGGCGAGTACGCGGGCGCGTCCACGTTCATCGCCGAGTACGCGCCGGACAAGAAGCGCGGCTTCTTCGGCAGCTGGCTGGAGTTCGGCACGCTCGCCGGATACATCGGCGGCGCGGGCCTGGTCACCCTGATGACCGCGCTGCTGTCCTCCGAGGACCTGGTGGCCTGGGGCTGGCGGATCCCGTTCCTGATCGCGGGCCCGATGGGCATCATCGGCCTCTACCTGCGGATGCGGCTGGAGGAGACCCCGGCGTTCGCGGCGCAGGTCAAGAAGGCCGAGAAGGCCGAGGCCGAGCGCCCGAAGGTGCCGCTGCGCGAGATGATCACCGGGCAGTGGAGGGCTCTGCTGCTCTGCATGGGCCTGGTGCTCGTCTTCAACGTCACCGACTACATGCTGCTGTCGTACATGCCGACCTATCTGACCGGCGAGCTGAAGTACGACGAGACGCACGGGCTGCTGGTCGTGCTCGGCGTGATGGCGCTCATGATGATCGTGCAGCCTTTCGCGGGCGCGCTGACCGACCGTGTCGGCCGCCGCCCGGTGATCGCCGCGGGCTGCGCGGGCTTCCTGCTCCTGTCGGTCCCCGCGCTGCTGCTGATCCGTCAGGGCAGCCTGCTCGCCGTCGCGCTCGGCATGGGCGCACTGGGTCTGCTGCTCGTCTGCTTCACCGCGTCGATGCCGGCCGCGCTCCCGGCCCTCTTCCCGACCCGCGTGCGCTACGGCTCGCTCTCCATCGGCTTCAACGTCTCCGTGTCGCTGTTCGGCGGCACGACCCCGCTGGTGGTCACGGCGCTGATCGGCGCGACCGGGAACATGATGATGCCCGCCTACTACATGATGGCGGCGGCCGTGATCGGTGGCGTCGCGGTGTGGTTCATGGCGGAGTCGGCGGGCTGCCCGCTGCCGGGGTCGGCACCCTCGCTCGAACGCGCGGAGCGCTGAGCCGTACCAGCAGCGAGCTCAGGCCGCGTGGACCTCGTGGTAGAAGCCCACGTTGACGCTGCGCGGAGCGGTGCGGTCCTGGATCACCAGCTCACCGGAGCCGCCCGGCGCGAGCCTGGCCGTACCGCCGTACGGCAGGGGCTGGGCCATGGGGAGCCCGGCCAGGGTCAGCAGCACCTCGGACGGGGGCTCGGCGTGGGAGCCGCGCAGCCAGGTGACCTGCCAGCTGCCGTCGGGACCACACAGGAACTCCAGGTGGACGCGGGAGACGAACAGCCAGTCGTCGGGGGACGCCAGCCGGCACACGGCCCGGTCCCGGCCCACCCGCAGCACGGTGCCCGGGTCGCTGGGCGCGTCGGCCATCAGCATGCCGGCCGTCGCCCCGGCATCCTCCGCAGAGACCGTGGCCATGGTGAGTTCGAGCACGTGCGCTCCTCCTGAATACGGCGGTCGAGTGTCGTGTGGGCAAGCCCGATGGGCGTACTGCGGCGGCATGATAGTGCGACCCATCTCGGCCGTATGTGACGTCCGGCACAATGGATCCATGACCGAGCGCAAGCCACCGGGCGTCAGCTTCGAGTCCTACGTCGACAAGCAGATCCGAGACGCCGAGGCACGCGGGGAGTTCGAGAACCTCCCGGGCGCGGGCCGACCGGTGCCGGCCGTCGCGGAGACGGAATACGACGAGCTGTGGTGGATCAAGCGGAAGATGGCCCGCGAGGGGTTCGCCGTCCTGCCGCCGACGCTGGCCCTGCGCAAGGAGGCGGAGGACACGCTGGCGGCCGCCGCCGCGGCTCCGTCCGAGCGGGTGGTGCGACACCTGGTCGAGGAACTCAACGTGAAGATCCGCGACATGATGTTCAAACCGCCCCCGGGGCCGCCGCTGGGCCTGAAGCCGTACGACGTCGAGGAGATCGTCCGCCGGTGGCGCGAGCGCCGGGCGGGCTGAGGCGCCGCGCTCGCCGGAACGCAAATGGGGTTGCGGGCCTGCCCGGCGTGTCTCGACGATGTCCGCCATGACTTGGACCGTGGCTCGAGAGCCCCATGACTCGCCGGTCGCAGCCGCGCTGTGGCGTGCGTACTACACGGAGGTCAGCGACCGCTGGTACCTGCTCCACGAGAACCACGCGACCGCCCCCGACGAGCTGGAGCGTGAGATCGCCGCCGACACCGGCGACTATCTGGCACCGCCCACCGGAGCCCTGTTCGTGGTCCGCTACGCGGGCGAGCCCGCGGGAACCGCGGGTGTACGGCTGCTGGACCCGGCGACGGCCGAGCTCAAGCGGGTATTCCTGCGCAAGGAACTGCGCGGCCGGGGCGGCGCCCCGCTCCTGGTGTCCGCCGCCGAGGACGCGGCCCGCGCGCTGGGCGCCGAACGCATCGTCCTGGACACCCGCCACGACCTGGTGGAGTCCCGCTCCCTGTACAGCCGTCTGGGTTACCAGGAGACCGAGCCGTACAACAGCAACATGTACTCCGAGCGCTGGTTCGCGAAGCGACTCGTCTAGTACCCCAACAGGCAACGTTCGCCCCGTCGCGACGCCCGGCACGCTCCCCCAAGCTCTTCGAGCAGGGGGTACCCCCACTCGCCGCACCGGCCGAAAACCCGAGTACGTCCAGTACGAGGGCTTCCGGCCGGCACGCCGGTGGGGGCACCGCCCGCGCGAGCGAAGCCGAGCGTGGGGGAACGCACCGGACGCCGCTCCTTGACGGGCAAACGTTGCCTGCCGGGGCACCCTAGCGGCGACTCGTTCAGAGGCGGACTCCTCTCGCGGCCCTTCTAGAGGGGCCGCTCCCGGCGGACCGGCCGTGCGGGCGGGCCGCCGCGCGGGCGCTCCGCGTTCGAGCCGCACAACTCGGTGTTCAGGACCTGGACCAGCTTGCTCAGGTCGGTCGGGCGGTCCGGGCCCCACCAGTCGCCGAGCAGTTCGGCCAGGGACTCCTCGCGGGCCCTGGCCAGGCGCTCGGCGGTCTCGCGGCCCTGCTCGGTGAGGACGAGTTCGATTCCCTCGCGCACCGCCAGGCGCCTCTCCTCCACCTGCCGCGCGGCACCGATGATGACGGTCAGCGGGACGGTGCTGCGCTCGGCGAGCACCCCCGGCTCGGCCCGGCCGTATTTCTTGATCCGCAGCAGCAGCCAGCTCGCCGCGGGCAGCAGGTCGTACCCGGCCCGCCGGGTGATCTTCTCGTAGATCTCGCGCCGCCCCTCCCGCACGCTGAGTACGGACAGCGCCCGGCACACCTCGTCGTACGAAGAGCGCTGTACCGGGTTGCTCGCCAGCGTCTCCGTGCCGTCCGGTGCCGTCACCGAGCCGCGCAGCATGTCCTCGCGCAGGAACCACGCCAGTACGAAGCCGAGGAGGGCGACCGGGGCGGCGTACAGGAAGACGTCGGTGATGGAGGAGGCGAACGCGTGCAGGACGGCGGGCCGTACATCGGCCGGGAGCGTCGTGACACCCCGCGGGTCGGACTTCAAGGTGTCGGCGGAGACACCCGGTGGGAGCGGCCGGCCGGCCAGCACCGCGCTGAGCTGGCCGGCGAGGCGGCCCGCGAAGATCGTGCCGAAGACGGCCACACCGAACGAGGCGCCGATGGACCGGAAGAAGGTGGCGCCGGAGGTGGCGACGCCGAGGTCCTCATAGCCGACCGCGTTCTGCACGATCAGCACCAGGACCTGCATGACCAGGCCGAGGCCCAGTCCGAAGATGAAGAAGCAGACGCTCATCGCGGTCGTGCTGCTGTGCTCGTCCAGCCGGTGCAGCAGGAGCAGCCCGACGGTGGTGATGCCGGTGCCCGTGACGGGGAACACCTTCCAGCGGCCGGTGCTGCTGACGATCTGGCCGGAGCCGGTGGACGACAACAGCATCCCGACCACCATCGGCAGCATGTGCACGCCGGACAGGGTCGGGGTGATGCCGTGGACGATCTGCAGGAACGTCGGCAGGTAGGTCATCCCGCCGAACATCGCGAAGCCGACGATGAAGCTGATGACCGCGGAGAGCGTGAAGGTGCGCACCCTGAAGAGCCTCAGGGGGAGGACGGGTTCGGCCGCCCGGCGTTCGACCGCCAGAAAGGCCGCCAGCAGGACGGCGCCGACCACCAGACCGGCGATCTGCGGCGAACTCCAGCCCCAGGTCGTGCCCCCGAGGGAGGCCACCAGGACCAGACAGGTGGCGACGGAGGCGATGAGGAAGGTGCCGAGGTAGTCGATGACGTGCCGTTGTTCGGACTTCCTCGGGATGCTCAGCACCATCGCGATCACGAGGAGGGCGACGATACCGACGGGCAGGTTGACGTAGAAGACCCAGCGCCAGCTCAGGTGCTCGGTGAACAGGCCCCCCAGCAGCGGCCCGAGCACGCTGGTCGTCCCGAAGACGGCGCCGAAGAGTCCCTGGTAGCGGCCGCGCTCCCGGGGCGAGACGATGTCGCCGACGATCGCCATCGACAGCACCATGAGCCCGCCGCCGCCGAGGCCCTGAAGGGCGCGGAAGGCGATGAGCTCGGGCATGTTCCGCGCCATGCCGCACAGCGCGGAGCCGACCAGGAAGATCACGATCGCGGCCTGGTACAGGTTCTTACGGCCGTACTGGTCACCGAGCTTGCCCCACAGGGGGGTCGCGGCGGTCGATGCGAGCAGATACGCGGTGACCACCCACGACAGATGTTGGAGACCGCCGAGGTCACTGACGATGGTCGGCAACGCGGTCGACACGATCGTCTGGTCGAGTGCCGCAAGCAGCATGCCCAGCAGCAGTGCGCCGATGGAGACGAGGACGCTGCCGTGCATGCTCTCCGCCGCAGGCGCGCCGCGGAGCCCGGCGGCCGCACCGGAAGTGGGGCCCGCGCCCGCCGCCGGTACCGCTGCCTCACCCGCCCTCTCCTGTGCGTCACCGGTCATCAAGACCTCCTGTGGACGGTCGTACGGCGTCCGTGAACCTGGAACCCAGACATCACGGTCCGTATCGTCCTCAGGTTCTCGTGCATTCTCGTGCTCTCATCCTGGTCGGTATGACCGTTTATGGCCTGTTGAGTACCGATGGGAAGCGGAGATTCAGGGGGTGGCCCGGAGATTCCGTGCCGAAGATCTGCATAATCTCTGGAATTCGGCGGGAGGGAACCCAGGCGTGAGCGGATCGAACGGACAGACCTGCCCGGAGTGCGGGGCGCCACGGCGGCCGGACGGCACGCCGTCGTGCGCGTGCACCCGACGGGCGTCCGACGCGCTCCGGGACGCGCGCACGGCGCAGGCGGCAGCGGCGGAGGATTTCGATCCACTGCGCATCCGGCCATACGTGGACCTTCCGGTCACCACGACCGGGGCCGAGGCTCCCACGGCACCGGAGCCGGCTCCTCAGGACGCGACACCGGACGCGACGGTGCGGCTCCCGGCCGTACCGGCGGAGATGCCGGACCGGCACTCCCCCGCACTCCTGGAGGCGCCGGGGCAGGACGCGACCACGCGGCTCGAAGCCGTGCCGGACGGGCCCGAGGCCTTTGCGCCGTCGGGCGCCGCGAGGTCGCGGCACCGGCGGCGCCGACGGCACACCACGCTGCTGGCCGCCGCCGGGGCCGTCGTCACGGTCGCGGCGGCCGCCGCGTTCGCCGGAGGACTGTTCTCGTACGACCCGCCGCAGCGGGACGGAGCGCTGCCCAAGGACATCCGGGAGAGCGTGCCGGAGAAGTCGCCGTCGCGGGAGCCGTCGTCCGCGGCGCCCACGGCGTCCGCGTCGGCACCCGTACCGAGTGCGACCGCGTCACGGAGCGTCGGCCCGACATCCTCGGCATCGCCGTCGAGCGCGTCACCGAGCCCGTCCGCCCCGGCCGCACCGAGCGCGTCGCGGACGACCGCCACTCCCACCGGCTCGGCGTCGCCCACCGCCACCGACGACCGCACCCGGCCCGGCGCCCGCCTCCTGCAGAACGGTGACAGTGGCCCCGAGGTCACCGAACTCCAGCTGCGCCTGCGCCAGCTGAACCTGTACTCCGGCCCCGCGAACGGCCAATACAACAGAAAGGTGGAGAACTCCGTACGCACCTACCAGCTGGCGCGCGGCATCACCCAGGACGAGCCGGGAGTGTACGGGACGGCCACGCGCGCGAGGCTGGAGTCGGAGACGAGCGCGCCCTGACCCAGGGCGCGGCCCGCGCGGTCAGCCGATGTGCACGTGGATCGCCCCGTCCGCCGCGGCCTGGACGCACACCTGGGTGAGGTCCGGGACCAGGACGTCAGGGTCGTGCGCCCCGGCCCGGGGGCCGACGCCGACCACTCGCATCCCGGCGTCGCGCCCCGCGGCGATGCCCGCGCCCGAGTCCTCGAAGACGACGCAGTCCTCGGGCGCGACGCCCAGTTCGGCGGCGCCCTTGAGGAAGCCCTCGGGGTCCGGCTTGCTCACCCCGACGGACTCGGCGGTGATCCGCACCTTCGGCAGCCCGAGGCCCGCGGCGGCCATGCGCCCGGTGGACAGCGCCACGTCCGCCGAGGTCACAAGGGCGTGCGGCAGCCCGGCGAGAGAGGCGAGGAAAACGGCGGCACCGGGGACCTCGACCACACCGTCCATGTCGGCGGTCTCCTCGGCGAGCATGCGCGCGTTGTCGGCGTGGTTCTGCTCCATGGGCCGGTTCGGCAGCAGGACGGCCATCGATGCATGGCCCTGCCGACCGTGCACGACCTTCATCACCTCGTCGCCGTCCAGCCCGTGCCGGCTGGCCCAGCGCCGCCAGCAGCGTTCCACGACGGCGTCGCTGTTGACGAGAGTGCCGTCCATGTCCAGCAGAAGGGCGCGGGCAGTGAGAAGGGTCGTGGCCGTCATCGGCATGCTCCAAGGCGCGGGAAGAGGGCCGGCAGGAGGCCCCGGGGACAAGGCGGCCCCGCCCGCCGGTCAGGGAGTGCGGGCGGGAGCCACTTTGTTTCTCCACGATACAAAGCGAGTCGCGCATCGCGCCACCGCCCCCGACCCCGACCCCGACCCCGACCCCGGCCCGGTCACGCGGCCACGGCCTCGTACAGGCTCCACACCCCGAGCGCCAGCATCACCAGCGCCGCGATCTTCGTGATCAGCCGCAGCGGCACCCTCTTCATCAGCGCCTTGCCGCCGACGATGCCGAGACCCGCGACCGCCCACAGACCGAGGACGGCGCCGAGGCCGACCGACAGGGGGTCGTCGTAGCGCGCCGCGAGGTTCGCCGTCATGATCTGGGTCAGGTCGCCGAACTCGGCGACCAGGATGAGCATGAAGCCGGCCCCCGACACCTTCCAGAAGCTCTGGTTCTCGGGCCGGCGCACCTCCTCCTCGTCCTCACCCTTGCTCCTCAGCAGCACCGCGGCGCCGCCGAGGAAGAGCACACCGGTGATCACATGCACGAGCTGCTGCGGCAGCAGGGTCAGCACACTGCCCGCCGCGACGGCGAGCACGACGTGCAGCAGGAAGGCGGCGGCGACACCGGCGAAGACGTACGAGGCGCGGTAGCGCGTGCCGAGCACGAGCCCGGCGAGGGCCGTCTTGTCCGGCAGCTCGGCCAGGAAGATGACGCCGAAGACGAGCGCCAGGACACTGATGCTGATCAAGGTTCCTCAATCGGTCGGGCTACCCGCCGAGAGTGCTGTGACTGACTGCTGAGACACCTCGGCACGGCAGCACACACGTCACCCGCGCCACACGGCACGGGCATGCACTGCTTGCCGAAGGTCTCGCTGGCCGATCCACGGATCTGGATCCACCTCCGGGCGCCGGCTCAGACGAGCTGAGCAGTATGTCGACGGTCCGGCGAAGAGCTACTCCCCTTCTGCACGGTCCATAGTACGTGCCCCCTCAGGGAACCGGGCAGGGCCGAAAGACCGGCCACGAGGCTTGTCGTGTCATGTACGCACCATTAACTTCTCACCGAGCGTACATCCTCCGGTAACGCGCCCCCGCGAGCATTCCCCTTGCCAGCGCTCAACACCCCTACCCCACAAGGGAGTTCACATGCCCAAGGTCTACGCGCGTCGAAATGTCAGCATACTGGCGGCTCTTACCGGACTCATAGCCTTCGCCGAAATCCTCAACGGTCCGACCGCCTCCGCCGCACTCCCCACCCCGGTCAGCGCCGCCACCGCGCGCACCTACCTCGCCTCCCTCACGGTCGCCGCCGAGGACCGCACCGGCTACAACCGCGACCTCTTCCCCCACTGGATCACCATCAGCGGCACCTGCGACACCCATGAGACGGTCCTCAAGCGCGACGGCTCGAACGTCGTCACCAACTCCGCCTGCACGTCCACCAGCGGCAGCTGGTACTCGCAGTACGACGGCGTCACCCTGACCTCCGCCTCCAGCCTGGACATCGACCACGTCGTATCCGTAGCCGCGACGATTTGAGTCGACTTTTCCACAGGTCAAGGCGTCAGCGACATGCTGCTGCCGATGCATTCAAAACCGAACTTCGCGTACGCACCACTCTGCCGAGCGTCAGTAGCCGAGGTACGGGAAGCCCCGGTGAGTCAGCGCGGCCGTATCGGCTGTCACAGAGCAGCCTGGTGAACTCAGCGAGCTCACCAGGCGAGGACGAGCGACCTCATGGCCTGCTTAGATGATCTGGTGACTCCTGACATCCGCTTCCTGCGCGTCTTCGGCGACCCGAACGGCGATCACGGCAATGTCCTGGGCGTGGTACGCGATGGCCGCGCTTTCCCCGGTGAGGAATCCAGACAAGCCCTCGCTCGGCAACTGCGGCTCAGCGAGACCGTGTTCATCGACGATGCGCAGCGCGGTGTCGTGGACATCTACACGCCAGGGACGCGGCTCCCGTTCGCCGGGTACCCCCTCGTCGGCGTGGCCTGGCTCCTCGGCCTGGAGAGGCTGGAGCTGCCCGTGGGGAGTATCCCCGTGCGCCGCGCCGACGGCTTCACGTGGATCAGAGCACGAGCGGATTGGGTTCCGCCGCGCACGCTGCGGGAGTACGGCAGCGTGCAGGAGGTCGACGCGCTAGCGGTGCCGGAACCGGGCGAGTGGGTGTACGCCTGGGCCTGGCAGGACGTGGCCGCCGGCCGAATTCGGGCCCGCGGGTTCCCGGGCCGTGGCGATGGCATCGACGAGGACGAAGCCACCGGCGCGGCAGCGCTCCTGCTCGCCGATCGGCTGGGGCGGGCCGTCACGGTCACCCAGGGCAGCGGGTCGCAGATCATGGCAGCCCCCGGCCCCGACGGGACGACCGACATAGGCGGACGGGTCTGCGTCATGGAGAATCCCGCGTGCTGAGCTGTAGCGGCATGGCCAACAGGCGCCTGATCAAGGCCGGTTGGTAACGTCACCGGCGTGGATTACGACCGTGTGCTCGAAGCGTTTCGTCTGGAGTGCGGGGCGCTCACAGATGCTGTGTCAGGACTGTCTGAGGCAGGGTGGGAGCTCCCGACGCGCTGCACCCCCTGGACCGTACGCGAGCTGCTCGGGCACGTATGGGTCGTGATCGATTGGCTTCCAGGGATGCTGGACTCACCGGCACCGGGTGAGGCCGAGATTTCCGCGGCGGAGTACTACCGCCCGGACGACCGCTTTTCATCGCAGACCAACGATGCCCGGATCGCTCTGGCTCGGGACCGTGCGGCGCAGTCGGCTGATGGGGCCGCCTTCGCCGAGGGTTTCACCGAGACCTGGCAGCGAGTCGACCGGCTGTGCAGGGTCCAGCCGGTCGGCCGTACCGTGCGGACACGTCATGGTGACGCCATGCTCCTGTCGGAGTTTCTCCTCACCCGGATTGTCGAAGTCGCCGTCCACGGTCTTGACCTGGCTGATGCACTGGGACGCGAGCCCTGGCTGACCTCGTCGGCCGGTGACGCCGTGACGGAGTTGCTGCTCGGTGCAGAGCAGACTGCGGCCGTCCGCACGTTGGGATGGAGCCAGCCTCACTTCCTCCGCAAAGCCACCGGCCGCGAGCCACTGGATGAAGAAGAGGCCGCGCAGATCGAACAACTCAGTATCCGATGGCTTGCCCTGGGCTGACACCATGCGCCTGGCTGCAACCTCCAATCCTTCCTGGTAGCACGGCCTACTGCGTCGACAAGCACGGCTTCAATCGGCCTCATAGCGGGCCAAGCGCCTGCGTAGATCCAGGTTCTCGCCCTGCGCGACTTCCAGGGCCTTGCGGAGCCTCGTCACCTCCTCACGGTGAGCATCCTGCTGTCGCCTGAGGCGGGCGCTCAGCGCCCTCACGGCGGCTGAGGCCGACGAGTCTCCTGGCGGGTCTACGAGCGCTGCCGAAGCCGATCCGTCTTTGGTGCGTTGCCGTTCGATCCAACTGCGTAGCTCGGGGCTCCGATAGAGGAAGTCCGTGCTCACACCGGCCTGGCGGGCCACGGCGGTGAAGCTGATGGGCTTGCCCGCCTTGGCCAGCTCGGCAAGCGCGGCGCGGGCCCGCTTCCCGGCTTCCTCGGTGCGGGCGCGGGTGGCCTGGCGGAGATGCTCCGGCATGGGCGTCATGCGGTCGGCTCCTGTTGTTGGACGGTGGACCGTGATTCGGGGCGGTCGGCCGCGCCTGCCCCGCGCACTGCCCTCAGCTGTCCGTCCTCACGGACACTGACCTGGTCCAAGGCGACGAGGACCTTGTCCAGGGCGCGGGTTTCGGCGAGGCGGCCGGAGAGCCAGATGTTGTCCTCGCCCATCGGCTCACCGTGGCGTGCGGTGAACTGCGCCTGGCGCCGGGCGATCAGTGCTTCGGTCTGGCCAAGCTGGTGCTGGAGTTCGTCGCGATGGCTGGCGTCGGTGACGAATTTGTCGCAGGTGAGGCAGGCGTTGCCCTTGGAGCACACCTGTCTGGGCGGGAGCATGCACCAGCCGTTGGGCAGCACGCGGTCAGCGCGCTGGTCGAGGTGGAGGAGGTCGTAGAGGTCGCTCGGATTCACCTCGGCGGTCCGGCCGTCGGCCGTCACCTTCTTGTAGCGAAGGAACTCACGCTCGGCCGTCACGGCCAGGGTCTTGGCGTAGTGCAGAGTCATGGTCGGCGTGATGTGTCCGAGGTAGCGCATGACGACGTGGATCGGGACCCCGGCGTTGATCAGGTCGGTCGCGCGGGTGTGCCTGAAGGTGTGGGTTTTGGAGATCTTGACGGGCCGGCCGACGCTGTCGGTGATCGCCAGGGTCTTGGTCAGCTCGCCGAGTCGGCTGTGGAAGGTCGCCGAGGCGTAGGGCCTCTTGCCGAGCCGGTTGTTCTTGGTCTGCAGGAAGAGGTACCGCGGTTCCGTTCCCGGTGGGGCGCCGTGGGCGGTGATGAACTCACGAGCCCACTCCTGCTGGCGGCGGACGATGTCGGCGATCTCCTGGTCGACCGGGATCGTCGGTGGATCACCGCCGGTGATCTTCGTCTGCTGGTAGGCGAGTCGTGCCACGAAGCCATCCGGCTCCTTGTCCTGCTCGTTGCTCGTCGTCAGGAGTGGCAGCAACGGTTCGAAGTCCATCATCAGGACCTCGTTCATGCGTCGGCCGGTCCGGATCAGCAACATGAGCGCGTGGAAGGCCTGCCGGTCATCGAGCCCACCCTCGGACTTGGCGGCCGCGAGTGCTCCGGAGCCTGCGGCGATCCGGCTGATCACCTCGTCCTCCAGAGCCATGTCGTCCGGTGGCTGGTTGGTGAGCCGCGGCTTGTCTTCCAGCCGGAACAGCACGGAGTGGTGCATCCCTAGCGCGCCCCAGCGTCGCTCACCGAGCACCGACACCGCCTCGGCGCGGTTGTCGTACATCCAGCGGTAAAACGCCTCGATGGTCACCAGCGTGCTGCGGCGGCTGTTCTTGGACAGCTTGCCGCCCTTGTTCGGCCCGCTCATCACCGTGTGGCTGTTGAGGGAGTCCACAAATCCGCGCAATCAGATCCGTAGCTGATCCGGGGAATCGACGAGCTGGGGGCCGGAGCAGCCGACCTGGTCGATGTACCACTGGAACCACTTCAGGTGGTCGAGGCGGCTCTTCACCGACGACCACACGTACCGCTCCGTCAACAGCTGCACCGACAGCCACCACTTCGCGGCCTCCCTGAACCAGTCCGTCGTGAGCTGACTGAAGTTGGCCACGGACCGGCCCCAGGGCTCGTGCTCGCGTTGCGGAATGCGCCGGTCCAGGCTGGGGTTCCATACGTCCAGCCGCCACCATTCACCGTCGTGGTAGGCATGGGCCAGGCGGTCCTGGAGATGCTTGACGCTGTTCAGCACGTGCGTGACGAGGCTCGCGTTCCGCGACGCGTCGGTCCGCATGACCGCACGCCGCACTTCGCGTGCCCACTCCTCGTGAGAGAGCGCCGTCAGCGACCTCGCGGAACGTGCCTGCGGTCCGCCGTGCTCGATCGCAAGAACCAAGCCCCGCCTGAGTTCCTGGAACCGCACTGTGGTAATGGCGTATCCCTCGGCGACTTGCTGATGGACGCACCAGGCCAGTTCCCAGATCATGGGCTCGGGCAGACCCCGGAAGCTGATCGCCTGGGAAAACCAGTCCTTCTCCCGGTCGATGGTCTGCTTGGTGAAAGCCCTGCCGTAGTCCTCCGGCATGTTGACCGAGTCGAAATGGTCCTGCCGGTGCTCCTCCGGCAGGCTCTCCCACAGTCGCCGCGCCTTCTCCTCGCTGAAGAGCTGGGCCACCGGCAGGCGCGGGTCCCGCTTGTCCTGCCGCTTACGCTCAGGAGTCCGCGGCGAGGGAACGGCCGCCGTCCCGGCTACCAGATGGGCGATCGGCTCAGCTTTCATGACGGCTCCCCCAGGCTTGCGTGATCCTCTGCCAGTCCGCGCACGCACGCAGCTCGGCATCCTCGGTCACATGGGCGTACGTGTTGATCGTGGTCTGGATGTCGGCGTGCCCCAGCCTCCGGCTGACCACATGCATCGGCACGCCCGACAGCAGCAGGGCTGTGGCGTGGGTGTGCCGGTACCAGTGCGGCGTCATGTCCGGTGGCAGGACGGGGACCTGCTGCTTCCGCGCTGCCAGGTGCTTGTAGACACTCTCCGCCCGAAGCGGGGCGAACCGGCGCCCGCGGTGCAGGTTGCAGAAGATGTACGCGTCGTCCCAGTCGTCCAGCTCGACATCTGCGCCGGCCTCGCACAGCGCCCAGACCCAGTCCCCGTACAGGCGGTCCAGGGCAGAGCCGACGAAGACGCGCCGGTGGCCGCTCTTGGCCCGCAGGCCGTGCGGGTGGTCCTCACGGTGGACGACCTCGACCTGCGCGGTCGTACCCGTGCCGGTCTTCCAGTCACGGTGCCGCAGGCCGAGAGCCTCGCCGAGCCGCAGCCCGGTCTCCTCAAGCAGGGTCCACAGCAGGCGATACCGCAGCTCGCCCGACCAGACCGCGCCCGCCGCGTCCCAGGTCGCCTCCGCCTCACGGATCGCTGACATCTGGTCGGGCAGCAGCACCGGCACCGGTTTCGCCCGGACACGAATCTTGACCACGCTGGAACGCCGCCCCGTCCTGCGCGCCACGTGCTCCAGGAACGGCAGGTAGCTTCCCGGCCGGGCTTTCACCGTCTCGTACAGCCGTCCGGCGACCTCGACCCCGCGCGCGGCGTGATAGCGGTAGAAGCCCATGACCGCGCGAGCCCGGCTCGCCACCGTCGCGTCGGCCGCCTTTGTGCCGTCATGGAGCGGCGCCACGTCCTCAGCCACGCTCCCGCGACGCAACTGCCCGACGAATGTACCGAGTTCGGTCACTCCGATGGCATCCCAGGACTGCGCCCGACGCTCCAGGAACGTCCACCACAGGGCGAGACCCCGCGCATAGCTCTTGAGAGTGTTGGGCAAGCAGTCCCTCGATCTCAGGTACTCCAGGTACTGCTCGACCGGCTCAGCGACGCGGAAGTCCTCACCGACGACTGTCCATGTCACGCCTTCACCCATGGCCACCCGTTGCGTACTCGCCACCGCGCCCCCTCTGTCACCACTGTCAGCGGCACCTCATCGCTGTACCGGATAACGCACCGCTCACAGAAAGGACACGGTCCACCACGTCATGTCACAGACGTCAGCGGCGCCACAGGCAAGGTGCGGATAACACGTCGTCCCGCTCGCCGAGGCCTGGGACTCCGGCGCGAGCAAGTGGACCACCGCCCAACGCCAGGCCTTCGCCAACGACCTGACCCGGCCCCAGCTGATCGCCGTGTCGGCGAGCTCCAACCGGTCGAAGGGCGACAAGGACCCGGCCGAGTGGGTCCCGACCCGGTCGGCGTACGTCTGCACCTACGCCCGCGCCTGGGTGCAGGTGAAGCACTATTACAACCTCTCCGTCGACTCGGCTGAGAAGAGCGCGCTGCAGAGCTACCTCGCCGCCTGCTGAGCAGCCGGGATTCCCGGAACCTCCCCGCTCACCTGCGCGACGTCCCGTCTGCGGCGGTGGCGGGGCGGAGCACGGAAGGGGTCTTCGCCGGCTCTCGCCCGCGAAGGCCCCTTCGCTCCGTTGGCAGTCGGTGATCGACCCCCGAACCATGCGGAGGTTCAGCCGGGCCCATCGCCCGGTCCGCCGCCGGGCACCTCCTTCCGTCCGCAGCCACAGGCGGGGATCAGTGCAGCACGTTGAGGAAGTTGGTGGCGTTGTCGACGAAGTACACCGAGCGGCGGTCCGGCCCCACGGCGAGCCCGAACAACGCGCCCGCGCCCGGCGGACTGCCGCTCGAGTCGAGCTGCCGGGAGGCCACCTGGACGCCGCGCGGGGTCGTCTCGACGATGTTTCCGTCGCCCCCGTTGACGGTGAGGATGTTCCCGTTGGGTGCGATGGCCATTCCAAGAGGGCCGTTGAGCAGCCCGCCGACGCTGACATCCTTGCCGATGCCCGCGGTGGAGTGGCGGGTGAGTGCGCGCGGGATGGCAGCAATGCGGCTGTTGAGGGTGTCGGCCACATAGAGCGTGCCGTCGCGGCCGAGGCCCACACCCGTGGGACCGATGACGAGCGCGGCCGGGTCGGTCTTCTGGGCGAAGCCCGAGCCGATCACGGTGGTCGACTTACGCATCGGCGGATCGTCGCCGCGCAGACGCAGGTCGATGCGCAGCACCGTACCCTCGTTCACCACGTTGCCGCCGCCGGCGACCGTGCCGTTGAGCACATTCGTCACGAACAGCTCGGCGCGGTCGCCCTTGCTCACCGAGGTCATGTCCCAGGGACCGTTGATGCCGTCACCGGAGAACGTCGTGCGTACGGTGCCATGGCTGTCCAGGACGAGAAGGCAACCGGCCTGGGCGTGGGCCGGATCGCCGTCGCCCGTGGGGAGGCTGCCGACCACGACCCAGCCATGGGGCAGGACGGAGAGCGCCGTGGTGAGGCCGACGCCGCCGGGACAGGGCCCGGGCAGATCAGCCGGATCGATCTGGGCGAACTGACTGACCTGGCCGTTCGGACTCACCTGCACGATGGTGGTGCCGGTGCCCTGCTGAATGAGCGAGTTGTTGAAGTTGCTCACCAGCACGTTGCCCTTGTGCAGGTCACCAATGGTCTGCGGAACGACCACCGTTCCGTAGGGGTTATTGTCACCGTTGGCAGGAACGGTGGAGGCGACGGGGCTCACGGTGTGCAGCGGGCCGAGGAAGGGCTGGCGGCCATGGCCATGGCCGCCGCCGGCCGCGAAGGCGGTACCGGTGCCGAGGGTCAGGGTCGCCATGGTCACGACGAGCGAACGGCGCAGGCGGCGCCAGGGACGCCTCTTGGGCACCTCATGGGGGTGCAAAACAGTGATCATGACATCACGTTAGGTACAGGATGTCCGCTGACGCATAGTTAGTTCCGCCAACAGGGGATCACGTTGCCGTCGGCCCCGGGTTCCGGCCGACGCGGTCTCAGCAGCCCCCGCTGCAGCGTCTGTCACACCTGCCGCGTACGCTGTACGGCTGTCGAAGGCCGCTCCTGCCGCTCCCCCGCGACCTCGCGGCATCGCGGCACGCAGCCGCCTCTGGGGAGAAGGACGGGGGGAGTTCCGGGTGCTCGAGATCGTGGGGTCGCTGACCAGCAGCCTCTGGATCTATCCCGTGGTGGCCGTGTCGGTCCTGCTGGACGTCTTCCTGCCGCTCCTGCCGAGCGGCATCCTCGTCATCACCGCGGCGACGGCGGCAGCGGCCGGTTCGGCCGTCGCGCACGTACCGGACGTCCTCGGGCTCCTCCTGTGCGCGGCGACGGCCTCGGTTCTGGGCGACCTGGTGGCATACCGCCTGGCCTGGAGCGGCGGCGCCCGACTGGACCGGGCGATCGCCCGCTCACGCCGGCTGACGAGCGCACAGGAACGCCTCGGAGCGGCGCTCGCCCGCGGTGGCGGCACGCTGGTGATACTCGCCCGGTTCGCGCCCGCGGGCCGCTCGGTCGTCTCCCTCGGCGCAGGCGCCGCCCGCCGCCGCGCACGCGACTTCCTGCCCTGGTCGGCGCTGGCGGGTGTCACCTGGGCCGGGTACAGCGTGGCCCTCGGCTACTTCGGCGGCCAGTGGCTGGGCACCAGCTGGCTGGCGACGGGCGTCTCGGTGACGGCCCTGTTCGCGGCGGGCGCGGGCGCCACCTACTTCATGCGCCGTCCCGCACCGCAGAAGTAGCCTCCCGAGTCCGCCCCCGCACCTCCAGACCGGCGAGCAACTCCGCCGTCGCCGCGGCGACCGCGTCCACCGCCTGGTCAAACACCTCACGGTTGTGGGCGGCCGGGGCCCGGAAGCCGGAGACCTTGCGCACGAACTGGAGCGCGGCGGCGCGGATCTCCTCCTCCGTGGCCTCTTCGGGGAGGGCGGGCGGGCGAAGCGTCTTGATGCTGCGGCACATGCGTCCAGTGTCGCGCGCTCCGCCGCCCCCCGGGTACGACGGAGCACGTGTCACGCGAGGAATACCCGTGCTCCCCCGCCGAGTTGGGCACGGCATGACCTCTGCCGACATCCTGTACGTGGGCGGTCCCACCGCCGTCATCGAGCTGGGCGGCGTACGTCTGCTCACGGACCCGACCTTCGACGCCCCGGGCACCTACGCCGTCGGCTCGCGCGCCCTGGTCAAGACGGCCGGCCCCGCGCGGACGGCGACGGAGATCGCCCCGGTCGACGCCGTCCTCCTCTCCCACGACCAGCACCCGGACAACCTGGACACCGCGGGCCGCCGCTACCTGGCCGAGGCCCCGCTGGCCCTGTCCACGGCATCGGCGTACGACCGTATCGGCGCCCCGGTGCGGGCCCTGCCGTCCTGGGACCATCTAGAGCTGCCCTGCCCCGACGGCGGGGTGCTGCGCGTGACCGCCGTGCCCGCGCTGCACGGCCCCGAAGGCAGCGAGCCGCTGGTCGGCGAGGTCACCGGCTTCGTCCTGTCCGGCGAGGGCCTCCCCACGGTGTACGTCAGCGGCGACAACGCCTCCCTCGGCGTGGTCCGTACGATCACCGACCGCCTCGGCCCGGTCGACCTGGCCCTCCTGTTCGCGGGCGCCGCCCGGACCCCCCTCGTCCCGGACGCCCCGCTGACGCTGACGAGCCGGGACGCCGCCGAGGCGGCTCGGATCCTCGGCGCTCGCCATGTCGTACCGCTGCACTTCGAGCACTGGGCCCACTTCACCGAGGACGGCCCCACGCTGGCAAAGGCGTTCGCGGACGCGAGCCTGCCGGACCGGCTGCACCTGCTGGAACCGGGCTCCTCGGTGCGCCTGTAGGGCAACGAGACCCAAGCATTTCCTAGGGGATGACCAAGCTCTTCCGAGGATTGACTGGACTGTCCACCCCTTGTGATCATCGCCGAGAGGTCTTCGACCGGGGACCAGAACAATGAACGGGGACGGGACATGACGAACGAGAACCTCACGGTGGCAGTCCTGGGACCGGGCGGTGTCGGCGGTCTGCTCGCCGCGCTGCTGGCCCGGGCCGGGCACCGGGTGATCTGCCTGGCGGGCGAGGAGACCTCACGCACGCTCAGCGAGCACGGCATCCGCGTACGCAGCAACCGGTTCGGGGACTTCACGGCGCAGGTCGAGGCGGACACGGAACTGCGCGAGCCGGCCGACGTCGTGTTCGTCGCGGTCAAGCACACCGCGCTCGACGCCGCGCTGGACCGCGTACCGGCGACGGTGCTCGGCGAAGACACCCTGGTCGTACCGCTGCTGAACGGCGTGGAACACCCGGAGGTCCTGCGCGGACGCTACGGCGCCGCGCGAGTGGCACCCGCCGTGATCCGCGTCGAGTCGACCCGTGTCGCGCCCGCGGTGATCGAGCACGACAGCCCGTTCATGGAGGTCGATCTGACCGGGGACACCGTGGCGCGCGACCGTCTCGACCGGCTCGCCGGGGCCCTCGAGTGGGCGGGGGTGCGGACCCACGTCCTGGACGGAGAGGCGGCGACCCTGTGGGCGAAGATGGGGTTCCTTGCGCCGCTCGCGCTGCTCACGACGCGGTACGGGGTGCCACTCGGCGACATCCGCACCCTGCACCGCGAGGAACTGGTGTCCCTGGTGGAGGAGACGGCGGCGGTCGGCCGGGCGAGCGGCGCGGCCACGGACCCGGCGGCGGCCCTCGCGCGGTACGACGCCTTCCCGGCGGAGACGAAGTCGTCGATGCAGCGCGACGCGGAGGCCGGCCGCCCGCTCGAGCTGGACGCGATCGGCGGGGCGTTGCTGAGGGCGGCCGAGCGGCACGGGGTGGCGGTGCCGGTGGCGACGCGCCTCGTCGGGGAGTTGGGCCGGTCGTTGCCGAACTCGTGAGCCGTCAGGACAGCGCGTTGTGCCGGCTGACCATGTCGGCGAAGGCGTGGGCCGACGGGGACAGCGTGTCCCAGCGGCGCACCGCCCAGCCGACGGCGAGCGGCGGCAGTTCGGGCACCGGGACGAACCGCAGCCCGGGCCGGTCGTGGGCGCGAAAGCCGGGCAGGTCGGGCACAACCGCGCGGCCGACGCCGAGTTCGGCGAGCAGGACGGCGGTGTCCCAGTCGGCCACACTGGTGTCGGAGGTGGCCGCAGGTATCCCCAACTCGACGTAGGCAGCGTCGAGTTGGGTGCGGGAGGTGGAGCCCTCGGGCAGGCTGATGAGTCGCAGCCCGGCCAGGTCGGCGGCCTCGGCCCGCTCCCGCCCGGCGAGTTCGTCGTCGGCGGGCATGGCGAGCACCCAGGACAGATGGGCGACGGGCCGCTGCTCGACGCCGCGCACGGGCGCCCCGAGGGTCACCCAGGCGAGGTCGAGCCCGGGCTCCCGCAGTGCGTCGAAGCAGCTCCGGCTCGAACTCTCGGTCTGGAACTCCAGGCTGACCCGGGGATGTTGCCGCCGGAACTCGGCGACCGCCGCGGCCATGAAGTGCCGCACGGTGACACTGCCGGTGGCGATCCGTACGACGCCACCGTCGCCCTGCGCGATCTCCGCCAGCCTGCGCAGCGCCAGGTCGAGCCCGGACATCCCCTCCGCGGCGGCCTGGTGGAGCACGCGCCCGGCCCGGGTGGGTACGACCCCGCGCGACTGCCGCTCCACCAGTCCGACGCCCACCTCGCGCTCCAGCCGCCGTACGTGCTGGCTGACGGCGGACTGGGTGCAGCCCAGCTCCCGGGCCACCGCACTGAGGCTTCCGGCCCGGCAGACGGCGACGAAGACACGCAGATCATCGAGGGTCACGGTGGTCAAAGGTAGCCGCCGGGCGCGGCCGGCCGCCGGGCGGTGCGGGGAAACGTCAGACCGCGTGGGCCTTGGCCGGCAGCTCCAGGACCTCGGCCGCGGTGCCCGTCTCGCCGAGGCGCGGGGGTCCGCTCGACGACACCCCGGTGCGCCTCGGGGCTTATGAGGGGACGCCTCTGCGCCAGGAGCGACGCCATACAACCGTTCGGATGAAGCGGCCGAAGCAACTCGCATCGAAAAATCGAACAGACGTAGCATTGCCGTGTGGCTGTGACCTATGACTTCCCGAGTGACCTCCTCGCCGGCCAGGAGGAGCTGCACCAGGTCCGGGCAGAGCTCCTGACCCTGCTGAAGCGGCTGCCCTGGTCGGTGGAACCACTGGACGGCTTCAGCGACGCCACCGGTTGGCGCAAGGTGGAGCGCCCGGCCTCCCCGGGCTGGACCGAGGACGAACAGGCCGAGGTGGAAAAGCTCCGGCAGCGCGAGCGGGAACTCGCGGTGTTCGTCTCCTGTCACCGCTTCTGGGTGGAGGTGACGACCGAGGGCAAGGTGGACGCGCGTATGCGCCTGAAGCACGTGCACGAGGAGCCGCCGACTGAGACATGAGGCAGGGCCCGGACCACCCGGCTCCGACCGGTCAACTCCCCCACCACGGCCTCCTTTAGGGTTGCTGCCCATGTGGCAAGGACAGCAGCCGCCCGGGGGCGAGCCGAACCCGCAGCACCAGAACCCCTACCAGCAGCCGGGGTACCAGCAACCCAATCCGTACCAGCAGCAGCCACACCCCTATCAGCAGCCGGGGCAGTCGCAGTGGGGTGCGCCGACGCAGGAGCAGCCGCCGAGCGGCGGGGGCGGCGGGAAGCGCACGAAGGTCGTCGTGATCGCGGCGGCCACGGCCGTCGTCGTGGCCGCGGGCGTCGCCGGCTTCCTGCTCCTGGGCGGAAACAAGGATGCCAAGGCCAAGGACGCCAAGGCGTCTGCCAGTTCCTCGCAGAGCGCGAAGGCCTCCCCGTCCGAGTCGGACGACGAGGCGCGCGGTACCGAGACCGACAAGCCGACCGTCCCGGGCTGGAAGGTCGTCGTCAACCCCAAGTGGGGCGTCGCCTTCGACGTCCCGGCGGACTGGGAGGTGATGGGCCCGGACCGCGCCGCCGCCTTCTCGGACGTGAAGACGGGCGAGCCCATCGCCTATCTGGGAGGCATCGCCAGTTACAAATCGAAATGGTGCACGTCCGACGACGACAAGGACGGCCACACGGACGACACGTCGCTGGCCACGACGGGTACCAAGGGCGCCAAGGGCGCCAAGAACACCGACGATGTGGCACTGAACACGGTGTACTGGTGGGTGTACGCCCCCTACACGCAGCCGGACAAGAAGAGCATCAGCGTCGACGAGAAGGCCCAGCCCTACACGACGAACACGGGCGTCAAGGGCAGCATCGCCTGGGCCTGGTCGACCAACTCGCCGTCGAAGGGCAAGGGCAAGTGCGAGAGCGACGGCAAAGCGGTGTCGTTCGGCTTCAAGAACTCGGCCGGTGACTTCGTGTCGTGGACCTTCTACGGCGCCAAGGGCGTTGGTGAAGAGGTCCCCAAGAAGACCATCATGAAGATCCTCAGCACGGTCAGGCTGCACGGCGACCCGGCAGCGCACTGAACCACCCGCGGGGTGTCACGGCGCGGCCGTGGCACCCTGCTTCTGGCTCAGCCCCAGGGCTTCCCCGCCGATGACCGCTGTCCGGTCCACGCCGACATGGCGCCAAGGCCGGTGCGAAGCCGCCACCGGCCAGGAGGGCTGCCGCGTCGCCTGTCCGGCCGGGCCGTCGAGACGTTCGGCACCAGCCGAGAAGAGTGCAGATGCGGATCCGTGCCGCGGCCGTCAACCGTGGCTGCCATCCGGCGCCTTCGGTGCTGCAGCCCCGGCGGGCCGGCTATGTGGTTGCCGCGCGGAAAAGAGCCAGGAGGGCCTGGGCCGGCAGGGTGTCCGCGTCGAAGAACTGCGTGGCCAGCGCGGCTGGCACTGCCGTTCCGTGCATGCGGACCTCGTGGCATCTGAAACAGAACGCGGCCTCGAACAGCACCAGGTCGAGAGAGTCCTCGTAGGCCCGGACACTCCAGCCTGGCGAGAAGCCGCAGCAGTGCTGTTCGCTGCCGGGCAGGTTCTCGATCAAAGTCAGGGCGTTGGTGGCCTCGCTCCCGGTCCAGTGGGCGACCGCCCTGCCGGGACAGGGGGCGCCCTTCTTGGCCGGCAGGGCGGAGATCCTCACGACCTCGATCAGCACGGTGGACGCAACGGCTTCGGCGGGGAGCTGCACGTGCACAGTCTGCTCTTCTTGCCGGCGGCCGGCTGAGGCATGCCGAGACCCGGGCAGAGCGCAACCCAGGACCTGGAGACCCGCACCGTCTGGCAGATCAGACGTGTGAAGCGGCCGCCTCATGGCCCATCCGGCACGTAAGTGGCGGGTCCGAGCGGCCGAGAAAGATCAAGGCCCAGGTCTCCGGGTGTCTACCCGCTGACCTGGGCCTTTCTTTCGTCCTGAGACTGGTGGGCGCGGACGGTTTCGAACCGCCGACATCCGCCTTGTAAGGGCGGCGCTCTACCGCTGAGCTACGCGCCCAGGAGTGGACAGCCTACATTGCCTGAGGTCCTGCCCTGCACACCCGTGTTCCACGGACGCCGCGACAGGCTGCTGCGGGGGTTATCCCCACCCCCGACCCGGGAGCACGCCGGATCCTCACGGGGGCCGCGGATGCGTACGGTCGAAGGGCAGGTTCATCAGATCATCATCTCTTCGGGGGGAAACTCATGGCTCGTACGGCCGCGCGTACTGGACGCACTCGGCGGACGAAGCGTGCCCGGGCAGTCGCCGTCACGGGAGTCGTCGCGGTGCTCGTCGCTACGGCCGCCGCCTGTGGAGACGACGCGGCCGACGACAAGCATCCGGATCACCGTGCCTTCGCGCTGCACGGCCGTACCCTCACCGTCGACTCCGACAACTCGGCGCTGGAAATCGTTCCGGCGAACGTGGACAAGGTCGAGGTCACGCGGTGGTTCCGGGGCACGGTCCTGGTCGGTGACGACCCCCGGGTGACCTGGGCCATGCAGGACGACCGGCTCGTCCTGCGGGTGAAGTGTTCAGGTGTGGTCGCAAGGTGCTCCGCCCGGCACCGGATCGAGGTGCCGCGTGGGGTCGCCGTCAAGGTCGACGAACGCAACGGGAGCGTGCGGGCGCAGGGCGTCAAGGAGGCACTGAGCATTCGCACACGGAACGGTTCGGTAGGGGTGACCGACTCCACGGGGCCGCTGACGCTGGACAGCCACAACGGGCCGATCCGTGCGACGGGCGTGAGCTCACGGCGCGTGCACGTCGAAACGCGGAACGGCCCGGTCCACCTCGAACTCGCGGTCGTGCCCGACCAAGTGGAAGCGAGCAGCCGCAACGGCTCGGTGTCGATCGCACTGCCCCAGGGCAGCTACCACGTGACCACCGACACCCACAACGGCTCGACCCACGTGTCCGTCCCCCAGGACCCGAAGAGCTCCCATGTGATCGACACACTGACGAGGAACGGCTCGGTCACCGTACGGACGGCGGGTTAGGCGGCGCGGCCGGGGCGGAGACCCGCCCCCGACACCGTGAACCGATCGCCCCGTGTGTTCGTCCTCAACCGGTGGGAGAATGAACCGGCAGGGCGAATGACACGGGAGAGGGATGTGACGGCGACACCACCGCAGCCGTACCCACCGCTTGCGCCATGTGCGCGCCGTCACGCGCCGAGCTGCCGCCTCGGCACCGCGCCACCCGCCGAAGCGCGCCGTGCGCGGCGCCCCGGCCCCGTCCGTGACACTCTTGCCCTCCTCGCGCTCCCCGTGGTCGCCGCCCTCCTCCTCCCCGCGTCGTTCGCCTCCGGCGGGACGCGGCGGTGGTTCGGGGGACGGGCCGAGGGGCTGCGGACCGAGGCGCAGGCCGCCAAGGACGCCGCCGCGGCCGCGTTCTACGAGCTCGACACCGCCCAGCGCGATCTGAGGATCTCGATCGAGACCATCACCGCCGTCGACGACTCCCCCGCCGCGCGCCGCGCGATCGCCGATTTCGAGGCACTCGGGCAGCGCATCGACGAGGTCAGCCACCGCTACATCGAGGCCGTGGACGCGCACGACCTCGACCGGGTCGATCTCGAGGCCTCCGCGGCGTCCCGCGCCCGCGCCGAACTCACCACCGCCAAGGACGATCTCGTCCGTGTGAAGCAGGAGCTGGATCGTTTCGCCCAGGGGCTCGGGCCGCTGCTAGGCAAGGCCGAGACCCAGCTCGCCCGGGTCGCCCCGGCCGTGGAGCGGGCCCGCCAGGCCCTGCTCGCCGCCAGCAACGCCCTGGACGACGTGCGGAACTCCGGTCTGAAGGCCGACGACCTGGCCGCGCGTCTGGCCGCCCTCGCCCCCGAACTGACCAAGCTCAACCAGGGCGCGGCACAGTACGGCGTGCCGCAGACCCTGGAGCGCGCCGAGCGGGTTACGCGAGAGGCCGAGGCCGTACGCGCGGAGGCCGCGCGGCTGCCTGAGCGCGCCGCCGAGATCGACAACCGGCTGGTGTCCCTGCGCACCCGCGCGCAGGCGCTCACCACCCGTGCCGGTCAGGTGGATCCCGTACTGAGTGAGCTGCGGCGACGGTTCTCGGCCGCCTGCTGGCAGGATCTGCAGCACGTGCCGGACCAGGCCGGCGAGGCGGTACGGCAGGCCGAGCTGAAGCTGAAGGAGGCGCAGGCCGCCCGCGCCGCCCAGCACTGGCCGGACGCGACCTCACTGCTGTCCACCGTACGGGCGCTGCTGAACACCACGGACGAGGCCGTGTCCGCGGCCGGCGACCGGCTGCGGCAGCTCAACGCCGTGCAGAAGGATCCGCAGGCGGAGATCGAACGGACCCGGTTCGCGGTCCGGGACGCGCAGCGGCTGGCCATGACGGGGCGTACGGCTCCCGATCCGCGGCACGCCCGCCCGCTCGACGAGTCCGTGGCCCGTCTCGACCGTGCGATCGCCACGCTGGAGGGCCGCCACCCGGACTACTGGCACTTCCTGACCGAGACGGAGGCGGTGCGGCAGACGGCCGCCCAGGTCGTGGCCCGCATCCGCGAGGAACGCGGCACGGGCGCGTCGTAGCACCGGCCCCCGATCACCGTGGAGCCTCGGCCCCGGACGGCCTGTGCTCTTCGGGGGCCGCCCGTTAACCTGTGCGCATGCCTCGCTATGAGTACCGCTGCCGTACCTGCGGCGACACGTTCGAACTGAGCCGTCCGATGGCGGAGTCCTCCGCCCCCGCGTCCTGCCCGTCGGGCCATGACGACACGGTGAAGCTCCTGTCGACGGTCGTGGTGGGAGGCACCGCGACCGCCGCCGCGCCGGCGCCGCGGGCGGGCGGCGCAGGGGGCGGGTGCTGCGGCGGGGGCTGCTGCGGCTGAGTGCCGCTCAGCGCCGGCGTGCCAGGGTCAGGCCGTCCGCCACCGCCAGCATCACGCTGTCCACTCGGTCGTCCGCCCGCACATGGGCGTTGAAGTCCTTGATCGCGGCCGCGAGTCCGGTCGCGTCCGGGTCCGTCACATCGCCGTGGTAGAAGACGTTGTCCACCGCGAGCAGGCCTCCGGGGCGCATACGCGGCACCAACTCGTCCCAGTAGGCGATGTAGTTGTCCTTGTCCGCGTCGATGAACGCCATGTCGATGTGCGGTTCGGCCGGCAGGTCCTGCAGGGTCCGCAGCGCGGGTGCGATCCGCAGCTCGATCCGGTCGGCCACGCCCGCCTTCGCCCAGGCCGTGCGCGCGTACTCGGTCCACTCCTCGGAGACGTCGCACGTCAGCAGCGTCCCGTCGGACGGCAGCGCCTGCGCCATGGACAGCGCGGACAGCCCGGTGAAGGTCCCGATCTCGACGATCCGGCGCGCCCCGGTCAGCCGCACCAGGAACGCCAGCAGCGGCCCCTGCTCCTCGGCGACCTGCTTGCCCGCCACCAGCGGCAGCTGCGTATGGGTGGTCTCGACGAGCATCCGCTGCACCGGGTCCAGCGGGGGGTTGTGGCCGAGCATGTACGCATACAACTCGTCCGTCAGCGGCGTTCCGTTCCCCTTGGCCACGCGACCTCCTCAGTCTCTGCCCCAAGGTCCCGAGCGCTCCGCGCTCCCCTCCACCGTATCCCTGGGCTCACCTGGCCGGACCTGTCCCTGGCGGAACTCGCGTGCCGCCTTCAGGAACTCCCGCAGGATCCGCTCCCCGGCCAGTACACCCCGCTCCGGCAGGGCGCCGGTCCCCGGTGCCGTCCAGCCGCTGTCGGCCAGTTCGCCGTGGCCCGGGTGCCAGCCGCGGTCCGCGGCGAGCAGCAGGTCCGCGTCCAGCAGTGAGTCCCCGGCGGCGAGCGTGAGCCCGGCACCGGTGCGACGGGCCACCTCGCGGACGGCCGCGCCCTTGGTGAGCGGCCCGGGCACGGCGTAGACCTTGCGGCCCTGGAGCGACACCGTCCAGCCGCGCTGCTCCGCCCACTCGGCCAGCTCCTTCACCCACTCCTCGGGCAGCAGCTCGCGCTCGACGACCAGATAGACGAAGAGGTCCTCGGCGACCCGGTGTTTGCGCACCCAGGCCGGGTCCGCGGCGGCCTCGAGGTGCGCGCGCACCTCGGCCAGCGGCGCGCACTCGTCGGCGAGCCGGGCCAGCACCCCCGCGTGCCAGTCGGGGTCCGAGACTCCGTCGACCAGCAGATGACCGCCGTTCGCGCAGACCGCGTACTTCGGTGTGGGGCCCGGCAGGTTGATGCGCTGGTACTGCTTGCGGGTGCGGGTCGTGGCCGGCACGAACACCGCCCGGTCCCCGAGGCCGGTCAGCAACCCGGCCGCGGCCTCGGTCATGTAAGACAGCGGCTTGCTCTCGTGCACCTCGACGCACAGCAGACGGGGTGCCCGCATATCCGGCATGGTCAGCGCGAGCGCCGCGGCGGAGTAGATCAGCGTACGGTCGAGATCGCTGGCGACCAGCACGGGGCTCATACGGACACCGCCCTGCCGTCGGCGCCGGTCGCGCCCCGCGTGTACTGGGGGTGAATCAGCCCCACACAGGTGTACGGAAGTTCCTCGACCTCCTCCACCGGCACGCCGCGCTGCCCGGCCAGCAGACGGACATGGTCGAGGTCGGCGCCCGCCCCGGCCCGGGCCAGGACCTTCCAGGGCACCCGGCGCAGCAGGACGCGCGTGGTCTCGCCGACGCCCGGCTTGACGAGGTTCACGTCGCGGATGCCGTACTCCTCGCTGATGCGTTCCACCGCCGCCCAGCCCTCCCAGGTCGGTGTGCGGTCGCCGTCGAGCAGTTCCTTGGTCTGTGCCCGGACCTTCTCCTCGACCTCGGCGAAGCGGGCGGAGACGGCGTCGAGGAAGGCGGCCGACGCATCCGTTCCGGCGAGTTCGCGGTAGAACTTCGCGCCGTGGTAGTCGTGCGTGCCGACCAGGTCGGCGCGCAGCACCGTCCGCGAAATCAGCCCGGAGACCGTCGAGTTGAGGCAGGCGGACGGGATCAGGAAGTCCTCCCGGGTGCCGTACGTCCGTGTGCACGAGCCCGGATCGGCGAGCACCGCGATCTCCGGGTCGAAGCCCGTGATGCCGTCCGAGGCCTCGAACTCCCTGATCGCTTCGGCCAGTTCCCGGGTGATGGCGCCCTTGCCGGTCCAGCCGTCGACGAAGACGACGTCGGAGGGGTCGTACCGGTCGGCCAGCCAGCGCAGGGCGTTGGCGTCGATGCCCCGGCCGCGCACGATCGACACCGCGTAGTGCGGCAGGTCGAGGCCGTGCCGGTGCCGCGCCCAGCGGCGCATCAGGACGCCGACCGGGGTGCCTGCGCGGGCCAGCGAGACCAGGACGGGCCGGGGCGACCGCTCGGCGAGGACCGTCTCGGTGACCACGCCGACCGCCTGGGCGAGACGGGTCGCCGAGGCCCCCAGCGCCGTGTGGAACAGCTCCTGGTACTGCTCGCTCGGCTGGTACTCCACCGGCAGCGACTCCGCGTAGTGCGCGCCGCCGCTCTGGATCGCCTCCTCGCGCTCCTCCGTCGGCGCCTCCAGGGTGACGTCCGAGAGGTCCTGCAGCAGCCAGCCGACCTCGTCCGGCGCGTACGAGGAGAAGGCGGGGCCGCGAAGGGGCTCGGGCAGCATGACGGGCCTTTCGGGGACGTGCGGGGGCTCGGGGACGTAACTGGGGACGACCGCGAGCAGGACGTACGGGGTGTGGGCGGCGAGCCGGTCCAGCAGGCCGCCGGGGGCATGCAGCTCGGGAGTGTCGGCCCGGGAGTCCACGACCGCGACGACGGCGTCGAAGCCGGCGTCCGCGACGTTGTAGGCGTAGCGCTCGCCGGGGCCGTCGGCCGGGTCGTCATGGGCGGGGAAGACGATCCGGCTGCGTATCGCATAGCCGGGGTCGTCGATCGCGAGGACCGGCGAGCGGGTGGTCGTGGAGTAGCGGACCTCGGCGGCCACGACCTGCTCCAGTTCCCGTGCGAGCCTGAGCGGCGCGTACATCAGCTCCTCGAAGCCGAGCACGAGCACGCGCCGGGCGCCCGCGGGCAGCGCTTCGGCGATCCGCGCGGTCATCGCCGGCAGCGCGCGCTCCAGCCGGGCCCGGTGCTCGGGGGTGAAGCCGTGCCGTCCGCCGTCGGGCAGGCCGCGGGGCCAGCCGAGCCGCACGCGGGTGACGGTCCCGTGGGGCTCCCGGTCGAGCGGTGCCGACTCGTGCCGGGCGACCAGTTCCTGCCCCTTCTCCAGGACGCCCTCCGGCAGCCGTACGGTCCCGGTGGCCAGCGTCACCAGGTCGATCCGCGCGCCGATCTCCCGCCCGAACTCCTCCAGACGGCCCAGGTCCGCGGCCGAGCGCAGGTCGACCAGGGTGACGACGACATACCGCTTCCTCGGATACCGCCCGTGCAGGTCGCGGATCGTGTTCCGGACCGTGTTGCCGGTCGAGAACTCGTCGTCGACGAGAACCAGCGGGCCGTCGCCCGCCAGCAGGGCCGGGTCGTTCGGCAGCAGCAGATGCGAGGTCGCGTGCGAGTGGGACTCCTCGAAGCCTCCGGCGCGCGCGACGCCCTCGACGGGGCGGCGGGTGGAGTGGAGGTAGGGCGCGTGGCCGAGGCCGTCCGCGACCGAGTGGCCGAGTGCGGTGGCCGTCTCCGCGTACCCGAGTACGACCGCCCGGCTCTCCTCCGGGCTCTCGGCGCCCAGCAGTTCCCGCACCCGGCGGCCGAGCGCGAACCCGTGGCCGTAGACGACGGAAGGGGACTGCGGAACATGCTTGCCCAGCACATGGGAGACGAGCAGATGCGCCCGCTTGGGGTTGTGCCGCAGCGCGAGCCCCAGCAGCTCGGTCAGCTTCCCGTCGCCGACCAGTTCGACTCCGAGCCGCTCGGCGACCCACGTTCCGGACCAGACCATGTCTCTCATCGGTTCCTTGTCACTACGGCGAAACGGCCGGTTCCGGCTCTCAGCCGGGCAGCCCGGCGGCCAGCAGGTCCACGAAGCCGATGTCCTCGTTCGCGACACCGAAGACCTCGGCGCGCTGGAGGGTGCGCTCGGCCCATGCGCGGTGCGGCTTCACCTCGTTCATCTTGTTCGTGTACGCGGAGCGCAGCACGCCCCCGCCCAGGCGCTCGGGCCGCAGGATGTCCTGCGCGTCGCTGAACTCCTCATGGCTGACGACCGACAGCGCGTGCACGGGCATCACATGCGAGGGGTGGATACAGGTCTTGCCGAGCAGGCCGTTGGCGCGGTCGAGGGCGATCTCCCGCAGCAGCCCGTCCATGTCGTGCGCGATGAGCGTCTCGCGCAACTCCTCGACCTCACCCGCCAGGAAGGGGCTGCGCCGCAACTGCGGCTTGAACATGCGCTCCTGGACCCGGAAGTACTCCCACACGGGCCCGGTCACCGTGAATCCGCTGCCGTCGGCGCGCCCGAGGACATTGACCACGTCGGCGATCACGGAAGCGACGATCTGGAGGTCGTACGCGGTCATGTCGGGCGCTCTGCGCAGCCCGTAGGACGAGCAGAAGTCGGTGACGCCGAGGCGCAACGCGAGGACGTGGTCGCGGTACTTGTCGACCGTGCGGAAGACCGCGTCCAGGGTCTCCCGGCGGGACTCCAGGTAGAGCAGGTCGGGCGACTCCAGGACGGGCATGGCGAACAGCCGCCGACCGCTTGCCGCCTCGGCCGCCGTCAGCGCCTCCAGGAACGGGACGCCCCGCTCCTCGGTGAACTTCGGCAGCACGAAACCGGACAGCAGACAGGCCGCCGGACCGAGCCGGGCGACCAGGTCCGGGATCTGCTCCGGCGCGCGGACGCGTATGAAGAGCAGCGGCAGTTCGGCGTCCGCGGGGGTAGCTCCTGCCCGGGCAGTGAGCGCGGTCAACTGCTGGACCAGGTTCTCCTCGGCGTCCGCGACGTCCGCGTCACCGATGGCGTCCTCCAGACACAGCACCATGGACACGACCCCGCGGCTCGCCTGCTTGACCACGTCGTCGCAGAGGCGGGGCCGGGTGGCCGGACTGTACAGGGTGGCACCCAGGGCCGCGGAGAGGATGCGGGCGGGGGAGTCGGCGGTGAACACGGCCGGCTCCTGATGGAACAGGCGCTGCCGCAGCTCCGGGGCAATGTGCCCGAAATGACGCATATGACTCCCCGTAGTGGTCGACCGGCCGAAAGATGTGGCCGGTAATAGTACGTAGATCGCCCTGTCGTGAGTTCCCGCCGGGCATGAAGTTCAGGTGACGCGACCGTGTCGGAGGCACCGTGACGGCGGACCCGCGGCGCCCCGGGGAGTCCACCCCGCATTGTTGTGACCAGGACCGAGAAGGCAGGATGACGGCATGACGTACGCGATGCTGAAAGGGTCGAACGTACCGCTCGAGGCCACGGCGGTGCGGGCGGTGCTGCGGTGGGCCTCGGGGCAGGGCGTTCCGGAGGTCGACGCCTCGGCGCTGCTCCTCGGCCCTGACGGTCGCGTGCGGTCCGACGAGGACTTCGTCTTCTACAACCAGCCCCGGCATCCGTCCGGAACGGTCCGGCTGCTCGGCAAGAAGCGCGAAACGGACGGGCTGACCGACGCGATCCAGACGGATCTGGCGGGGATCGAGCCCGGAGTGGGTCGGGTCCTGCTCGTCGCCTCGGCGGACGACGTGGCCTTCGACCGCGTCCGGTCGCTGTGCATCCTGCTGTACGACGCGAGCGGCCCGGGCGGTGAGCCGCTGGCGTACTTCGACATCAGGCCGGAGACGGGGGCCGAGACGGCACTGATCTGCGGGGAACTGTACCGGCGGGGCGAGGGCTGGAAGTTCCGTGCGCTCGGCGAGGGTTACTCGAACGGGCTGAAGGGCCTCGCGAACGACTTCGGCATCTCGGTGGACGACTCGGAGCCCTCGTCGGCCGATGGCGCGGTGCCCGCGGCCAGACCCGAGGTGTCGGTACCGCTGCCGCCGGAGCAGCCGGTGAACCCGCAGCCCGCGTACGGCTATCCGCCCATGCCCGCGCAGCAGCCGGCCGCGGTGGCCACCACGCCGCCCGCGTACGGGTATCCCCAGCCCGCGAGCCCGCCGGCGTACGGCTATCCGCAGCCGCAGCCGACCGCGGCCCCCGCACCGGCGTACGGCTACCCGCCGACGGCGGCGCCCGCGCCGGACCCGGACTTCACACTGCCGCCGCAGGGCCCGCAGTTCATCGGGCGATAGCGCTCACGCCTTCGTCTTGTAGCCGCGGCCCCACTGCAGTCCCCACCCGTACAGCCGGTCCAGTTCCGACTGGAAGCCGTACACGAACTTCACCTCGCGGTGGACGACGAGTTCGCCCTTGTTGTTGTTCTCGATCAGGACGACCGCGCAGGAACGGGCCTGCGGATGGCGTTCGTCGAGACCGATCTCGATGCGCGGGCCGTTGCTCGGGTACATCGTGACGACGGCGTGCGTACGGTCGAACGCGGGCGTCTGGTCGTAGATGTAGACGAAGATCAGCAGCCGTTTGAAGTCCTCCCGGTGGTCGAGGTTGACGAAGATCGTCTCGCCGGTGCCGGAGCCGAACCGGTCGTCGCCGCTGAGCTTGATGTAGGGCGGCTCGTTGAGTTCCCCGAAGAAGTTGCCGAGCGGCTGCACCACGCCCTTCGTGCCGTCCATCATCTCGTACATACACCCCAGGTCGAGGTCGACGTTGACCATGCTCTGGGTGTGCGCCTGCACGACCTCCGGGGTGAACATCCGGAGGGGACGGCGCAGCAGACTGCCTCGCTCGAGGCCGCCGATGTCCGACGTCCGCATCCGCCACGACAGGTTGATCCGCAGATTGCCCGTCGCCGCGCCCTGCTTGGTGAGCGAGACCCGGGGGTGCCGCTTGGTCATCTCGATCGCGTTGGTAGCCGCGCTGCCCGAGTCGAACTCCGTCGCCCTCCCGCGCCACACGCCGTCCCAGAAACCCATGCCCGCCCCCTGATACACACCGTCCGACAGCCGCGGGGCGGCCGCCGAGGACGAATCCTCGCGTCCGCCCCGCTCAGAGCGTTCCTCACCCCGAGGGTCGTCACACCCCGGACGAGACCTCAGCCCCCTTGTCCGAGGTCACGTCCTTTCCCTCGGTCGCGGCGAGCGCCCGGTTGCGGCGCACCGAGGACCAGAAGGACCATCCGATCAGGACGACACCGACGAGACCGGTGATCACCTCGTTGATCTCGTACTGGATGGTGACGAGGAGGATCACGGAGAGCGCGCCGATCGCGTAGTGCGCGCCGTGCTCCAGGTAGACGTACTCGTCGAGGGTGCCCTGGCGGACCAGGTAGACCGTCAGCGACCGGACGTACATGGCGCCGATGCCGAGGCCGAGCGCCATCAGGACGATGTCGTTGGTGATGGCGAAGGCACCGATCACACCGTCGAAGGAGAAGGAGGCGTCCAGGACCTCCAGGTAGAGGAACATGAAGAACGCGGCCTTGCCGGCGAGCGCGACCGCGGACCGGTTCTTGCCGGTTCGCCTGGCCGCTTCCTCCTCCTCGTGCTCCCGCTCCTCCTCCTGCTCCAGCCGGTCCTCGAAGAAGCCGGAGAGACCGCCGACGATCAGGTACGTGATCAGACCGGCGACGCCGGAGACGAGAACCGTCTGCGCCTTGTCGATGTGGGCGCCGCCGTGCTGGTGGGCGTGGGCCGCGAAGGTCATGGAGGTGATGAGCAGGACGATCAGCGAGATGCAGACCGACAGCATGTCGACCTTGCCGAGCCTGGCGAGCGGGCGCTCGATCCAGTGCAGCCACTGGATGTCCCGGTCCTCGAAGATGAAGTCCAGGAAGATCATCAGCAGGAACATGCCACCGAAAGCGGCGATCGCCGGATGGGCGTCGGTGACGAGTTGCTGGTACTGGTCCTTGTCGGTCAACGCAAGGTTGACCGCGTCTATCGGATTCTTCTTCGCCGTGACGGCGACGATCACGACGGGGAAGACCAGTCGCATACCGAAGACGGCGACCAGCACACCCACCGTGAGGAAGATCTTCTGCCAAAAGGCATTCATCTTCTTCAGGATTCCGGCGTTGACCACCGCGTTGTCGAAGGAGAGCGAGATTTCGAGGACGGAGAGGATCGCCACGATACCGAAGGCAGTCCACCCCCCGTAGAGGACCGCTGCCGCCAGGCCGATCGCGGTGACCACGAACGACCAGCCGAAGGTTTTCAAAAGCACTGGCTACCCAATCCGTATGCGAGGGGAAGATCCCCTCGTCGCCGTACCCGGCTTTACGAAACGTTGACTCCGAAGTCTAGAGCGATTCCACGCAGACCGGACGCGTAGCCCTGACCCACTGCGCGGAACTTCCATTCACCGCCGTAGCGGTAGACCTCGCCGAAAATCATGGCCGTTTCCGAGGAGGCGTCCTCGCTGAGGTCGTAGCGGGCCAGCTCCTGACCGTCGGCCTGGTTGACGACGCGGATGAAGGCGTTACTGACCTGGCCGAAGGTCTGGGCGCGTTCGTCCGCCATGTGGATGGAGACCGGGAAGACGATCTTGTCGCACTGGGGTGGAACCTTGGCGAGGTCGACCAGGATCGACTCGTCGTCACCCTCGCCCTCACCCGTGAGGTTGTCGCCGGTGTGCTCCACCGACCCGTCCGGGCTCTTGAGCTGGTTGTAGAAGACGAACCACTCGTCGCCGAGGACCCGGCCGCCGCTGCACAGCAGCGCGCTGGCGTCGAGGTCGAAGGGAGCTCCGGTGGTGGAGCGCGCGTCCCAGCCGAGCCCGATCATGACCTGCGTGAGGTTCGGTGCGGCCTTGGACAGGGAGACATTGCCTCCCTTGGCGAGCGTGACGCCCATGATGCTGGTCCTCCCCGAGGTGCTGCGTCGCTTCGGGGGCTCAGCCCCCATGGTCGGAGGTCTGTCCCCGTGGACGGAGGCGGAAACCCCGGCTGTCCCGGGGCTGGGCCCGGCGGCCCGTGCACGTTCGGCGCCGCACGGTGAGGTGCGGCGCCGGACGGCGATGAGCCTGTCGGCTCAGACGTTGACGCCGAAGTCCTGTGCGATGCCGCGCAGGCCCGACGCGTAGCCCTGGCCGATGGCACGGAACTTCCACTCGGCCCCGTGGCGGTACAGCTCGCCGAAGACCATGGCGGTCTCGGTGGAGGCGTCCTCGCTCAGGTCGTACCGCGCGATCTCCTGCTGGTCGGCCTGGTTGACGACGCGGATGTACGCGTTGCGCACCTGACCGAAGGACTGCTGGCGGTTCTCGGCGTCGTAGATCGAGACCGGGAAGACGACCTTGTCGACGTCGGCCGGCACCCCGGCGAGGTTGACCTTGATCACCTCGTCGTCGCCCTCGCCCTCACCCGTGAGGTTGTCGCCGGTGTGCTCCACCGACCCGTCCGGGCTCTTGAGGTTGTTGAAGAACACGAAGTTCTGGTCGCTGCCGACCTTCCCCGACCCGTTCAGCAGCAGGGCGCTGGCGTCCAGGTCGAAGTCTGTCCCGGTCGTGGTCCGGGCGTCCCAGCCGAGACCGATGAGGACCGCGGTCAGACCGGGGGCCTCCTTGGTCAGCGATACGTTGCCGCCCTTGCTGAGGCTGACTCCCACGAGTCCTCCATTGATGTCCGGGGGCAGGGAGCCCCGTCGTGCGTTGGTATCGGATCAACGAATCGATCCTAGTGACGGGTTCCCGCACCCCGCAGGCCTTGGGACAGAAGAATCACAGGGTGTCGAGCGCCTTGACGTACTCGTTCAGGTCACGCGCGTCGGGCAGGTCGTTGACCACGGTCCACCGCACCACGCCTTCCTTGTCGATGATGAAGGTCCCGCGCACCGCGCACCCCTTGTCCTCGGCGAAGACTCCGTACGCACGCGAAGTGTCGCCGTGCGGCCAGAAGTCGGACAGCAGGGGGTACTCCAGACCCTCCTGCTCGGCGAAGACGCGCAGGGTGTGGATGGAGTCGTTGGAGACGGCGAGCAGTTGGGTGTCGTCGTTGAGGAACTTCGGCAGGCTGTCGCGCAGCGCGCACAGCTCGCCGGTGCACACGCCGGTGAAGGCGAACGGGTAGAAGAGCAGCACCACGTTCTTGTGGCCGCGGAAGTCCGCGAGCCTCACGGTCGCACCGTGGTTGTCCTTGAGTTCGAAGTCGGGGGCCTTGTCGCCGACCTGGATCGCCATGGTCCTGCATCCCTTCGGGTGGGACTGTTCGGGTGGGAACCACCCTACGCATGGATCGCGGCAGCCCTGCGGACGGGCTGCGCGAAGTCAGCCCGTCCGGCGTTCTAGGAGGCGGGGGCCCGGGGGCGGCAGCCGCCCCCGGGCTCGATGAACGGCCCGCCCCGGCGGTGCGTCACCGCTTGGACTTCGCCGCCTTCGGCGTCACCAGCCGGGAGCCGCTCCAGTCCTTGCCCACACTGACGCTCTTGGACGCCGACAGGCCGGCCGTCGTCGAGGCTTCGGAGATGTCGCTCGGCTCCACGTAGCCCGTACGGCCGGTCTTCGGCGTAAGGAGCAGGATCGAGCCGCCTTCCTCGATGTACGTGGTGGCGTCCACCAGCGCATCCGTCAGGTCGCCGTCCTCGTCGCGGAACCACAGCACCACGGCATCGGCGACGTCGTCGTAGTCCTCGTCGACGAGCTCACTGCCGACGATGTCCTCGATGGTCTTGCGGAGCTCCTGGTCGACGTCGTCGTCGTAGCCGATCTCCTGGACCACCTGCTCGGGCTGGAACCCCAGCCTCGCGGCAGGGTTCGTCCGCTCCTCCGCGTGGTCCGCGGTCGCGCTCACGGGTTGCCTCCTGATCATGTCTTGGTGAGTATCTCAGCCCCGCGCGTACGCGAAGCATTGGCCGTAGTCCACACGGGCCGGGGCGGATCGCGCAAGTACCCGGCCGTTCAGACCGCCAAAACGGTGACGATCCTGGCCGTGTCGTCGCAACTCCAGGCACCGTATCGCGCCCCGAGGTGATGCACACCACACCGTTCTGCCCGATTTGCGCATTCCAGAACCCTTCGGGCGTACGAGAGCCGAACAACTTTGCGGAACACGTCACAGCCTGAGCGTATCGTTGCGTTTTGGCCGGGCCCGCCCCGAAGACCGGTCCACCCGGCGGGTTACCTCACGGTAGGGATGACGTTTGCTCCCCCCGAGGTACACGATGGGATCGGCGTGGGCACATGGACAAAAGCGCACGGAACAAGTGGCCCTCTGACAGGTAAGGAACAGCGTGGCTTCCGGATCCGATCGCAACCCGATCATCATTGGCGGCCTTCCGAGTCAGGTTCCTGACTTCGATCCCGAGGAAACCCAGGAGTGGCTCGACTCCCTCGACGCCGCAGTGGACCAGCGTGGCCGTGAGCGGGCCCGTTATCTGATGCTCCGTCTGATCGAGCATGCCCGTGAGAAGCGCGTGGCCGTGCCCGAGATGCGCAGCACGGACTACGTCAACACCATCGCGACCAAGGACGAGCCGTTCTTCCCCGGCAACGAGGAGATCGAACGCAAGATCCTCAACGCCACCCGGTGGAACGCCGCCGTCATGGTCTCCCGGGCCCAGCGGCCCGGCATCGGCGTCGGCGGCCACATCGCGACCTTCGCCTCCTCCGCCTCGCTGTACGACGTGGGCTTCAACCACTTCTTCCGCGGCAAGGACGAGGGCGACGGCGGCGACCAGGTCTTCTTCCAGGGCCACGCCTCCCCCGGCATCTACGCCCGCGCGTTCCTGCTGGACCGGCTCGGCGAGCATCACCTGGACGGATTCCGCCAGGAGAAGTCCAAGGCCCCGTACGCCCTCTCCAGCTACCCCCACCCGCGCTCCATGCCGGACTTCTGGGAGTTCCCGACTGTCTCCATGGGCCTCGGCCCGATCGGCGCGATCTACCAGGCCCGCATGAACCGCTACATGGAGGCGCGCGGCATCGCGGACACTTCCAGGTCCCATGTCTGGGCGTTCCTCGGCGACGGCGAGATGGACGAGCCCGAGTCGCTCGGACAGCTGACCCTCGCCGCCCGTGAGGGACTCGACAACCTGACCTTCGTGGTCAACTGCAACCTGCAGCGCCTGGACGGTCCGGTCCGCGGCAACGGCAAGATCATCCAGGAGCTGGAGTCGGTCTTCCGCGGCGCCGGCTGGAACGTGATCAAGCTGATCTGGGACCGCACCTGGGATCCGCTGCTCGCGCAGGACCGGGACGGAATCCTGGTCAACAAGATGAACATCACGCCGGACGGCCAGTTCCAGACCTACGCGACCGAGTCCGGTGACTACATCCGCGAGCACTTCTTCGGTGACGACCACCGGCTGCGCGCGATGGTCGAGAACATGACCGACGACCAGATCCTGCACCTGGGCCGTGGCGGTCATGACCACCGGAAGATCTTCGCGGCGTTCTCGGCGGCCAAGGCGCACAAGGGCCAGCCGACGGTGATCCTGGCCAAAACGATCAAGGGCTGGACGCTGGGCCCCAACTTCGAGGGCCGCAACGCGACGCACCAGATGAAGAAGCTGACGGTCGACGACCTCAAGCGCTTCCGGGACCGTCTGCACCTGCCGATCTCCGACAAGGAGCTGGAGTCCGGCCTGCCGCCGTACTACCACCCGGGCCGGAACTCGGAGGAGATCCAGTACATGCACGACCGCCGCAAGGCGCTCGGCGGGTACGTCCCGACGCGCCTCGTGCGGTCCAAGCCGCTGCAGCTCCCGGACGACGCGACGTACGCGAGCGTGAAGAAGGGCACCGGTCAGCAGTCGATCGCCACGACCATGGCGTTCGTGCGCCTGCTGAAGGACCTTCTGCGGGACAAGGAGATCGGCAGGCGGTTCGTGCTGATCGCGCCCGACGAGTACCGCACCTTCGGCATGGACTCGTTCTTCCCGAGCGCGAAGATCTACAGCCCGCTCGGCCAGCAGTACGAGGCCGTGGACCGTGAGCTGCTCCTCGCGTACAAGGAGTCGCCCACCGGCCAGATGCTGCACGACGGCATCTCGGAGGCGGGCTGCACGGCGTCGCTGATCGCGGCGGGTTCGGCGTACGCCACGCACGGCGAGCCGCTCATCCCGGTGTACGTCTTCTACTCGATGTTCGGTTTCCAGCGCACCGGCGATCAGTTCTGGCAGATGGCCGACCAGCTGTCGCGCGGCTTCGTCCTGGGCGCGACCGCCGGCCGTACGACGCTGACCGGTGAGGGCCTGCAGCACGCGGACGGTCACTCGCAGCTGCTCGCCTCGACCAACCCGGCGTGCGTGGCGTACGACCCGGCGTTCGGTTACGAGATCGCGCACATCGTGCAGGACGGTCTGCACCGGATGTACGGCTCCTCGCCCGAGCACCCGCACGGCGAGGACGTCTTCTACTACCTCACCGTCTACAACGAGCCGATCCAGCACCCGGCCGAGCCGGCGAACGTGGACGTCGAGGGCATCCTCAAGGGCATCCACCGCATCAGCGAGGGCACGTCGGGGACCGTGCCGGCGCAGATCATGGCCTCCGGTGTGGCGGTCCCCTGGGCCCTCGACGCGCAGCGGATCCTCGCCGAGGAGTGGAACGTACGGACCGACGTCTGGTCCGCGACCTCCTGGAACGAGCTGCGGCGCGAGGCCGTGGAGGTCGAGCGGCACAACCTGCTGCATCCGGAGGAGGAGCAGCGGGTGCCGTATGTGACGCGGAAGCTGAGCGGTGCCGAGGGTCCGTTCGTGGCCGTGTCCGACTGGATGCGCTCGGTTCCGGACCAGATCGCGCGCTGGGTGCCGGGGGCCTATCAGTCCCTGGGCGCGGACGGCTTCGGCTTCGCGGACACGCGCGGTGCGGCGCGCCGCTTCTTCCACATCGACGCGCAGTCGATCGTGGTCGCGGTGCTCACCGAGCTGGCCAGGGCGGGCCGGCTCGACCGCTCGGTGCTGAAGCAGGCGATCGACCGCTACCAGCTCCTCGACGTGACCGCGGCCAACCCGGGAACGGCGGGCGGCGACGCGTGACACAGCGCTCGCTCTGAACGAGGGAAGGGCGGCGGAGCACAGCGCTCCGCCGCCCTTGCGCGTTGCCGGTGTGGGGGTCTGCCTGCGCGCTGCCCCCCTCCGGCAGCGCGCCGCAGTCCGGCCGTCCTCGGGATGCACGGCACTGCCGTGCGAAGGACGTGGCCCACTGTGGCCTGCGGGGTGTGCCGGGCGGGACGGATCTTGAGCGTCTTCACCCTGATGGGTGAACTCACTCCGGCCCGGACAGGGACCCGGGCAGGGGTCAGATGTGCCCGGCCCCCGCGCCCGCCTCCGCGTTCGCGCCCCGCCTGGTGAGCAGCGCGACCAGCACCGCGACGCCCGCGACTCCGGCGGCGACCAGGCAGGCGAGGCTCATGCCGGAGATGAACGTGTCGTGCGCGACGCTCGTGATCGTCTCGGCGATCGCGGCCGGCGTGCCCTTCGCCACCGGGGCGACGCCCACCTGGACCGCCTCGGAGGCCTGGTCGAGCTGTGCGGGGGTGAGCGGCGGCAGCTTGGCGTCGGCCCAGTTGCCCGCGAGGTCGCTGTCCACGCGGGAGGCCATCACCGCGCCCAGGACCGCCGTGCCGAGGCTGCCGCCGATCTGCATCGCGGCCTGCTGGAGGCCGCCGGCGACGCCGGACAGCTCCATCGGAGCGTTGCCCACGATGACCTCGGTGGCACCGACCATCACGGGGGCGAGCCCGAGGCCGAGCAGGGCGAACCAGACCGACATGACGGCGCTGCCCGTGCCCGCCTCCAGCCTCGACATGCCGAACATGGCGATCGCGGTGAGCGCCATGCCGCCGGCCAGCGGAATGCGCGGGCCCGCCTTGGTGATCACGGCGCCCGCGAGCGGGGAGCCGACGATCATCATGCCGGTCAGGGGCAGCAGGTGCAGGCCCGCGTCGACCGGGCTCATCCCATGGACGTTCTGCAGGTAGAAGGTCACGAAGAACAGGCCGCCCATGAAGGCGATGGCCATGAGGACCATCAGGACGACGCCCGCCGACAGCGGCACCGAGCGGAACAGCGCGAGCGGGATCAGCGGCTCCTTCACCCTCGTCTCCCAGAGGGAGAAGAGGACGAAGGCCAGCACGGACGCGCCGATGAAGAGCCAGGTCTTCCCGCTGCCCCAGTGCCAGGTCGGGGCCTTGATGAGCGCCCAGACCAGGCAGAACATGGCGCTCGACAGCAGCACGATGCCGAGCAGGTCGAAGGAGCGCGGGGCGTTCTCGGCGCGGTGGTCGGTGAGGATCACCAGGCCGAGGACGAGCGCCAGCACACCGACCGGCACGTTGATGAAGAAGACGGACTGCCAGCTGACGTGCTGGACCAGCAGACCGCCGAGGATCGGGCCGCCGGCGGTGGAGGCGCCGATGACCATGCCCCAGATGCCGATCGCCATGTTCAGCTTCTCGGCCGGGAAGGTGGCCCGCAGCAGGCCGAGCGCGGCCGGCATCAGCAGCGCGCCGAACAGGCCCTGGAAGACGCGGAAGGTCACGACGAGGGCGATGCTGTCGGACAGTCCGATGGCCCCGGAGGCGCCGGCGAAGCCGACCACGCCGATCAGGAAGGTCTGGCGGTGGCCGAAGCGGTCGCCGAGCTTGCCCGCGGTGATCAGGGTGACCGCGAGGGCGAGGAAGTAGGCGTTGGTGATCCACTGGACGTCGGAGAAGCTGGCGCCCAGGTCCTTGGCGATGGCCGGGTTGGCGATGGCCACGATGGTGCCGTCGAGGGCGACCATCATCACGCCGATGGCGACCGAGACGAGGGTGAACCACGGATGCCCACGCAGCCCGCGCCCTGGCGCTGTGTCTTGCGGGGCCGCCGACGTCATGGACGCCCTGTCCCCCGGTTCCGTCGCGTCGACGGTGGTCTGACTAGTCATGCGTTCGAGGCTAGTGACAGCCACTGACAATTGACAAACATATTCACTAGTCGGTAACTGTCACGTCATCCGCCGATAGGCTGAACTGGGCGAACGAGGGAGATGAGGGACCATGGTGACGGCGTCGCGGCCGGGCCTGCGTGAGCGCAAGAAGCAGCGCACCCGGGACGCGCTGTTGCACGCCGCCCTGGAGCTGTTCCTCGCCCAAGGGTACGAGCGGACGACCGTTGACGAGATCACCGAGACCGTGGACGTCTCGCAACGCACCTTCTTCCGCTACTTCGCCGGCAAGGAGGAGGCCGTCTTCTTCGCCCAGTCCGTCATGGAGTCGCACTTCGTCGAGGCGGTGCGCCAACGCCCGCCCCTGGAGGCGCCGTTGGAGGCGCTGCGACAGGCGACCCTGGAGGTCTGGGACGGTCTCGGCGAGGTCGTCGGGCAGATCATCCCGGCCGAACTCCATCTGCACACCTGCCGGTTGATCGAGTCGACGCCGGCACTGCTCGCCACCCAGCTGCGCCGCTCGGCGGAACTCGAAGAGGAGCTCGCCCGGGTGATCGCCGAACGCGAGGGGCTGGACGTGGACACGGACCCGCGGCCGCGGGTCGCGGTGGCCGTGTTCTGCGGTGCGCTCCGCGTCACGAAACGCCTGTGGAGCTGCGGCGACGACACCAGCCCTGCCTCGATCCGCGAGCTGACCGTCAGGTATCTCGACGCCGTGCGCCCCACGCTGGCGGAGAAGTGGCGGACGGAGTGAGCGCGTACCGATCCGTACGCGTCAAGTGAATTCCCGGCGCACCAGCGGCCGGACGCGGCCTTCGGGGTGACGGCGCGATCACACGAAGTGTCAAGTGGCGTCCGTCTCATCGACTCGGGGTGACCGTCGAACGCAAGGCGCATTCGAACGGCCGCAATTGACTCACCGGAAACGTGATACGCGTCACTCGGTTAACGCGAGACACTCTCGTTCTCCTAGTGTGTCCTTCCAGTGACTTCCTTCGACACGTCCCCGCAACTCAACGTCTGGCGCGCGCTGCTCGCGCTGGGCGTGGTCTTCGTGATGCTCGCCACAACCGGCTGGACGGCCGTGCGCAGCCAGCGGGGAACCACTCCCCTCCAGGCGTCGCGCTCCGCGTGGGAGCACGGAACGATCGCCGGGCACCGGCTGCCGTCTCCCGACGCGAGCCCGGCCCGGCTCGCCCTCTTCTTCGCCTCGCTCAGCGCCCGCCAGCGCTCCGGGCTCGCCCGCCGCTACCCGCTCGCGGTCGGCAACATGAACGGGGCGCCCGTACGGCTGCGCTACGAAGCCAACCGCATCGCCCTCGGCCAGCAGCGCAAGGTCGAGCACGCCCGGATGCACGACGACCGGCTGTCGCCCGTCGGCCAGCAGGAGGCGGACCGCCGCATGCACCGCTTCCAGGCGCTGACGCGGAAGGACCGGCAGATCCTCGCCTTCGACCCGGAGGGATCGGGACGCATCGCCGAGGTCTTCGGGAACCTGGACAAGGCCCAGCGGATCTCGGTCGTCGTGCCCGGTGTGGACACCGATCTGCTCACCTTCCAGCGCACCTTCCGCAAGTACTCGGCACCGGTCGGCATGGCCCGGTCGCTGTACACGGCCGAGCGCTCGGTGAGCCCGCCGACCCGTACGGCCGTGATCGCCTGGGCCGACTACACCGCGCCCAGCGGACTGGGGATGGATGCGGCCACTGCGATGCGCGCCGAGGAGGGTGCCGTCCGGCTGAACGCCCTCCTGCGCGCCCTGCCCGGCCGCTCGCCCGTCCAGCTGTACTGCCACAGCTACGGCTCGGTGGTGTGCGGTGTCGCCGCGCCCGGGCTGCCCTCACGGGTGTCCGACGTCGCGGTGGCGGGCAGCCCCGGCATGCGGAGCCGGACGGCCACCGGACTGCACACCACGGCCCGGGTGTGGGCCATGCGGGACGCCGACGACTGGATCCAGGACGTGCCGCACCTGGAGGTCGGTGGTCTCGGCCACGGCGCCGACCCGGTGTCCCACGACTTCGGGGCGCGGGTGCTGTCCGCACAGGGAGCGAAGGGCCACGGCGGCTACTTCGAGCCGGGCACCACGAGCCTGCGCAACTTCGCCGCGATCGGCACTGGCGCGTATCAGGCGGTGCGATGCGCGCATGACGATGGCACCTGCCGGGCCGGTTTGTCCGGCACGGCGTCGGCCGGACGCGCGTAGAAAACCAGGAATTGCGGTCTGCCCGGAGAGGCGACGGAAGAGCACCTGCCGCATACGATGAGCCGCATGGGTGACGTACTGGCCGGATTTCATGCCGCCTGGGAGTTCGAGTCCGACTCCGTGCTCATCCGCTTCGAACGGGGAATCCGCACGCCGAAGCTGTTCCAGGCGCTCGGCGAACGCCGTATCCCGCTGGAGGCGATCACGGGGGTGACGCTGAGCCCGGGCAAGCGCGGGACGATCGTCCTGCGCGCGCTGCCGAGGCCCGGCGCCGACCCGCTCATGGAGGCGGCGGCCGGGCAACTCAAGGAGACCTGCGACCCCTACCGGCTGGTCCTGCCCGCCGACCGTCAGCCCTTCGCCGAGACGTACGCGGACAAGCTGCGCTCCCTGCTCACCGAGGACACCGCCCCCGCCGAGCGGTTCCTGGTCCCACCACCCGAGGCACCGCTGCAGTTCAAGGCCTACGACGGGAAGGCGTCCTTCAACGGCAAGGCGGTGTCCTTCCGGTGGTTCTGGACGGGCGCGTCCTCCGCCAAGTGGAAGGCCGGCGACCAGATTTTCCCGGTCACCGGCCTCAGCGGGGTCGAGTGGCGCTCCCCCGAAGCCATCGAGGGCCATCTGCGGCTGCTGCGCCGCGAACCTGCAGGCGCAGCGCAGCCGGATCAGGATCCGGCCGCCGTCGTCTTCGGGCGCGGGTACGGGCCCGTTCACGAGTCGCTGCCGTTCGCCGCGGCGGTGCTGGCCGCGGTGCGCTGCGCCGGTCCCGCCGTTCCCGCCCCGGCCGCGGTGCCCACGGCTCGCCGGGACCCGGCGGACATCGCCGAGCGGATCCGGCATCTCGGGGAGCTGCACAAGGCGGGGCTGGTCACGGACGAGGAGTTCTCCACGAAGAAGGCGGAGTTGCTCGCGGAGCTTTAGCACCACGCCCGTGCAGGGGCGCGGTGGCCCGCGGCCCTGCAGAAGGCAGCGCCCGCTCCAGCGTGGCGCGGGACGCCTCGGCGTCGGCGTGGCCGTAGGCGAAGCTCATGCCCATGCAGCCGAGGCCCTGGACACCGACCTCGGGTCCGCCCTCGCCGAGCCGTACCACCGGGATCCTGCTGTCCGTCATCGGGTTGCGATCCTCTCCGCTTCGCAGTGGCGCCCCGCCTCCGCGTAGAAACTGATCTTGCGGTCCAGTACGGCGAGCGTGTCGTGGAGTTCGGCGATCCGGGTCAGGACGTCACGGCGGGTCGCCTCCAGCAGCTCATGCCGCTCGCCGTAGGAGCTCTCGCCCACGCGCACCAGTTCCGCGTACCGGACCATGTCGGCGACCGGCATCCCGGTCAGCCGGAGCTTGCCGACCAGGTCGAGCCAGTCCAGGTCGCGGTTGGTGTAGCGGCGCTGGCCGGTGTAGGAGCGGTCGATGTGCGGCATCAGCCCGATCCGCTCGTACCAGCGCAGGGTGTGCGCCGTCAGGCCGGTGAAGGCGGCGACCTCGCTGATCGTGTAAGGGTCCTGCCCGTCGGGGCGGGGGTGCCGCGGGGGCGGGGTGGAGCAGATGTCGGTGCGAGTGGGAGCGTGCGGAGTGTCCTCGGTGGCCACGGCAGTGGTATGCATCACCGTCATGGCCTCCACGCTATGGGGTTGGAGTGCACTCCAAGCAAGCGGATTGAGGGGGAATTGGCGAGCCCTTGCCGGGCGGGCCGATTAGCGTGCCCGTCATGAGTCTCGTACGCCGGGCCGTGCCCGAGGACGCCGAAGAATTGCTGCGACTGCGCCAGGTGATGCTGGATTCCGTCTTCTCCGCCGGGTCCGACACCCAGTGGCAAGCGGAGTCCCTGCCGACCGTGCGCCACCGGCTCGCCATTCCGGACGGCGGCTTCGCGGCGTTCGTGGTCGACCATCCGGAGCGGCTGGGCGCGCTGGCGGCGCTGGCGGCCGGGACGCTCGAGTACCGGATCGGCCGCAAGGGCAACCCGCACGGACGGGTGGGGCATGTCTTCAGCGTCGCCACCGACCCCGGCATGCGCCGCCACGGGTACGCCCGCGCCTGCATGGAGTCCCTGCTGGACTGGTTCCGGGAGGAGGACGTGCGGCAGGTCGACCTGAACGCGTCTGCCGAGGCCGAGCCGCTGTACGCGTCGCTGGGTTTCGTCCGCAAGCCGGACCCCTCGATGCGGCTGGAGCTGTGAGCCGCATAGGCTCGTACGCATGTCCCTGCAGAGCCTGGCGCTGATCGAGAACTGGCCCGTCCCCACCGCCGCCGCGGCGGTCGTCCGCGCGGACGGCACCGTGCCCGGCACGCACGGCCCGGTCGACCACCGCTTCCGGCTGGCCTCGGTCACCAAGCCGCTCGCCGCCTACGCGGTGCTCGTCGCGTACGAGGAGGGGGCGATCGAGCTGGAGGAGCCCGCCGGGCCGCCCGGCTCCACGGTCCGCCATCTCCTTGCGCACACCTCCGGGCTGGCGTTCGACGAACACAGGGTGACGTCGGCGCCCGGCGAGCGCCGGCTGTACTCGAACGCGGGCTTCGAGGTGCTGGGCGATCATGTGGCGAAGGCGACGGACATCCCGTTCGCCGAGTACGCCCGCCAGGCGGTCCTGGAGCCGCTGGCCATGACCTCGACGAGCCTGGAGGGCTCCCCGGCCAAGGACGGCGTCTCGACGGTCTCGGACCTGGTGCGGTTCGCGGCCGAGGTGCAGGCGCCGCGCCTGCTGGACGCGCGGACGGTGGCCGAGGCGATGACGGTGCAGTACCCCGGCACGAAGGGCGTCCTGCCCGGCTACGGCCACCAGAACCCCAACGACTGGGGCCTCGGCTTCGAGATCCGCAACTCCAAGTCACCGCATTGGACGGGGAGTTCGTCCTCACCTCGCGCCTTCGGGCACTTCGGCCAGTCGGGCACGTTCCTGTGGATCGACCCCGACGCCGAGGCGGCCTGCGTGGCCCTGACGGACCGCGCGTTCGGACCGTGGGCGATCGAGACGTGGCCGGTGTTCACGGACGGGGTGCTGGCGGAGTTGCGCACTTCCTGAAGGCGCCCCGGGTGAGGCACGACACGCCTTCCGTAGCCGTTCGTACGGTAGGAAGGAGCGTGTCAGCCGGGGATTGAAGATCTCTCCCGCCTGAAGGCGGGAGATTCCGGCCTACCTTGCGGTGGTCGGTTTGACGCCTCTGGTGCGCCTTACGGTTGCGCTTCCCGCAGCCGGGACGAGCGCGTGGCCCGTCCGGTACAGGTGCAGGATGTTTCGGGCCGCGTTGAAGTCTGCGTTCCCGGTCCAGCCGCACTCGTGGTTCTTGCATACGAACAGGGCCTGCGATTCCCGGTTGCCGGGGGCGATGAATCCGCAGGCGTGGCAGCGCTGCGATGTGTGTCGCGCGGGTATCGCTGCCAGGGTTCCGCCGTGGCGTTCGAGCTTGTAGGCCAGCATGCGGCGCATGCGTCCCCAGGATTCCTGGAGGATGCTGCGGTTGAGTCCGGCCTTCTGTGCCACGTTGGTGCCGGGGTTGTCCACGGTGCCCTTGGCGGAGCGGGTCATGTTCGTGATGTCGAGGTCTTCCACGGCCACGGTGCTGTAGGTGCGGGCGAGGGTGGTCGTGGTCTGGTGCTGCCAGTCCTCGGCGCGGCGCTTGGCTTTCGCGTGGAGCCGTCGGATCTGGTCGTAGGTGTTCTGCAAGCGGCGGGAGGTGGGCTCGCCTCGCTTGCGGAACGACTTGCGGTGGGCTGCTTCCCGTTCCAGGGCGAGGAGCTTGCGCTTCTCGTTGGGGGTGAGCCATTTGTTCCGGTCAGCACTGCCGTCGGGAAGCCGGTGCGGACGGCCGTGGTCCTGGTGGTTGCCGTCCGCGAGGGCCAGGGGGATGACGACTCCGGCGTCG
>NZ_MLYP01000008.1 GCF_001866645.1 Streptomyces colonosanans
TGCTGTGTTTGTCCGGGGGCAACCCCCGGACCCCCGGCCGGGTCGGTGTCGCGCTAGCCGTTGGCGAGAGCCTGTACCCGGTCCAGCGCCCCATTGAACTTGTCGTGGTCACCGACCGTCGGGCCCGACGACGTGTACTGCCACATGGTGTAGTACGACCATCCGGCCGGGAGTGTGCCCGGGTCGGAGGCGTAGCGGGCGATCCACAGCGGGTTCTTGGAGGCGAAGCCGCCGTAGTTGCCGGTGCACTGCGTCCACCAGCTGGTGGCCGTGTAGATCACGGCGTCGCGGCCGGTGCGGGCCTTGTACGTGTTCAGGAAGTCGGTGATCCAGCTGACCATGGTGCTCGCCGTCTTGCCGTAGCAGGCGGCGCCGTACGGGTTCCACTCGATGTCGAGCACGCCGGGAAGGGTCTTGCCGTCCCTGGACCAGCCGCCGCCGTGGTCGACGAAGTAGTTGGCCTGAGTGGCTCCGCTCGTGGTGTCCGGGGTCGCGAAGTGATAGGCGCCGCGGATCATGCCGACGTTGTAGGAGCCGTTGTACTGCTGGGCGAAGTAGGGGTTCGTGTAGTACGTCCCTTCGGTCGCCTTCGTGTACGCCCACTTGACGCCGCTGTTCCACAGGGTGGACCAGGCGACGTTGCCCTGATAGCCGGCGACGTCGACGCCCTCGGTCTGGGTGGCGTCGCTGGTGGGGGGCGTACCGCTGCTGCCGTCGTGTGCCAGGACACCCATGCCCATGGTCGCGGAGCCGCGGGCGGGGGTGGTGGCGGCCGAGGAGGGGGCGGCGAGGGCGAACGAGAACGCTGCGAGCAGGGCTCCCACGACGGTCAGCCGCCGTACGCGGGCCGTTCCGGATCTGTGCACGGACATGGCGTGCCTCCGAAAGTCGGGTGGTGCTCGGTGGGGGGAAACGCGGGCATGTCCCACGGCCGCACGGTGGGGAGAGCGGATGACGGTCGACCCACCGCCACTGATGACGTGGGCATGCCATGCTTGCCGTAAAGAAGTTACGCCCGTAGACCGCCCCTGGGAAGAGGGCATGCGGAGTCGTCGGTGGCCTACCGGTGCCGGACCGTCAAACTGTGGCCCTGCGCATCCCCCGGCGGTCGGCGCGGTGCGGAACATCCTGCCCCCGTACCGGACGGGTCATGCGCTCGTCCCGGCGACCGGAAGAGAAGCCGCCGGGCGCGCCCGGTGTGTCCGCCACCGCAGGGCAGGCGGGAATCTCCCGACCCCTCGGGCAGGAGAGCACGTCGCACCTGCGAAATACTGATGCGGCGCCGACGGCGGCGACGGGGGTACTGGACCCGGAAACTTCAGGCAGGGGCTGACGTGCACGAGTACGGAAACGGCGAGGGGCGTCCGGTCCCATCCGGCGGGCCGGAGGACGGCGCGGAACACGGCGGAGCGGACCGGGAATTCCTGTCCCTGGAGCGCGAGCTGACGGTGTTCCTGCGGCGGGCCCGGGCCAGTCAGGGCGAGATGGCCCGCGAAGTCCACCCGGATCTGGAGTCGGCCGCCTACGGACTCTTGGCCCGCCTCGACGAGTGCGGCCGGCAGCGCGCGACGGAGCTCGCGGCCTACATCGGTGTCGGCAAGGCGACCATGTCCCGTCAGCTGCGCGCCCTGGAGGAGCTGGGCCTGGTGGCCCGCGAGCCCGACCCGGCGGACGGCCGGGCGTGGCTGGTCCACCTCACCGAGGAGGGCCGCAGCCGCGTCGGAAGGGTGCGCGAGGCGCGCCGTGCGCGGTATGTGCACCAACTGGCCGGCTGGGACCGGCACGAGGTCGCCGAACTGGCTCGCCTGATCCGTCAGTTGAACCTGGGCATGGAAAAGTAGGCGGACCGGGGGCGATCCCTCAGGGTTCCACGTACACCACCGTCGCATCGTCGTGCGTCTTGCTGCGGCCCAGATGTACCCGCATCTCGCGGTCGGCCGCCTCCAGAGCCCGGACGCGTTCCACCAGAGCCGCCGCCCCCTCCTTGCGCACGACGGCGAACAGGTCCGCCCAGCTGCCCTCGTGGAACTTCTCCGTCCAGCGGGCCGCACCGTCCGTCAGCGCCAGGAGGGCACGTACCGCGGAGCGCGGCAGTTCACCCGTCACCGCACGGGCCGCCACGGAGGGGTCCGCGGCGGCCGTGAAGAAGCCGCCCTCCTTGTTGCGGACCGTGGCGTCCGCGATCGCGTCCGTCGCCAGACAGGCGCGCGGGACGCGGGCCAGGCGGTCGTCCAGGAAGGGGGTGATCGCACCGTCGGGAGCCTCGCACAGCAGGGCCGAGTCGGAGAGGACCAGGTACTCCACCACGGTCTCGGACCAGCGGGCGAGGACCACCGTCGCCTGGGGGGTGCGCGGGTGAGAAAGGTCACAGGTGGCCGCGTGGGCCTCGGCGGTGCGACGGATGGCACGGGAGAGGATCTCAGTGAGCGTCAGATCTCTGTGAGAAACGGACAGTTCGGTCAGTGCGCCGCCGAGTTGTGCGCAGAACCAGGAGACGGAGTGCAGACAGCCGTCGTCGCCTGCAGGTGGAGTCACACCGTCCAGAACGACGAGCGCCCCGCCCTGTCCTGAGGCCGGAAGCGCGAGTGCGGCGAAGTCCTCGTCGGGGCGTGCCGGGTCGCCGGGCTCGGAAATCAGTTCCGTACGCATCCAGCCAGTCTGCACGAGCCCTTCACGGGGTCCATAAAGGCCGACAGTGATCGTCGAACGTGTGATCTGGCAGGTCAGGTGCCTGGTTTGCGGCGGAATGATCAACTCCGGTGAAGCGTGGGCGCGAATACTGCCAAAGCGCGCCGCCTACGTCCAACCGGCCTGCCGTACAAGGCATCGGAGCGGGCCCGAGGGACTTGCTCGCCAACTCCCCACCGAGGTTCACTCCTTCGGGTGGCGGGTCGGGGGAAGCGGGATCACTGCGCACCGGCACTGGGAGGGTCGGAAATCGTCGTACCGGGACGACAGCCCAGTTGACGGGCCGTCGCCCCCGGGTCATGGGTACACGAATCAGGATTGCGAGCACCGGTGCAGAAGATGCGGCCTCGGCGCACAGGCAGGCAGACGGCTCCCGAACGGGACGCCTCGTCCGAGTCCGCGGGCAGCGGCCGTCCCGCCCATGTCCGCAACCGCCTGATCATCGCTGTGGCCGTGGTCGCCGCCGCGATCGCCGGCGCCGGGGCGCCGAGCGTCATCGCCGCCTCGGGACAGCTGAAGGACTCCCAGAACCTGGTGACGCTCGCCGAGCAGACCCAGGACGCGCTCGTGCTCGCCCACTCCCTGGCCGACGAGCGCGACGGCGTCACGTCGTACGTGGCCGCCGGGCGCCCCAAGTCCAAGGCGCCCGCCGAGCAGCAGAGCGTCCGTGTCGACCGGCAGATCGAGGACCTGCGCGCCCATGCGGACCTCTCCGCCGTGCTGCGTAAGGACCTCGATGACGTGGCCACCGTACGGAGAGCGGCGCTCACCGGGAAGAGCTCCGCTCTTGAGACGCATCGGGAGTACTCCTCGATCATCGGCGAACTCCACGCGCTCGCCGTGGACCTGGCCGAGAAGATGCCGCCGCGGGCGGGCGCGGGCGCCCACGCCCTCGCCGAACTCGACAGCGCGGTGCAGCAGTCGGCGGCCGCCCGCGGACTGTTTCTCGCCGCCCTGAACGTTCCGCACGTCACCCAGACCACGTACAACCCGATCACCGGCCTGCCGACCACCACCAGCGTCTCCTCGGAAGCCGACACCAAACGGCGCGACGCGCTCACCGCCGCAGCCCAGCAGGCCGCCGTCCGCTCCGACGCGGCGATCGCCGGCTTCCGTGACACCGTGCCCCAGGCCGCCAAGAACTCCTACGAGTCCACGGTCACCGGACCCGAGGTCACCTCCGCCGAGAAGTACCTCACGGCCCTCGCCGACCAGCCCACGCTCTCTGACGACGAACTCGGCTACGACCCCAAGAAGGTCGAGGCCGCCCTCTCCTCCCGGGTCGACCTGATGCGCGGCGTCGAGTCCTCGCTCTACGAGGCCCGCAGCAAGCAGCTCGCGCAACTGCGTGACGACGACGTCACCGCGCTGGAGATCCGCATCGCCGTCCTCGGCGTACTCCTGCTCGTCGCCGTCGGCATCACCATGGCCATGGCCCGTACGCTGACCCGCCCGCTCGCCGTCCTGCGTCTCGGATCGGCCCGCGTGGCCGCCGACCCGGCCGCCGAGGAACCGGTGAAGTTCACCGGGCGCAATGACGAGTTCGCCCAGGTCGTCCGCTCCGTCAACGCCCTGCACGCGCACGCTGCCGCGCTCCAGGAGCGCCTGTCGACCCTGGAGGCCGACCGCAAGCACCTGGTCGGCCAGCGCCAGACCATGGCCGACGAGCGCGAAAAGCTCCGCGCCGAACTCGCCGACGCGTCCGCCCGCCTGGGGCAGGTCCGGAACAACACCTGCGCCACCTTCGTCAACCTCGCCCTGCGCACCGTGGGTCTCGTCGATCGTCAACTCGCCGTCATCGAAGGCATGGAGGAGCGGGAGCAGGACCCGGAGCGCCTCTCCACGCTCTTCCGGCTCGACCACTTCGCCACGGTCATGCGCCGGCACAGCGAGAACCTCCTCGTCCTGGCCGGCGCCGAGCAGGTCCAGCAGCACCCGGGGCCCGTGCCGCTCGTCGACGTCGTACGCGCTGCGGTCAGCGAGGTCGAGCGGTACGAGCGCGTCCGCGTCGGCGCGCTGCCGCCGCGCACGTATCTCGCGGGCTTCGCCGCCGACGACCTCTCGCACCTGGTGGCCGAACTCCTGGAGAACGCCACGTCGTTCTCGCCGCCGGAGGCGGCCGTCGAGGTCTCCGGCTGGCTTCTGGAGAACGGTGAGCTGATGCTCTCCGTCCAGGACGAGGGCATCGGCCTGTCCGAGGACCGGATGAGCCGGCTGAACGCCCGGCTCGCCGATTTCGACCCGAACGCCCCGTACGACCACGAGGACGGCGAGGGCCTCGGGCTCGGCCTGTACGTGGTGGCGTGCCTCGCCCACCGGCATGGCGTCCGCGTCGAACTGCGCGAGCAGAAGCAAAGCGGCGTCGCGGCGGTCGCCGTACTGCCGAAGTCCCTTCTCGCCGCCACCCCGACGACGGCCGTCCCCACCGCAGGCCCGGCCTCGGCCGGTGCGCACACGCTGTCCCTGCCCGGCGCTGACGCGGAGGTCAACTCGAACGTCCTGAGCACCCGGGTGCGGATCACCGCCCAGGAGCCGGACAGCGACGAGGACTCCTTGATCGCGGCGGCGGAACAGGCCCTGCGGGAGCACTCGGACTCCGCCGAGGAAGCGGGGACCGACTCCGCCGAGGAGCCCGAGGTGGCGGGGGCCGTCACGGAGACCTCGGCGGAGACCGTCGCGGAGCCTCTCGCGGAGACCGTCCCGGAGCCCGAGGCGTCCCCCGAGACCACCATGGTGCTCTTCGCGCCGGTGACCCAGGACCCGGACCCCGCCGACCGCGCGGATGCGGACCACGCTCCCCTCGAGGACGCGCCCCCCGCTCCTTCCACGGACGCGGACGATGCACCCGTCGCCACCCCCGCCGAGCCTGCCGCAGACCCGTACAGGATCGGCCCCGACGCGCACGAGCGCGCCGCCGACGAAGGCGCGCCGCAGTCCGTCGCCGAGGACCCCCTGCCCGAGGAGTCCGACACCCCCCAGGAGTCCGCGACCCCCCGGCTCACCACCAAGGGTCTCCCCAAGCGCACCCCCAAGATCTCCGCACCGGCCCAGGCCCCCCGTCCTCGGGCCGGCGGTGTGGACGCCGAGGCGCTGCGTCGCAGGCTCGGCGGATTCCACCGGGGGGCCACGGCGGGCTACCACCACATCGAGACGGAGAACGCCGAGAGAACGGGGGAGACGAAGGCGGCCCCGCCCCGGCTCACGACTCCACCGCACACCGCCGCACCCGGTGCCGCACAGGACGGAGAAGCACCGGGGGGCACAGTCGAGGAGGCAAGCAGTTGACCGCGCCCAGTACCTTCGGACTGAGCAGTGAGGCACGCAACCTGCACTGGCTGCTGACGAACCTCGTCGAGGAGGTGCCGGGACTGCTGTCGGTCGCGGTGGTCTCCTCCGACGGCCTGCTCCTGCTGTCGTCCGACCCCGGCCAGAACACGCAGGCCCGCTCCGGTCACGCCGGACGACCGAGCAGCCCCAAGAGGTCCTCCGCCGACCTCGCCACCATCGTCTCCGGGGTCGGCAGCCTCACCGTCGGTGCCGCCAAGCTGATGGACTTCGGCGGGGTCCGGCACACGATGGTCGCCATGGACGAGGGCAGCCTGTTCGTCATGTCCATCAGCGACGGCTCGCTGCTCGGCGTGCACGGCTCCGCGGACTGCGACATGAGCGTGGTGGCGTACCACATGGCGCTCTTCGTCGGCCGCGCCGGACACGTCCTGACGCCCGAACTCCGCAGTGAGCTGAGGAAATCCCTTGAGTCCGAGTCGGCCGGGAGTACGCGATGAGCAGTGCGGTGAGCAGCCCCCTGAGCGATACGCCCAAGCTGCCGGTCCGCGGCGGTGACCGAAAACCCGCCCGCGTCCGCCCCTACTCACTCACCGGCGGCCGCACCCGCTTCGGCCACGTCCTCCTCGTGGAGACGCTCGTGGCGGCGCTGGAGGCCCCCGAGGAGCGCAAGGAACTGACGAACGGTTCAGCCGCGACCCGGGTCATGCCGGAAATGCGGGCCATCGTCGAACTGTGCCGCCGCATGCGGACGGTGGCCGAGATCGCCGCGCTGCTGAAGATGCCGCTCGGCGTGGTCCGCGTACTCCTGAGCGACCTCGCGGACCAGGGAAAGATCCGAGTGTACGGAACCGGAACCGGTCACGGCACCGGCCGTCCGGACCGCGCTCTGCTGGAAAGGGTGTTGAGTGGACTCCGCCGTCTCTGACGCCGCCCGCGGCGTCCCCCCTCTCGTCGAGCCCGACGAGACCGTGCGGCCCTGGCAGACGGACCGCACCCGCGCGCCGATCGCCACGAAGATCGTGCTGGCCGGTGGCTTCGGCGTCGGCAAGACCACGATGGTCACCGCCGTCTCGGAGATCACGCCTCTGCAGACGGAGGCGCTGATGACCGAGGCGAGCAAGGAGACCGACGATCTCAGCGCCACGCCGGGCAAGGTCACCACGACCGTCGCCATGGACTTCGGCCGGATCACGCTGGACGACGACCTGGTGCTGTACCTGTTCGGCACACCGGGCCAGGAGCGGTTCTGGTTCATGTGGGACGACCTGGTGCGCGGCGCGATCGGCGCCGTCGTGCTGGCCGACACCCGCCGCCTCAAGGACTGCTTCCCGGCGCTCGACTACTTCGAGAGCTGTGGGATGCCGTACGTCGTCGCCGTCAACCACTTCGACGGCAGCGAGCGGTTCGAGCCGGAGGACGTGCGGGAGGCGCTGACGATACCCGCGCATATACCTGTCATGGTCATGGACGCGCGGCGTCGGATCTCGGGCATCGAGGCCCTGCTGGCCCTGGTGGCCCACGCACTCGAGGAAACCCCCGAATGATCCCCGCAGCAGTCCGGAAGTCGTAGGAGGCACTACTCGCATGCGCAAGATACTCGTCGTGGGAGCCGGTCAGTCCGGTCTCCAGCTCGCCCTCGGCCTGCAGTCGCACGGGTACGAGGTCACCCTGATGTCCAACCGGACCGCGGACGAGATCCGCACCGGCCGGGTCATGTCGACGCAGTGCATGTTCCACACGGCGCTCGAGCACGAGCGGGACCTGCAGCTGAACTTCTGGGAGTCCCAGGCCCCGAGGATCGAGGGACTCGGCGTCTCGGTCGCCGCCCCCGGATCCTTCGACGAGGGCCCTGCCCAGCGCGCGATCGACTGGGTGGGCCGGCTCGACGGGTATGCGCAGTCGGTCGACCAGCGGGTGAAGATGGCCGGCTGGACGGAGGCCTTCGTCCAGCGCGGCGGCCAGCTGGTCATCCACGGTGTGGCGGTCGGCGACCTCGACTACTTCTCCCGTGTCTACGACCTCGTCCTGGTGTCGGCGGGCAAGGGCGAACTGGTGTCGATGTTCGAGCGGGACGCCTCCCGCTCCCCGTACAGCGAGCCGCAGCGCGCGCTGGCGGTCTCGTATGTGCACGGCCTGGCCCCGCGCCCGGAGCACCCCGAGTTCGACGCGGTCCGCTGCAACCTGGTCCCCGGCGTGGGCGAGCTGTTCATCATGCCGACCTACACCTTCTCCGGCCGTGCCGACATCCTGTTCTGGGAGGGCATCCCCGGGGGCCCGCTCGATGTCTTCAAGGAGGTCAGGGACCCGGCGCAGCACCTGTCCCTCACCCTGGACCTCATGGCGAGGTACACGCCCTGGGAGCACGAGCGGACCGCGAAGGTCGAACTCACGGACGCCGGTGGCACCCTCGCCGGCCGTTACGCCCCGACCGTGCGCAAGCCGGTCGTCCGGCTGCCCGGCGGCGGCCTGGTCCTGGGTGTGGCCGACGTCGTCGTCGCCAACGACCCGGTCACCGGCCAGGGCTCCAACTCGGCGTCCAAGTGCGCCGCCTCATACCTCGCCTCCATCCTCGAACACGGCGACAGGCCGTTCGACGAGGAGTGGATGCAGCAGACCTTCGACCGCTACTGGAACATCGCTCAGCACGTCACCAAGTGGACGAACGCCATGCTCGGCGTGCCGCCGGAGCACGTTCTCAACCTGATCGGCGCGGCGGGCGCGCTCCAGCCGGTGGCCGACCGCTTCGTCAACGGCTTCGACAACCCGGCCGACTTCGAGAACTTCTTCTTCGACCCGGAGAAGGCGGAGGCCTATCTGGCGTCGGTCGCGGGCGCCGCCGCAGCCGAGTAGCCCGTGTCCGAGCCGTTCGCCGCCGCTTGGGGGAGCGCCGGCGGTGCGTAGGAGCGCAGGGGCTGTCCGCCGGGGTCCGGCCGTACGGCCCCGAGCACGGGGTTGGCCGCGATCGGGGACACCTTGATCCGTGTTCCCGGCCGCGGCGCCTGGACGACCATGCCGTCGCCGAGGTAGAGGGCCACGTGTGTGGCCTCGGGGAAGTAGACGACGAGGTCCCCCGGGCGCAGCTGCGTCAGCGGGACGTGCGGCAGTTGAGCCCACTGCTCCTGGCTGGTGCGCGGGATGGCCCGCCCCGCGTGCACCCAGGCCTGCGAGGTCAGCCCCGAGCAGTCGTACGACCTCGGGCCCGCGCCGCCCCACTGGTACGGCTTGCCGATCTGCTCGACGGCATAGCGCACGGCCCTGTCGCCCTTCGCGGTCGGCGGGCGGGCGTCGCTGAGGGCGCCGGACGCCAGGAATTTCTTCTGAGCGGCTGCGGCCCCGCCCCGCTCGAACTCGGCCAGTTCGGCGAGCCGCCCGGCGCTGAGCGAGGCGAGCAGCGTCTCGACGTCCTTCAGCCGCCGCTGGATGTCGTCCCGCTGCTTCTTCTGCCGCGCGGTCAGCGTGATCCGCTCGTCGAGGGCCTTGCGCGCCTTGCGGGCCAGGCCGTCGGCGCGCTTCGCGGCGTCCGTCAGCTGGTTCATGCTCTTGGCCCGCTCACGCGCCAGCTGCCCGATCACATGGCCCTGGTCGAGCGCGTGCTGCGGATCGCGGGCGAGCAGCACGCGTACGTACGGGGAGATCTCCGTGCTGCTCCGGTACTGCTGCCGGGCGAGCCGGCCGACCTCGCGCCGGCTGCTCTGCAGAGCGTGCCGGGCCCGGGCGAGCTGCCGGTCGAGCCGGGCGACCTCGGCCCGCTGCTTCTTCAGCTTCTCGGCGGTTCGGTTGTAGGTCTCGGTGGCCTTCTCAGCCTGCCGGTAGAGCCGCTGAAGATCCTTCAGCAGATGGGGGACCGAGCGGGTGTCCGGCTGTTTCACCGAGCCGGCGCCCGGGGCCGCGGCGGCGACGGCGGGGGCGGGGACGAGGACCGCCGAGGCGGTCACCGCCGCCGTACAGAGCAGGCGGGACAGCACTCCTGACATGGCATCACCTCCGGTGCGGGGGGTGGTCGGTCCACCTCGCATCGGAATGATGAACTGACTGAGCCTCGGCTGCTCACCGAGTGGTCGGTTCGGTCCAAGGACGTCACTCGTCGGCGGCGTCCTGCGTGCCGCCCGGCGTGGCGCCTGGATTCGGGCGCGGTTTGGACCACGGCCACCGCAGACCGCCGCCGCTGTCCCCCTCGGGGTCGTACTCGTACCGCCAGCCCAGGGGGAGGCCGAGCCTCCTGCTCGCTCCCGCCTGGACGCGCCGGTAGACGAGAACGGTGGGCGGACCGCCGGCCGCGTCCGGGACCGGGACGCGGTACGTCTTCGGCGGGTGGCCGGTCGGACCGAGCAGGACCGGCAGGACGCGCCCGTCCAGGGGCCCGCCCACGAACGGGGTGTCTTGGCTCTTCACAACCCCAGTGTCCCTCTCACGGACCCGGTGCCTGGTGCCCCGGCAGGCAACCTTCGCCCCGTCGCGACGCCCGGCACGCTCCCCCAAGCTCTTCGAGCAGGGGACCCCCAGAGCGGGAGGTGCCCCCACGACGCCGCTCCTTGACGGGCAGACGTTGCCTGCCGCGGCACTAGTCTGCTGCGCCGGGGCGCAGCAGGTGGTCCGCGGTGGCGACCGCCGGCAGCACGCCTCGCACCAGAGCGCCGAGCGGTCCCTCGGCGCTCTCCAGGGCCAGTGCGTTCCGTACCACCGCCGCGGTCTGCGGGTCGCGTCCGGCGGTGGCCACCAGGCCGGCCGTGAACTGGTCCACGAGCCAGTCCCGCAACTCGTCGACCGGCGGCTGCTTGTCCTCGTCGAGCCAGATCAGGGAGGCGGCCTCGACGGCGGTGATCCACGTCCGCACCGTCATCCGCAGCCGCGGACCGGGCTCCTCGACATCGAGATGGCTGAGGATGTGCTCGGCGGCGGCCCGGCGCACCTCGTCCACGATGGCGCTGGCGCGGGACGTCTCGACCACGCTGCCGCCCCGGAGCAGGGCGCTGAAGCCGGCGTCGTGCCGGCCGACGAAGGCGAGGTAGCGGTCCAGGGCCCGGCCCAGGCGCCGGCTGAGTGGCCCCTGCGGGGGCTCGGCGAAGCACTGCTGGAGCTCGGCGGCGGCGGAGCGCAGCGAGGCGTCGTACAACTGCTGCTTGCCACCGGGGAAGTAGCGGTACACGAGCGGGCGCGAGACCCCCGCCGCCTCGGCCACGTCGTCCAGCGATACCTCCTCGGGGGCGCGGTGCGCGAAGAGGAGCAGCGCGGCCTCGAGCAGTTGACGGCGCCGCTCCTCGACGCCGAGCCGACGGTAGGAGCGGGTGGGGGCCTCGGAGGTCATGCCTCGCAGCGTAATCGTGCCGCCGCGGGAAGAGACATCCGGCATCGAGGGGTTCGTCCCCGGGGCCGCACCTCCACCCCGCACGCGTCGCACTGACGGAGACTTGGACGACGGGGCGGTTCCCCCCGCCCGCGTCGAGCGCTCACGCCAGCAGTCCCGACGACCTCCACAGCCGCCGGCCCACTCCCCGCAGCACCCCGATGTCGTCCAGGAAGTCCGTCAGCTTCTTCGCGCCCGTCTGCATGAGCTCCTGGCGGTGGCCGCTCGCCTTCACCTGGGCCACGGCCTCCCGCTTGTCCAGACCCACGTTCGTGTACACCTCGGGGTTCACGAACGCGACCGAGAACACCCTCGCGAACTCCCCGGAGGTGACCCGCGTGAACTCCCGCGACCACCGCGGAGCGGTCAGCATCTGGCGGCGCAACTCCTCACGGGCGTAGCGGACGTGCCGGGCCTCCTCGATCACATGGATGCGCGTGACCCCGCGGATCAGCGGCTGCACCCGCTCGTCGGGGAACGTGAGCCGCTGCATCCAGTCCAGCACCTCCTCGCCGAGGAGGGTGGCGGTGAAGGACCCGGGCGTGGTCGAGATCGTCTTGAAGAGGCGGCCCAGGTTCTGGTGCGCGCGGCTCACCGGGTACCAGGGCGTCCCGCCGTGCGCGATGAGTCGCGCGAACATCCTGGAATGCCGGCACTCGTCCTCGATCTCGGTCAGCGCGAACCGCACATGGGCGCTCGTCGCCGCCTTGTCGTAGACGTGCCGGACCAGCAGCTGCATCAGGATGAGTTCGAACCAGATGCCGAGCGAGGCGAGCGCCGCTGCCTCGTGCCGGGAGAGCAGGATCCGCTGCTCCTCGCTCATCCGCTTCCACAGCGGAGTGTCGTACAGGGACACCAGCTCCGGCGGCCAGAACCACTTGCCGTCCTCGTAGGGCGCGTCCCAGTCCAGTTCCTTGTCCGGGTCGAAGGAGTGTTTGGCGGAAGAGCCGAGCAGCCGCTCGGCCACCTGCTCCCGGTCCTTGAGCAGGCCGAGCGCGTCGCGCAGCACATCGGCTTCCGTCACGGTCGTCATCGCTGTCCCCACCTTGTCGAACGGAACGCCGGTTACCGGCGGTCACGTCTTATGAGACTGCCTGTCAGTAAGGACGTCAATCCCTCGCGCGTCACTTGTTGACGGCGCGTCTACCGCGTGTGAGCGTGGGGTGTATGCCGAGCCATGAGCTGTACGCCAATGATCCGGGAAGTCCTCTCTGGCAGGTGCCCGCGAGCGGTGCGGCGCGGTTCAACTGGGAGTACGACGACGGACGCGACCGGCTGCTCGCCCTCTACCAGAAGGGCAAGGACAAGCAGTGGGACGGGCAGAAGCGGATCGACTGGGACCTGGAGGTCGACCCGTACGACCCTCTCGGCACACCGGACGATGTACTGGCCCTCCATGACACGCCGTACTGGGCGAAGATGACCGACCGGGACAAGGGTGAGCTGCGCAGGCACTACGCCTCCTGGCAGTTCAGCCAGTTCCTGCACGGCGAGCAGGGCGCGATGGTGTGCGCGGCCCGGATCGTGGAGGCCGTCCCCGACCTGGACGCGAAGTTCTACTCGGCGACCCAGACCATGGACGAGGCGCGGCACGCGGAGATCTACGGCCGCTTCCTGCACGAGAAGATCGGCATGCTCTACCCGATCAACGACAACCTGCAGTCGCTCCTCGGCGACACGCTCCGGGACAGCCGCTGGGACATGCCCTACCTCGGGATGCAGGTGCTCATCGAGGGCCTGGCGCTGGCGGCCTTCGGCATGATCCGCGACACCACGGACAAGCCGTTGCCGAAGCAGATCCTGGCGTACGTCATGCAGGACGAGGCCCGGCATGTGGCCTTCGGCCGCATGGCCCTGCGGGACTACTACAAGCAGCTCACGGACGCGGAACTGCGCGAACGCGAGGAGTTCGTCATCGAGGGCTGCTACCTGATGCGGGACCGTCTGCGCGGCGAGGAGGTGCTGGAGAACTTCGGCATTGCCCGGGACGAGGCGGAGGAACTGAGCGAGAGGTCCCCGTTCCTGCAGCTCTTCCGGCAGTTGCTGTTCAGTCGCATCGTCCCCTGCGTGCGGGACATCGGCCTGTGGGGCGAACGCCTCCAGCAGGCCTATGTCGACATGGGCGTCTTCGAGATGGGCAACTCGAACCTGGAGCTGTTGATGGCCCAGGACGAGGAGCTGGCCGAGAGGCTGGACGCGGAGCGCTTCGCCGCGGAGGAGAAGGCCCGCGTCGCCGAGGTGGGGGAGGCGATCGAGGCGGGGGCGGAGGACTAGAAGTTAGCGGGCGATGGCGCCGCCCCAGCAGGCGGACCCCCGGCAACTCCTCGGGTGCGGTGGCGAGTTCAGCTGGTGTGGTGCCGAGTTCAGCACCGCCTCCATCACCGCCTTCGCGATCGGCGCCGCGTTCCCGCCCCCACTGATCTCACCGCGCTCGCCCGCCGCGTCCTCCACCACCACAGCGACCGCCACCGCCGGCTGCGGCGCGTCGTCCGCCTGCGCCCAGGAGATGAACCAGGCGTACGGCTTCCCGGAGTTGCCGACGCCGTGCTGGGCCGTGCCGGTCTTGCCGCCCACCGTGGCGCCGCGGATCGCCGCATTGCGGCCCGTCCCCTCCTCCACCACGTTCCTCATCATCTCCCGCAGTAGCGCCGCGGTCGCCGGGCTCATCGCCCGGTGCAGGGTGCGGGGGCCGGCCACCGAGACCGTGTCGCCGGTCCCGGTCGTCGTCCTCTCCACCAGGTATGGCGCCATGACCGAGCCCTCGCCCGCCACCGCCGCCGCGATCATCGCCATCTGCAGCGGCGTCGCCCGAGTGTCGAACTGCCCGATCGAGGACAACGCCAGCTGCGACGCGTCCAGCTTCCGGGCGAAGGTGCTCGGCGCCACCGCGAACGGGACGCGCAGCTTCGGGTCGTTGAAGCCGAAGGCCGTCGCCGCGACCGTCATGTCCCGCAGCCCGACCTCCACGCCGAGCCTCGCGAACACCGTGTTGCACGACCAGGTGAAGGCATACCGCAGGGACGCGTCCGCACAGCCGGTCGCCTCGTTCGTCAGCAGGGTCGTCGTGCCGGGCAGCCGGTACGGGTCCGGAGACGCCGTCCAGTCGTCGGGGTCCGTCACCACCCCCGTGTCCAGCGCCGCCGCGGCCGTCACCACCTTGAACGTCGAACCGGGCGGATACGTCTCCCGGACCGCCCGGTTGAGCATCGGTCGCGCCGCGTCCCCGTTCAGCCGCGTCCAGGCCCGGGGGACGGACGCCCTCGACCCGGACAGCTCCCCGGGGTCGTACGACGGCGCCGACACCAGCGCCAGGATCCGCCCCGTCGACGGCTCGATCGCGGCCACCGCGCCGGGGCGCCCGGCCAGGCCCTGGTACGCCGCCCGCTGCGCCGCCCCGTTGAGGGTGGTGACGACGTCGCCGCCGGGACTGCGCCCCCGTACGACGTCGTTCCACGCGGGCAGCGGTGCGAGCAGCCGGGCGGTGCCCGCGAGCACACCGTCCTGCGCGTCCTCCAGCAGCGTCGTCCCGTACACCTGCGAGGCGAAGCCGGTGACCGGCGCGTACAGCGGGCCGTCGGTGTACGTGCGCTCGTAGCGGAACATCCGGCCCGTGTCCCGCGAGCCGGTCACCGCGCGGCCGTCGACGACGATGTCGCCGCGCGGCTGGCCGTACCGGGCGATCATCGGACGGCGGTTGGCGGGGTTGTCCTCGTAGCGGGAGGACTCGACGATCTGCACCCGTGACGCGTTCACCAGCAGGGCGATCAGGAGCAGCGCGCACAGGGCCGCCGCCCGGCGGACGGTTCGGGTCCCCCCGGGTCGGGCGAGGTCGAGATCGTGGGGGAGGCTCATGGCGGCGCCGTCCCCTCGTACGGGCCGTGCGCCGAGTCGCTGATCCTGATCAGCAGCGCGACGATGATCCAGTTGGTGACGAGTGACGAGCCGCCCTGCGCGAGGAAGGGCATGGCCAGGCCCGTCAGCGGGATCAGGCCCGTCACCCCGCCGGCGATCACGAACACCTGGAGCGCCACGATCGACGCGAGCCCGAGGGCCAGCAGGCGCCCGAACGGGTCGCGCAGCGCCAGGCCCGCCCGGTAGCCGCGCGCCACCAGCAGGCCGTAGATCAGGAAGAGTGCGGACAGGCCCGCCAGGCCCAGTTCCTCGCCCGCCGTCGCCAGGATGAAGTCCGACTTGGCGGCGAAGCCGATGAGGATCGAGTGACCGAGGCCGAGCCCGGTGCCGAGAGCGCCGCCGGCGGCGAACGCGAAGAGGGACTGGGCGATCTGGCCCGCCCCCTGGCCCGCGTCGATCGAGGCGAAGGGGTGCAGCCACTCATGGACCCTGCCGTGCACGTGCGGTTCCAGGCGGGCCACGGCGAGCGCGCCGAGGAACGCGAGCAGCAGCCCGACGGCGACCCAGCCGGTGCGGCCCGTGGCGATGTACAGCAGCACCACGAACAGGCCGAAGAACAGCAGCGAGGTCCCGAGGTCCCGCTCCAGGGCCAGCACCCCGACGCTCAGCAGCCAGATCGCCACGACCGGGCCGAGGACGCGTCCGGTGGGCAGTTGCAGTGGTCCGATCCGGCGGCCGGAGAACGCCAGCGCATGGCGGTTGGCGGCCAGGTACCCGGCGTAGAAGACCGCGAGGAGCACCTTCGCGAACTCGCCCGGCTGGATGGAGAATCCGGCGATCCTGAGCCAGAGCCGGGCTCCGTTCAACGGCGGGAAGAAGATCGGCAGGACGAGCAGGAGGAGCGCGGCGACCCCGCAGACGTACGTGTAGCGCTGGAGCAGCCGGTGGGTGCGCAGCAGCACCACGACGGCGACGAAGAGCGCCACGCCGGCCGTGGACCAGTACAGCTGGGTGGGGGCCGCCCGGTGGCCCGGGGTCTCCAGGTCGAGGCGGTAGATCAGCACCAGGCCCACGCCGTTGAGCAGCACGGCGATCGGCAGCAGCAGGGGGTCCGCGTACGGGGCCCGCAGGCGCACCGCGCAGTGCGCGAGCAGCGCGAGCCCGCCGAGCCCGGCGCCGTAATGGGCGGCACCGGGCGGCAGGGTGCCGTTCTTGGCGAGGCCGACCGCGCAGTAGCCGTACACGGAGATCAGGACGGCGAGAACGATGAGCGAGAACTCGATGCCACGGCGCCGGGGCAGCCGCAGGGCGGGAGCGGGGGTGTCCGCCACCGTGCTGGCCCCTGGCGTTCCGGGCTGGATCATGAACGGAACGTAGCAAGTGGGCGGACACGGTGTCCCGTTATGAGGGCAATCGGGTCGTTCCGGTGGTTTGGGTCAGCCCTCGAGGCCGTCGGTCGCGTTCCCTACGCGCCCGGGGAGCGCCAGCGCGGCCACCGCTCCGCCGTCCGGGGCGTTGGCGAACTCCAGCCGGGCGCCCAGCACCTCCGACTGGCCGAGCGCGATCGTCAGCCCCAGCCCGTGCCCCTTCCCGCCGCTCTCGGTACGGAACCGCTGCGGCCCGTGCGCCAGCAGGTAGTCCGGGTAGCCGTCCCCGTGATCCCGTACGGTGACGCGCGGGCCGTCGACCGTCAGCACCACGGGGCCACGTCCGTGCCGGTGCGCGTTCGCCACGAGATTGCCGAGCACGCGCTCCAGGCGACGCCGGTCGGTCTCCACGCGCGCGTCGCGCACGACCCGGACCTCGGTCCCGGTACCGGAGGCCCGGACCACCCGCTCGGCCAGCGGCGCGAGCCGCTCGGTGCCCAGTTCGAGACGTTCCCTCTTCGTGTCCAGCCGGGAGATCTCCAGCAGGTCCTCGGTGAGCGTGCGCAGCGCGGCCACCCGGTCGCGCACCAGCTCGGTCGGCCGTCCGGGCGGCAGGAGTTCGGCCGCGGCGTGCAGCCCGGTCAGCGGGGTGCGCAGCTCGTGCGCCACATCCGCGGTGAACCGCTGCTCGCTCAGCAGCTTGCCCTGCAGCGTGGACGCCATCGTGTCCAGGGCGCCGGCGACCGCGGCCACCTCGTCCTGTGGGCGCGTCGGGTCCTTCGTCCGGGGGTCGTCCACGCGCGCGTCCAGGTCGCCCGCGCTGATCCGCCGGGCCACCTGTGCGGTGCCCTGCAGCCGCCGCGTCACACGCGTCACCGCGAACGCCCCGACGAACAGCGTCGCGCCGATCGCCAGGGCCGAGGACCACAGGATCGCCCGGTCGAGGCCCGCGATGGTGTGGGCTCCCTGGGCGTAGTCGACCTGTACGGCGAGCGTCCGTCCGCCGTCGGCGGGGCCCGCCGCCCACATGGTGGGCCGCGGGTCGCCGGTGCCGACCATCGTGCCGCGGTACCCCTCCCGCGCCAGCTCCCTCAGCTGCGCCGGCAGCCCCGACAGGTCGATGCCCGCACGGAACGGCAGCCGCCCGCCCGCCTCGTATGCCAGCGTCGCCTGGCCGAGCCGGTCGAGCGCCCGGCCCCGGGCCTCGCCGACGGTCTGGTCGGTGACCTGGACATGGACGAGCACGCCGAGCAGGGCGGCCAGGCCGCAGCACATCACGGTGATGAAGGCGGCCGCCTTCCAGGTGAGGGTGGCGGTCCAGTGGGGCAGCCGCCCGAGGGCCCCTCGCAGCGGGGTCACCAGGCACTCTCCGACGGGACGGGCGAAGCCGGACGGCCCCGGAACGCGGTCCGCACCCGCAGGATCTCGTCTCGGCTGGCCAGCATCGCGTGCTGGTGCGGGTCCCAGCTCCACACCGTGCGGAACTCGTACCCCGGAAGCGTCGACGGCGAGCGGATGATCACGTCCCGGCCCGCCAGCTCCACACTGACCACGCTGTCCGCGGTGCCCATGACCTGCACCAGCCTGTGGTGCTCGAAGGTGTAGACGCGCACCGCCAGCTGGTTGCCGGGGAAGCGGATACCGAGCACCATGTCGTCCTTCCCGTCCCCGGTGAGATCCCGGTAGTACGCCCGCAGGAGCGGACACTTCCCGTCCGGCGTGCCCTGTGTGCCGCAGTCCTTGAGCCGATCACGCGTCTGCCGGTACACCGCGTGCGGGCCGGAGTACACGTCCGGGTGAGCGGCGACCTCGGCGCGTACGACGTTCAGCGGGTCCACACGGTGGATGTCGTCGCCCGCAGCGGTGATGCCCTTGATGGTCTCGGTGTCCGTCACACCGAAGTCGAGGGCCGGGGTGGAGGCGGGCGGTAGTTGCGGCCAGAGATCCACCGGGCCGACGGCGGTGGCGGTCGGACCCGCGCCGCGCAGCGCGCCGGAGTCGCCGCAGCCCGCCAGCAGCAGGGCGGTGGCGGCGAGGCCGAAGGCTGCGCGCACACGGCGGCTGGGGAACACGTCCACGTCCTTAAGGGTCACCTGAGGGCCGGTTGTTCACTGTATGACCGATTGTTCACTCTATGTTCAGAAGCGGTGTACGGATCGCGACCCATCGCAAGGTCGCGGACGTCACTCCGCGAGTTCCTCCAGGAGGCGGGCCGTGTCCAGGCCTGCCCGCAGGTACTCCACGAACAACTTGTTGTGCAGCGCCCACGGTCCGCGGCGGGCGCGGATCATGCCGATCGCCTCGTCGGCGCTATGACCGGCCCGGATCAGCGCGTGCGCGATGACCAATCCCGAGCGGTTGTAGCCGTGATAGCAGCGGACGAGGACCCGGCGGCCCTCCTCCAACGCGTCGTCGGCGGCCTGCGCGAGCCGCATCACCCCTGCGATCTGTGTCCCGTCGAGCGGCCCGTCCGGTATCGGCCACACATGGTGCTCGACCCCGCCGTCCGGACCGTGCCCCGGCAGCCGCAACAGGGTCAGCACCAGATCGAACTCATCGTGTACGACGGCGAATTCCAGCTCTCCAGAATGCCGCGCGAACTCGTGGCCGCCCATCCACAGGCCGGGCACGATCTCGCTCCACGGGCTGTCCGGAGCGGGCACATCGGGTTGCATTCCGCGGGTTCGCAACGAGGCCTCCCACTGACTCCCCAACCGCTCACCAAGGTAGCCGGGTTCTTGCCCGCGGAGCACCCCGCCTGTTCCCATGGTCGAGGGGTGTTGTGCATGAGCGGACTGCGCGTCATACCGGCCCGGCGGCACGGGCGGGAACGCCTGTATGTGTGCGGCATCGACGGGAGCAGCGTCGCCTGGTACGACCGTGAGGCGGGCCGGGTCAACCTGCTCAGCGAGGACCGGCGGCAGGAAGTGCTCGACGCCCTCGGCCCGTTCCTGACCGGCCCGGTGGCGGTGGGGCCGCCGCCCGTCCCCACCCCGGCGGAGCTGGCCCGGCTCTCCCTCCACCCGGACGACGACCTGGCGCCGAACCGGCCCGGCGAGGCCCTGGTGATCGCACTGGACCGTGACCCGGGGCCCGCCCACCGGCTGCGCCCTGACCCGCGGCGCCGCGCGCTCGCCGCCGAGCAGGCGGTCGGTGAGGCACTGGACCGGCTGGAGGGCGCCGGCTGGCACACTCTGCACTCGGTGCCGCTGCCCGGCGGGGACCGCATCCATCACCTGGTGATCGGACCCGGCGGCTTGTTCGCGGTGCACTCGCTCTACGCCCGCAGGCAGCGGATCCTCGTCGCCGACCCGATGGTGACGGTGGGCCGCCACGATCCGCAGCCGCTGCTGCGCCGGGTACGCGTCGACGCGGACCGGGCCTCCTACGCCCTGACGGCCGAGATCCACCCGGTCCTGGCCCTGGTGGAGCCCGCCCGCCTGGAGATCGCGACCCCGCCGCGGCAGGTCCGCGTCCTGAAGGACACGGACCTGTCGGACCTCGCCCGCCTGGGCGGCGTACTCAAACCGGCGGACGTGGAGGCCCTGCACGCGATGGCGCGGGACCGGCACATCTGGTCGCGGGTGTGAGGGGACCGAGGGCGTGCGGGGTCAGGGCAGCGGCCCGGCGTGGGCGGGGTCGAGGAGCGGTGCCAGCAGGTCGCCGTGCGCCTTCAGGCGGGGCGCGATGTCCGGTGCGCGGAAGACGAGATCGCCGGGGGAGGCGCAGTCAGTCACCTCCTCCCAGGTCACCGGCGTCGACACGGTCGGTTCGGTGCGGGCGCGCAGCGTGTAGGGCGCTGCCGTCGTCTTGCGGGCAGCGTTCTGGCTCCAGTCCACGAAGACCTTCCCGGGCCGCAGGCTGCGGGTCATGCGGTGGACGACGAGGCGGGGCAGCGCCTCCTCCGCCTCCACGGCGAGGCTCTTGGCGTACTCCGCGGTCCGCCGCGACGGCGTCCGCTCCACCGCCGCCAGCAGGTGCAGCCCCTTCGAACCGGACGTTTTCGCGTACGCCTCGATGCCGTCCCGCGCTAGCCGCTCGCGCAGCCACAGGGCGACCTCGCAGCACTCGACGACGGTGGCGGGCGTGCCCGGGTCGAGGTCGAGGACCAGCCGGTCGGCCTCGTCGGGCGCGTCGACGCGCCCCTGCGGGGTGTGGAACTCGGTGACGAGGTTGGCCGCCCACATCAGGCTCGCCAGGTCCTGGATCACCACCATGCGGGCGGGGCCCTCGGAGTGCGGCACCTGTGCCGTGGTGACCCAAGCGGGCGTACCCGGCGGCACGTTCTTGGCGAAGAAGACCTGCCCGTCCGGACCGTCCGGGTAGCGCAGGAAGGACAGCGGGCGGTCGTGGAGGTGGGGCAGCAGGGCGTCCGCGGCGGTCGCGTAGTAGTGCAGCAGCTCGCCCTTGGTGAAGCCGGTCGCGGGATGGATGACCTTCTCCAGGTTGCTGAGCGCGAGCCGTCGCCCCTCCACCTCTGTGATCGGCGTCATACGATGAGAATCCCATGAAACAGGTGGATAGACGGCTAAAGCCTGCCGGAATTCACTGGAATCCATCGGGGCCCGTCGAAACGCACAGGAACCAGCCGGGGTCCATCGGATCCTGCCGGAACGACCATCGAAATCTGTCGGAACGACCATCGGAACCTGTCGGAACGACCATCGGAACCTGTCGGAACAACCATCGGAACCTGTCGGAACAACCATCGGAAAGGTGCGGCACGTGCGATCCATCTGGAACGGCACCATCTCCTTCGGCTTGGTCAGCATCCCGATCAAATTGGTGAACGCCGCCGAGAGCCGCTCGATCTCCTTCCGGCAGATTCATCTGGAGGACGGCGGTTCTCTGGGGGTGTGCGGCGTACTGGTGGTGGGAGTGCGGCGTCGGCGCAGGTGAGAGCGGCCGTTTCGGGTAGTGCCAAGTGCAACAACTGTGGCGGATTGGTGTGTCCGGTGTTGTCGTTCGGCTTGGTTTCTTGGGCTTGCGACCACGCGTGATCCGAATGGCGTGGACTGGTTTTGTTCACGAGTCGTGGCTCTGGCTCAGCTTGTGTGGTGTGGCCACGCTGGGTGATCAGCGGATGGGCTCCGCGGGGCAGAGTCAAAATGGCGGGTCTTCGGTGTAGCCACCTGTCCAGTCGCCTGCCCAGGAAGCGCGTTCGGCCATGAGACGGGCGTGACGTTCCCGGGCTGCGATGTCGGCTGCGTTCTCCAGGTCGCTGGTGTCGTGACGCCATGCCTTCAGCGCGTCCAGGACGCGGTCTCTGTTGTGGCGGTCAGTGCTGGTGGCCAGCAGATGGCGGGCGTGGTCGACCAGCTCACCCCGGTGCGTGGTGAGAGTGGGGTGTTCTGCGAGGGGGATGGCTGCGACCAAGGCCGCGTCACGTACGTGCGCGTTGTCATGGCTGAGTAGAGGGCGGACAGCGGAGAAGATCGCCGGGCGCAGGTCTCGAAACGCGCGCATCTCCCCGTACTCGTGGAGAAACCCCTCGCCGTAATGACGTTCGCCAAGGGCGACGCACTCGTCGTCGGCGTCGTAGGCGGTGTCGCTGAGCCAGTTAAGTAGCCTCACGAGGGTCGGGTGACGCGGTGACATGTCCGCATCGTGGCCGACGTCGCCCGCCGTGATGGCCGGGTGGTCGAGGATGGCAGCGACGTAGAGCGCTACGGGCACGGTGGCTTCGTAGATGGTGTTCTGGTGGGTTACTCCCCCGAACGCGTCCTTGGCGGCGTCTGCCCTGACGACCGGGTCGGGGTCGAGGAGGCGTGCCAGCGCCGCCGGCAGGGATTCACCCGTCCCGCACGCAGTGGCGAGCGACGCCCAATCCGTACCGTCCAGAAGCGTTTGATAGTCAGGTAGCCCGTCGAGGCGAGGATTCTCGGTCTGCCTGCGGCTGTTGGTCACAGGCGGAGGTTATAGCGTCGTCGAGCCATCTCGATGTTCACCTCTACCACACGCTGTGAGCCCGGCCGGTCATCGTCCCCACTCGGGCGGGACAGCTGCCCTGAGGTGCAGCGTCAGGAGACTCGTGCGGTGCGACGTCCCCTCTTGCCGGAGAGGGCTTTGAGTAGTTCCTCGCGGGTCATTGACGAACGGCCGGGGATGTCGGCGTCCGATGCGCGCTGATAGAGCTCGGCCTTGCTCAACCCTTCCAGCTCAGCCTTTGATGACTTCGGCGCCTTTCCGGCCGTGCGGTCGGCGCGCCTTTCTGCCGCTGTCTTCAACCGTGTCGGAGGACTCGTGCCCGCAGCTTCCTGCGTCCCCTTCCCGCTTCCCTTCCTTGTGGTCTGTGCTTGTTCGACGCTGGCCCGCAACGCGTCCATGAGATCGATGACGTTGGTGGAGCGCGGTGGAGCCTCGCCCTTCTCCACGGTCTGACCGGTGCGCTTGGCCTCCACGAGCTGGAGCACCTTCTCTCGGTAGGTGTCGTGGTATTCGTCCGGATTCCAGTCGATGCTCAGGGCCTCGACCAGCTGCACCGCCGTCTGCAGTTCCTTCTCGGCGACCTGAGTCTCCTCCGGGAGACTTCCGATCTCCCGATGAGGGTCGCGGACCTCGTCCGCCCAGTGCATGGTGTGCATCGCCAGGACATCGCCCTCGGCCTTCACAGCGACCAGGTACTGGTGGTTGCGCATAACGACGGTGGCTATGCCGACCTTGTTCGCCTGGGCCAGGGCGCTGTGAAGCAGAGCGTAGACCTTGGCGTACTCCTTGCCCTTGGGGGCCAGGTAGTAGGCCTTGTCGAAGAAGACCGGCTCGACCTGGTCCAGGTCGACGAACCCGGTGATCTCCATCGACTTGGACTGGCCAGGGGCGATCTCGTCCAGTTCGCCTGGCTCGACGATCACATACTCGTCCCCGATGTCGAAGCCTTTGACAATCTCCTCCATGGGGACTTCCTCGCCGGTGCGCTCGTTGACGCGCTTGTTGCGCACTCGGTCGGACGTTCCACGTTGGAGCTGGTTGAAGCGAATCGTGTGGCTCTCCGTGGCGGTGAACAGCTGCACCGGCAGGGCGACGAGCCCGAATGAGAGAGCACCGCTCCAGACCGCTCGGGCCATGGCCTCCCACCTCCTGTTTTCCCATGGCACCTCCGTCGGCCGCAGATCGCATCCCGGCATGCGCCACCTGGATGGTTGGGAGGGGACGTGCGGTCAGCGATGGGCCTGGTTGAGTGAGCGGGTCAGCTCTCGGTTGGCCGCACGTGCGGCCGCTAGTTCCTCTGTTCGATCTTCGAGTTGGCTTTGGAGTTCCACCATCCGCTGTTCGAGGGTGGTGATCTGCCGCTGGAGGTGGTCGATATCGGTGGGCGCGCCGAGGCCGGAGTCGCGCCAGGCCTGTTCACCGAGCTGTTGGGACAGCCGGTTCTCCAGTTGCCGGACTCGGGCTGTGAGCCGGGCGTTGCGCTCCAGGGCGTTCGCCAGGTCGGCTTGCAGGGAGGCTCTGCTGACCTGGGCGTGTCCTTCGCCGGACGGCGGTGTCGTTGCTGCGGTGTGGATGAGTTGCAGAAGGTCGCGGTGTCGGTAGAGAAAGGAGCGGTCGACTCCGGCGGCCCGGGCGATGCCGGAGACGGTGAGATCTCCGCCCTCTCTGACCGCGGCGCTGAGGACCTTCTCGACTCGCTGGTGTCGGCGTGCTGAGTCCCCCCGTCGCCCCTCAGCCATGGGGAGAGTGTTCTTGCTGGTCACAGTGGCCTTTCTGGTCGCAGATCGGGGAGAGGCTGGCGGACACGGGGCATCCCCAGCAGGACGCTTTGCCGACCGCGACGGACCACGGACACGGCCTCCTCGACCTCGGCACGCTGGCTTGCGTCGAGGTCGTCCAGGCCGTCCTTGACTCGTTTGATGAGTCGTCTCACACGGCGGATCTCCTCGTCCGACGGCATTGCCTCGGCCTTGGCCCAGTCATCCGCGTCCAGCGCGGCGGCGATCCGCTCGCGGTTGCGCAGCAGGTCAGCGAGGTATGCCTCCAAGTCGGGCAGGTAGGAGATGTCAGTACGGAAATGACCGCAGCCCACACAGCGGAATCTGACGGGACAGTCGTGTCCACCCGCTGCCACGTTCGACGGCTCGGTGCAGACACCGTAGGGAACGGCGACCTCGCCGACGGCCCGACGAGCGTGCTCGGAGTCGAGCAGCTCCTTGGCCTGCCGCCAGATGCGCCTGCCGTGCCGGTCGAACTGCATCTCGGTGACGCGGTCGACGGCCTCGCATCGCCGCTCTTCGGTGACCCGGTAGTAGGTCTGAGTGGTGTCCAGGCGCCGGTGATCCATCAAGGCTCTGAGGACATCGACGGCGACACCGGCGTCCGCGTGTCGCTGACAGTAAGTGTGCCGGTACGCGTAAAGGAAGATCTTGGACTTGTCGAAGGGCATCATCCTGGTGACCGGCTGACCGTCCAACTCGACACGGGTGGGGACCAGGAACTCCGGCAGCGACCGGATCCACTCGCGGTGGCGGCCGGAGAGCCATCCCGGCGCGATAGGCTTCCGGCCGTGTGGGTTGGCCACCCGCGTGGGCAACAGCATCAACTGGTCGGTCGGTGTGCTGGGGAAGTCGGCGCGGATCAGTTCCTGCTGTCTGGTGATCACGCCAGCCGTGGCCTGGGAAATCGGTAGCCGGCGTCCGTGGCGGTTGGCCTTGTAGTTGTCGTAGATCAGCACGTGCTGTCCGTCGGCGTCCTGCTTGAGGCAGTCCCAGCGCAGCTGACAGATCTCCTGGGGCCGCCTCCCGGTGTCGATCAGCAATTCGACGGCCACCCGGTTCTCGTTGCCGTTACGGGTTCGGCCGACCAGCGAAGGCAACTATTCAAGCATCCATGGGCTCGGTCGGTGACTCGTTCGACAACGCCCTGGGGAGAACCTGTGGATGCTGATCAAGACCGAGTGCATCCGAGGCCGCGTCTTCGCGACCAGAGCCGAGGCGAACCTCGCGCTCTTCGAGTACATCGACGGCTTCTATAACCCTCGCCGCATCCAGAAACGGCTCGGCTACCTCAGCCCGATCGAGTTCGAGGAGAAGCACTACGCCAACCAGGCAGCGGCCGAACCAGTGAACCTGAAACCCCGCCAACCCGCCCTGACCAGCTAGTCAGCCACTCCCGCGCAGCGGGGGAACCTCATCTCGTCCAGTCGCCGTACACCAGCGTAGAAACAGCGCGATCGCTTCGGCGTACGCCTTCGTCGTCGACTCGGCCCGGTCCTTGCTCAACCTGAGGCCCCGTAAGTACCGGTCGGCTTCGTTCACCACCTGTACTTCGGCATCGACCACTGTCCAGTACGCAGTACCGGACGGCATCCGGACCGGAAAAGCACGCACCTGTTGATCCCCTCACTTCACTCCACGGACAGAAAGCAACGGTCCACTACGGAGCAACACCCCCAGAGAACCGTCGCGGCACGCTCAACGAGGAAGTGTGCTACGACGTCACGCCACACGTTCGGACCCCCGGAGAACGGCGGCCGCATCCGCTACCACAAGTTCTGCGAGCTGGAGGGCCGTGAGGTCACGCACGGGGAGATCGGCAAGGGATACGAGGACGCGGACGGCTCCATCATCCCGATCACGGAGGAGGAGCTGGCCCATCTGCCGATCCCGACGGCCCGGACGATCGAGATCGTGGCCTTCGTCCCGGCCGACCGGATCGACCCGCTCCATATGGACAGCGCCTACTACCTGGCCGCGAGCGGTGCCCCGGCCGCCAAGCCGTACGCGCTGCTGCGCGAGGCCCTCAAGCGCAGCAACAAGGTCGCCATCGCGAAGTTCGCGCTGCGTGGCCGCGAGCGCCTGGGCATGCTGCGGGTGGTCGAGGACGCCATCGCCCTGCACGGGCTGCTGTGGCCGGACGAGGTCCGCGCACCCGAGGGCATCGCCCCGGACACGAGGGTCACGGTCAACGACAAGGAACTCGACCTGGCACACGCCCTCATGGACACCCTCGGCGAGGTCGACCTGAGCGACCTGCACGACGAGTACCGCGAGGCCGTCGAGGAGCTGATCGCCGCGAAGGCCGCCGGCGAGGCACCTCCCGAGGTCCCCGAACCGGCGACGGGCGGCACGGTCCTCGACCTGATGGCCGCCCTGGAGAAGAGCGTGCGCGCGGCGAAGGAGTCGAGGGGCGAGGAAGCCGGTGAGGCGGGCAAGGCGGCCGAGGTCAGACGTCTGCCGGCCCGCAAGAGCGCGCGGAGGGCACCGAAGGCGGCCGGGGGCGGCGAGCAGGCGCCGGCGGCGAGGAAGACGGCGGCCAAGAAGACCGCGGCGAAGAAGACGACCGCGAAGTCGGCGGCCCCGGCAAAGAAGACGGCGGCCCAGAAGACCGCCGGGAAGAAGACGGCAGCACGCAAGCGCACGGCCTGAGCCCCGGCCGCACCCGCCGTCACATGCGTCCGTTCTTCCCCGGCTCCCGCCGGGGTGTGGGAGGCGGTCCGTACGCTCGACGGCGTGGAGGGAGGACCGGCGTCAGTACGAGTGAAATGCGCCGGCCGTCGCCAAGGCCCAAGAACTTCCGGGGTCGTTGGCGTTCGGGTGCCCCTGCGTGGCTGAGTCTGTTCGTAGCCAGCCCCGCGCGCGGTTCCGACCCGCACACACTGATCAGTGATCTCGTGCTCGATCGTTGCGAGTTGACGGATGCGGCGTGGTCTAGGCTGGCTCCGCTGTCGCCGCCGGCGGATGGCCCCGGGCGGCCGCGGCGGGATCACCGGCAGCCGCTCACGACCGTGTGGCAGTCCCGCACCCCGCGTCGCCGGCCTCCCGCATACGCGTTTCCATCGACGTGCTCCGGTCGTACGGGTCGACCTCGGGGCCGTCTCCCGGGTCCGAGGCCGCGCGCTCTGCGTTGAACCTGGGGGTGAGGTAGCCGGTGAAGGTGTCGCAGCCGCCGTTGGTGGTGTCCACCTTGTAGGAGACGAGGGAGAACGTCCCCGGCTCGATGACGATCTTGGCCGGGTCGTCCCAACTCATCACGACCTCGCGACGCACGATGGTGCGCGCGACGTCGTCGCTTCCCTCCGCAGCGCGTACGACCGGATATACGTACGTGATATCGGTGGTCACCTCGACCGCCCCGCGCTTGCCCTCTCGGTACGTGATCCGTCCTCGCGTCTTGACCACATCCCCGACAAGCCGGACCTTCGTCTTGTCGAACCGGCTGAACAGCAGCAGAGGATCGTTCTCCCGGCTGGGCGCGCGGAACGCGGTCGACAGGTAGTCCTGGACGTCCTGCTGATGAGGATTGATCAACGCGATCGCCTTCTCCGGCCGTTCCCCGCGCAGCACACCGGGATTCAGGCTGGACGCGGCGAGGAAGTCCCGGGTCTTCTCGAGCTCCTGGGCGACCTGCTCCTTGCTCATCCAGCCGGTCGCCCGGGCCTCGGGCAGGCCGATTCCAGCCGTCCCGTCACCCCACTGCTGCGCGGGCGACCCCCTGAACGGCTGCTTCATGGTCGGCTGTCGGGCTGCCAGTTCCGTCGGTGGCGGCTGATCCGGATGTGTCGACTCCGCGGCGAGTGGCGCACTCTCGCCGCCTCCGTCCCCGCCCCCGAACCATCCGGCCACCCGCTCCGGATCCACCGCCACGACCAACAAGGCGACCGCAACCAGCAGACCGACCGCGTACCAGCCCTTGCCTCTTTGCCGCCGGGCCGGTTGGTGACTCCGCCACGGCTCCGGCGGGCCGGTCTCCTCCTGAAGTCGCCGTGCCACCATCCGGGCCCGCGCCGAAGGCTCCTCGGGCGCGCCCTTCGTCCCCGCCTCGGCTTCACGGAGGAAGCGCTCCCACTCCTCGTCCGGTATGGACTCCCCGCCCTTGCCCACGATGGGCCCAACCCTTCTCACGCACGTAGCCCCACCCCAGGGCCGGTCACCTTTCGTGCATCATCACACAGCGCAGTTCGGCTCCGTGATCGCCGCCAGTGGGTCCCCGGCCCAGGGAACCTGTGCGAAAGGTCGGTGGGGGTGAGGTGGAGTCTCAGCGACTGGTGCAAGCCGACGGGAGCCGTCCAGCAGACAGGACCGCGCCCGTGCCGGATGTCGGCTTCGAGACCGGGCCCCATTCTTGTCAGGTCGGTCGATCTTGAGGAACTGTCGACGTCGTCGACGCATCGTGTACCTCGGTCGGCCGGTCGCTGGTGTCCGGTCTCGACCACCGACGTTCGCGGCTGCTGGTGCCGGCCGCTGATGTCAGAGTGCTTCACGTCGAGCCTGACAGGCCGGTCCGGGGCCACCCACCCCGTGATCTGACACTGGTGGGTGATAGCCATGTGCCCCATGGACACCGAGCACGCTGGCCCCGAAGATCTGCGCATGCTTCGGGCGGCCTTTGACACCGGCGAGCCCTTGGGCTGGGAGGCAGTCCGCGCCTTCGAGGCGGAACACGGGATCACGCTGCCTGAGCCCTACCGGACCTGCGTCGCGGAGATAGCCGACGGCTGCGGCTTCGGCCCGCCCGACTTCGGCCTGGTGCCGCTGGCCGAGCTGCCCGACGACTGGGGCGACGACAGCCCGGCCCGTGAGTTGGCCAAGCCATTCCCGCTCACGGAGCCGTGGTTGTGGGAGGAGGACGACTTGCCGGACGACGAGCTGGGCCCGATGCTGGAGCCGGTCTTCGGCCACGGGTCGATCGTGCTGGGCACCGACGGCTGCGGCATGTACTGGCACCTGATCGTCACAGGCCTCCACCGTGGACACGTCTGGAACATCTGCGGCGAGGGTGCCGGACCGTTCGGGTCCGAGTTCGGCTTCACCACCGGCGAGTCCGGCTTCGCCGGCTGGGTCCGCCATTGGGCCGAGGGCAAGCCCTGGTTCGACGCAATGTGACCTTGAACGGCGGCTGGTGGTGCCCCGAGAGGTCAAGGCCCCGCTGCCGGCGAACAAGCCGGCCACGAGGTCTTCAGGTACCTCAGGTGGCTCCGGAGACAGCTCCGGCCCGTACACCACTTCGCAGGACGCAACCGGCGAGGCGCCGCATCAGGGTGGCCTTGGGGACGCCACGGTCGGCGGTCAATGAACAGGGGAACGAGCTCGGAGCTGCCGGAGTTGCAGGTGGCCTTGCGTCAACAACCCTTGCGCTTGCGGTGGTTGATTACCGCGCTGCCGTGCGGGCATGATGTGGGCAGTCCATGCAGGAAGCCCCCTCGCGAGCGGCACCTCCCAGACCAGGCTCCACAACCAGTGGTGCCGAGACAGAGGAGGGCCCTCATGGCAATGCAAGGTGAGCACAACAACACAGCACAGCATCGCAACGAGCAGCCGAGAACAAGAGAAGGAGGTCGACATGATCTAGCGCATACCGGGCCGGAGGAATCCGGCGCCCCTGTTACGCAGTCGAATACCACAAGTCAAACAGCACCCGTAAAGCGAATCACTATACAAGGCGTATACTGGGGACTTCGGATCGGTCTGGAGATCCTCAAATTCTTCGGTGTTGATGATGTAATTGCGGACCAAGTTCTCGATAGATTTCATTGAGAAGTAACTGATCCGCCCCGACGATCTGATCGTCGGGGCTTTTTTGTGTTCGGAAAGCTCTGGAGAGCCTCGTCACGCCGGAACCGTTGCCGGATGCCGACAGCTCGGTGGCCCCGGATCCCTGCAGTTGCGTCCCTGACAGGCGCGACTCACGGTGACCCGGTTCTCTTGCTCGCCGCACGCAGACGATGGTGGAGGTCACCGCACCGATGGAAGCTGGTGAGTGGCCCAGTATTCGGCAGCGGTGATGCCGAGCAGCGCGACGTCGTGGTAGCTGCCGGCGAAGAATTCATGCCGGCGAAGCCGTCCCTCCTCGACGAAGCCCAGCTTGTGGTAGAGGGCGAGGGAGGCGTCGTTGAACGCGTAGACCTCTACTTCGCACTTGTTGTAGCGCTGCTCGGCGAACATGTAGGTGAGGATCAGTTCGGTGGCCTCGGCCGCATATCCTCTGCGGCGGTGGTCGCGGGTGATCTCGATGCCCGTCTTGAATCGCCCAGCACGGCTGTCGGTCTCGCCGACTGTCACAGACCCTGCGAACGCGCCGTCGGCCAGCACCTCGACCACCAGCCGGAACGCTTCGCCTCCTGGCGGACGCCCAGCACGCTCGGCGGTCCAGGAACGAAAACTCTCGTCTGAGCGTGGAGGCTCGACCAGGTCGGCGTTGCGGACGTCGACGGTGTTCTGAGCCAGGGCTCGAAAGCCTTCCCAGTCCTCCGGCTCGACACCCCGCAGACGTATCTTTTCACTGGTCCATATGCCGCTCATCGTGGCCCCCACCTCAGTTGGTCGCAGGCGCTGTCGGCCATGCACATCGAACACCACACGCTATCAGCGGGACGTTGCCGCGCATTGAGTGAATTCTGCTCCACTGCCGCTATCTGGTTTCTGTCAGGGGTGCGCAGGTCAGTAGCCTGCGTGCTTTGCCTCGCCTATCGCCCGGTTTCCTGACCTGCAAACGGAACAGGCCTGTTCACTTCCCGCACACGGGGGCGCATGCCGGAAGCGCCGTGGCATGATCCGCTGCCATGCCTTCCCCGCCCGCATGGCCGTCAACGTCCCCTCGTCGCCTGCTCGTTGCCCTGCTCGCGCTGCTCGTCGCAGCCGGCACCGGCGCCGGTGCCGACGCCGCCCCCAAACCCACGGCCGCAGTGAACAGCGCCCAGGCCGCGACACCCGATCACCCGCGCTACGACGTGACCCTGCGCGCCGACGCCGACGGCACCCACTGGAAGGGCCGGCAGCGCGTGTCCTTCCGCAACGCCTCCAACCAGCCCTTGCGCGAGGTGTACCTGCGGCTTTGGGGCAACGGCATGGACGCCTGCGGCACTCCCGGCAGCCCTTCCCCCGTCACCGTGTCCCGGGTGCGCGGCGGCACGGCGGGCCCGCTCAGCGTGGACTGCACCGCGCTGCGCATCACCCTGCCCGCACCTCTCGAGCAGGGCCGGCGCACGGCCGTCTCCTTCGACGTGTCCCTCACCGTGCCCGAGCGCAACGACCGCTTCGGCAGCGAGGGCGCCTTCCGTTTCCTCGGCAACGCGCTGCCCGTGCTCGCCGTGCACGACGCGACGGGATGGCACCTCGATCCGTACGTGGCGCCCGGCGAGAGCTCCTACACCCTGGCCGGCGACTTCCAGGTCACGCTCGACCACCCGTCAGCCCTCAAGGTCCCGGCGACCGGCCGCACCCGCACCAGCCCCGGTACGCCGGGGCGCACCGTCACGCACAGCGTCGCTCACCGCGTAAGGGACTTCGCGTGGGCGGCGGGCCCGTTCCGTACCGCGGCCCAGACCACGCCCGGCGGCGTGCGGGTCAGATCGTACTGGGCACCCGACACGCCTGCCGAGGGCGTGCGCATCACCCGCCAGGACGGCGCCGCCGCCGTCGACCGGTTCAGCACGGAGTACGGCCGCTATCCCTACGGCGAACTCGACCTGGTGATGACCCCGCAGTTCGGCGGCGGCATGGAATACCCCGGCCTGGTCCTGCTCGGCACCGAAGAGGAGGGCAGCGCCGTTGTCCACGAAGTGGCCCACCAGTGGTGGTACGGCATCGTCGGCAACGACCAATACCGTGCGCCCTGGCTGGACGAGAGCTTCGCCCAGTACGCCAACTACCGCTTCTACGGCTTGGACACCAACGACTGTTGGGACCCGGACGAGTGGCCCGACCGGAACGCCGCGCTCACCAGCTCGATGGACTACTGGGCGAACCATCGCGGCACATACCACCTCGTCTACTCCGCCGGCCCCTGCGCCCTGGCAGACCTGGAACGCACCCTCGGCGCCGACACCATGGCACGCCTCCTCAAGCGCTACGCCCGCGACCACTGGTACGGCATCTCCACCACCGCCGACTTCAAGAAAACCGCCCAGTCCATGACCGACAAGGACCTGACCTCCTTCTGGAAGACCCACCGCATCCGGTAGAGGGCCCCCGGCACAACTGCCTCGAGGCTCCGCCGACCCGCTACGTGAAGTGCCGTGACGGACGGCACGACGTCGCCGACCGACGTGTCGAGGACCTGCTGCGCGCGTACGAGTAGACGCCCCTGCCCGCCACCGAGGCCCCTGGCATCGCGTCCAGGGGCCTCGTCGTTGCTCTGTCGACGCGGGTCCGGACAGCAATCCGTGAGCAACTCTATGATCAGCACGCCAAGTTGATCGCTGACGGGGAGAACTGAACGTGGCAGGAACGACTGTGTCGAGGACGCGTCTCGCGGTAGCAACGACCGCTGTGGTCGGTGTCTTGTGGGGCACGCTCACGGCATGCGGTGGAGACGACGTCAGTAGTTCCGGAGGAAGCGGCGGGCACAAAGGCACGAGCGGCAGCCACACCCCGAAGTCAGCGCCCACCGTGCCCGACTCGGCCACGGTACTGAACGAGGACCAGGTCAAGAGCGCCCTTCCGGACCCTGGGGCTATGGGGGGCCTGGAGGCCGTCAGCGCTTACGTCAATACCGCAGACGGGCACCTCGACTGTCCAAGCGTGCAAGAGTGCAAGGGCAAGTGGTTCGGTAGCGCCAAGTACGCTCTGTCCGGGGCTACGCACTACGCCAACTTCGAGATCACCACTTACAGCAGCGCGCAGGATGCGAGGGACGGGATGAAGCGCGAAGCAGGCAGCAACCCTGCTTTGTCGAAGCCGACCTTCGGAAACGAGAGCCGGGCCTACACCATGAGCGGGGGAGGCCTGCAGGGTGAATACGTCACCATGCGGGTTGGCACAGTGGTCGCCACCACGTTCGTAGAGGGCGGCGCGAGTGAGCCGATGCTGACCCAGGGGGCAAGGATGTTCGCCGAGCGGATCACGCAGATCGAGGCCGGCCACAAGGCCACTGCGACGCTGCCGCAGTACTGAACGCAGAAGGCCGGATTCTATCAACGGGATACGGCCGGCCCCCAGAGCGCTCCGGGGCTTCCCCGGCGTTACTGCACGTCAGAGGCAGCGAGCTTGATGAACTGCTCCAAGGCCTCTCGTGCCTGTGCGCCGCGCGCACTCAGCTCCGCCCTGTCGGCGGCCTTGGGCATCGCGGACGTCAGGTCGTAGGCATCTTGTGCGGCGTCGATCAGCCTCTGAGTGCTTGATATGAGCTGGACTCGGAACAGCGCGTGGAGGGCGATCCCGCGGAGCCGGTATGCCTCTGTGCGAGCTTCGAAGGACACGGAGCTGTCCGGATCCTCGTTCCGGCGGTGCCAGCGATCTTGCTGGCCGCGCCGGAACTCTGTCAGCGCTCCGGCGAAGTCGCTGTACACGGTCATCCGATCCGAGCGGAGTTGCTGTTGGGCTGCGAACACTCGGTCGTGTGCAGACGCATTGCGCTGGAAGGCATGCGTCACAGTAGAGCCCAGCAGCGTTCCGACGATCGCGATCAAGGCTGAGAGAACACCATCCACCGGAGCAGAACATCACAAGACCGCCTGCACGCCCAGGCGTTCAGAGGTCGTTGCAGCTGACTTGGCACCTACGGCAGTGATCGTGATGACGATGGTGGAACGTCTGGTGCCGGACCGGTTGAGGGCTCGAAGATCTGTCTCTCGCATGGCGGTGGCGTGGAAGGAAACGGAGACGATCCGCGGCCGACTGCCGAAACCACCGCACGCGTGGGAGCTAAGCTGCCTTGGGTTGCGCGGCACGCATGCCCGAGGCGGGCCCCTGTACATCCTCGAGCAGGAAGATCTCCTCCTCCCCGAAGTCCGGGGCCTGGAAGGGGTTTGTCGTCGGAGGCGGCGATGCTGCAGCAGCACGGCGGGGTTGCCCTTCCAGGGCAGAGAACAGCGACGTCGGATCGATGAGAGGTCTCCTTTTCGTTACCGGTCCCCGAAGGGCCCTGGCGTGCCGTGACCGGGCACAGCGGTTCTACAGCTTGGTCATCTTGGCGTACGGGCTCAAGATCCGCATTTGCGCCGAGCCGAAATCCACGAGCGCCGCGATTCCATCCTCGATGCCGATGACCCGGCCGAGGCCATACACGTCGTGTGTGACCTGGTCGCCCACGGCGAAGTGCTTGGGAGGCGGCGTGACCGGGGCCTTGAAGGGGCTGGTTGGCAAATGACGCTTCGGTGCAGCAGGCTTTGTCATCGTCCCCAGTATGCACCTACGAACTGCGCCGGTGGCCGACTCTCAGGGGCAGGAGTAGCTGATCGTTGGACTCCACTCCAGCAAGAGCTGAGCCTGCCGATCGGCCGGCAGACGGGCGGGGTCGGGCGGTTCGGACGCATAGGAGGCTGAATCGCCCGTACCCTTCGTGGTGTCTACGGCGTCACATAGCGGGCGCCAAACACTGGAGGCAATACCTCGTGCTGATTGCTCAGCGTCCCTCACTGACCGAAGAGGTCGTCGACGAGTTCCGCTCCCGGTTCGTGATCGAGCCACTGGAGCCGGGCTTCGGCTACACCCTCGGCAACTCCCTTCGTCGTACGCTCCTCTCCTCGATCCCGGGTGCGGCGGTCACGTCCATCCGCATCGACGGCGTTCTGCACGAGTTCACCACCGTGCCGGGCGTCAAGGAGGACGTCACCGACCTGATCCTCAACCTCAAGCAACTGGTCGTCTCCTCCGAGCACGACGAGCCGGTCGTGATGTACCTGCGCAAGCAGGGCCCGGGTCTGGTCACGGCCGCCGACATCGCGCCCCCGGCCGGTGTCGAGGTGCACAACCCCGACCTGGTCCTCGCCACGCTCAACGGCAAGGGCAAGCTGGAGATGGAGCTGACCGTCGAGCGCGGTCGCGGTTACGTCTCCGCCGTGCAGAACAAGCAGGCGGGCCAGGAGATCGGCCGTGTTCCGGTCGACTCCATCTACTCGCCGGTTCTCAAGGTCACCTACAAGGTCGAGGCGACCCGTGTCGAGCAGCGCACCGACTTCGACAAGCTGATCGTCGACGTCGAGACCAAGCAGGCCATGCGTCCGCGTGACGCCATGGCGTCCGCCGGTAAGACCCTGGTGGAGCTGTTCGGTCTGGCCCGCGAACTCAACATCGACGCCGAGGGCATCGACATGGGCCCGTCCCCGACGGACGCCGCCCTGGCCGCCGACCTCGCGCTGCCGATCGAGGAGCTGGAGCTCACGGTCCGCTCCTACAACTGCCTCAAGCGTGAGGGCGTCCACTCGGTGGGTGAGCTCCTGGCGCGCTCCGAGGCCGACCTGCTGGACATCCGCAACTTCGGTGCGAAGTCCATCGACGAGGTCAAGGCGAAGCTGGCCGGCCTGGGCCTGGCCCTGAAGGACAGCCCGCCCGGATTCGACCCGACCGCCGCCGTCTTCGACGCGGACGACAACGCGAGTACGGGTTTCACGGAGACCGAGCAGTACTGAACGCTGCGCCGGGTCGCGGGAGAGCCACGAAGGCAGAGGAGCCGGCGATGAGCACCGGCCGACCGCACCCGGTTCCTCGAGGGCCCACCGGCGGAGATGCAGACGCCCAAGCCCTCCGAACCTGATCAAGATGGCGAAGGCGGCCGCCAGCTTTACCGTGGCTTGCCTTCTGTCCCCCGGGTGCGGCCGAGAACGCCGCCTGACGCGCCGTCCCCCGTTTGTACCCCGGGACACGAAACAGCCCCCTCGGAGATCACTCCGAGGGGGCTGTTCGATGCATATTGCTCCGCTGGTGCTGTGGCCGGAAAGGCTTGCCGGAAAGCTCGCGGCGTCCGGTGCTGGGGGCACCTCCCACGCCCTTCAGACCGTGGGGGAGCATCGCAAGGCGAAGTATCACCCGCGTACTGGATGTACTCGAGCTCCGGCGTCGGCGGCGGTGCCTCCTCCTCGTACTCGGTGTCGAGCAAGACCGGGAACGGCACGCACCTCTGTGCCGTAGCGGTATGAGCTGCGCCGTCGTGGTGGATCCTCACGCAGAGGGAGGCTTCTTTGGAGGCCGCCGATCCTGAGGCGGACTCGCAACGGAGTCCTCGCAGCTCAGTGGCAGTGACTCAGCGCTGTATCGATCGCAACGCCTGTGGTGCAAGGCGTGTCACTCGGCTGGCCCGGGACTCCAGGTAGCGTTGCTCGGCGAGGCTGGCGGTGGACTTCGCGGCGCGCCGGTAGTGCTCGTACGCCCCCGCCGCGTCGCCGGTCTTCTCCAGCAGATGCGCCCGTACAGACAGCAGCCGGTGATGCCCGGCCATCCGGTCGTCGCTGTCCAACGTGGACAGCAGGGTGAGCCCGGCCTGAGGGCCCTCGGTCTCGGCGAGCGCGATCGCGCGGTTGAGGGTGACCATCGGGTTGGGCGCGATCCGTTCCAGGATCAGGTAAAGGGCGTGCACCTGTGGCCAGTTGGTCTCCTCGGCCGTGTCCGCGTCAGCGTGTGTGGCGGCGATGCCGGCCTGCAGCTGGTAAGGCCCCAGAGCCGGGCCGGCCAGCGACGCCTTGACCAGCTCGGTGCCCTCGTCGATCAGCGCGCGGTCCCACTTGCTGCGGTCCTGCTCGTCCAGCGGCACCAGGTCGCCGGACGCTGTCGTACGTGCCTTGCGACGGGCGTGGGTCAGCAGCATCAGCGCGAGCAGACCGGTCACCTCGCTGTCCTCGGGCAGCTGCGCGTGCACCGTCCTGGTCAGCCGGATCGCCTCGTGCGCGAGGTCGGCGCGGTGCAGGTGGCTGCCCGAGGAGGCGGTGTAGCCCTCGTTGAAGATCAGGTAGAGCACGTGCAGGACGACCCGTAGCCGCTCCTCGAGCACCGCACCGTCCGGCAGGGTGAACGTGCTGCCGGCGGCCTTGATGCGTTGCTTGGCCCGACTGATCCTTGCCGCCATCGTGGCCTCCGGCACCAGGAACGCGTGGGCGATCTCGGCGGTGGTCAGGCCGCCGACCGCCCGTAGCGTCAGGGCGGTCTGGGAGGCTGCGGTCAGCTTCGGATGGCAGCACAGGAACAACAGTACGAGCGTGTCGTCGGTGTCCGGCACCTCGGCGGGCGGGGCCTCCATGGCGGTCGCGGCCTCCCGTTCGCGGCGGGCGTGGTCGCTGCGCATCCGGTCGATGAGCCGACGGGAGGCGACCGTCGCCAGCCAGCCGCGCGGGTTGTTCGGCACTCCCTCGGCGGGCCACTGGACGGTGGCGGCGAGGACGGCTTCCTGCACAGCGTCCTCGCAGTCCTCGAACTGGCCGTGTCGTCGTACCAGCGCGCCGAGGACCTGCGGCGTGAGCTCACGCAGCAGGTCCTCGATGTTCGGTGCGGTCATGCTTCCAAGTGTCCGTCAGCGAACATGACCTGCCGCACCTCGACGCCCAGCCCGTCGATCGCGGCGTCCGGGATCTGCGTGGCCAGCTCGATCGCCCGGTCCTTGTCCTCGCAGTCGACCAGGTAGAAGCCACCCAGGTGCTCCTTGGCCTCCAGGAAGGGGCCGTCAGTGACCACCGGCTGGCCGTTGCGCACGCTCACCACGGCGGCCTGTGACGGGTCGACGAGGGCCTGCGTGGTGATCAGCTCGCCGGACTGCTTCAGCGACTGGATGAACCTGCCGTGGCCTTCGCCGATCGCCGCCTTCTCGGCGTCGGTCAGCGCGTCCAGCACGGCCGGGTTGATGTGCAGGCTGATAAGGAACTGCATGTCGTACTCCTCATGGTTCGCGAGCCCCGGCAGGGCCCTTCGCCTGGTGGTCGGAGCCGCCGCTGCCGTCTTGACATCGTCCGCCGAAAGACTCCACACGAGTCCGATGTCAAGAACCTCTCCGCCGCTCCGACCAACGGGCGAAACGTCAAGAGAACAGAGAGGTTCGGATGCGAGTCAACCGGGCGTGGCTGGGGCTGATTCTCCTCATGCTGCCGACCTTCCTCGTCGCGTTGGACACGACGGCGCTGCTCCTCGCACTCCCGCGGCTGAGCGCCGACCTGGGGGCGGACAACGTCGAGCAGCTGTGGATCAGTGACAGCTACGGATTCATGGTGGCCGGCCTGGTCATCACGATGGGGACGCTCGGCGACCGGATCGGCCGCCGCCGGCTGCTGATGATCGGCGCGGCGGCGTTCGCTGTGCTGTCGGTCGTGAGCGCGTTCGCGGTCGACCCGCTGATGCTGATCGTCGTGCGTGCACTGCTGGGCGTTGCCGGGGCGACGCTGGCGCCGTCGACCCTGGCGTTGATCACCAACATGTTCCGCGACGAACGCCAGCGCGGGAAGGCGATCGCGATGTGGGCGACCTGCCAGTTCGTCGGCGGCGCGATCGGACCCGTGCTCGGCGGGTTCCTGCTCCAGTACTTCTGGTGGGGGTCGGTGTTCCTGGTATCGGTGCCGGCGATGGCGTTGTTGCTGATCGCCGGACCGGTCCTGCTGCCGGAGTTCCGCAGCGACCATGCCGGGCGGCTGGAGCCGGTCAGCGTCGGCATGTCGCTCGCAGCGGTACTGCTGATGATCTACGGCATCAAGCAACTGGCCGTCGAGAGCGCGCCGTTCGTGCCGGCCGTCGCTCTCGCCGTCGGCGCAGCGACCGGTGTGGCATTCGTGCGCCGGCAGCTGCGGCTTTCCACGCCGCTGCTGGACCTGCGACTGCTGCACAGTCGCCCGTTCACGGCCGTGCTCGTCGCACTGGTCTTCGCCGGCATCGCCATGGCCGGGACGGGCCTGCTGGTGACCCAGTATCTGCAGAACGTGCTGGGCTACTCGCCGGCCGCGTCGGCGCTGCTGTTTGCCCCCATGGGCCTGGGCGTGGCGGTCGGCACTATGGCCGCGCCGGCGCTGGCCAGGCGGATGACGCAGACGACCGCGATCGCCGGAGGCCTGGCTGTGTCGGCGCTGGGCGGCCTGCTGCTGGTCGGCGTCGCCGGGGCGCGCGCCCTGCCGCTGGTGATGACCGGCATCACCGTACTTGCGCTGGGCACAGGACCGCTCTTCGCGCTGGGCACCGGGCTGGTGGTCGGGTCGGTGGCGCCAGAGCGAGCCGGCTCGGCGGCGTCGATGTCGGAGACCGGCAACTACATCGGCGGCTCTCTTGGCTTCGCGCTGCTCGGCGTGGTGGCCGCGGTGGTCTACCGCAGCCGGATGGACGGCACGTCGGACTCCCTGGCCGGCGCGGTCGCCGCCAGCCGGCACCTTCCCGCCGGCCAGGGCGCGGAACTGCTGCACACCGCGCGGGAGGCATTCACCGCCAGCCTGCACGTCACGGGCGTCGTCGCCGCGGTCATCTTCGCCGGGCTGGCTGTGCTGATTCCGACCATGCGCCCGGCAACCAGGACCACCCCGGCCGCACTCCCCGACCACGAGGCGACGCGCTCATAGCCCTGCCGAGGCCAACGTCACGCGTCTGCCGGGCGCGTGGTGTTGAGCCGGTTGAGCCGGGTGATCAGCCGGCGGTTGGCGGCTCGTGCGGCCTGGAAATCCTGGTTGGAATTGATCACCGAGTCTGCGGCCTCCCGGGCGAGCAATCTTGATGATCTCCCGGCTGCCATCGGTCACGGATTCGCGGTGCCCGTCACTGTGTTGCGCCTCGATCTCAAAGCCCGCCTCGGTCAGGAAGGCGCCCAGCGCTGCGGCGTCAAGGAAGCGCAGGCTCGCGCGATCGACGCGAAGCACCGTGCCCGTCAGGATCGGCCGTTGTCCCGTGGAAGGTGCAAAGGGCGATCGGGCCCGCGGATGGAAGCCGCCTACAGGCTGGCAAGTCTCTTGACCAAATGGCCCAGTGGACAGCCAGGGCCGGGCCGAGGATGGTGGAAATGGAGGGATGCCCACACTCCCCCTGCCCTCCGATCCATCATCATCAGGGAGTCCGTCATGACAGCCATCGACCCGGAAGAAGTCGCTGCTGCCGCCGCGCCCGACACACTCGGACGCTACCTGGCCGAATTGGCCCGGCCGGCTGGAGAGCAGACGTCGGGCCCGGCGCCTTCCGTCCGCACGACGGAGCACCAGGGGCAGCGGATCACGGTCACCACCACCTACGACGTCGTCGTGGACGGGACACCGGTGACGGCCCAGCTGCACGTGGCTGACAGCGGCATGCTGTACAGCCCCGCCCTGCCCTATCACCAGTTCACCTCGGCGCTGGACGCCGTCCGGGCACTGATGTCCACCTATCCCGACCACTTCGGAGGAGGCGGCTGAGATGGCCTTGGTCCGGAGAAACATCCTGCACGACCAGAACGCGGCGAAGAAATACATCACGGGCGTCGGCCTGCTCAAGAAGGAGTCGACCGGGCGCACCACCAACAGCTTCGGCATCCCGGGCCCGGTAAACCCGGTGTACACGTACGACCTGTTCGTGATCTGGCACATCCGGGCGGGAATGTTCCCCATTCCGCGGAACGGCGACCCGATGCTGCGCAACTACGCCCACCGGGGGCCGGTCTTTCTGCCGTGGCACCGGTTGATGCTCATCCTCCTGGAGTACAACATTCAACGGATACTCGGAGACAGCAGCTTTGCGCTGCCGTACTGGGACTGGTCGGCCGACGGCGACGACGGCTCGCCGACCGATGCCCCGATCTGGACGCCCGGGTACATGGGCGGGCAAGGCAACCCCGTCTCCGACGGGCCGTTCGGCTTCTTCCCGAACGACCCGAACAACTTCACCGTCCGCATCGAAACCGGCTCCGACGGGCAGCCGTCCCAGGCCGGGAACGGCCGGGGGCGGGGTCTGGTCCGGGAGTTTGCTCGCCCGTGGCCGGAAGGCTGGGCGACCCTGCCGACCAGCGCGGACGTGAAAGCGGCCCTCGAATTCGCGCCAGACAACCCCAACCCCAGACCGGAAGACCGGTACGACGTCATCGACTTCAGCGTCAACTCGGACGGCTTCCGCAGCCGGCTCGAAGGCTGGCGTCCAGCGACGCGGCCCTGGACGCACAATCAGGTTCACCTGTGGACGGGCGGAGACATGCTCCCCATGAGCTCCCCCAACGACCCGGTTTTCTTCCTGCACCACTGCAACGTGGACCGGACCTGGGAGAGCTGGCTGCAACGATACGGCCGGATCTACACCCCGGACATGACAGCCCCGGATACATATGCCGGTGAGCGGATCGGCGACACCCTCGCCCTCCCCGCGAGCTACCCCTATACACCGAAAGACATGTTGGACGTGAGCAACTGGTGCACCTACGACCAACTGCCCTGAAATCAGCGCCACAACCACCGACCACCGCCGACGGGGCCAACACGGACGTGGCGGCAACGTCACCGTGGGTTCAAATCCCACACCCTCCGCAGGTGGACGGCCTCCGACCAGCACGTTTGGTCGGAGGCCGTTTCCGTTCGCGGTGCCCGTGACTGACCGTCGTTCCCGCGGTCTCCCGCTCGATCGGACACGCGAGGGGCACGCCGACCCGCTCGATGCGAGCTTGTGGCGGGACGGTCGCCGAGGTGGCCTCGGCTGGGCAGACCGCTGTCGGGCTCTGCGGGCACCTACGCTCGCTTGAACCCGTGACTCCGCTCCACTTTCGCCACATGCAGCGTGTAGCTCCGGTACCACTCGACTTGCCCGCGCTTTTGCGCCGCGCGGTGCTCAGCGTTGCTCCGCCACTCCGTGAGGGCGTCGGCGTCGCGGAAGTACCCGACGGTGATGCCCAGCCCATCAGGAGTCTGCGCATGGTCCATCCCCAGGTACCCAGGGACGTCCTTCACCAGGTCTTCCATGCGTGCGTTGGTCTCGCTGTAGCCGCTCTGGTCCTCGGTTCGCACCGCAGTGAAGACAGCGACGTAGTAGGGGGGTTCAAAGGCCTCGACGGGCGCGACAGGCGCTTCGGAGTGATTGCTCATGGCGCCACTGTGAGGCAGGACGCGCCCAATGATCCAGCGTCTTTCCTGAACGGGATACATAAGGGATCCGGATCTTGACCAAAGCTCTCTCAGCTGACGTTCTCCGGCCACTTGACGGCGGGACGTGGAGTCGCGCTCGACGTCCACGCCCGCGTCTGGCAGGAAGCCCGGGCGCTCGCCCTGTCGCCGGCCGCGGTTGCTCCACCGCCGGCTGCCCGGCCGTACGACCTCAGGCACTCGGCGCTGTCGACGTGGCTCAACTCTGGGGTGGATGCAACTGAGGTCGCCGAGCGGGCGGGCAACAGCGTTGAGGTTCTGCCGCCATGTCAAGTGCATCGACGGCAGGCAGGAGGTCGCCAACCGCAAGATTGATGAGCTGCTGCGCGAGTACGAGTGACCGTGCTCGGCGCTAGCCTCCGGGCCCCTGAACTCGTCTGGGGGCCCTCCCATTTACTGAGCTCACCAGGGCGGATACCTCAAGACCATCTCCATGAATGCTCCACAGATTCTCCGCGACTCCTGCGATCGCGCCCTGTGGGCACTACAGTCATCTGTGTGCGGCTGGTCACATAGTGCTGCGCATCGGACAGCTGGGGTGGGGGGTGTTCTCGTGCTCGAGTTGCGTCGTTTTGGGGGGCTTTATGCGCGAAATGGTCAAGGGCTCGAATGTACCCCTGTCAGCCCTGAGCGAGAACGTCGCTTCGGTGATCGTCAGTCTGGGCTGGGGGAGCCCGACCGGCGAGGGGGATGCCGATGTGTCCGTCCTGCTGCTGGACGCGAATGGCAAGGTCCGCAGCGACACCGATTTCTACTTCTACAACAACCCGGTTGCCGCCGACGGGAGTGTGCAACTTCTGGGCAAGACTCCGGCGGCAGACGGAAGTGAGGACCGGATCAGCTTCGACTTGACCGCGGTCCCGTCCGAGGTCGACCGCATCGTCGTGGCTGCTAGCCGGTACGAGGGTGCTCGCTTCGGAGAATTGGAGGGCGTGAAGCTGTCGTTGGCGGACGGGGGTGGTGACGAACTCCTTCGCTTCGCCATCGACGACGCCGACTCGGTGAGCGCGATCATCTTCGGCGAGCTGTACCGGCGTGGGGAAGAGTGGAAGTTCCGCGCCGTCGGTCAGGGCTACGACACGGGTCTCGCCGGTCTGGCCACGGACTTCGGCGTAGACATCGAGGACGACGCGGCGGCAGAGGAAGCACAGGACAACGCCGGCATCGACGATCAGGCGGACACGACGACACCGGCGTCGACCGACGTACCGACGCCACAGGGGGCGCTGGGGGCCGTCCCCGCTCCTCGTCGGCCTGACGACGAGGTCGAGCCGAGGAAGCCGACCACACGACCTCGTACCGCGAAGAAGAAGGTCACCCTACCCAAGGCGGCCAAGAAAACGCTGGCGGAGAACGAGTCGTGGAAAGAGGCCAGACTCTTCCCGGTATCGGTACTCAAGAGTGACCGGGACCGTGAAATGCGTGCCACCTCGGTGCTGCTGTCGGTGATGGCGCAGGTACCAGAGTTCGGCAGGAGACTCACCGCCGCGTTCGGGGCGCCGGCCGGCCGTATGGAGACCTTCACCGAGGTCACCCTTCCGCACGGTGACAGCCCGCGGCGCCCCGACGGAGTGATCCGTGTCGAGCGCGCCGGCAAGCTGTGGACCGTGCTGGTTGAGACGAAGACCAATGGCAATGCGCTCAAGGCCGAACAGGTGCAGGCCTACATGGACATCGCTGCGCGCCGTGGCTACGAAGCCGTGATCACTCTGTCGAACGACGTCGCCTTGGAGGGCAGCCCACTCGTCGAAGTGAGGATCGACGGACGGCGCAAGCACAAGGTTGCTCTCTGGCACCTCTCATGGGCGGAAGTCGCCCATCAGGCCCAGATGTTGATCCGGCACGAGGGTGTCGGCAACGCGGCGCACGCCTGGCTCCTCCAGGAACTGCTGCACTACTTGCAGCACGAGAACTCCGGCTGCCACGGCTTCCAGAACATGGGCCCGGCCTGGGTTCCGGTACGCAACGGAATCGACGACGAAACCCTCTGTCAGGGAGACCCACGCGCACTGGAGGTCGTGGAGAGCTGGGAGCGGCTCATTCGCCAGGTCTGCCTCCGGCTGGGCGGCGAACTGGGGCAGAAAGTACTGCCTGTCCAACGCGCCAAGCGCGGAAACGATCCGAAGGCACTCCGAGACCGCCTCGCCGATCAGCTCTGTCTCGACGGGAAGCTCCAAGCGGAGTTGCGCATCGAGGGAACGCCCGGGGTCCTGGCGATCAGCGCAGACCTGCGTACAGGCAAGCTCCGCACCTCCATCCAGATCCCCGCACCCGAGCAGGGTTACCCCCTGGCGTGGGCGAAGCGGCTCGTCCGACGCTTGACCGAGGCGCCGGCGGATCTCCACATCGAAACCCTCATCGAAGGGGAAACAGGAGGCCCACGGGGAACGCTGGAACGCCTCCGCCCCGAGCCGGCCGACATGCTACCCAAGGGGAACGGCGCCCAAATCGAAGGCTTCCGTCTATCCCTCTTCAAGGGCATGGGAAGCAGCCGTGGCAATGCGGAGTCCGGGTTCATTCGCAGCGTCGACGACGCGGTACATCGCTTTTACAGCACCGTGGTAGTCCACTTGGACGGTGCAACGCCTCGCCGAGCGTCGTCTGAGGGAGGGACGATGACGGGCTGACGCTCAGCGACCGCATCGGTCGCCTCGGACTGCATGTGGTTGTGGCGATTGACGGTCGGCAGGAGAGCGCCAACGGCAAAGTAGAAGAGTTGTTGCGCGACGACGAGTGACTGCGCCCAGCGCTAGCCTCCGGGCCCCTGGATCCGGCCGGGGCCTTCGCCGTTCCGCGGTCCGACCAGGGCAGATGCCTCAAGATCCCGTCCGCGAATAATCCACAGAGGGCGTCATAGGGCCGCTTCCAGCGGCATACGCCTGCACATACGCGAAGACCTCGGCCTCAGCGTTTCCGCTGGTGTCGGGGTCTTGGGGCACCTCATACAGGGTGCCCCAGGCGGGGGACTCTGGGCGTGGGAACAGGGAGACTCGCCGATCGGGGGCGGGCTGCTGGTGATCCAGACTGTCGTCCGGCTGAACCGGTAGAGCGTTGGCAGAGGTCGCAGGTGCGCGTCCCCGGCAGGGCACAGACAGATGGGAATGGCGGCGGGCGGCGTGGGACCGTGGGTGCTGCTACGTTGCGGCTCGGGCTTGCGCGCGAGGGGAGGGGTGGGATGGACGTCCTTGGGGTCGATGCCTGTGGTAAGCAGGGGTGGGTCGGGATCAGACTCACGGACGGCGCGTACGCGGGCAGCCTGGTGGATCCCCGGCTCGAGAGGCTGATCGAGCGCGCCGCCGAGGTGGATGCGATCGCGGTGGACATGCCGTTGGGCCTGGTCGAGAAGGGATGGCGTGCCGCAGATCTCGCGGCCAGGGCGCTGCTCGGGGTGCGGCGCAGCAGCGTTTTCCCCGTAGCGCCAAGGATGGCGTGGCAGGAGCAGGACTACAGGGCGGCCGCAGGCCGATGCCAGGAGCTCACCGGCAATCGGCTGAGCCAGCAGACGTGGGCACTGAGACCGAAGCTGCTTGAGGCGCGGGCGTGTTGGCTCGCCGATGAGCGGATCCACGAGGCGCACCCCGAGGTGTCCTTCTACGCCTTGGCCGACGGAGTGCCGCTGGTTTACGCCAAGAAAACCTGGCGCGGCCAGGCCCTGCGCCGCTCCCTGCTGGCCGAGGCCGGCCTCGTGCTCCCGGACGAGCTTGGTGAGGCAGACCGCATTCCCGTGGATGACGTGCTTGACGCCGCAGCCGCGGCCTGGTCGGCGCACCGGATCGCGCTCGGGACAGCGAACCGGGTTCCGGAGGTGCCCGAGCTTGATGCAGAAGGGCGCCTCGTCGAGATTCGATACTGATCAATCCATCCGGTCCGCACCGGAAACGCGCCCCGCGCGATGGCGATCTTCCGCAACCTCACCAGGCGAGGCAAGCCGAACTCCGGCTGCAGTACTTGACAGTACCGGTCAGCGAGGTGCTGCCACGCCGGGCGCTACCGCCGGCGTCTTTACTGGATGGACCAGAGAGACGGCGATTCTCGCGGGTGATGGTTTTTCAGTGAAGTCAGCATGACCCCTTACAGATTCGTAGTCGTTTGTTCCACCCGTGACCGCCATCCGGAAACCCGAAGTGCCAGCCTTTTGGGTGGCCAGTGCCTCCAGTATGATCTGACCTTTTTTGGGAAGGTCCAGCGCAGCGTGACAGATGCTGGTGAGCGTGTTGGGGGCGGTACTGACAGCAGTGATTTTGCAGTAGTACGAGAACTTTCCGTCGCCTACTTTGGTGTTCCTCTCGCTAACTTTCCCGCTGCCGCCGAATTCGTCCCCCGGCTTCTTTGATTTAAACGGATACCCGTACTGCGCGGCTCCGGTGAACGTCAGGTATAGCTTCTCTGTACCGACATCCCTGGCAGCAGCTGTTCCTGGCGAGGCGGTGGCTGGCACGCCCATCAGAGCGAATGCCACACTAGCGACCACCCTAACGGTGCTTGTTATGTTCACTTTCTGATGCCCTAACCCTTCTTTGAGGGGCCTGCATTCGAGTTACCCGATCAATTGACTGGCATTACAGCCGGAGGTTCACGTTCCTGCAGGTCGGAGGGGTGCGAGCCATCACTTTGTCCTGATGTAGCGTCACCTGAAGACATCGGTGACCAGGCGTGATGCGCACGTTCAACACCGAGTCTTGGCCCTCACTCTTTGCGAGGCAAGTCGAACGTGCTGAACGTGGGATGCTGCTTTCCTGTAATCCGAAAAGGGTGCAGATCCTCTGAGGTTTGACCAGAGCCGCGTGACCAGCGGTTTTGTGATTGCTGTGTGATCGGGAAGGATTCAGTTCAGGCAAGACCACCGTTGCGGAACAAGTACCTGGCCGTTTGCCCAGCGCGCCGGTCCTGCGAGGAAGGCCACTCTCTCGACCATGTCCTCGGGGCGTCCCGGATGCTCAACCGCGCGGTGGTTTCGGGACGGAAGCCTGCAGGCAGGGGAGTGGGGTGTTACCGGAGGCCGTGGTGGTCGAGGCGGTGGATGAGGCTGGGGCGGCGCTGGTAGTCCTCGCGCAGGTTGGTGAGGCGTTGTCGGAAGTCCGTGCTCCGGCCGGTGTGGACGTACGCGTCGCGTAGTTCCACGAGGAGGGTGACGGCCTGGTCGTAGGCGTTGGTCTTCTTGGTGGCGATGTGTGCCTCGACCTGCTGCCAGATGTGTTCGGCCTCGCCTGCGAGGGCGGTCAGGTGCTGGTTGCGAGCTGCGTCTCGTTCGCGTTCGGCGCGCTGTCGGCGTTCGCTGCGCCGTGTGTGGGCGGCGTCCAGGAGGTGGGCCGCTGATCGGCGCCCGGGGACCGTGGTGGGGGCTGCGGTGCCGCGCAGGCGGTGCAGGAGTTCGGTGCGCAACCCGGTTTCCGGGCCGAGGGCGAGCCGCAGCAGCAGAGCGTCTTTTTCCTTCTGTGGGAGGGCGGCGATCAGCGGGGCGAGTTCCTTCTTCGTGGGTTTGGCCGGCTCCTTGGGCGCGGTGGGACTGGCCTGGGCCGCTACTGTCAGCAGGTCGTCATCTACGCGCAGGAAGTCCGCGAGCGCGCGCTGCGGTGCGGTCAGTTCGCCGAGCCCGGCGGGGACGGGCGGCTCGGGGCAGGTCTGGTACTCCTCTTCTTCGTCGTCTTCGAGTTCCCAGGCGGTGAGCGCGGAGAGCCAGGCGAGGTAGAGAGGGCGCAGGTCGCCGGTGGCGAGTTCGTCGCGTACGCCGATGAGGGCAGCCAGGGAGTCGTCGGCGTCCTCGACCCAATCGCCGCCCTCGTCCTCGCTGGTGAGGTCGAGCAGGAGGTGGGTGCGGGTGGTCCAGGCGTCGACGTGGTGGTCGAGGCAGTACGGCTTCACCGTGGGCAAGGTCAGGGCTTCCTTGGGCAGACGCAGCATCAGCCGGTGGGTGCCCCAGTTCGTGACGTACAGGTGGGCGTCGAAGTAGCTCTCGACCATGCGGCGTGGACTGCCGCTCAAGTCGCCCCAGTTGTAGGTGTTGGTGAAGCTGGTGGCCGTGATCCGGGCACGCGTGGAGATGGCCCGCAGCTGCTCCTGCTCCTCGCGGCTCAGCGGTCGATCGAGGGCCTGGAACTCGTAGTACTGGTACTCGCTCACAGGGCGGACCCTATCGCCGCCGCGGGTGGGCGCGGACGCGAAGCCGAGCGGACGCCGTGGGGTGAGGGAGGCGAGCGGTTGTGGGGAGGTGTGTGCTGTGGAGGCGGTGTGGACCGAGCGGGCGATGGAGCACGATGCGAGAGCGGAACTCGCGGCGGCGGTGTAACTGGCCGCCGCGGGCAGGCTGCGGTGCAGCGACAAGACGAAGAGCCTCTCCACGCTGAGAGCAGCACAGGAGAGGAACTGTCGCAGACCGGCACGGCTTTGCCGGCCGACTTCGCCTCCCGCCACCGTTCGGCGCAGCCACGCGCCCAGTGCGCCGCACGAGTCGTCGCACACCCTCCCCCAAGTTCTCGACTGCGCTCGAACAGGGGGACCCCCATCGCTCGCACCCCGCACGTCAGCGCGGCCCGCCGAACGGCCGGCAACCTCGCTGCCCCCCGCCTGCTCCCCTTACCCGGGCGACTGTCGCTTCGGCCAGCGCGTCGGCCACCGCCGTCGTCGCCTACTGGCCGTGATACCGGTCCAGATCCACAACCCCGGCGAGCGCTTTGTACGGTGCCGCGGTCCACCCCGCGGGACCAGACGGTGCTCGACTTCACTGGCGTTGAAGAAGCGGGTCACCCGGTTCGCACTCGCCAACGCGGTCCTTGCCGCCCGGCCCGCGTAGCCCCTCCCCGCGACGGTCCCGGTCCACATGCTGGTCAGGGTGGACCGGGTGGGTATTTGCGGTGCTAACGTGCCCTCCATGCTGCACACCGCCACCCTCGCCATGATGCGAATGATGCCCCGAATTTCGGAGGCGCTTCGCTAGCGAAGCCGTGTGCGCGCAGGACGCGACGGACCCTCCGGCAACGGGGGTCCGTTTTTTGTTGTCCCCGTTGCCTCCCGCGCTCCTCACCCACCCCCAGTCGTCCCCGTGGCTGCCGCGTGCGGCCGACTCCATCCGCAGGAGACCTCACCATGACCCACCCCCCGGTCATCTCGCTCACCGATTGCGCCGACCCCAACGCGGTGGCCCGACAGTCGGCCAGGATCGCCGCCCTCTTCGGGGCCACGCCGAGTGTCCTTCCGCTGACCGGGCCGGACCCGGAGGGCGTCGCCGCGCTCACGCTGCTCGACCTGCTGCGCGCCACCGATCTCGTCGGCGGGCCGACGCACCCGGTCGTGGTGCTGGTCAATATCGCGCCGCGGGACGGCTCCTGGCCCAACGGGGCGCCGTTCTGCTACTTCCGCCACAAGCAGCACCTGGTGATCAGCACGTTGAATCCCCGAGTCCTCGCGCCGCTGTCGACCTACCTTAAGTTGACGGAAGTTCAGGTCACCGACGTGCGCGAGGTGGTGGAGACGGCGGCCGCTGAGTGGGCCGAGCTGTCGCCGGCCGAGGCCGAGGAGATCGGGCGGACCCAGTTCCGCAGCCTCTGGTACGTGCCGCTGCTGGCCCGCTGGTTGGTGGACGGTCGCCCGGTCCCCGCGCGGCCGCATGTCGTGGGCGGGCCCGACCAGCGGGCGGTGGGCGCCGAGACGGCCGGCGCGGTGCGGGTCGCTGTGGTGGACAACTTCGGCAACTGCAAGCTGGACCGCCCCGTCGCTGCCATCCCCGGCCACCGGGCGGCGGCTGGCCTGTCCGTCCACAGCGCCCGCGACGGCCGCCGGATCCAGGTGCGTTGTTACGACCGGCTGCCCGATGTGCCGTACGGCGAGCCGGGTATCACCACCGGAAGTTCGGGCCTGGGATTCGCCGAACTGGTGGTGCGGGGCGGTTCCGCAGCCGAACTGTTCGGTCTGCGCGAAGGCGACCGGGTCCTCCATCCCACCGGCTGACGCGTTGTCGCGGCGTCTCGAACGACGGCCGCCTCGATGGACACTGCAGCGCACCGCCCGGAATGCTGAAGCGCATGTCCGGAATCCTCCGCCTCGTGCGCCGTCGGCACGTTGGCCACGTGCGTTGCGCCGCCGATCTGTGTCGCTGAGCGCACTGCCCCCGCTTTTCTTTCGCACCGTCCGTTCCGGACAGCATCTCCAAAGGAACCAACCCCCATGTCCCTTTCCCGCACCTCCCTCGCCGCCTTGCTGGGCGCCGTCGTGGTGCTGACGGCCGCCGCCTGCGCGCCCCAGCCCCAGAGCACGGCCACGGCCACCGCGACGGCCTCCGGCAACTGCGCGACCAGCCCGAGCCTCCACCGGCAGGGGCAGCTGACCGTCGCCACCGACTCCCCGGCCTACACGCCGTGGTTCGACCACAACGACCCGTCCAACGGCAAGGGCTTCGAAAGTGCCGTGGCCTACGCGGTGGCCGACAAGCTCGGCTTCAGCCGGAGCCAGGTGAAGTGGGTGGTCGAACCGTTCGACAACTCCTACGCCCCGGGACCGAAGAACTTCGACTTCGACATCAACCAGATCTCCAGCACCCCGGCGCGGGCGAAGGCGGTGGACTTCTCCACCAGCTACTACACGGCCAATCAGGCCGTCCTGGTACTGAACAAGTCCAAGTACGCGGGCGCCACTTCACTGGCCGCGCTCAAGGACGCCAAGATCGGCGTGCAGGTTGCCACCACCAGCTACCAGGCGGTGCTCGACGAGATAAAGCCCGGCCGGCAGCCGAGCGTCTTCAACACCACCAACGACGAGATCAACGCCCTGCAGAACGGCCAGATCGACGCGCTCGTCACCGACCTGCCGACGGTGTTCTACCTGGCCGGCACACAGGTGCACGGTGGCAAGATCCTGGGCCAGTTCGGCTACCACGGCGGCACGCCGGAGCAGTTCGGCCTGCTGCTGGGCAAGGGCAGCGGGCTGACCCCCTGCGTCAACCGGGCGCTCGCCGCGCTCAAGGCCGACGGCACGCTGGACAAGATCACCTCCCAGTGGCTGTCGGCCTCGGCCAACGCCCCCGAGCTCAAGCCGTAGCGGGTCGCACAGTGAAGCACGAGACCACGGCCGAGCTGGATCAGCAGGCCAACCCGCAGGACGAGCAGTACCGGCCGAGCGAGCGGCAGCGCGAGCGGGAGCGGTTCCGCCGCGCCCGCCAGCGGCGCAACAGATGGACCGCGAGCCTGTGCACCCTGGTCAGCCTGGTGGCGGTGGCGGCGACCGTGGTCGCCTCGCCCGGCTGGGACCGGCTGCACAGCCGGTTCCTGGACGGCGCGGAGTTCCGCAAGACGTTCCCCGCGATCCTGGACGGCTTCTGGCTCAACGTCCAGATGTTCCTGATCGCCGAGGTGCTGATCCTCGTCCTGGGCCTGCTGATCGCCCTGGTGCGGGTCACCCGGGCGCCCGGCCTGCAGCCGTTGCGCCTGGCCGCGACCCTGTACGTGGACGTCTTCCGCGGAGTGCCGACCCTGCTGCTGGTCTTCCTGGTCGGCTTCGGCCTGCCGGCGCTCCAGCTGCAGGGCACCCCCTCCCAGCCCTGGCTGCTCGGGGTGATCGCGCTGGTGCTCTCCTACACCGCCTACGTCGGTGAGGTGCTACGGGCCGGCCTGAACTCGGTTCACCCCGCGCAGCGCAACGCCGCGCGGGCGCTCGGGCTCAGCGAGTCGCAGACCCTCCGGCGGGTGATCCTCCCGCAGGCGGTGCGCAACGTCCTGCCGCCCCTGCTCAACGACTTCATCGCACTGCAGAAGGACACCGCCCTGGTGGCCGTCCTCGGGCCGTTGGAGGCGCTGAGGGTCGCGCAGATCAAGGCGAACTACGACTTCAACTACACCCCCTACCTGGGGGCGGCAGCCCTGTTCATCGCGATGACCATCCCCTTGACGAGGTACGCCGACCGACTGCAGCGCCGCGCTGCACAGCGCACCTGGGCGGAGGCTGGACAGTGAACGAGCCACTGCTGCGGATCAGCGCCCTGCGTAAGGCGTACGGTTCACGCCTGGTCCTGCGCTCGATCGACCTGGAAGTCGCCGAGCACCAGGTGGTCTGCCTGATCGGCGGATCGGGCTCAGGCAAATCCACCCTGCTGCGCTGCATCGACCTGTTGGACGTCGTCGACGACGGCACCATCCATCTCGGCGGGACCGAGCTGACCGATCCCCGCTTGGACGCGAACCTGGCCCGCCGACGGATCGGCATCGTCTTCCAGGCGTACAACCTGTTCCCGCACCTGAACGTGCTGGACAACATCACGCTCGCCCCGCGCCAGGTGCACAAGGTGCCGCGCAGGCAGGCCGAGGAGTCGGCCCGCGAACTGCTCGCCAGGTTGGGCCTCGCGGACAAGGCGCACGACTACCCGGAGCGGCTCTCCGGCGGCCAGCAGCAGCGGGCCGCGATCGCCCGGGCCCTGGCCACCGATCCGCAGGTGCTGCTCTTCGACGAGATCACCTCGGCGCTCGACCCCGAACTGGTGGGCGAGGTGCTGGACGTGGTCACGGACCTGAAGGAGCGCGGCCTGACCATTCTGATGGCCACGCACGAGATGGGCTTCGCCCGGCAGGCCGCCGACCAGGTCTGCTTCCTCCAGGACGGCGTGATCCGCGAACAGGGCACCGCGGAGCAGGTGTTCACCGACCCCCGCCACGAGTCGACCCGGCGCTTCTTGTCCCGCGTGCTGGAACGCTAGTGCCCCGAAGTCCTTGATCCCTCGGCAGGGCTGAAGGGGGCCCTCGCCGACGAGGGCCTGGGTCAGATCTTGATCACGGTGGCCTGGCCGCTGCACAGGGCGGTCAGGCCCTCGGGGTCCGAGGTGAGGATCGTGACGGGGCCGGGGGCGGCGAGGGCGGTGGCGCTGAGCATGGCGTCGACGGCGTACTTGTGGCCGTGCCGGCCGGTGTCGGCAAGGAGGGCGGCGGCGTGCCGGGCGATCGGCTCGGTGACCGGCTCCACGATGAGGCGGGAGAGGGTCCACTCCAGGGCGGGGCGATTGATCCGGGGATGGACCACCTCGACCAGGGTGGCCGCGGACGTGATCACCCTCAGGTCGTCGGCGCGGGCCAGGGCGAACCAGCCGGTGACCGTACGGTCGCGCAGCACGGCCCTGGACAGCCCCTCGCTGTCGAGGACCAAGGTGCCGCCGGGTACGGCGGGAGAGCGGGTCATACCGCGTCAGCCCTGCCGCGGGTCTGCTCGAGGCGGGCCTGGTGGAGCTGGTCGCGCAGCGCCTGGATCTCCTCGTCGGTGACGGGGCCGATCTCGGCTTCGGCGACCTGGATGAGTTCGTTGAGGTTGTCGCGTTCGATCTGGCGGGCGACGGCGGCGGCCACGTAGGCGGACAGGCCGGAGGGGCCGCTGCGGGCCTTGGCGGCCTCCGCGATGTCGCGCGGCATGGTGATCGAGTACTTGCCGGTAGGCTCGCTCATACCCTTTATCCTACCGCCAGTCATCCTTGAGGGGTGTCCATCCATCTGCTCGCTATGGGGCGACCCCGTTGAGCAGGATCGACCGAGGACGCGGACTGTCGAAACGCCGTGATCTCAGTGATCTCAGTGATCACTTGGACAGTCGACGCGCACGTCGGATACTGGCCATACCCGGCCAAGCATCGATGCGCGGGGGTTGCCCATGATCCGACGTGATGCGCTGGCGGAGTACGTTCGCGGGTCGCTGTGGGTGCTTCCCACCCTGTCCGTGGTGGCCGCACTGGTCACCGGGTCGATGCTGTCCCTCGTCAAGACCGGCTCGGGCTCGCCGCTGGCGTTTCAGGGGACCGCCGACGATGCCCGGGCGCTGCTGATCGGGATCACCGGGACGATGGTGACGGTCATCGCCGTGCTGCTGGGCCTGGCCGTGGTCGCGCTGCAACTGTCGTCCACCCAGTTCTCGCCGCGGCTGCTGCGCAACTTTCTCCGCGACCGGCCCAATCAGATCGTGCTCAGCGTCTTCGTGGCCACCTTCGCCTACAGCGCGGCCGGTCTCTACACGGTCGGTGTTTCGGGAGGGGGCCGCTCCGCGAACTTTCCCCGGTTTGCGGTGAGCGGCGCGCTCGTCCTGCTGTTCGTCAGCCTCGGCCTGCTGGTGTTCTTCGCCGACCATCTGGTGCACTCCATCCAGGTCGACGCGATCATGAGCGTGGTGGAGCGCAACACCGTCCGGGTGATCCGCGACGGGGTGTTCGCGGGTGGCGAGGATGTCGTCGACGTGCCGGAGTGGGCCGTGGCCATTGCCTCCCACCGCTCCGGGTACGTACAGGTGGTGCGCCCGCACCTGCTGCTGCGGACCGCGGCCGAGCACGGTGTCTGTCTGCGGCTGCGGCCCCGGGTGGGCGAACACGTCGTCGCGGGAACGACACTGGCGTGGATCTGGCGGGCTTCACCGCATGATCCCGCTCCGGCCCCTCAGGAGTTCTCGCAGATGATGGACGCCGGTGTCCGTATCGGATTCGAGCGCACCCTGGAACAGGACGCTGCGCTCGGAATCCGGCAACTGGTCGACGTGGCCTGCAAGGCGCTGTCTCCGGCGGTCAACGATCCGTACACGGCGGTGCAGGCCATCGACCATCTGTCCGTGATCTTCTGTGTGCTCGCCCGGCGCCCCCTGGGCAACCACGTCGTCCGCGACGCCGGCGGGGCCGCCGTGATCATTCCTGGGCGGCGGTTTCCGGAATACCTCGCCGTGATGTGCGGGCTCATCCGACGCTACGGGGCCCGTGAACCGACCCTCGCCCATGCCCTGCTCCGCCTGCTGCACAACTGCGCCGACGTGGTCGCCGACGATGCCGAGCGGTTGGCGGCGATCGAGGAACAGGCCCGCATCGTCATCGCCGACGCCGAGCGAGAGGTGGCGCAGCCGACCGACCTCGCCCTCGCCCACGCGGAGGCGGAAGCCGTACGCCGCCAAGTGGCCAGGAATCGTTCGACCGTTCACACCCCCGACAACCGACCAGAGGGGCCACCGACTCCCTGACCACCTCGGCAGGCAATCCCGGCAGTCCTGCAGCGCCACGGCTTGTCCCCTGTGCCGACCTCCGGCGCGATTCCCGTGCCACGTTCTCGGCTCGCCTGGCCGACGTGGTCGTGCGCTCCGGGGCCGGGCATGTGACCACCGGAGGTCACAACCGTCCGCGTTTCCGTACGAGCTCACCGAGCGGGGAAGGTGAGTCGCAGAACGATCTCGCCGTCGTCGATCTCCCCGGTGGGCTCGAACCCGAACTTCTGGTAGAAGGGCCACGGTTCGCCGTCGCCGGGCTGGTAGCTGGTCAGCAGCTCGGTTGCGCCGTCCGCGCGAACCAGGGCGGCGATCTGCAGGAGCGCCTCTCTGCCGATCCCTCGCCCCTGGTACCGCTTGTCGACGAGGAGGCGCCAGAGGAAGTGCCGCCCTTGGTAAGGACCAGCCGGCGGTTTCCACGACAGCATCACGAAGCCGACTGGCTCGTCGCCGCGGTACACGGCGCGGTACCAGGGATTGGCCTCCGGTTTCCTTGCCGCCTCCTTGAGCGACTTGGACACGGAGGCGACGAACTGCTTCTGGCCACGTCGGACCCGGAGGGTGCGAACGGCATCCCGGTTGTCGTCGGTGATCTCCCGCAAGTGCACGCCTGGGGATCTCATGCCACGTCCCTTCCGTATCCGGCAGCTGCGCCAACCGGGCCTACGTGCAGAGCCGCCACCGGGCGGTATTCCCTGGCGGCCGCGTTGTCGAGGACGCCAGGTTGGACATTTTCGCAGCGTATTCGACACAGGCGATCTGGAGCGGGACTGGCACGCCGGGCTGTGACCGCGTCCAAGGCAGCTCCTGGTGGAGAGCAACTCGGTCTGACGTGGCACTGCAGGACTGCCGGCATTGCCTGCCGCCGTGGTCAGGGAGTTGGTGGCCCGTCCGGTCGGTTGTCGGGGGTGTGAACGGTCGAACGATTCCTGGCCACTTGGCGGCGCACGGCTTCCGCCTCCGCGTGGGCGAGGTCGGTCGGCTGCGCCACCTCTCGCTCGGTGTCGGCGATGCGGGCCTGTTCCTCGATCGCCGCCGACCGCTCGGCATCCTGGCTCCTGGCGGAATCTGGGCTGGGCGAGCCTGTCGGCGAGCGTCTTCGTGATCCGCAGTTACATGCGGCCGTGCAGGGTACGCGCTCGCCCCTGAAGACCAAGACCGCACTACCGTCGCAGAACGCGTGCGCTGGGAAGGGGCCTGGAGTCTCGTCCCGACCATGCGCCTCTTCAATGCCTGCAAGTAGCATGTCTCCCCTGTGACGCAGAGGAGCGTCCTTGTCACCGGGGGTGTGGGGTGGCGTTCGATGGGCCCAGCCTGGGCAAGGTCCGTTGCCACTTCCCGGTCTGTTCCGGCTCGAAGATCAGGTTCAACGGGAGCGGGTGGTGGAACACCGCAGCTTCCGCAGCAGCCGCCAGCCCTTCAGCGTGGCCATGGCCTGCTCGCCCAGAGCCCGGATCTTCGCATGGGAGACGTTCACCGCCTGCTGACCTGCGGGCAGGTGCGCCCACTGGCCGCGGTGGGGCACCCGGACCGCGGGGCTGGCGCCCTGGTACCCCTTGTCCGCGAAGCAGGCCGCCTCCGCGAATGAACTGCGCGCCGAGCATGCAGAAGTCTGCCCGGCCGATATGGCGCCGAGTCATTGGTCATCAGCGGCCGGTTCTGCGGCGTAGGGCGCGAAATCGATGTAATCGAGGGGGTCCTCGTCGCGGCGTCCGAGCGGGGGCAGGCCCTCGGTCGCGAACCGGCCGCGCAGCCACTCCAGCAGGGTGTCGGTGAGGCCGGTGCTGAGCGGTGGGCCTTGGTCGGCATGGCGCGGTACAACGATCAATGGCCAGTCATCCGGCGTGGCACCTTCGGTCAGCCAGCACAGTTGGTCGCCGTCGATGGAGCCGGCGAAGGGCAGGATTCCCCCGGGCTCGGGATAGACAGCCAGGGGGTGGTATTCCGGGAACTCGGCTCGCTGCCCCTGGTAGGTGTCCGCGTAACACTCGGCCCAGGGTGCGAGCGCGTACTGGTCCTCGTCGAGTGGGGTGTTGAAGCGCAGCCAGCCGACCCAGGAGCCGGCCCCGTACCGCTCCATCAGCCGTACGTAGTCGCCGGGCAGCCGTGTATGCAGCCGTTCGTACAGCCAGTCCCAGTTGTGCTTACCGAGCGCGGGTGTTGCCGGCGGTGGGACGAGGGCGATCAGGGCCTCCAGCCCGCTGCCTGCGGTGAGCGCCGCCCGCTGCTGAGCGGTTGGCTCCGGTCGCCGAGGCGGCGGTGTCCACGGAGTGCGCTCCAGGTCAGTTTGCATGCCACTTCGGGCAGCCACTGGGCGCATGCCGTCGGCCACGAGCCGGGCCAGCGTCGGCACGAGCGGGGTCGCGAAGCGCCGCCAAGGGTCGCGGCCCGCGTTCTCGTCGTCCTGACAGTGCATGACGACCGGCCAATGGTCGGGGTTGTCGGATGCTGTGGTGTCCCAGTAGAGGGTGTCGGCGGTACGGGTGGCGCCGAAGGGAAGGACACCAGGGGCGTCACGCCGAGCCTGCTGCACCCAGGCCCCATAGTCGAACCACCCGCGGTTGACGCATGGCATGTGAAGCCAGAGCCACGCGCCGATGTCGAGTGGGCCGTACGCGGCGGCGATGGCCTTGTAGTCGGCGGGCAGGCGCATCCCCAACCAGGTCTCGACTGCTGCCCAGTCGACAGGGACGGCGAAGTCGGCCGGCGGTTCGCCGAAGATCTCGGCGAAGGCGTAGACGTGCGGGTCTGAAGCATTCACGGGTCTATGGACCCTTACCGGCGGCGAACGGTTGCGCTTGGGCGGCGGTCCCCTGGTCAGTAGACACTGGCTTGGACGGGCTCGGGGCTCACTCGCTACTCACTCGCGATCAGTGACACGTAACGACAAACGCCCGGACTCAGTGGGACTGAGTTCGGGCCTTTGTACTTGGCACTTTTGCAGGTCAGCGACTTGATCAGGCTGTCCGAGCTGGAGTGCCCCAGGCGGGGCGCTCGGAGCATGTACACAGGGAGGACCGTTGGTCGGCGGCGGGCAGCTGGTGATCGAGACGGTTGTCCGGCTGAATCGGTAGGTCGGCGGCGATTGACCGCAGGTTCGGCTCCCGGCGGTAGCCGCAAGCAAGGGCTGGTCGCGCTGGACTGGCTGTGACCTGCGGGATTCTCTGGTTGGACCGATGCCGGCGCATCTGCCCAAGACTCGAAATGGTGGGGCGCGCCCGTCCATGCTTCCGACAGGGTTCGAGGGGGCTCTGCAGACCGTCTGGGACCGTCACCTGTCCGCCAAGCCGGTCCTGCTCATCCTGGTCGGCAGCGACATGTCGGTGATGGAGGCGCTGCAGTCGTACGGTCGCCCCTTCTTCGGGCGGGCGGCGAAGATGACCGTACGGCCGCTGCACCTGGGCGATGTGCAGGCCATGACCGGGCTGGATGCGGCAGACGCGGTGGACGCGTTGCTGATCACCGGAGGCTTTCCGGAAATCGTACAGTCGTGGCGGCCAGGGGTGGGCCGGGCCGACTTCCTGCGCGAGGCGGTGGCGAATCCGCTGTCTCCGCTACTGGTGGCGGGCGAGCTGTCGCTGCTGGGGGAGTTCCCCGAGGCGTCACACTCGCGGGCGGTGCTGGAGGCGGTGGGCAGCGGCGAGCGGACCTTCTCCACCATCGCTGCACAGGCCGGGGGAACAGGTGCCCTGCCATCGGGCACGCTGTCCCCGCTGCTGAACACTCTGCAGGCCAAGCGGGTTCTGGCGGCCGACCTGCCGCTGTCCGCAAAGGCCGACACCAAGAACAAGCGCTACCGCATCGCCGATCCGTATCTTCGTTTCTGGCTGGCGTTCCTGCAGCGGGGTATCCCGCTCATCGAGCGCGGCCGGGGCGATCTTGCCCTGGAGCGCATCGAGCGGTCCTGGACCACTTGGCGGGGGCGCGCGGTCGAGCCGCTCATCCGCGAGTCGCTGCTGCGGCTGTTGCCCGACGAGCGATGGCCGGAGACTGAAGCGGTCGGCGGCTGGTGGAACCGGCAGAACAACCCCGAGATCGACCTGGTCGGTACCGACCTTCCCCAAGCTCTCAACTCCGTTCGAGCAGGGGAGACCCCAACCCCCGTGGCGGGCGCGGTGCACTTCGTCGGCTCCATCAAGTGGCTGGAGTCCCAGCCGTTCGGCCGGCGCGAATACGACGCCCTGGCTCGGGACGTACTCGCGGTGCCCGGTGCCGGGCCGGATACGCCGCTGGTCGCGGTGTCCCGCAGTGGTGTGGTCGGCAGTCTGCCGCTTGCGGCGCACTGGGGGCCTGAAGATCTGGTCCGCGCCTGGCAGTAGCGGAGAGACGGTGAGGCATGGGGTAAGCGGCTCAGGATGCCCAGTGCCGGTAGGCATCCACCCAGGCCCATCCCTTCGCTTGCACCCCGCACTCCCCCTGTTCGCGTTCGGCGCTGTCGGCGTTCGGTGCGCCGTGTATAGGGTGGCGTCCAGGAGGTGGGCCGCTGATCGGCGCCCGAAGACCGTGGTGGGGGCTGTGGTACCGCGCAGGTGGTGCAGAAGTTCGGTGCGCAACCCGGTGTCCGGGCCGAGGGCGAGCCGAAGCAGCAGAGCGTCACTTTCCTTCTGGGGTAGGGCGGCGATCAGCGGGGCGAGTTCCTTCTTCGTGGGTTTGGCCGGCTCCTTGGGGCGGTGGGACTGGCGTGGGCCGCTACTGCCGGCAGGCCCCTGCACGGTGGTCAGATACAGCCCGCCCACCGCTTCTGTGAGCGCCTCCAGCTTCCGGTGCCACGACCTGTCCGCTGCGAAGGTGGAGATCCGGCAGGGGGGAATGGGCAGTACGGGGTGGCGCACGGTAGCACAGGAAGCACAGCGCGAGGAGCGCGTTGATGGAGCCGGTGGCCTGTACGGCAGACTGGGTGTCGCTCATGCCGTCCCTGACCGAACGAGAGAGTCTCGCACCTGTGACCGACGAGTCCGCGGCCTCGGAATCCGCCGACGAGGACGCCTTCGGTATCGACGCGTTCACCCTGGACGACCGGCTGCGGCTGTTCCATTTCGCCGCAGCCGAGAAGCGCCACGAATATCTGTGGCTGTTGCGTGCTTTCGACCGGGGGCGGGCCAACTACCAGGTGCTGCTGCACGCCTCGGACGTGGCGGGGATCCTGAAGCGGCTCGCCGCCGACCATCCTGGCGTGGCGGCCGTCGGGGACGTGCAGCCGCTGCTCGACGCGCTCGCCGACTGGCAGGTCCTCGACCGGTCGTACGACGGGACGCGCGCCGCGAACCTCGCCGAGTACCGCAACCGCCACTACGTCTACCAATTCACCCAGGCGGGCTACCGGGCGTACCGGGCCGTCGAAGACGTACTCGGCGCGCGGCTGGAGGACGCCCAGCTCTCCCGGCTCGTCTTCCCCGACATCCTCACCGACCTTCACGCGCTGGCCGACGCCAACGCCGCCGGCGACGCCGAGGAGGTGTACCGCAAGCTCAGCCGCCTGGACTCCGTGCTGGGCGAGATGGCGCAGCGCGCCGCCCGGTTCTACCTGATGCTCGGCGACCTGGCACGGACCAACGACACCCGGCCCGAGGTGTTCCTCGCCCACAAGGACGCCCTGCTCACGCACATGCGGGAGTTCACCGCCGAACTCGGCCGCTACGCCCCGCTGCTCGCCGAGGCCGTCGAGAAGAACGTCGCCATCGGCGTCGACCGGATGATCGAGCACGCTGCCGAGGCCGACGAACGGCTCTTCCGCAGCCCCGCCGAACGCCTCGAGGACTGGCGGCAGCGGTGGCAGGGCATCGTCCACTGGTTCGCGGAGCGCGAGCACAGCGAGGCCGAGCGGCTGCAGGACGCCACCGTCACCGCCATCCGCTCCGTCCTCGACCTACTGCGCCGGGTCACCGAGGCCCGCCGCGGCGGGGTGAGCCGGGAGAGCCAACTGCGGCACCTCGCCCAGTGGTTCACCTCCTGCGAGAGCGACGAGGACGCGCACGCCCTCTTCCAGGCCGCCTTCGGGCTCGGCGCGCCCCGCCACATCGCCGTCCCGTACGCCGACCCCGAGCTGATCCCGGGACGTACGTCCTGGTGGGAGGCCGAACCGGTCGAGCTGGCGCGCACCCTGGTCCAGTCCGGCCGCAGCCCCGGCCTGCACGGCCCCGGCCGTATCGAACGCAACGAAGCCCAGCGGGAACGGCTGCGCGCCGAGCAGCTGAAGCAGCAGGCGGAGCGCCGCACGGCCGCCGCCTCGCTCGCTGCGGACGGAGCGCACGGCAGGGTGCTGGACGAGGCCGAGACGCGGGTCCTGCTGGCGCTGATGGACGTGGCGCTCGCCGCTCGCGTCCCGGCCAGCCGCGGCGTCCGCGCCGCCTCCGGCTCCGCCCACGGCGTACGCCTCACCCTCACCCCCGTCGAGGGTTCCACCACCGTGCACACCGTCCGCGGCAACCTGCACCTGGACGGGTTGCGACTGGAGGTCACGGCATGAGTGCAGCGCGAAGCACCTCCGCCCCGGGCGGCGGTGGGCGACGGGCGGGGGAGCGTGTTGCCGAGCACGTTTCACCTCTCGAACTCGCCGACTACCAGAAGGCCGTACGGCTGGTCCTGCGGCATCCGCTGATCACATCCTCGTACCCGGACCGGACGGCCCTGCCGACCGTGCGCCGCTGGGCCGAGCAGCTGCGCACCGATCTCATGGAGGTCCTCGGCTACCGGCTCGTCACCACGGCCGACACCGCCCGGCTGCTGCGCGTGCAGGACCACCTGGACGCGACGCGGCCCGCCGTCACCCGCGCCGGCCGCCCCTTCGACCGGCGCCGCTACGCCTTCCTCGTCCTCACCCTCGCCGCCCTCGGCCGCCACGGTGCGCAGGTCGCCCTCGGTGAACTCGCCGACGCGGTCGCCGCCGACGCCGCGCGCATCGACGGCCTCGGCCTGGACACCACGCGCAAGACCGACCGGGACGCCTTCGTCGACGCCGTCACCTGGCTCACCGAGCGCGGCGCCCTCGCCCTCACCGACGGCTCCGCCACCGCCTGGGCCGGCGACCCCGAGCGTGCGGAGGCCCTGTACGACATCGACCGCGAGATCCTCACCGCCGTCCACCAGCCCACCCGAGTCCTGCAACACCTCACCTCGGTGACCGCGCTTCTCGATTCCGGCAGCGCGCTCGGCCTGGCCACGGGCCGAAACGCGCAGCGCCGCGATCAAGCCCGCCGTGCTCGCCGTCTCGTCCTGGAGAACCCGGTCGCGTACTACGCCGACGCCGAGGCAGAGTTGCTCGGCCAGCTGCGTGCTCCTTCGCTCGCCGAGGATCTGGAGCGTCTGACCGGCCTTGCCGTGGAGCGCCGTGCCGAGGGCGTCGCGCTTGTCGACACCTCCGGCAAACTGTCCGACATCCGTTTCCCCGGTGGCGGCACGGTCGCCCAGGCCGCGCTGCTCCTCGGCGCCCGCATCAGCGAGGCCGCCCGGCGCACGGGGCGGCACGCCCCCGACCTGCTGCCCGCCCCGACGGCCGCCGAACGCCTCGCCACCCGGGCCCGCCGCATCGACGCGGCCCTTCCGGCACGCGGACTGCTCTCGGAGCTCTCCGCCCCCGAGGAGGAGACGCTGTACGAGGCCGCCGACGAGGAGGACGACGAGGCGGAGGAGACCCGCTACCCCTTCGTCACCGACTCCTGGCTGCGCGGCAGGCTGAAGGAGATCATCGGCGAGTACGGCAAGGGTTTTGCCGCCGACCTGCGCGAGGACCCGGACCGGCTGCTCGCCCAGGTCCTGGACCTGCTGGCCGCCCTGTCGCTGGTCGCCCGCGTCGACGGCGGAGTGCTCGTGCTTCCGCTCCTTGCCCGCTACCGCGGGGTAAGCGTCCGCGTGAAGTCCCGTGTGCCCGCCCCGCGGCCCGCCGCCCAGACCGCCCTGTCCGCCGACGACACCGTGAAGGAACCGACGCCGTGAGCACCCCGGCTCCCGCCCTGGCCAGCACCCTCGCTCCCACCCCGGCCAGCACCCTCGCTCCCACCCCGGCCACCCGTTACATCCCCACGCGCGCCGGGATCGTCAACCTCTGGGACTACCGGGACGAGGAGTTCTCCTTCGCCGGCGGCTGGCTGGTGCTGCGCGGGCCCAACGGCTCCGGCAAGACCAAGGCCCTCGAAGTGCTCTTCCCGTTCGTCCTCGACGGCCGTATCGATCCCAAGCGGCTCAACCCGTTCGCGGCCGAGGACCGCACGATGAAGTCCAACCTGCTCTTCCGCGGGCAGGACAGCGCACTCGGCTACGTCTGGATCGAGTTCACCCACCGCACCAGTGGCGAGGCCGTCACCTGCGGCATCGGCCTGCACGCCCAGCGCCACCGGGACACTCCCGCCCGCTGGCACTTCGTCACCGACGGCCGCGTCGGCGAGGACTTCTCCCTCCTCACCGACGACGACCGGCCGATGACGAAGAAGCAACTCGCCGCCGAGCTCGGCCACGAGCTGATCGCCTCCCCGACCGACTACCGCGCCGCCGTCGACCAGCGGCTGTTCGGCCTCGGCCGGGAGCGGTACGAGCAACTGCTCACCCTCATCCTCACGCTGCGCCGCCCGCAGCTCGCCAAGAACCTAGACCCGGCCAAGCTCTCCGACACTCTCACCGAGGGCCTGCGCCCGCTGGACGACGACCTCATCGCCGAAGCCGCCCGCTCCTTCGACGACATGGAGTCCGTGCAGCGCACCCTGGAGGGACTGGCCGCCGCCGACGATGCCACCCGGGCCTTCCTCGCCGGCTATTCCACCTACCTGCGGGTCCACGCCCGCGTGGCCGCCGACCGACTCACCGCCCGCCGCACCGAGACCGCTGCCCGCACCGTCGCCCTGGACAACGCCGTGGCGGAGCTGGCGGCGGCCCGCGAGCAGCAGGCCGCCGCCGAGACCGGCGCCGAGACCACCGACGCCGCGCTCACCGCCCTGCGCGCCCGCCTCGACCAGCTGCGCTCCTCCGCCGCGTACCAGGCCATCGAGCAGCTCGCCGACCTGGAACGTCTGGTGCGTACCTGCGAGCACACCGCCCGGCAGGCCACCGCCGAACGCGAACGCCGTACCGCCGCCACCGGCCGCGCCCACGCCGAAGCCGAACACGCGGCCCAGCTTGCCGCCGAGCTCGAGGGCGCCGCCTCCCGTGATGCCGCCGCCGTCGCCGACCACGCCCGCACTGCGGGCATGGCCTGGTCCCCGGCCGACGCCGAGCCCGCCCGGCTCGCCGAGCGGTCCGCCGCGCTCGCCACCGCTCGCCACGACGGCGTGCGGGCCCTGCGCGCCGCCCAGCAGGACTGCCGCAGCGCCGAGCAGACCCGCGACCTCGCCCGCAGCGCCCTCGACCGCGCCCGGGACGCGGTCAGTGGCGCCGAAACCGCCGGAACCGAAGCCGAGCGGGCGGTCGAGGCCGCCCGCGCCACGGCGCGGGAGGCGCTCGCCCAGTGGACGCGGGCCCATGGCCCGCTCCTCCCCGAGGGCGCCGCCGACCGCCTCGCCGAAGCCCTCGACCTCACCGGCGAGAACGTCACCGGCGAAGGGGAGGCGGCCACCCTCGCCGACACCTACGCCGAGGCCGCCGCCCCCGCCGTGCAGGAGCTGCGCGACGCCCTGGCCGCCCTGCGCGGTCGGCGCACCGACCTCGAACGCCGCCGGGCCGAAACCAAGGCCGAGCGCGACCGCATCGCCGCCGAGCACGACGACGCTCCTCCCGCCGCCCGCGGCCGCACCGCCGACCGGGCCCAGGAGGTCGGCCTGCCGTTGTGGCAACTCGTCGACTTCGCCGAGCATCTGACGGAGGAGCAACAGGCTGGTCTGGAAGCAGCCCTGGAGGCCTCCGGCCTCCTCGACGCCCTCGTCACCGCCGAGGACACGCCCGTGCCGGCCGGGCACAGCGACGGCTACCTGCACGCCCGCACACCCGTCGACGGACCCAGCCTGGCCGACCTGCTGCGCCCGGAGGACGGCACGCCGATCCCCTCCGCGCGCACCACCGCCGTCCTGCGCTCCGTGGCCGTCACCCCCGGCGCCGGCTCCGGCACCGCGCAGATCACCCCGGACGGCCGGTACGTCGCCGGCGTCCTCGTCGGCGCGCACATCAAGGAGCACGCCGAGTACGTCGGCGCCACCGCCCGCGAGCGCCGCCGCGCCGCCCGCATCGCGGCCTGTGAGGCCCTGCTCGCCGAACTCGCCGCCGAACTCGATGAGCTGGCACGCTCCCAGGCTCGTACCGATGCACGGCTGGAGGCGTATGCCGCCGCCCGTGCCGCCCTGCCCCGCACCACCGGCATCACCACCGCGCTGCGCGAACTCGACAAGGCCGCGGCGCGGCTGCGTGCCACCCGCGAGGCCGCCGACGCCGCCCAGGCCTCGTACGACGAGGCCGTGGCAGCCTCTTCAGTCGCCGAGCGAGCCCTGCGCCGCACCGCCGCCGAGCACGGCATCGCCCCTGATCGTGTCGACGCCGTCGAGACCGCCACCCGCGCCTTCGAGACGGCGGTACGCGAACTCGCCGCCCGCCGCCGCGAACACGCTCGGCAGGCGCAGGCCGCCGAAGCCGCCGCCGACCGGCTGAGCGCGGCAGCCGAGGACGAGGAAGCCGCCCTCGACGCCGAGCGCGCCGCGCGCCGCCGCCACGCCGAGGAGGCGGCGGGGCTCGACGCCCTCCAGGAGGCCGTCGGCGCGGAGGCGCAGGAGGTGATGCGCCAGGTGCATCAGGCCGAAGACGCCCTCGACGGGGCGGTCCGGGAGGCCGAGACGGCCACCGCCGCCCTGCATTCCGCCATCGCCGCCACCGCCTCCGCTGAGGCCCGGCGTACCGCGGCGGCCGAGACCCGCTCCGTCGCCGCCGCCGAGGAGAAGGAAACCGCTCGGGGCCTCGCCCCGTACGCGGCTCGTGAACTGCTCGACATCCTGCGCTGCCCGCCCGGCCTCAACTGGCCCGCCCAGGAGGCCGACTGGGCGGGCCAGGAGCTGCCCGCCGCAGCGGTAGCGGTCCACGAGGCGATCCAGGCCGCCACCCGTGACCTCGCCCCCACCGAGAACAGCGTCAAGCAGTCCGTCACCCGCCTGACCAAGGCCCTGGACGACCTGCAGGCCCAGCTCGCCGCCGCCGGACAGGACTACCGGCCCGAATGGGACGGCTCCGACGGCATCATCGTCGTCCGCGTCGCCGACGAGGAAGGCCCGCTGCCCGTCGCCTCCTTCGCCCAGAAGATCGCCGAGCACCGCCGCGACCAGGCCGAGCTGCTCAGCGATTCCGAGCAGCGCATCCTCGAGGACGCCCTGCTCACCCGGCTCGCCCAGCAGATCCACGATCGCACGGTCGACGCCCGCGACCTCATCCGGCGCATGAACACCGACATGCGCCAACGCAGGATGTCCTCAGGTACGACGGTCGGTGTGAGCTGGTTGCTCGCCGACGGCCTCGACGACGAGCAGCGCGCCGTCTGCACCCTCCTCGACGCGGACGCCGCGCGGCTCGGCCCCGACGGGCTCGCCCGGATCCGCGCCCACTTCGCCGCGCAGATCAAGAACGCCCGCGCCCACCAGCGCGACCTGCCCTACCGCGAACTGCTGGCCCAGGTGCTGGACTACCGCCGCTGGCGGCAGTTCGCCTTCCAGCTCGTACGCCCCGACAGAAGCGAGGAGCGGCTCACCCGCGCCCGGCACAGCCGCCTCTCCGGCGGCGAGCAGTCCGTCTCGCTGCACCTGCCGCTGTTCGCCGCCGCGCACGCCATGCTCAACTCCGCGCACCCGGGCGCCCCGCGGCTGCTCGCCCTGGACGAGGCGTTCGCGGGCGTCGACGACACCGGCCGCGGCGAACTGATGTCGTTGGCCGCGCAGTTCGACCTCGACCTGTTCATGACCGGCTACGACCTGTGGGCCGCACACGCCTCCGTTCCCGCCGCCGCCCACTACGACCTCGCGCACTCGGCGATCGACCACACCGTCTCCGCGCTGCTGCTCCTCTGGGACGGCGAGAAGCTGCTCGCCGACGACATCGACGACCTCACCGCCGCCCTCGGCTCACCCGGCACCCGCCGCGTACCCGGGCCGAAGGAGGCCGCCGTTGCCGACTGAGCAGCACGGCTACGAGGACCTGCGCGGTGAGGGCTGGACCCGGCTCCTGGCCACCGCCCGCCGCAAGCTGGAACGCACCTCAGGCGCGCTCGACGGCGAGATCGGCCTCTCCACCCCCAGCGAGGCCGAGCGCCGTACCGTCATCGGCGTCACCGGCCGCTACCGTCCCGAGACCGCCAAGCGCCTCGCCGTCCCTCTCACCGCCCTCGACACCTACCTGTACGACCGCTACGGCACCGGCCTGCTCCAGACCCTCGGCCACCTGAACGGCCCCCTGCGCGACCGGCCCGCGGAACGCGCCGACGAGGACACCCGCCGCGGACAGGTCCTGGCCTGCGCCCGCTCCAGCCGCCTCGCCGCCGAGAGCTGGTTCGCGGCCTGGTTGGACCGCCTCGCCGCCGACGGCACCCTGACCCGCCTGCTGCGACGCGGGGACGCACCCCTGATCGACGCGGCGGTGCGCGTCCTGGAAAAACTCCCCGAGGACCCCTCCCGCATCCTGCCGCTTCCGGTCCTCGCCGAATGGGCCACCGGCGATACCAAAGCCCTCGTCCCCGGCACCCCGCTCGAACAGCTCGTCCTGCGCGCCCTCGCCCAGCGCACAGGCGACGACGTCCCGCGCGAGAGGGCCGGACGCCGTGCCCTGTGGGAGAGCGCGGGCGCCATCGCCGACGACCTCGCCAGCCAGGTCCTCGTCCTGGGCATCCGCCCCGAGGGCGACACGGTGGTCTGCGACTGGCTGCGCGACGCCGCCGACTTCGGCATCCCGTTCCGGCTCACCCTCCACCAGCTCGCATCCGACCCCATCGTCCCCGCCGCCGGTGACATCTTCGTGTGCGAGAACCCGGCCGTCCTGCGCGCGGCCGCCGCCGAACTCGAAGCCGGGAGCGCGGCCCTGGTGTGCACCGAGGGCGTACCGTCCGCCGCCTGTCACCAACTGCTCGCCGACGCAGTACGCGCCGGAGCCCGGCTGTACTGGCGGGCCGACTTCGACTGGGTGGGCCTGCGCATCACCGCGACCGCCGTGGAACGCCACGGGGCCCGCCCCTGGCGCATGACCACCGCCGACTACCGGGAAGCCCTCGCCCAGGGCCAGTCCACACCTCTCGGCGGCCCGCCCGCGGCCAGCCCCTGGGACCCCCGACTGGCGCGGGCCATGAGGGAGTCGGGTCAAGCCGTCATGGAGGAGCGCCTGCTGCCCGCGCTCCTGGCCGACCTCACCCGCACCTGACACCGATGACCGCCAGACCGGCTCGGATGATCAGGGGGCTGGCGGGGCGCTCGGAGCATGGGGACGGGCGGAACCGCTGGTCGGCGGCGGGCAGCTGGTCATTCAAACGGTGGTGCAGCTGAACCGGTAGGCACGCAGCGGCGGGAGCACGTCCTGGAAGAGCTCGGCAGGTCAGGTGACGTGCGAGGTTGAATCAAACTGAGGCGGTGGGGAGGGGCTGTTCGGTCCAGATGGACTTGCTCCATCTGCATCCTGCTCTCCGCCGTCCCGGCCGACGGTGTCATGACAGATGCGGCGAGGTGGCGCCTTGTACGCGGCGTTGAATGCCTCCTGGCCCGTCGTGTCCGGGATCAGGTCGGCGGGGCAGGGTCTGGCAGGGGTTGCATGAGACGCATCGTTCCAGGGCGGGCGGGCCGCAGTGACGCCGACACGGAGGGCGTTGGGCCTTGGTGCACCGGTACAGCGCAGTTGGTGACCGGTCCTGTGCAGGCCCATCGAACCGGCCACCAACGCAGTCCGCCCTGCTCAGAAGCGGTGGCTCTGAAGGTCGCCCAGCAGGGTGTTGAGTTGCTTCTCCTGCTCGGCGGCTGGAGCGGGCTGGATGTTGCCGTGGTCGATGGCGTACGTCTTGAGGACCTCATCCATCTGGTGGTCGAGCAGGGTCCAGGTCGTGTTGTTGACCGCCTGCAACGAGGTGGCGTCGGCGTCCCAGTCGTCGCGCATCTTCTGCACGGTGGCATGGGAGGCCGCGACCGTCCCGGCCCGGTCCTGAGCGATTGCCGTCTGGGCAAGCTTCTCGTACTTCGCCACTGCCTCGGTCGTCTGCTTGCCGGTCAGAGCCGTCTTCGGGCAAGCCGGCATCGTCTCGCTCTGACCGGTCGGGTCGCAGGTGACGTGGGGCTGGTTGTGGGCCCAGATCATCAGCGCGACGGTGCCGGCAGCGATTACTGCGAAGCCTCCGAGCGCGATGCGTTCCTTGCGCGCGTTGGTGACCGACGGCTCGTGCGTCGTCACGGAGGTCTCGCCGACGTCCCTGCGGCTGATCGTCAGGTAGATGACCGTGGCCAGGATGGCGCCGAGGAAGATCAGGCTGGTGGCGAAGGTGCCCAGGCCGAGTCCAACCGGGTCGCCGGGGTTGGCCGCGGCCTTCGGGGAGGCGAGCCAGTCACCGATGTTGGCACCGAGAGGGCGGGTGAGGATGTAGGCGAGCCAGAACGAAAGAACCGGGTTGGCGCCGAACTTCCACAGCGCGGTGATCGACGCGATGAGGCCCAGCGGCAGGAGCACCGACTGCGCGGGCGTCCAGTTGGTCAGCTCCAGCGTCCAGTCACCGAGGGCGGTGCCCAGCGCGAACGTCACCAGGACGGTCAGCCAGTAGAACGCCTCACGCGGGAAGGTCGTGATGCTGTGGATCGACAGGGTCCGCTCGCGCAGCCACCAGACCCCGAAGACGAGGGCCAGCAGGACCGAGAACACCGTCGAGCTGAGCCATAGCGGGACGTGTTGCTTATCGGTGAGCATGTCGGTGTACAGCGTGCCGGTGACACTGACCACCACCACGGTGAGCCAGTACGCGAACGGGATGTAGCGCTTCGTGCGGAACTGGACCATCAGCACGATCGCGAATACCGCGGTGAACAACAGCATGGTGTTGGTCAGGCCGAAGCCCAGCGTCTCGTTGATGTAGTCGGCGAAACTCTCGCCGACGGTCGTGCAGAGGATCTTGATGATCCAGAACCAGACCGTGACCTCGGGCACCTTGTTCAACAGGCGGCTGCCCGCGGCATGACGAGCAGTCGCGGTAGTCGTCGAAGTTGTCATGCAATCCTCACATGGACGGGTGGCAGCACAGAGGGGGCGCCCCTCACGTCTGCGGAACGGTAACTGTCTACATGTGTGTAGACAAGCGCGGCCTCGGACCTGGCGGGCGCTGGGATGACTCCCATTGCTCGCCAAGTCCACTCGGGACGCGCCGCCGGAGGCGTAGTCCGTGACGCGTTCTTTCCTCGGCCTGCGCGAGGACTTTCTGTATGCCTGTTATGACCCGGGAGTGATACACCTTGTTATGCGGGATCTTGAGATATTCCTGTGTGATGCAGAACACGCCTTTACTGCCTGCGCCGCCTGACGGGAAGGCGCCGGAAAGGCGCCGATGTCCCTCATGGGAGCCGCCGAGATCAGACAGACTCTCGGTGCCGAAGTCATCAGCAGGCGAGCATGAGCCGCCTTCGGAAGCCTTCGGCTTCTCAGGTCAGACCGCGCCCCTGCTGGTCGGCCGGAAGGTCTCAACCTCCTAGCCGGGCCAAAGGGATTCGTGGAGTTAATTCGAGCTCTGGGCGGCGGCGTTGGCCAGAATTCTGGGAACTTCGTCCCGGAATTCAACCTGAGGAGCGCAGGAATCCGCATCGCCCAATCCCCCGTACGTCCTCCCCGCCTGGCTGAACAGAGATCCCCCTGCCCCATCCAGCGCCGGTGAGGTGGTGCGAGCCCGCCTCAGTCGATTGTTCGCCGACTAGCTTCTGGTCTCCTTGCCGGGTGTCCACCTCTGGAACCACCGGACTCTCAGGCGTTTCATGGGTCATACCGCACGACTGTGCCAGCGGGAACCTGAACACATCCTGACTGCGGCCCGTTGATCACTCTCGCAACACGAGCAGCATGGATCCATGCACACACGCGCCTCACGTCACCGGAAGACCTCTTTGACTTGAGCCGCTGTAGGAGCTGCAGACCGACCTTGTAGAAGCGGCACTCGTCGCCCAGCGGGTCGACGATGTCGTCAGCGGTTCGGCGGTCGTCGCAATCCAAGGCAACGATGATCCGGCTGTTCGGATTTACGACGCCATTGTGCCTGTCTGCACCGCCTGTTGATCGGTCACAGTGCCAGGCACACGTGCCATGCCGATCTGGCCGGAACGCGTGCGGCCGGACCCACCGAACCGACGTGTGGCTCAGGCCGCGTGTCCCGTCGCCTGCTCCGGTTCGGCGACGTCCCTGCGGGTGACGGAGAGGCGGATGCCCAGCCCGAGGATAATCGCGAGGAACAGGACGCTGGTCACGACGGTGCCCAGGCCGAGGCCGCCATCAGCGGTGGGCTGGGAGAGGTAGTCGCCGATGGACGCGCCGAGCGGACGGGTCAGGATGTAGGCGATCCAGAAGCTCCACACCGCGTCCAGGTCCAGCCCGAAGTGCGCGATGGCCACCGCGGCGATGGCTGCCGCGAACAGGACGGCGGACAGCCAGTAGCCGAGGTCGATGCGCTCGGACACCAGGTCACCGGCCGCGGTGCCGAGGGCGAAGGTGAACATCACCGCCAGCCAGTAGAAGGACTCGCGGCTGGTGGTGTCGATGTGGTGGAGGGACAGGGTCTGCTCGCGCCGGTACCAGACGACGAAGACGACCGCGAGGACGATCGCGAAGATCGTGGTGCTCGTCTCCAGCGGCACGCCCACTGCGGCGGTGAGGTTGTCGCTGATCAGCGTGCCGACGACGCTGATCAGTGCCACCGCCGGCCAGTACACGCCCGGCCGGTAGGCGCTGAAGCGGAACTGGACCACCAGGACGACGGCCAGCAGGGCACTCATCAGCACCGACACACCGGTCAGCCCGAGACCCGCCTTCTCGTTCAGCAGGTCCGCCGCGGTCTCGCCGACAGTCGTGCACAGCACCTTGGTGATCCAGAAGTAGACGGTGACCTCGGGCACCTTGATTCCGCGCGGCCGATGACGCGCACGGGGCGTCTGGCCGTCCTCCGGAACCACCTGGCTCTCCGACGTTTCATAGGTCACGTTGTCCGACCGTGCCACCAGGCACCTGAACGCATCCTGACTGCTGGCGCGCTTCGCTCACCCCGCCCGTTCCGTACGAACACCATGGCGCCATGTGCACGCGCACAGACCGTCTCCGCATAGCGGCCCTCCGTCCCTCCCCTGCCCACGTGACGGAAGAAGGCCGCCTTGAACGCTCCGGCCACCGCCCCCGCGCCCACTGACCGCGCGACCGCCTGGCTGCGGCGCCGGCTGGGTCGGGCCGTGCTGCTGTCCTACGCCTGCGCCCTGTTCGTGCCGGGTCCCGGCCTCTGGCTGCGCCACACGCATGCCCTGCCGCTCGGGCCACTCATCCACCTGCCGGTGTCCGCCACCCTGTGTCTGCTGTCGCTGGTGCTGTTCTCGGCCGGACTCCGGGTCCCTGTCCGTGAGCTGGGCCATGTGCTGCGGCGCCCGAGCGCGCTGCTCGCGGGGCTCGTGCTGCATCTGGCGATCCCGCTGCTGGTCATCCCCCTCGTCGCGTTCCTGCTGCACCGCACGCCTGACACCGACGGCGGCAGCGGCCTGGTCACCGCGATGATCCTCATCGTGACGATGCCCGTCGCGGCCGGCGCCACCGTGTGGACCGGCAAGGGTGACGGCGACCAGCCCACGATGGTGGGCCTGGTGCTCGCTTCCACCCTCCTCAGCGACGGCTACGCCGACTCCCTCACCACGAGCCTCCACACCGCCGGCGCAGGCTTCACCCTCGCCGGCGTCGTGCTGGCGGCGCCCTCGGCCTGGCCCGTGTGGATTGTCGTACTGTCCGACTAGCCTTCGATGCATGGGGCTTGGGGACGTCGAGTACGAAGACATCATCGCGGCGACCGAAGAGTTCCGTCGCCTGGGTCGGGACAACTTCCTTCAGACGTACGGCTTCGGCCGGGCCAGGTCGTACGAGCTGGTCCTGGACGGTTTTCGCTACGACTCGAAGGCCATTGCCGGTGTCGCCCACGGGCACGCCACCGGCGACTTCCTGAGCTCGGGGGATTTCAGCGGCGGCGCGGCCACGGTGGCGCGACGCCTACGCGAGCTCGGCTTCGCGGTGGAGACCGGGGAGAGATCCCAGAACCGTGCGGCCCTGCTGGAGCGCCTCCGGAAACTCAAGGTCTCCCGCGGCCCCGGGAACCCGGCACCCAGCCGTCACCAGCCGTTGAGCCTCCTGTGGGCGATATCCCGCGAAGCTGACGAGCGGCCCCGCATGACCCCGTGGCCACAGTTTCGAGACGAAGTCGGTCCGCTCCTGGTCGAGTTCGGACTTTCCAACGCGAAGGCCACACCGGAGTATCCCTTCTGGCATCTCCGGGGCAGCGGGCTGTGGGAGGTCCAGGGCATACCAACCGAGCTGGCCAAGGAGATGCCGAAGGTGAGCATCCTCGACGCGCACCACCCGCAGGCCGGCTTCAAGGAAGAGGCCGCTGGTCTCCTTCGAGACCCGGTGACCCGCCTCGACGCCATCGCCACGATCTGCGAGACGTATCTCGAGGACGTCGACCGCCAGGCCCTTTTCGAGCGAATAGGCCTGGACGGATACACCACAGCCGGCAGCCTGTTGAGTCCGTCGGAGGATGAGAGCAGCGGTGCCGGCGTGGACGAGTACGGGCGGGCGACCGGCCCCGCACTGCGCCGTGACGCGACCCGCTCCGTCATCGTCCGCGACGAAGCTCTGGCCAGGAAGGTCAAGGAACTCGAGGGCGATCAGTGTCAGATCTGTGGCACGGCGCTCCGCTATCTGAACCGCCCGTACAGCGAGGCGGCTCACATAAGAGGCCTGGGCAGGCCCCACCACGGCCCCGACGAACTGCAGAACCTCCTGTGCCTGTGTGCCAACTGCCATGTCCTCTTCGACGGCTTGGAGATCTACGTTGCCCCTGACGGCCTGGTCAGGGGGACGAGAGGCAGCAGAGAACCCCGCCCGCTCCGTCGCGACCCCAGGCATCCGATGGACGAGGCGCACCTCGGCTATCACCGCAATCTGTGCAACCTCAATGCTCGTAAGCCTGCCGCCGACTGACTTGGTCTTCTGCCTCCACACTCAGTTCTTCCCGCCCGACCGCCCTGAGCTAGGTCGACACAGGGCCTCGCGTTTGGGTCGTGCCGGTAGCGCGGGTCAAGTTCACGCCCTACCGCCAGCCGCGTCCCCAACCTCACAGGGCAATACACCTAGGGCTTGCCCTCCCCGCCCTGGAGCGACGACAGGACCAAGCGCCCGTACCGTGTTGTCAAGGCTGCTGCTGTGGCGGCGACGGACAGTGCAAGTGCTATGAGTAGGTGTGTTGCGGAGTTGTCGCCGAGGACCTGCAGGATGCTGAGAGCGGTGCCGAGGGGGAGGCCGAGAATGGTGAGGACGCCCAGGGCGCCGCTGATCTGCTGGCTCTCCTGTGTCTGTACGAGCCTGCTGTAGTCGGCGGCTTCGGCGAGGATCTCGTTGAAGCGAGCGGGTAGCCGGTGCTGGTTCTGGAAGGCGAGCAGCAGATCGTTCGCTGGGCCGTGGGCGGTGAGGTGTTGTCGCCAGTAGGTGCTGCGAAAGACGGCGATGTTTCTCTCCAGACCGGCGACGCGGTGTGCCAGTCGTGCGGAGTCGAACACCTCAGAGAGTTCGTCGGTGAGTTCGTCGATGTGATCGCGCTGGAGAGCACCGAGGAGCAGGGCGTCGAGATAGACGGTACGGGAGTGCAGTGCCCCGAAGTCGAAGAAGTCACCCGCTCCGGTGTCGGGTCGATGACCGAGGAAGGCAGCTCCCTGCCGTAGCACCAGGGCGCTCCAGTCCGCGGAGATCCGTACGGTGTGCTCGAGTTGGTCCTCGGCGGTCTCCGGTGGGAGAGGGAAGTCCTCCGGTGTGGAACGTGAGGCCAGTTGCCAGAGCCAGCGGTCCGCTGTGACGGGCAGTTCCCCTTCCGGGCCGGAGCGGAGGGCGGGAGCGTGCTGGGCCGTTGGGGTCATGAAGGCGATGGTGTAGGGCCGTGCGGTGGCAAACGGTGTGCCCGGGGTACGGACGTCGGCGATGCCAACAAGGAGTCCGGCCGGGTCGAACGGCCCGGTGAGCGGTTCGTCAGCCGAGGCTGGCCGCCGTCCGGCCAGAGCCCGCAGCACCGGCAGTAGCGGTCGGTCTACGCTGAAGTGCAGGACAACGAGGGCGTGTTCGGGGTTCCGAGCAGTGGCCGCGCGCAGGAGTTCTATGCCGAGCAGGTGCATTCCGTCGTGTTTGACGTCCAGCGGCCGGTGCCACCGGCGGGGCCGTCCGGGCGCCCCGTACAGGGCGCGTGCGGAGGCGGGGGCGAAGTAGGTGGACCGGGTCTGGGCGTCGGTGCGGCGGCTGCCCAGCTCGAACGGGAAGGGTCCTTCGGCCCAGTCGGGGACGCGTAGCAGTTGCACGGGGAGGACGACGGTCAGCTCCTGGCGCGCCCCTTTGGTTTCGTCGAGCAGCGGAACGTCGGCGGTCATCGGTAGTACTCTGCCGGGTCGGGCTGGTTCAGGCGGATGACGAATTCTGCCCGGTCGGGGCTTTCGGCGCTGATGTGGAAGCGGACGCGTTCGCCGGGGCGGATGGTCCGGAATCCTTCGGTGACGATCTGCCGGTAGTCGAAGCCGTAGTACCGCTCGTCCTCGTCGTCCTGGACGATGTAGGAGCTGAGCACACCGCGCGGTCCTCCACCGCTCGGTCGTGTGTCGACGATGGTTCCGTGGCGGGGCCCGCCACCGCTCATGCTGCCGTCTCCTCTGTTCCGCCGGTGTCGCTGTCGAGGTCCTGCACGCATCGGAAGCCGACCGCGTTGCTTGCACCGTGCTTTCGGTAGACGCTCTTACTGCTGGCCTGGACCGCGCGCATCGGGTTGTCATAGCTGCCGCCGCAGATGACGGCCTCGCCAAGGTCGGCCAGGCTGGTGGAGGTCCATTCCCAGCAGTTGCCCACCATGTCGAGAATGCCGAACGGTGAGCAGTTGCCGGGGCGTTCCGTGACAGGTGTGACCCCTGCCCGGCGTACGTTGTCGCCCGCGAAGTCCCGGTACCACGCCTGGTAGGTCACGAGGGGATGGCCGACCCATGAGTCGGCGCAGTTCACGTGGGTGCCGGCAGGTGTGTCGCCCCACGGGAACAGCCGCCCGTCGACGCCGCGCGCGGCAGCCTCCCATTCAAGCGCGGTCGGGAGCCGCTTGCCTTCGAAGGCAGCGAAGGCGTACGCGCCCCACCAGCTGACGCAGACGGCCGGGTGGGCGTCGTAACGGGGGTTCTCGTAGTAGTCAGGGTGCCGTAGCCGGTCGGTCGGCGGGCGGTGTGTGATGTGGGCGGGCTGGTCCGGACGGTCCCATCGCGAGGTGCCGTCCGCGTTGAGGGCGTCGAGAAATCGGCGGTAGCGAGCGGCGGTCACGGCCTGGCGGTCGAAGCGTACGGGGCGCTCGATGCGGCGGATCAACAGCCGTTCGGCCGGGCCGACAAGGTAGGACCCAGCGGGCAACACGCAGTCCTCGGCCTGCGGTGTGCCGGGCATGCCGGCGAGGAAGGCGCGCACTTGCTCGGTCAGGAAGGCACCGCGCGGAAGGTCCGCTGCCGTGTTCCGGTTCGCGGGCTCGGCGAGATACCGGGCGGCCAGCAATTCCTGGTATGCCGTGTGCACGAAGGCGACATGCTCGTCCCCGGCGGGGCGCAGCAGTGGTGCGAGGACACAGGCGTCGAGATCAAGCCGTCCGTCCGTGAAGGCCTCGGCGCCCAACTGCCGGAACAGGTCAACGAGTGAGAAGACCGTCCGGTCCGTGAGGAAAGCCTGCCCGAACGTGGCGGGCAGGCGGCGCTCCAGATCGGGATGCCCGTGCTCCGCCAGCGTCCGCTCGATGTGTGCGCCGAGGATGTCCGCCAGTGCCTGCCCCGACGGAAGCTCCAGCGCGGCGGTGAGTTGCTTCTCCAGAGGAGTGGCCTCAGGCTCGGCCAGGCGCACGACATGGAAATGCGGGACGCGTGCCGGGTCCAGGCCGTTTGCGTACATCTGCTCGACCAGCTGCTCCGAGCGGCCGGCGCCACTGTCCAGCAGCTGGCGCACCTGGGGTGAGTCCGCCAGGAAGGAGACTCGTGAACTCATGACCACCGCTGATTCCGCGGAAAGGACGGCGGCGAGATCGGTGAAGAGCCGCAGGAAGCCGGCGGGGCTCGATTCCTCGACGCCCTCGTCGACGGCATCGAGTACACACAGCGCGGTCCCGGACCGGATCAGGTAGAGGAAGAGGTCGTAGGCGCGGGAGCGGTCCGACGGCGTCATAGCCGGCGCCAGCAGACGGCCTGCGTACTCGGAGAACCGTTCGTTCTTCGGCTTGAGACCGAGGTCGAAGTAGAAGCGGAAGCGACGGACCTCAGGGTCAGCCGCCAGCGCGCGCAGGAGCGTACTCTTTCCACTTCCGGGACGACCGGTCACCAATACGTTCGCACTGCCGCGCGCAAGCCGCGCGAGTAGCTCCGCCGCGTCCCCGGACTGCACCACCTGCGACTCGCCGGTGCGCGGGTCGGCGGTCAGCGTCGCCGCAGCGACGGTGGCCCGCGAATCGGCATGGTTGATGGCAGAGACGAGAGGGGCGAGGTGGTTGTCGAGATTGACGATGGCGTCGACGAAACCGTCGTAGCGCACGATTCGGAAGTCCAGGCCCAGCATCTGATGGAGCGCGCCGGAGTCCGCACTGCCGTCGCTGTCGTCGTCAAGGACGACGAACCGGGTGAGCTTGGGCAGCCGCGTCCGCAGCAGTTCGCCACCATTGGAGGCAAGAACAGTATTCAGGTCGTCAGCGTCCTGGGAGAGCATCAGCTCCACGTACTCCAGCCGCATCCCGGACTCGCGGCAGAACAGCTGGTACACGGTGTCGGGGCTGAGGACGAACCGCTTGGCCTGTCGGTAGCCGAGGGTGACGTACAGCCCGGCAAGGAACTCACAACGGCGCGCCACCTCGGGGGCCATGTCGGGTTCACCGCCGAGCAGTGCCGCGCTCCCCGTGTCGGTGAACCAGACCAGCACGTCGACGAGCCTGCGGACCGCCAGCAGGCCGTCCTCGTCGCTGATGTCGTACCCGTCGTGCGTGGACCGGTTGCGCAGCCGCCGGATGTCGTCGAGTGCGTCCAGGACCGTACTGCTGCGGATGTAAGGACGACACCGCTTGACCAGGTCGTTCAGTGCCTTCGTCGAAGGGTCGCCCTCGACGCTGTGGTGCCGCCACAGCTCCTTGAGCAGCTTCTCGGTCAGTTTCCCGACCAGGGCGACCGCGTTCTCCGGATAACCGTCGTTGAGGGACCGCAGCGGCCGCTCCAGATCGAGCCCTAATCGATCGGCGATCCGCGAGTGGTCGTCGAGTTCATTCCTCAGGCGCCGTAGCCGTTCGTCGACCACGGTGCTCACGTGCCCTCCACTCGCCGCTGCCCGAGGACGAACGCAAACCGGTCGGGAAACACCAGGACAGGCTCCGGGTGAGCCGCCTGCATCTCTTCGATGCCCTTCTCGATCTCACTGTCACTGAACGTGGACAGCAAGGACATGTAGCGGGCGCGCACCATGCCGAAGTACTTGTCCCGGTCGATGCGCAACTCATGCTCGACGTGGGTGAGACTGGCGTCCAGCCCGGCCGCACTCAAGTGCGCCTGGATATCGGCAGGGTCTGGCTGAAGCTCCTCGAAGCGGTCGAGGGCCGCCTGGAACAGCGGGTACTGGATCGTGGTCGGGAGCATCACCACCAGCAGCCGTCCTCCGGGGGCCAGGCGGTTGGCCAGGCCCCGCAGTGTGCGCGCCTGATCGGCCACATGGTGCACCGACTCCTTGAGCCACATCGCGTCGAGCTGCTCGTACGGCAGACCGGCGTGCCCTTCTGCGATGTCCTCGGCCGAAGCGACGATCGGCGTCAGGCCAGGCGCCGGCGGGGTGCCCAACTGACGGAGCATCGCTTCGGAAGGATCGACGCACAGAATCGAATGGCTTGGCTGGAGCTGACTGGCCACTTCCCTGGCGAACAGACCGGTACCGGAGCCGATGTCGGCGATCCGGTCCGCAGGGCTGAGCCGCAGTGCCTCGGCGATCCGGCCGGCCATCCAGGGAATGTAGTCCGGGCCGTAGACCCAGTGCTCGTCGTACTCGGCTGCCAGTCCCTCGTAGTGCCCCCGCACGTCGCGCCGCTCCACGATCCCCCTCTTGCCGCTCGTGTGTCGCCACCTGTGTCGGCGCCTGTGCCACACAGGACAGGTGCAGGCTATCGCGGGTGACTGCACGGCAACAGGGCGTCACCCGGCCGGGATTGGGCTTGATCGAGGTTGCGCGGCCAGCAGGGGCGTAGAGGCGGAACACCAGGGCGAAAACCCTGGCAAGCTTCGTCGCCCGCAAGGTGGAGGCAGCTTTCAGGTCAAGGCTGCGAGCCGACGGGGCTGTTGCGCTGCCACCGGGTGCTGCCTCGTCGGCCGGCGGCAGGGCGGTGGGGTAGAGGTGGACGCCGCTGTAGGTCTTGTGCGGATAGGCGGCCATGCACACAGAGGAGGAGCTGGCTAGTGCCAGGATCGCGAGGAGGAGTTGCTGATCGGGGATGAGGCGGTGGTGCCGTACGCCGACCACCTGATCCGCATCCCGGCGACGCCGACGCTGCTCCAGTCGCTGGCGGCGAGGGCGGCGTTGAAGGTGTTCGCGTGCGAGCTGGGCGCGGCTCGGGGTGGATCAGCCTCGGAAGCCGGTGAAGTGCGTCACCGTGGAGCAGGTGTCGTCCTTCAGGGCCTCGATGAAGGCGGTGAAGGCTCCGGTCGGGATGGAGAGGCTGGCCCTGGCCGGAACCTTCGAGTCGCGGATGGCTATGTGGGTGTGGCGATGTGCAACCTCCACGCAGGCGTCGCCCTGGCCACCGCCGGAGTAGGACGACTTTTGCCAGGTATTGCGGGTCATCATGGACTCACAGCTCCTTCGTCATCCGGAGGATGAGGTCACGCGAACGCTCGGGTTCGAGCGACGCCGCCTCTACCCTACGGAAGAGAGTTCGGTAGCGGCCGAGTTGGGCTTCTGCGTCGATGAACGCAGGGCCATTGGGTCCGTCACGCACGACAGTGTCCAGCTTGGGGACCGGACCACCTGCGTACACCATGGCGCTTCCGGCTCCGGCGAAGCCGTCCAGATCGAAGGGGATGACGCGTACGGTGACGTGGTCGGCTTCAGAGAGCTCCAGGACGCGGGCGAGCTGAGCCCGTGCTGCGGCTCGGTCGCCGACCCTGATGCGCAGCGCTGCCTCGTGGATCACCGTCTCATATGGGATCGGGTCGGGCCGTTCGATGATGACTGTGCGCTTCATCCGGTGTTCCACCCAGCGCTCCACATCGCTCTTCGGGAATTCCGGGTTCACGTACGAGAAGAGGGCCAGGGCGTAGTCCTCGGTCTGCAAAAGCCCTGGGACGTGCAGGAAGTCCACGTCCCATCGGTAGCTGGCGTGGTGCTCCAACTCGGCGAGGTCGAGGAACGGCTGGGGCAGCAGATCGCGGTACTCATCCCACCAGCCGCGCGTTCGTTCAGTAGCCATTGCCACGAGGGCTGAGAGCAACTCATCGTCCGTGCAGCTGTAATGAGCGGCAAGACGCCGTACGCGTTCCTCGCTGACGCCCGCAATCCCGGACTCGATGTGACTCATCTGGACCGAGTTGGACCCGAGCAGCACGGCGGCCTCACGGGCCCGGAGCCCCGCGGCTTCACGTAGTTTCCGCAATTCAGCGCCCAGGCGTACCTGGCGAGCGGTCGGTTGCAGTCTGGGCGGCATGACTCTCTCCTCGCCTCCAACGGCCTTGGCGCGGTGACACGTTCGGGGCCAGGTTACGCGACTGGCTTGAAGTGGAACAATTTTATGCCATACCGTCAGTGACGTAACGCACACGCTGCGGAAGTGCACCGATCCGTCGTGCCATGACGGCTGCGGCAATGCCACCGCTCGCCCCACAACCCCACTCCCACCCAAAACGGAGCTGACACATGCCCGAAAACCTGACCGAGCCCTGGGAGTACTGCCTCTACATCCCGAATGACCTACGCGCCGTCACCATCAGCCGCCGCACCCTCCGCCTCATCCTCACCATGCACGGCCTGATCCGCCTGGTTGACACTGCTGAACTCCTTGCGACGGAGCTGGTCTCCAACGCCGTACGTCACACAAAGGGCCCGGCGGCACTGCGTGTGCGCTGGTCGGCAGGTGTGCTGCGGCTCGGGGCCTGGGACGCCGACCCTGAGCCGCCGGAGCCGCCCGTGCCGCTTGAGCAGGTCGCCGACGTGGAGGGAGGGCGGGGGCTGGGGTTGGTCCGGGCGTGCGCCGACCTGTGGGGCTGGCAGCCGCTGACGCGAGACGGCAACCGGGGAAAGGTCGTGTGGTGTGAGTTGGCCGCCGTGTATGCCACTCCGGCAACCTGAAGGTCTACGCGAAGCGAATCGACGGCCAGGAGTAAGAGAAACGACACCTCATGCAGGGCCCGGGAGGATCCGAACCTGCGCACACGGCTCCTGAGGGCAGGCGCCAGGAGTACGGAAATGAGCCTCTGAACTGGGCGAACGTCCATACCGCTCCTTCTGTGCACGTCCCTCACTCGCTGCTCACTCGGAGATCGGGTCCGCGGGCCAGCGCCACGGCGGACCAACGGCTGCCGCGGGCGCCCCGGCGGCGGACTGGGCCGGGGAGTAGCCCGAATCGGGTGGCCGGCGCGGCCCGAACTTGGTTGGGCCCACCGCACCCCATGAACGAGCATGCGAATGGCGAGGTGCGGTTGAGGTGCTGTCCCGGAAGCCAGCTCAGAAGAGGCTCGCAGCTCACCGGCGCATCTCGGCCGACGCCGACCGCTAGTGACCGTGGTTGGCCGCTCCATGCGCACGGTTGTGGCACGCACCGAGCGACCAGGCGCTTAGAAGGCGCCTGCCGCCTGCAGCGTCATCCCTGGTCTGACCTGGTACGTAGCGCTGCGCTACTTTTGCTGCCTCCGGCCTTCGACACGTATCCGACTGCAAGGACGGACATGGATCCGCTATCCGCTTCACCGGCTTGCTGATCCGGCCATGGACCCACGGAAGTAGGGATCACAGGTCGTCGGTGTCGTCCGCCACGTCGAGGTTGATCCCGGGGGCATTGGCAGTCGATTCGTCGTCCAGGATTGCCTTGCCCATTGCGGCCGAGATGCTGCGGAGCAGCGCAGTCTTGCGAGCGGTGAAGAACCCGTCGAAGTCGTCGGTAGCCATGAGTTCCGGTTGGGCTAGGTGGGAGCTGATGCGCTCGGCCACGCCTTCGTGAGGGGTCTCGGCGGCCTTGATTAGGCGACCGAGGTAGTCGGAGGGGGCCGCACCTCCGATGATGCGATTGGTACGGGCAGTCAGTGGTGTCTTGTTGATAATCGAGTTGTAGTCAGTCGGGTGGTATCCCGCCTTGTCGCACCAGGCCTTAGGGAAGATGTGGTGGATGTCGATTGACTCGTCAAAGTACCCGGTGACTTCAGCCTTCTCCCCGGTGCGCCAGTCCACGGCTCCAGCCTTGAGAAGCAAAGCGTAAATCCCCTTGTAGGCAGCGCTGTTGCGGGTACGGAGGGTAAGCAGACGGCCGGGGGCGAATTGGGCCGCGGTGACGGTTCGGGGCTCGACCGTATTCCCGCGGATCCAGTCGACGACGTCCGGCAGGTCTTGGCTGAACCGGGTCTCGGTCGAGCCGCCGTAGAGCTCCCCGAACACGCCGCACCAGTACCAGCGGGCGAGCTTATGCTGGGCTCCGGCGCTCTGTGCGGCGTCCCCGGCCAGAGCCAGGATCGCGGCGAGCGGTATCAACTGGGTTCCGTAAGGCAGGAACTTCGTATCGAAGAGGTACTGCTGGTGGAGGAACTTCGCCGCCGCCTTGAATCCGGCGATGACGGATGGCGCAAACCGTATGTAGTCCTCCAATGAGAGGGCGAGCATGTCCTTGCGCTTGCAGCCAATGCGCGGCAGACGCTCTTCCTCCATCCCCCGTTCGGCCTCGTGCCGGCGCCGCTCGGCCGTGGCCAGCAGGGTGACTGCCTGGAGGAAGTCGGTGTTGGAGACCTCGCGAAGGATGCGATACTCAGGTGCCTTCCAGGCAGAGCGGCACTCTTGCTCCCAGTGGTTGCGCAGATCGAACTCTTCCGCCGCGTAAGTAGCGGTCAGCAGTTCGAAGACGGTCAGGGTGACACCGCCAGTGTTGACCTTCTCGAACACCTGGCACACAGCTTGGCGAGGAGTCGTCTGCCCAAGTTCGATGACCGGCACGTGGTAGCGATCGAAGGGTCGAACGAATGCCTCGTTGAATTCGCGCCACAGCCTCCGCTTGTCCTTGTCGCCGTCCCAGTAGTCGGTGAACTCGTAACCCCAGTCGCCGCCGTCAAAGACCGCCTGGAGCGGGAAGAGATGTGCTTCGTACTCGCGCTCGGGGGTCGAGTAGTCCTCGACGACTTGGCCCCGGAAGTTGAGCACCTTGCGTGATTCGGGCACAAAACGGATGGCGTCCTCGCGGTCGCCGTTCTCGTCGATTGCCTGGACCATGTCGACGTAGAACCAGCCAGACACCTGCTGCTTGCGCAAGTCCTGTGTGACCACCGGGCCCTTCAACTTCAGAGCCTGGAACAGCGACGTCAGCCGCTGCTGTCCGTCGAGCACAAGCGTGTCAGGCTCAGGCTCGCCAGCCGGGGTGGCCCCTTCGATCGGCCGATACTTGAACCGAACGTCTCCACCGGCCCTGAGCAACATGACGGTGCCGACGGGATAGCTCAGCGAGATCGATGCTAGAAGGCTGGCAATGTTCGGGTAGGGCCACACCCAGCCTCTCTGGAACTCGGGCAGTTGGGCCTTGCCGACCTCAACCTGCTGCAGTAGGTCGCGCAGCGGGCGCTTGTCGATGCCGAACGCTTCGTCGGCCACATCGGCTCCTTACGGCAGTCGGCCATCCCCGGTGGCGCCTGAGCTGGCTATCTCTTGGCACGCTCAAAATTACTAGACGGCATGGCGGCGAGTGCCGGAGATGCAGAACAACCTGAGCCCCAATCAGGTCAGGTCACGCCCTACGTGCCTGCGGGTTCGACAGCTGTACTCAGTCGTCGACCGTGGTCCGGCCCGACCCGTTCGACCTCTAGCCAAGCCCGGGGTCTCGGATGGAGTTGCGCACGCGCAGCCTTCGAAGCGGCGCACACAGCTCCGGAGGGCCCTGCACTGTTCAGGATTCCCGCAGGTCGCGGGGCCCTCATGGCCCTTCGGGTGATTCCCCGTCCGCAGATGGTCCACGGCACGCAAGACGGCTTAGGGCGACTGCTGTCCCAGATTGCCTGGTGGCATCAGGACCCGCAACCAGGACCACCACTACTGCAATAACCCGCACCTTGGTGGCGGCGTTTGGCGGTTCCTCCAACTCGAAGACCAGATGGTCGCCTGGGTCACCGGCATGGACAGCCCCGACCGCATGGACGCCGCCGTGCACGCCCTCACCGAACTCGCCGACCCCGACCAGCTCGCCACCGGCCGCAGCCCGCTCGCCGGCAACCGTCTCGACGGACGCCGATGAGCCTCAGCAGCGTCCCGATGAAGGGCAACCGTTTTGTATGCCCAGTACGATCTTTGCGCCAAGATGAGATCACGACTCGAGGCTCAAGGAGCGTGCATGGCAACAAAGTTAACGCCTCGTCACCGCGGGCGACTGGAGCTGACCTGGACCGACAAGGACAAGACCCTCCTATCTACAGGGGACGGTCGGTACGACTACACCTTCGTCGACGCGTCGGACCACCGAGTCTCCGAGGTCCGGTTACTTCACGAGGTCGAGCGGTTCGCGGCTGCCACGCCGCAGGAGCGGTCGACGGAGCTGCCGAAGCCGACCGAGGACAATGTCCTCGTCACCGGCGACGCCATGCACGTTCTGGATGCTCTGGCAAAGATCCCGGCATACGCCGACCGTTACCTCGGCAAGGTGAAGCTGGTCTATATCGATCCCCCGTTCAACACCGGTCAGGCGTTCACGCAGTACGAGGACAGCATCGCGCACTCAATTTGGCTCACTCTTCTCAGGGATCGCATCCGCCAGATCAAGCCGCTGCTGGCCGAGGACGGCTCCGTGTGGGTTCATCTGGACCACACGGAGTCCCACCGGTGTCGCGTGGTCCTGGACGAGGAGCTGGGAGAGGACAACTTCGTTGCCGAAATCGCCTGGCAGAAGGTGGCCTCACCTCGAGGCGACGCCAAGTTGCTCTCGACGTCCCAAGACACAATCCTCGTTTACCGCAAGAGCGGGCTGTGGAGACCTAACCGGATGCCGAGGCTCGCCGTCTCGAACACCTCCCGTTACAAGTCGAGGGACGGTGACCCGATCCCCTGGCGTGACGGTGACGCAACCGCGGGCAAGGCATCGACGAACCAGCCGATGGTCTACGCGATCGAGCACCCGGTCACGGGGAAATTGATGTATCCGCGGCCGGGCTGCTGCTGGCGCAAGGCGCAGGCGTGGATGCTAGAGCAAATGTCCGAGTATGCCCCATATGAACTTCGCGACATTCATGACGAGACAGAGCGGGCCAGGATCTGCGGGACCACGCCGGACAAAGTGAAGCCCGCAGTGCCCGCGATCACGCTTTCGGTTCCGCTCGAGGAGGCTGCAGCGAAGGCACGAGCGCGGTATGACGCAGGCCTCTGGCCAGACCTTGTCATGCTTGGTCTTCGGGAGCGACTCCAGCGTAAGAGGCACCTGGAGGACAATGGCCGCGTCCCGGAGACTCTTTGGCTGGGCAGTGAAGTCGGCGGCAATCTACGCGGGAAGAAGGAGATCAGTGCCCTCTTCCCGGACGAGCACCCCTTTGCCACCCCTAAGCCGGAGCAGCTGATCGCCCGCATTGTTCATATCGGGTCGCTCCCAGGCGACATTGTCCTGGACTGCTTCGGTGGATCCGGCACGACAGCGGCGGTCGCCCACAAGATGGCGCGCCGATGGGTGACCTGCGAGCTGCTCGCCTCCAACGTGAGCCGATTCCTGCTTCCTCGCCTGACGAAGGTCGTCAATGGAGAGGATCCCGGAGGCGTCACCAGTATCACCGAGCGAATAGCCGCGGTCGCCGGTGACGACGAAGACGACGTGGAGCTACCCGAAAGGATGTCTCCTGAGGAAGCGCAGGAGTTCAACCGACTGCTCAGCAAGGTGGCAAAGGCAAGTCCGGTTGAGCTCGACGAGAAGACAATCAAGGCGTTGAAGGCCGCTACCAAGACCAAGAACGTCACGACCCTGAACTGGCATGGGGGCGGCGGCTTCACGCACCTGCGCGTCGGGGACTCCATGTTCGAGGAGGTCGCCGGCATCGTCGTGCTCGCCGACTGGGCAACCCAGGGGGCGATCGCCGAGGCGATGTGCGCTCAACTGTCTGTGCCCTATGAGCCTGACGACATCTTCGCCGGTCGCCAGGGCCGCACCCGCTATCTCGTGATCGACGGGATGGTCGGGAAAGGAACCATCGCGTCCGTCCTCGACCGGCTGCCCGAGGGGGAGGTCGTCGAGATCTGGGCCACCCAGATCGACAGCGAGGCAACCGAGACACTGAGGGTTGACCGACCCGGCTCCAAGCTCGAACTGATCCCGGACAAGGTCCTGGACAACTACCGCCGCAGGTCCGCCTCGAAGGCTCCGTTCGGGGCCGGCCGGACCGTACCGTTTCCCCGTACCACCACGGAGACGAGTGACTCCGCCGCCGCAGCAGCCGAGAGGGAGAGGGTCTGATGGGGGAACTGCGATTTCAGGCCGATCTCCTCGGCGAGGTAGCACACCGTCTCGACCTGCGTGAACCCAACCGCAAGGCCATCGAGTCGGTGATCCTCCGCGCCTCCGATCACTACGACGTCCAGGAGAGCACCGACCCCTTCGAATGCATCGTCGACTCGGCGACCGGTGTCGGGAAGACTTATGTGATGGCCGGGCTCATGGAGTACCTGGCAGGCGCCGAGAGTCCGGCACGGAACTTCCTCCTACTGGCACCCGGCCGCACCATCCGCGGTAAGTCGGTTCAGAATTTCACGCCCGGCAACCCCAAATCACTTCGGCCGGTGATGCGCTCGGACCCGTACGTCGTCACGGCCGACAATTTCAACGAGCCGGCCACCAGGGTTGCCATGGACGATGCGAGAGTCACCAAGCTGTACATCTTCACCGTTCAGGCGCTGACCACGTCCACGGGCGAGGGTCGCGCCACCCATGTCCACTCCGAGAACCTGGGCGCCTCGTTCTTCGAACGCCTCGCCCGTCTCAACGACTTGGTGATCCTCGCCGATGAGCACCATTGCTACCGCGGGCCGGCTTTCTCCCGGACCCTCACCGACCTCAAGCCGGAACTCGTGGTCGGCCTGACCGCCACACCGGTCAGGGCCGATGAAGACCTGATCGCGTTCAGGTATCCGCTTGCTGCAGCCATCGCGGACGAACTGGTCAAGACCCCGGTGATGGTCGCGCGCCGCGACGACCGCACTGACACGGAAACTAAGCTCCTCGATGGCGTCAACCTTCTGCGGTACAAGGGCGCAGCGGCCGACGCGTACTGCACCGAGCATGACCTGCCGCCGGTGAACCCGGTCATGCTGGTCATCGCCGGATCAATTGAAGAGGCGAGGGAGTACCAAGACGTCCTTGACTCCAGCTCCTTCGACGCTGGCGCCTGGGTCGGCAAGACGTTGCTCGTGCACTCGAAGCTGAGAGGCGACGAGAAGGAGAAGGCCCTCGCTGACCTGCAGGCGGTGGAGGAACCCGACTCGCCCGTGCGGATCATCATCAGCATAGGGATGCTCAAGGAAGGATGGGACGTCAAGAACGTCTACGTCATCGCATCCATGCGCGCCTCCGTTTCCACGGTGCTGACCGAGCAGACCCTCGGCCGCGGCATGCGGCTTCCCTTCGGGCGCTATACACAGGTGGAGTTCCTCGACACCCTAGAGGTCCTGGCCCACGAGAAGTACGGTGACCTGCTGAAGAAGCGCAGCGTCCTCAACGAGGCGTTCATCGACTACGGTACCTACGCGCAGTTACGGAGAGCGGCCGACGGCAGCTTGGAGGTCCGCCAGACGGCAATCCCCGCGCCCGGCCCGGTCATCCCGGCTCCTCGGCCTTCCGAACCCGCCCAGACCGGAGAACCTGCAATCAGCGAAGGGTTCTTGTTGTCGCCAGAGCTGGGCGATCTCAAGTCAGCCCCGGGATCGGCAGCCGCAACTCCCAACGTCAAGATCGTGGACCAGGAGAGCCGGGCACGCCAGGCGAGGAAGGACGCCCAGTCCGACACGATCATTGAGTACCCGCCGCTGCCGGACCGGGAGCCGATCGTGATCCCCCGTCTCATGTCCGTATCCCAGCCGACAACGGTCAGCCTGAACGACATCGACCCGGAGGACTACGGGCCGTTCCAGCGCCTCGGGCGGGCTCTGGCCACCGAGCACTCCGATGATCTGCGCCGCACCAAGTTGTCCGCGAGCCACAACTGGCAAAAGGCCCAGGTCCGCGCGGAGACAGCCCGAGACTCGATAAAGGCCGCTCTGCCCCTGGACATCCCGCTCTCGGAGACCCGCAAGGCACTCATACGCCGCGTCATGTCGGCCAAGGATGTACCGAACCGTAAGAACGAACTCGGGGCCGCAGAGAGGATCGTCGACTGCGTCATCGAGGCCATGGGCGACGAGGCCCAGGAATTGCTGTCGGCCTTCGTCGAGGTATGCGGGCAGCGACTCGCCAGGCAGATCAGCAAGACACTCCGGGACTTCAACCCCACCCAGATCACGTACACCGACGATGTCGAATGGCTGGCGATCGACAAAACCCGCAAAGCGCAGCGGAAACAGGAAGCCGGACACGCAGACGGCACCTTCGACAAGGCCCTGGCGTTCAACGGATGGCAGAAGAACCTGTACAGCCACGCCTGGTTCGACAGCACTCCCGAGTTCCAGGCGGCGGGTCTGATCGACAGCAGCAGCTCCGTCGTCGTCTGGGCGCGCCTGCACAACAACGACGTGCCGATCCAGTGGACCACGGACGGCCGGAACTACAACCCGGACTTCGTCGTCATCGAGGAGATCGACGGGAAACGCTTCGGCTGGCTCGTGGAGACGAAGAGCGACAAGGACATGCCCACTGCGGAAGTCCAGGCCAAACGGCGCGCAGCGAAGAAGTGGGCCAATACAGCCAACTCCTCCCCGCAGGTCCAAGGGGTCACGTGGAAATACCTCCTCGCCGGTGAGCAGGACGTCGAGGACGCGGCTGGGCTATGGGGGCGACTGAAGGAGTTTTGCGGCTAACTTATCCACGTCTGCTCGGCTCTGTTGGGCTGATGGTGGACGGGATGGGCGCACAACCCTCGCCCTCCACGCGCCTGCAGTCGGCGAGCGCTGCGGAAGCCCGGAAGGCTCTGGGCGGGAGCAAGCAGAAGGACGGCAAGAAGAGGGCCCATTCGCAATCATGCGAATGGGCCACTAACCAGGTTCGGGGTGGCGGGATTTGAACCCACGACCTCTTCGTCCCGAAGCAACTCGGGCGGGTGCCGGACCTTGGGCCGGTGTACCTCTCACCTGCTGCGATTGTCCGCAGGCGTCCGCGCTCGTCCGCCGCTGTCTGTCGGCGTTGTCACGCATTTAGACACTCACCCACACTTCATGCCCCGCCTCTTGCTGCACTTGCTCGGCGGCCTACTTGAACCAGTAGCGGACGCCATGGTGGTGGGAGCAAGTGCCCTGAGAGTGCCGCGAGTAGGACAGCGTGGCATCCACGCACTTCGCGGTCTCGTACTTGTCCTTGGGCTTTTGGTGGTGTGTCCAGCCGCATACGCCCGTGGTGTGGCGGACGCAGTGGTGGGCGGTGTTGGTGGACGGCAACGTTGCCGCGGATGCGGTCGGTGCGCTGAAGAAGACGCCGGCAACGGCGACAGCTATGGCTGAGGCGGCAAGACGAGCGCGCAAAGGGACCCCCCCTTTGAAGTCGGACAAGTGCAGGGGACTCTATCCGGGTTTCAACCGCTTGGTGGCTCGTTTGGGATTGCCGCTCACGCGGTGGGTCGCCGGGGCTGAATCGCGGATCCGGTTGTTGGTCGACGGCGGCCACCATCGAACGGTCCGCATGAACCTGAGCCGACGACCGCCGGCCATGACGGCGGGTGCGCCGACCGACCAGGCGCGTCTCGACGTACCTGCCGCCGCCATTGCGCGTGCTCAGCTCGTGCCTGGATCCTCGTCTGCCTGACTGCTGCCCCAAAAGCCAATCCGGCACCGGCAGTGGTTGCGACTGCGCCCACAGATGCTCCCAGTAGAGCCGCAAGTCCCTGGTCCATGACAGCTAAGGGTATGGCCAGAATGATGCCAACGGGGAGGCAATTGGCCAGGTCAAAACTGTGTCGATCTTGAAAACCGTCGTGGCGCGAGTCACCGTGGGTTCAAATCCCACACCCACCGCAGGTGAACGGCCCCTGACCAGGTAGATCGGTCGGGGGCCGCTCTCATGTGCGCTGTCCGTCAATCACCGTGGTTCCCTGTCAGTTACCGGTCGAACGGGCACGGCAGGGGCACGGGCACCTTCTGATCCGTAGCTCTCGTCGCCTGGCCCTTCGTCTCCGCCTTGGTCCCCCTGGTGGCTGTAGCCGGGAGGTGGAAGTGTCAGGTCAGCTTCCGGAATCGACAGGCTCTCTCGCATCAGGAGGAGCATCTCAAGCTCAGCCTCGTCGAACTTCTGCTGCCGCTCGTAGAAGCTAGGGTCGTCGGGAGCATCATGTACCCCGTACTGACCCCACGACCAGGCGGCACCGTAGGCAGCGGAAGCAGCAGCGGCCACGGCCCGATCGGCGTAGAACTGCAACTGCGCGAGCTTGGCGAAAGCATCAGACTGCCAGCCCTCTTCCAGCTCAGGCTCTTCTGTGAAGCCGTAGCAATGGTCGTAAGCGGTCCTGGCCAGAGCTTTTACCGCTTCATAGAACTCCACGTACGCCTGTCTGCGGTGCTCGAAGGTGCGGGCCTCGTCTTCGCGAGCCCAGCTTTCGCGCTCGCGCTGTCGCTCACGCTCCCAGGCGACTGTTTCACGACGGTCTGACCAGCGCTGCGTGATCAAAGCGCCAACAGTCCCTGCGACCAGCGTCGCTACGACGCCGACACCAGCGACTACTAGCGGTACCCATAGGGGAGTTGAAGTCACTCCTCAATGGTCGCAGTCGTGACCTGGCCAAGTGCAACATTCCCCGACGGTGACAGATCGCTCCACGCCTCAACCCACTACTCACCCCTGCTCCCATCCCGTCCGCCGTCGACCCACACACCGTGGAGCGGGCGTGGTTCCTGGCGTCCAGGTGGAGCGCGCCACTGCCTTCTATCCCGGTCGCTGCGCTCTCGCCGCTGGTTTGGGGATTCGTCTCCTCGATTTCGTCCGCGGCCGACTTCCACACCGGCTGGTGGCGCTTACGACTTGGTTCGCGATTGAGGTTGAGGCGTGCGGGCTGGCAGGTCGCCTGCGTGGGTCGGCTCACTCCGTACAGTTCGGCAAGCACCGCATGCGGCAATTGCAAGCGCAGGATGGCCAAAGTGACCAGCACGCGGTCGGTGAAGACCAGATGGCGGTGCGGCCCGGCTCCGGCTGCCCGCTTGCGTTCGCCTCCTCGCCACTCGCGCAGCGCGGACTCGCACCGAGCGGTCCAGGGAGTGGCCAACTCCTCGATCAGTCCGCCGAGATGTGCACGAGACAGGCCGCAGAAGGCAGGATGAGACAAGGCCGCACGGGCCCAAGCTGACGTCATAATCCGCCCAACCCGTACGGCCGTCGAAGCGTCACGGGTGGCGGCCTGCCGGCCAGGGGCTACTCGGCGGGCTCGGCGATCAGCGCCGTGGCCATGGCTCGGAAGCCGAGCCGGGCATAGATCCGGGCGACGTCATCGTCGCCCGCTGACAAGAAGATGGTCTCGATGCCTCGCGATGGTCAACTCGCCGGACTCGCCCTCGCCCTGGTCCGTCTTGGCCTTGCGATACCAGCCGCGCAGGGACTCGGAGCTGATGCCGAGTTCCCGGGCCACGGCGGTGACCGTCTTGCCCGAGGAGTCGACGAGCGCGATCGCGTCCCGCTTGAACTCCTCGGTGTACCGCTTCGTGTACTTGTTTCCCACCTGGTGCTACTTCCTCTGGAACCTCAGGTCCCAGTCTCCAGGTGTCCACGATCAAGGGGAAGCTTCAAGGTGATGTGCAGCTGTCGGCCCGCACGTCTTCCCTGCGGGAGACGATCCGCCCGCAGGGACCGACTCTCCCACACCGTCTGTCGACTGCCTGAGAGACTGCTGGCGGAGCTGTGATTGGCCCGGGAGACGGGATGGGGATGTTCATATTCGGTGTTCTGGGCCTGGTGCTGGTCACCGTGGCCATTGGCTGGGCCGTCCTGGGAGTGCATGCGCTGTTTCTCGGCCGTATGCCGGGTCAGTGGCTTCCCCGGCTGGTGCGGCACCCCAGACTGTGGGGAGCCGGAGCCCTGCTCATGCTGGTGAGCTGGAACTCACGCTCCCCGTCGTTGCTCGCGGTCGGCCTTGGACTGGTCGCACTCGGGCTCGTCATGAAGCCCACTCGATGACTCGGCCTGTCGGCACCGGAGGCGGCTGCCGTCGAATGTTGCCGTTGTGATGGTGCCCCCGGCAGGATTCGAACCTGGGACACCCGCTTTAGGAGTTCGATCCGAGCCCTGCCCGGTGGCGTCAGTACCCGGTCGGGTCGAACGTGCCGGGCCGCGTATGGGTGCCCGCGTCCGGTGCTGTTGATGTCACCCGTGGATGTCAGCAGAAGCTAGCGCTTCTTGCGGATCCTGCGGCCCAGCGCTCACACGCCGATGCAGGTCGGTGGAGCGCCTGTTTGGAAGAGTCCGGTTGCTGGTCAAGACTGATCTGGCACTTCGCTGACTTGCGGCGATGGTCGGCCCTTGCTGTGACTCTCCGTCGTTCGCCGCCGCTCCCCTTGATTCGGGCACGCAACGGGTATGTGGCCGGGGTTTCCCTCGGCGCTGCGTCACTTCAGCACGACTCGTCAATCAGCAGCAGGTTTCGTCCATCCTCCGAGACGAACTTGAAGGCGCAGTAGAGCGGTTCCTCCGGCCATTCGGGACCTTCGACCTTGCCGCCGGGACCCTCGTAACGTCGGCTGGCCTTCTCCCAGACTGCGGCGCGCTGCTCGGTGGGCACATCCTCCAGTTGAGTGCTGCCCCCGCGTCCCAACACCATGAAGTCGGCGCTGATCGCGAGTCGTCGGGCGACTCGTACGTCCAGTTCTTTTCCGGTCAGGTGCCAGGTACCTCCGGCCCAACCGTCGATCACGCCAGTGTTCACGACGGAGAGCCAGACCTCATGGGTGCTCCTGGGGTCCAGAGAATCCATGATCTCTTTGAAGGTTGCACGATGCTCGCCCTTGGCCATGGGTCCAGTCTGGACTGTATCCAACCCTTGGCACAGCGCCTTGCCGGAAGCCTTTCGCCCGCCCGTGAATAGCGCGTGTCAGCGACCCCACCTCAATCCATCACCCTCCCCAGCTCCCATCCCGTCCGCCGTCGACCCACACGCCGTGGAGCGGGCGTGGTTCCTGGCGTCCAGGTGGAGCGCGCCAATGTACGAACGACCTGGACGCCAGGGGCCGCGTCTGCTCGGCTCTGCCTGGGTCGGCGCTGGACGGGATGGGAGCACCCCACGCGCACCACAACGAACTCGCAGTCGGGGACGGCGCCCCCTCCATCCCGGTGCCGGCCGATCCCCCACCGGAGGCACTGTTCTGACCTCGGCTGTGCCGTCTCAGCCCAGTCCCGGCCTGGTCTTCGCCCCCTTGTGGGCGCGGGCGGGCGACGGCGCGCGGCCCCGGTGACGAAGGCAAGGAGGTGCGGCGCGGCGGCGGCGACGCCGCGCTGTGCGCGGCACCTCCGATCTCCGATCGGACTGCTTGCAGTTCAGGAGGCCGGGAGCGACGGCGAGCGAAGCGAGCTCTTGAACCAGTAGAGAAAGTTGTTACTCAGGCTTCAGCAGGGATGTGCCACAGGGGCGCCGCGTACTACTTCGGTCGCCTGTCGATGAGGAGCCGGCGAAGCTCGTCGCGTTGCAATCCGCTGAGGTTCAGAGCCTCGGTGATGCGGCGGAACGTCGTGTGGCCGACTCCTCGCTTGGGGCTTCGGCCTCGTCGAGTCGGTCGACCCGGGCGTGGCTGCATCGACGGCCACGAGGAAGCGGCCAAGGCGGTGATCGCGAAGGCGTTGGCGAAGAAGGGCAGCATGGCCGGACGAGTGTGTCGGAGGTGTGTCGCGATCACTGAGAGACAATGACAAAGAGCGGGAGTCAGTGAGACTGACTCCCGCTCTCTCATGTCGGCATCCGCCCTGGTCAGCGCATGATTTTCGCTGGTCCTGGGCGAGTGCCCCCGGCAGGATTCGAACCTGCGCACACGGCTCCGGAGGCCGTTGCTCTATCCCCTGAGCTACGGGGGCGTGTCGGCTGCTCTCTGCGGCGACGGGTAGAACCCTACCAGCTCTTTCGGGGTCGTCATGAATGGTTTACCGGGTGGTCCCGTAGCGGGTGGTCCTCGGGCGGGGTGGAAGTGGGGAAAACCCGGACGCGGCCCCTTGCGCCCACCTACTCTCGAGTTGTGCCAGGCGCGTCCGGCCGGGTGCTTGTTGTGGACGACAACAAGGTCATCCGGCAGCTGATCAGGGTCAACCTCGAGTTGGAGGGTCTTGAGGTCGTGACCGCGGCCGATGGTGCCGAGTGTCTGGACGTCGTGCATCAGGTGCGGCCCGATGTGGTCACCCTCGATGTGGTCATGCCCCGCCTCGATGGGTTGCGGACCGCCGCGCGGCTCCGCTCCGACCCCCGCACACGCGATCTGCCCCTCGCCATCATCAGCGCCTGTACGCAGTACGAGGTCGCGAGCGGCCTTGATGTCGGCGTCGACGCCTTTCTCGCCAAGCCCTTCGATCCGTCCGAACTCGTGCGGGTCGTGAAGGAGTTGATGGAGAGCCGTGGGCACGTCGGTCGTGCGGGACGCGCCGGACATGCGGGGTGGGCGGGCGGCTGAACGGCCATGATCGACCGTGACTGACCGTGACCGGTCGCGCATCGGTCACGCCCCGCGCAGGGCGTGCGGGGCGCGCGGCTCGTCGGGTGCCGGTCGCCATGGCTCACCTCGCCTCGTTCACACCCCCGTTCACACCCAGCCCCGCCTTAATCCACTCGCATGCCCACCACCCTCCTCCCATACCCTTGTCCCGTGACCCCCGTCGAGCTCTCCCGTACCGTGCTGTGCGCGGTGCGTCGTGCTGTGGATGGCGGGGAGCTGAGCGTGTCGGTGCCCGCACGTACCGTGGTTGCTCCGCCCGGGCCCGGTGGTTGTGGCGACTACGCCACCAACATCGCCCTCCAGCTCGCCCGGCCCGCCGGGCGGTCGGCCCTCCAGGTCGCCGAGATCCTGCGACCCCACATCAGCGACACGGCGGGCGTTGCCGACGTCGAGATCACCGGCCCCGGCTTCCTCAACATCCACCTCGAACCGGCCAATGCCACCGCCGCCCTTGTCCGCGAGATCCTCCACCGCGGCGACGCGGCCGACAACGAAGCCGACGCGGAGGCCGACAACGACGCGGAGGCCGACAACGACGCGGAGGCCGACAACGACGCGGAGGCCGACAACGAAGCCGGCGAAGCCGTCATCGGTAGCGGCGACAGTGGCCACAGCAGCCCCTACGGCCACACCCTCACCCTCTTCAACCACGTCGTCCCCCTCCGCGTCCCCTACGACATCCGCGCCGAAGTCATCGCCGACACCCTCGTCCGGATCATCGCCACCCAGGGCGGTCGTGCCGAGGTCGGCCACGCGCGGCCCGGCGAGCCGTGCGATCTGCGGCCGGTCCCGGCGCCCGAGGACCCCGCCCCCCTCGGCCCGGACGCCGCCCGCTGGGCCCTGCTGCACCCCGCCGCCCACGACCGGCCCCGGATCACCGCCGACCACCTGCTGCAACGCGAGAGCAACCCTCTCTTCCGAGTCCGTTACGCCCACGCCCGTGCCCGTGCGCTCGGCCGCAACGCCGCTCGGCTGGGCTTCGACGGCGTCCCCGGTGAGGTACCGGACGTACCCGAAGCCGCCCCCCTCGTCCGTTCCCTCGCCGAGTACCCCAACGCCCTCACCCAGGCGGCAGCCCACCGCGCGCCCGACCGGCTCGCCCGGCATCTCATCGCCGTCGCCGATGCCCTGCTCGCCTTCCAGCACAGCGTGCTCCCGCTCGGCGACGAGAAACCCTCGGCCACCCACCGGTCCCGGCTCGCCCTCGCCGAAGCCGCCGGGACGGTGCTGGCCGGCGGCCTGTCCCTGCTCGGCATCAGCGCCCCCGAATACCTCTGAGACTCGCGAGAAAGCCCAGACCGACATGAGCCGTTCCGCACACCCCGCCGGGCCCCGCTACGCCGACGTCCTGCCCGAGGGCCACTACTCCGCCCCGCCGACCGACCTCAACGCCCTCGACGCCAAGGTGTGGGCCCAGACCGTATGCCGCAATGCCGACGGCATCGTGACCGTCGGCGGAGTCGACGTCAGGACGCTCGCCGAGCGGTTCGGCACCCCCGCCTACTTCATCGACGAGGCCGACTTCCGGGCCCGGGCGCGGGCCTGGCGCACCGCCTTCGGGCCGGACGCCGACGTGTTCTACGCCGGCAAGGCCTTCCTCTCCCGAGCCGTCGTGCGCTGGCTCCACGAGGAAGGGCTCAACCTCGACGTCTGCTCCGGCGGCGAGCTCACCACCGCCCTCCTCGCCGGCATGCCGGCCGACCGCATCGCCTTCCACGGCAACAACAAGTCCACCGAAGAGATCACCCGGGCGATCGAGAGCGGTGTCGGGCGGATCGTGCTCGACTCCTTCCAGGAGATCGTGCGGGTCGCGCACATCGCCTCGTCCCTCGGCACGCGTCAGCGGGTTCAGATCCGGGTCACCGTCGGCGTCGAGGCACACACCCACGAATTCATCGCCACCGCGCACGAGGACCAGAAGTTCGGGATTCCGCTCGCCGACGGGCAGGCCGCCGAGGCCGTACGCCGTGTCCTCCGGCTCGACGGGCTCGAACTCATCGGCATCCACAGCCACATCGGGTCGCAGATCTTCGACACGTCGGGCTTCGAGGTCGCCGCCCACCGCGTGGTGGGGCTGCTCAAGGACATTCGTGACGAGCACGGCGTCGAGCTTCCCGAGATCGACCTCGGCGGCGGCCTCGGCATCGCCTACACCGGCGACGACGACCCTCGAGAACCCCACGAGATCGCCAAGGCCCTGACCGAGATCGTCTCCCGCGAGTGCGAGGCCGCCCGCCTGCGCACCCCCCGCATCTCCGTCGAACCCGGGCGCGCCATCGTCGGCCCGACCGCGTTCACGCTGTACGAGGTCGGCACCATCAAGCCCCTCGAACGGCTGCGCACGTACGTCTCCGTCGACGGCGGTATGTCGGACAACATCCGCACCGCGCTGTACGACGCCGAGTACAGCGTCGCGCTCGCCTCCCGCACCTCCGACGCCGAGCCCATGCTGGTCCGTATCGTCGGCAAGCACTGCGAGAGCGGCGACATCGTGGTGCGGGACGCCTTCCTGCCCTCCGACCTGGCACCCGGTGACCTGCTCGCCGTGCCCGCCACCGGCGCGTACTGCCGGTCCATGGCCAGCAACTACAACCACGCGCTCCGTCCACCCGTCGTGGCCGTGAGCGACGGCGAGGCCCGGGTGATCGTTCGCCGCGAGACCGAGGAGGATCTCCTGCGTCTCGACGTCGGGTGATTGTCCGGCGACGGGTGACCGCTCGCGACAAGGGGTGCGGTCGTGCAGCAGCCCGGCGAGGGCCCGGACGGGCTCTTACCGGGCATCGAAGTGCGGCGGAATATCTCCTGTCGTCCGCCGCCGAAAAAACGAAATAAATGTCTCACGATCCGGACCAAGGGCAGAAACTCCCGTCCGGTGAGTGAGACTGGTCAAAACACTGGTCAAAGCGTAGACCGCATGAGGAAACGAGGTCGGATGATGCGTACGCGTCCGCTGAAGGTGGCGCTGCTGGGCTGTGGGGTTGTCGGCTCAGAGGTGGCGCGCATCATGACGACGCACGCCGACGACCTCGCGGCCCGGATCGGGGCCCCCGTGGAGCTTGCCGGGGTCGCTGTCAGGAGGCCCTCCAAGGTGCGCGAGGGCATCGACCCCGCCCTCGTCACCACCGACGCCACCGCCCTCGTCAAACGGGGCGACATCGACGTGGTGGTGGAGGTCATCGGGGGTATCGAGCCCGCACGGACCCTCATCACCACCGCCTTCGAGAACGGCGCCTCGGTGGTCTCCGCCAACAAGGCCCTCCTCGCCCAGGACGGGGCCGCCCTCCACGCCGCCGCCGAGCAGGCCGACAAGGACCTGTACTACGAGGCCGCCGTCGCCGGTGCCATCCCGCTGATCCGGCCGCTGCGCGAGTCCCTCGCCGGCGACAAGGTCAACCGGGTCCTCGGGATCGTCAACGGGACGACCAACTTCATCCTCGACAAGATGGACTCGACGGGCGCCGGGTACCAGGAAGCCCTCGACGAGGCCACCGCCCTGGGGTACGCGGAGGCCGACCCCACCGCCGACGTCGAGGGGTTCGACGCCGCCGCCAAGGCCGCCATCCTCGCCGGTATCGCCTTCCACACGCGCGTGCGCCTCGACGACGTCTACCGCGAGGGCATGACCGAGGTCACCGCCGCCGACTTCGCCTCCGCCAAGCAGATGGGCTGCACGATCAAGCTGCTCGCCATCTGCGAGCGCGCCCCCGACGGGGGCTCGGTCACCGCGCGCGTGCACCCCGCCATGATTCCGCTGACCCACCCGCTTGCCTCCGTGCGCGGCGCGTACAACGCGGTCTTCGTGGAGTCGGACGCCGCGGGTCAGCTCATGTTCTACGGGCCCGGCGCCGGTGGTTCACCGACCGCGTCCGCCGTCCTCGGGGATCTCGTGGCCGTGTGCCGCAACCGGCTCAGCGGCACGACCGGACCCGGCGAGTCCGCGTACGCCGCCCTGCCCGTCTCGCCCATGGGCGACGTCGTCACGCGGTACCACATCAGTCTCGACGTCGCCGACAAACCGGGCGTTCTCGCCCAGGTCGCCACCGTCTTCGCCGAGCACGACGTCTCGATCGATACGGTTCGCCAGACGGGCAAGGGGGGCGAGGCCTCCCTCGTCGTCGTCACCCACCGTGCGTCCGACGCCTCCCTTCGCGGGACCGTCGGGGCGCTGCGCAAGCTCGACACCGTGCGGGGTGTCGCCAGCATCATGCGGGTTGAAGGAGAGTAACCAGCAATGACCCACCAGTGGCGCGGAATCATCGAGGAGTACCGGGACCGGCTTCCGGTGTCCGACAGCACGCCGGTCGTGACGCTCCGTGAGGGTGGTACGCCGCTCGTGCCCGCGCAGGTGCTCTCCGAGCGCACGGGCTGCGACGTCCACCTCAAGGTGGAGGGGGCCAACCCCACCGGATCCTTCAAGGACCGCGGCATGACCATGGCCATCTCCAAGGCCAAGGAGGAGGGCGCCAAGGCCGTCATCTGCGCCTCCACCGGCAACACGTCCGCGTCCGCCGCCGCCTACGCCGTACGCGCCGGCATGGTGTCGGCTGTGCTCGTGCCACAGGGCAAGATCGCGCTCGGCAAGATGGGCCAGGCCCTCGTGCACGGCGCGAAGATCCTCCAGGTCGACGGCAACTTCGACGACTGCCTCGCGCTCGCCCGGGCGCTGTCCGACAACTACCCGGTGGCGCTGGTCAATTCGGTCAATCCGGTGCGGATCGAGGGCCAGAAGACGGCGGCCTTCGAGATCGTGGACATGCTCGGCGATGCACCCGACATCCATGTCCTGCCGGTCGGCAACGCGGGCAACATCACCGCCTACTGGAGGGGCTACAAGGAGTACGCCGCCGACGGCATCGCACAGCGCACCCCGCGCATGTGGGGCTTCCAGGCGTCCGGTTCGGCCCCGATCGTGCGCGGCGAGGTCGTCAAGGACCCGTCGACCATCGCCACCGCGATCCGCATCGGCAACCCCGCGTCCTGGAAGTTCGCGCTGGAGGCCAGGGACGAATCGGGCGGTTTCATCGATGAGGTGACGGACCGTGAGATCCTGCGCGCCTACCGGCTGTTGGCCGCGCAGGAGGGCGTCTTCGTCGAGCCCGCCTCCGCCGCGTCCGTCGCCGGCCTGCTGAAGGCCGCCGAGCAGGGCAGGGTCGACCCGGGGCAGCGGATCGTGTGCACCGTCACCGGCAACGGGCTCAAGGATCCCGACTGGGCCGTCGCGGGCGCCCCGCAGCCGGTCACGGTCCCGGTGGACGCGGCGACGGCGGCCGAACGGCTCGGACTGGCGTAACCGGGGCGCTTACGGGGGACAACTCCCGTAAGGCGTCCGGCGACGGGTGCACAGCGGGCTTGCGACACGCATCGTGCGCCTCCTGTGCGCCCCATGTCGCCACAGAACCTTCCTTCGATAGGCTGTACTGAACCCGCCCGCCGCATATGCCGCGGTGCCGCGCCGTCCCTGCGGCCTTCGGGTCTTCCGTACGCATCGAGTGTCATTCGACCATCACACAGCTCAAGGAGAGTCAGCGAGCGATGGCCGGTCCAGCGTTCCGCGCCGCCGCCGTCCGGGTGCGCGTCCCCGCCACCAGCGCCAACCTCGGCCCGGGCTTCGACGCCCTCGGCCTCGCGCTGGGGCTGTACGACGACGTGGTCGTCCGGGTGGCCGACTCCGGGCTGCACATCGACATCGCGGGTGAGGGCAGCGAGACGCTGCCGCGTGACGAGACCCATCTCCTTGTACGGTCCCTGCGCGCCGCCTTCGCGTCTTTGGGCGGGCAGCCGCGCGGTCTGGAAATCGTCTGCGCCAATCGCATTCCGCACGGGCGCGGCCTCGGCTCTTCCTCTGCGGCCATCTGCGCCGGCATAGTCGCCGCCCGCGCCGTGACAATAGGCGGCGACAGTCGGCTCGACGACGCCGCGCTCCTGGAACTCGCCACCGAGATCGAGGGCCACCCGGACAATGTCGCGGCCTGTCTTCTCGGCGGTTTCACGCTTTCCTGGATGGACCGCGGTGCCGCCCGGGCGATCCGCCTGGACCCCGCAGATTCCATCGTTCCGGTGGTTTTCGTGCCCGGGAAGCCGGTCCTGACCGAGACCGCGCGCGGGCTGCTCCCGCGCACCGTGCCGCACGTCGACGCCGCCGTCAACGCGGGCCGTGCCGCCCTGCTCGTCGAGGCCCTCACCAGGCGCCCCGAGCTGCTGCTGCCCGCCACCGAGGACCGCCTCCACCAGGAATACCGCGCTCCGGCCATGCCGGAGAGCGCCGCGCTGGTGGAGCGGCTGCGGGCCGACGGGATCCCCGCAGTGATCTCCGGCGCCGGACCCACGGTCCTGGCGCTGGCCGACGGCGCGAGCGCCGACAAGGTGGCCGACCTCGCGGGCGCGGGCTGGGCCGCCAACCGACTGGAACTGGACGGCCAGGGAGCGAGCGTGCTGCCGCTTGCGCCCTGACACACGGTTGCCGGTTTCGAGAGGGGGAATGTTTGTTGGATCCGGTAGTGTTAATCTCAAGTCAGCACCCGACCCAGCCATGGCGCGGTGCTTCGTGTCCCCGTCCGGGACAACCATTCTTCCGGGAGCCTCCCAAGTCGCACTGTGTTCCGTATCGCGTACGCGAGTAGTACGTCCTACGCGGGTACTGAGCGAATTGCCGAGCACGCTCCGGAATCGGCGTGACCGAGCCGTGTGACACAAAACCGGGTGTCGCGGCTTCGGGAAGCGCCAATCACCAGATGTTTCTCCCGCCGCTTTTGGCGGACCACCGCCCCGGCACGGTCCACACAGACAGGACCGAAGCCGGACAGCACAACCGGTCGCCGAGCCAGACAGGCCGACGTCCGCTCCAGGGAAGGACCCTTCGTGAGCGACACCACCGATCTGATGGGCGCACGTGTCGAGGAGACCGCTGCCGCGCCCGCCACGGACGCCTCCGCGCCTGCCACCGGTGCCGGCTCCCGGCGGCGCCGCGGTACCGGCCTCGAGGGCATGGTGCTGGCCGAGCTGCAGCAGGTCGCATCCGGCCTCGGCATCAGGGGCACGGCGCGTATGCGCAAGAGCCAGCTGATCGAGGTCATCAAGGAGGCGCAGGCCGGGGGTGCCTCCCAGGGCGCCTCGGCCAAGGCCGCGTCTTCCACCGGGGACACCACCGAGACCAAGCCGAAGCGCCGGTCCACCTCCCGGACCCGTACCGGCGACGCCGCCGCTCCGGCCGAGCCCAAGGCCGAGAAGCAGTCCCCCAAGCTCTCGACTTCGCTCGAGCAGGGAGGTACCCCCACGCAGGCCGTGGCCCCGAAGCAGATCGAGATCCCCGGCCAGGGCGCCGGGGACGACGCCCCGGCCGAGCGCCGTCGGCGCCGTGCCACAGCCGAGGCCGGCAGCCCCGAGACGGTCACCGCAGAGGCGAAGAGCGAGCCGAAGGCCGAGACCCAGGCGCAGTCGCAGGGCGAGACCCGGGCCGACGCCGGTGAGGGCGGCGAGGGCCGCCGCCGTGACCGGCGCGAGCGCGGCCGTGACCGCCGTGGCAAGGGCGACGACCAGCAGCAGGGCCAGCAGCGTCAGCAGGGCCAGCAGCGTCAGCAGGGCCAGCAGGACCGCCAGGACCGCCAGGACGACGGCTACGACGACGAGGGCGGTCGCCGGGGCCGCCGCGGCCGCTACCGTGACCGTCGGGGCCGTCGCGGCCGCGACGAGATCGCCGAGCCGCAGCTGGCCGAGGACGATGTCCTGATCCCCGTCGCGGGCATCCTGGACATCCTCGACAACTACGCCTTCATTCGTACCTCGGGCTACCTGCCGGGTCCCAACGACGTGTACGTCTCCCTCGCCCAGGTCCGCAAGAACGGCCTGCGCAAGGGCGACCACATCACGGGTGCGGTCCGTCAGCCCAAGGAGGGCGAGCGCCGCGAGAAGTTCAACGCGCTGGTTCGCCTCGACTCCGTCAACGGCATGGCGCCCGAACACGGCCGTGGCCGCCCGGAGTTCACCAAGCTGACCCCGCTGTACCCGCAGGACCGTCTGCGCCTGGAGACCGACCCGGGCGTGCTGACCACCCGCATCATCGACCTCGTGTCGCCGATCGGTAAGGGCCAGCGCGGTCTGATCGTGGCCCCGCCGAAGACCGGCAAGACCATGATCATGCAGGCGATCGCCAACGCGATCACCCACAACAACCCCGAGTGCCACCTGATGGTCGTCCTCGTCGACGAGCGTCCGGAAGAGGTCACCGACATGCAGCGGTCGGTCAAGGGCGAGGTCATCTCCTCGACCTTCGACCGCCCGGCCGAGGACCACACCACGGTCGCCGAGCTCTCCATCGAGCGCGCCAAGCGTCTGGTGGAGCTGGGCCACGACGTCGTCGTGCTGCTCGACTCGATCACGCGTCTGGGCCGTGCGTACAACCTCGCCGCGCCCGCCTCCGGCCGCATCCTGTCCGGTGGTGTCGACTCGACCGCGCTCTACCCGCCGAAGCGCTTCTTCGGTGCCGCGCGCAACATCGAGGACGGCGGCTCCCTCACGATCCTCGCCACCGCGCTGGTCGAGACCGGCTCGCGCATGGACGAGGTCATCTTCGAGGAGTTCAAGGGCACCGGCAACATGGAGCTCAAGCTCGACCGGAAGCTCGCCGACAAGCGCATCTTCCCGGCGGTGGACGTGGACGCGTCCGGTACCCGTAAGGAAGAGATCCTGCTCGGCGCCGAGGAGCTGAACGTCGTCTGGAAGCTGCGCCGGGTGCTGCACGCGCTCGACCAGCAGCAGGCGATCGAGCTGCTCCTCGACAAGATGAAGCAGACCAAGTCGAACGTCGAGTTCCTGATGCAGATCCAGAAGACGACGCCGACGCCGAACGACTGAGCCACGGCCGTTCCTGGCACTGTCCGAAGTCCCGCCCCCGTCACCAGTGACGGGGGCGGGACTTCGTCCTTGTAGGATCAGCGCACCAAAGTGGGGGGGAACGTATTTTCGGATACGCCCATGGGGATGGATACGTGCTGCCTTCGGCGGCTCCGCGTCCGCTGGGTTCTCCTCTCCCGCGAGCAACCTACGGCGACAGGAGAAACTGAGTGGCATCATCTTCCCGAAGACCGCACCTGGCTCTTCCCGCGGCTGCCGCCGCACTTGCCCTGGGTGGCGCGGTCCTCGCGGCGACGCCCGCCCAGGCGTCCGGTACCGCCCCCGTCCCGCCCCGGCCGGCCGTCACCGAGAAGCCCAGCGCATCTCAGACCGACCTGCTGAAGCGGATCCAGGGGTCCCGGACCGCGCTGAAGGACGACCCGGCCGCCGCTCCCACCGCTTCCACTGCGGAGCCGAAGGCCGACCAGAGCCCCGAGGCCGCGTCCCGCACCGCCGACCCGAAGATCATCGGTGGTTCGAACGCGACCATCGCCGAGGCGCCGTGGATGGTGCAGCTGCACTACTACGACAACAAGGGCACCGCGGACCCGTCCGACGACGAGGGGTACTTCTGCGGCGGCACGCTGGTGGCCCCGGCGAAGGTCCTGACCGCCGCGCACTGCGTGTACGGCCTGGACTGGGCGAGGCACGGCGCGATCCTCGCCGGCACCAGCCAGCTGCCGGACGGCAACGACCTGCACGGCGGCCGCGTCGCCGGCGTGTGGCGCCAGTGGGTCAACCCCACGTACAAGCCGAGGACCACATCGGGCGGCGACCTCGCGGTGCTGACGCTGACCGAGGCGCTGCCGTACAAGACGCTGCAGTTGACGTCGAGCTCCGACAGCGTCTCGTACAACAACGGCACTCCGGCGACGGTGTACGGCTGGGGGCGCACCAGCTCCACCAGCGAGGACCTCTCGCTGACGCTGAAGAAGGCGACCGTGCCGATGCGGTCGGACGCCACCTGCACCGGGGCCTACGGTTCCGAGTTCGTGCCCGGTCAGATGACCTGCGCCGGCAACCCGGCCTCCGGTCAGGACGCCGGTACGGTCTCCCCGTGCAACGGTGACTCCGGCGGCCCGCTCGTGGTCAACGGCCGGATCGCCGGCGTCGTGTCGTGGGGCGTCAAGGACTGCGTCGAGAAGGGCGCCTACAGCGTCTACGCCAAGACCCGCTCCTACGTCGGCCCGGTCAACGCGCGCATCGACGACGCCGACCTCGACTTCGACGGTCGGGCGGACCTGTTCGTCCGCACGCCCGGCGGCCAGGCCTACGAGTACTACTCGCTCGGCGACCGGGCGCCCTACCTGGGCAAGCGCGTCTCGCTCGGCGACTGGAGCGGGCTGAGCCTGGTGCGTCAGGCCGACCTGAACCGCGACTTCTACCAGGACTACCTGTACCGCACCACGGACGGTGTCCTGTACGACTTCGCGTTCAACGGCAGCGACCGCTACCAGTCGTACCGCGTCGGCGGCGGCTGGAACGTGATGAAGGACATCCGGGTTCCGGGCGACCTCTCCGGCGACGGGCTGCCCGACATGGTCGCCCAGGCCAAGGACGGCGTCCTGTGGCTCTACCCGGGCAAGGGCAACGGGCTGTTCGGCACCCGCGTCCGGATCGGTGGCGGCTGGTCCGCGTACACCATCACCGGCAAGGGCGACTACAACAACGACGGCAAGCCCGACCTGCTGGCCCGGGACGGCTCCGGCGTGCTGTGGCTGTACCCGGGCACCGGCGCTGCCTCGGCGCCGTTCGGGAGCCGGATCAAGGTCGGCGGCGGCTGGAACGCGTACAACGCCTTCGCCGCCTCCGGTGACGTGACCGGCGACGGCAAGCCCGACCTGCTGGCCCGGGACGCCTCCGGCGTGCTGTGGCTGTACAAGGGCACCGGCGTTGCCTCGGCGCCGTTCGGGAGCCGGATCAAGGTCGGCGGCGGCTGGGGGGCGTTCAACCTCTTCGGCTGATCCCGCCGGCGCCACGGCGACCGTGCTCAGGGCCGCTCCCGCGACGGGGGCGGCCCTTCGCCGTGTACGAGACCTTCACCACATGCTCCCCGTGCCGTGCCCGCCGCGACCGGAATCGGAGGGCCCCGTGAATGCGCAGGTCGGAGGCGCCACCGAGACACGGTACCGCTACGCATAGTGGTTTTATGCGTACAGGGTGGATACAGGGTGTTGTGCAACCCTTTGCCGAATTCCCCCGTCTGACCTGCGGAGGGACGAGGGTGCGGTATCGGTCGAAACTCGGCCGTACCGGGCCTGGTCCTGACCTGAGGGGGTACTCGACCGGACGAGGACTGAGGGAGCACATGCCCGCCGAGAGCACGCCGGACGCCGGCATAGCCGACATGGCCACGACGACCGGCCCCCGCCACCGGGGGAAGGGCCGCCGCCGCAAGCCCCGCAGCAGGGGGCGCACGGCGGCCCTGGTCGCCGCCTGGACCGCCGCGGGTGTTCTCGTGCTCGGCGGCACCGGCGTCGGCTACGTGTACTTCAAGCTCAATGGCAACATCCACAGCGTCGACATCAACCAGGCCCTCGGTACCCACCGGCCCGTGAAGGTCGACAACGGCTCCGAGAACATCCTGGTCCTGGGCTCGGACAGCCGCTCCGGCGGCAACGGGAAGCTGGGCGGCGGCGCCGACGACGGCACTGCCCGCTCCGACACCGCGATGATCATCCACGTCTACAAGGGCCACAAGCGGGCCAGCGTGGTCTCCATCCCGCGCGACACCCTCGTCGACCGCCCCGAGTGCACCGACAGCAAGGGCACCGTGCACCCGGCGGTCTCCGGCGAGATGTTCAACTCCGCGTACTCCACCGGGGGCGCCGCCTGCGCCGTGAAGACCGTCGAGTCGGTCACCGGCATCCGCATGGACCACTTCGTGGAGGTCGACTTCGCCGGCTTCCAGAAGCTGATCGACGACCTCGGCGGCGTCCGGGTGACCACCACCAAGGACATCGACGACCCGAACAGCCACCTCCACCTGAAGGCGGGCACGCACACCCTCGACGGCGAACAGGCCCTCGGCCTGGTCCGCACCCGGCACGGCGTCGGCGACGGCTCCGACCTCGGCCGCATCCAGCTCCAGCAGGCCTTCGTCAAGGCCCTGGTCGACCAGGTGGGGCACATCGGCGTCCTGACCAGCCCGGCCAAGCTGTACGACCTCGCCGACACCGCGACCAGGGCCGTCACCACCGACTCCGACCTGGCCTCCGTCAAGAACCTGGTGTCCTTCGCCGGCGGGCTCAAGGGGATCGACTCGTCCCACATGGCCATGGTGACGATGCCGGTCCAGTACGACCCGGCGAACCCCAACCGCGTCCTCATGGAGAAGGCCAAGGCCCAGCTCGTGTGGGACGCCCTGAAGAACGACCGGCCGATCCCGGCGACCGCGACCGCGGACTCCGCGAAGGGCCGGGCCCAGGGCGTCGTGGCCGGGTCCTGAGGCGCTCCCGGGCCGATCCGGGCCCCTCGGGCACCGAGGGGAATAGATCGCTTGATCCCCCGGTTTTGGGGGATGCGGCCAGTCCTGGCAGACTGGTACGTCGGCTCCGGTTCACGCTTCCGCATCCCGCGGCTGCGACCCGGCGCCCTCCAGGAATCTAGGAGTCACCCTTGAAGCGCGACATCCACCCCGAGTACGTCGAGACGCAGGTCAGCTGCACCTGTGGCGCGTCGTTCACCACCCGTAGCACCATCGAGTCCGGCACCATCCGGGCCGAGGTCTGCTCCGAGTGCCACCCGTTCTACACGGGCAAGCAGAAGATCCTCGACACCGGTGGCCGTGTGGCCCGCTTCGAGGCCCGCTTCGGCAAGGCTGCCGCTGCCAAGAAGTAGCGAGCCCACCGCGCCGGTCTCCGGTGCTCCCGTACCGGGGGCGTCGGGACCGGCGCTTTGCGGTGCAGCCCCTTTCAGTCGTACCTACGTCCCCCACGCCCCGGCCGGGCAGGGGACACCCCATGGGAGCCGGAGATGTTCGAGGCGGTCGATGAACTGGTCGGTGAACACGCCGACCTGGAGAAGAAGCTCGCTGATCCGTCGGTCCACGCCGACCAGACGAACGCGCGCAAGCTCAACAAGCGCTACGCGGAGCTGACCCCGATCATCGCCACGTACCGCTCCTGGAAGCAGGCCGGCGACGACATCGAGACTGCGCGTGAACTGGCCGCCGACGACCCGGACTTCGCGGCCGAGGTCAAGGACCTGGAGAAGCAGCGCGAGGAACTGACCGAGAAGCTGCGCTTCCTGCTCATCCCGCGCGACCCCAACGACGACAAGGACGTCATCCTCGAGATCAAGGCGGGTGCGGGCGGCGACGAGTCAGCCCTGTTCGCCGGCGACCTGCTGCGGATGTACCTGCGGTACGCCGAGCGCGTCGGCTGGAAGACCGAGATCATCGACTCCACCGAGTCCGAGCTGGGCGGCTACAAGGACGTCCAGGTGGCGGTCAAGGTCCGCGGGCAGATCGAGCCCGGTCAGGGCGTGTGGGCCCGGATGAAGTACGAGGGCGGCGTGCACCGTGTGCAGCGTGTGCCGGCCACCGAGTCCCAGGGGCGTATCCACACCTCCGCGGCCGGTGTCCTCGTCACGCCCGAGGCCGAGGACGTCGACGTCGAGATCAACCCGAACGACCTCCGCATCGACGTCTACCGCTCCTCCGGTCCTGGCGGCCAGTCCGTCAACACGACCGACTCCGCGGTGCGCATCACGCACCTTCCGACCGGAGTCGTCGCCTCCTGCCAGAACGAGAAGAGCCAGCTGCAGAACAAGCAGCAGGCGATGCGTATCCTGCGCTCCAGGCTGCTCGCCGCGGCGCAGGAGGAGGCGGAGAGGGAGGCCGCCGACGCCCGCCGCAGCCAGGTCCGCACCGTCGACCGCTCCGAGAAGATCCGTACGTACAACTTCCCGGAGAACCGCATCTCGGACCACCGCGTCGGATTCAAGGCGTACAACCTGGACCAGGTGCTGGACGGCGACCTCGTCGCGGTGATCCAGGCCTGCGTCGACGCGGACTCGGCCGCCAAGCTCGCGGCCGCGTAAGACACCGCACCGCACAAGGACCGGAGGACGAGCGTGAACCTGCTGCTCGCGGAGGTGGCTCAGGCCACCCAGCGGCTGGCCGCCGCCGGCGTGCCCTCGCCGCGCAATGACGCGGAGGAGCTCGCCGCTTTCGTGCACGGTGTCAAGCGGGGCGAACTGCACTCCGTGAAGGACGCCGACTTCGACGCCCGCTACTGGGAGGTCGTCGCCCGCCGTGAGGCGCGCGAGCCGCTCCAGCACATCACCGGGCGCGCCTTCTTCCGGTACCTGGAACTCCAGGTGGGGCCCGGGGTGTTCGTCCCCCGCCCCGAGACCGAGTCGGTGGTCGGCTGGGCGATAGACGCCGTGCGCGCTATGGACGTCGTCGAGCCGCTGATCGTGGACCTGTGCACGGGCTCCGGCGCCATCGCGCTCGCGCTGGCCCAGGAGGTGCCGCGCTCGCGCGTGCACGCCGTGGAGCTGTCGGAGGAAGCCCTCCAGTGGACCCGCAAGAACATGGAGGGGTCCAGGGTCGACCTGCGCCAGGGAGACGCCCTGACGGCCTTCCCCGACCTCGACGGCCAGGTCGATCTCGTGATCTCCAACCCGCCGTACATCCCGCTGACCGAATGGGAGTACGTCGCCCCCGAGGCCCGGGACTACGACCCCGAACTGGCCCTGTTCTCCGGCGAGGACGGACTCGACCTGATCCGCGGTCTGGAACGCGCCGCGCACCGGCTGCTGCGCCCCGGTGGCGTCGTCGTCATCGAGCACGCCGACACGCAGGGCGGCCAGGTGCCGTGGATCTTCACCGAGGAGCGGGGCTGGGCCGACGCGGCCGACCACCCCGACCTCAACAACCGGCCGCGCTTCGCGACCGCCCGCAAGGCGCTGCCGTGAGATCGGCACGCGGCCCGGCGCGGCGCACGCCCCTTCCGAAGACTTCAAGCCAGCAGTACGTGATCCAGCAGTACGTGTACGAGGAGGTCCTCTAGACATGGCACGGCGATACGACACCAATGACGCGACCGACCGAGCGACCGGTCTTCGCGAGGCCGCGTCCGCTGTCCGCCGTGGCGAACTCGTGGTGCTGCCCACCGACACCGTGTACGGCGTGGGCGCCGACGCGTTCTCCTCGGAGGCCGTGGCCGACCTGCTCCAGGCCAAGGGCCGGGGCCGCAACATGCCCACGCCCGTCCTCATCGGCACCCCGAACACCCTGCACGGCCTGGTCACGGACTTCTCCGAGCTGGCCTGGGAACTGGTCGACGCGTTCTGGCCGGGTGCCCTCACCCTCGTCGCCAGACAGCAGCCGTCCCTGCAGTGGGATTTGGGCGACACCCGGGGCACGGTCGCCGTGCGCATGCCGCTGCACCCGGTCGCCATCGAGCTGCTGACGGACGTCGGCCCGATGGCCGTGTCCTCCGCGAACCTGACCGGGCACCCGGCACCGGAGAACTGTGACGCCGCGCAGCAGATGCTCGGCGACTCGATCTCCGTCTACCTCGACGGGGGCCCGACCCCCGGCATCGTCCCCTCGTCGATCGTCGACGTCACGCGTGAGGTGCCGATCCTGCTGCGTCAGGGCGCGGTCTCGGCCGATGAGCTGCGCAAGGTCGTACCCGACCTCGAGGTGGCGAATTGACAGCCCCTGACTCGGGGCGTGGCATAGGCAACGGGGACGAGACGGAGGACCTGACAGAGCCGGGTCCTCGCCACGACACCTTCCGCATTCTCCATGTCAGCACCGGCAACGTGTGCCGCTCGCCGATCACCGAGCGGCTGACCCGTCATGCCCTGGCGGACCGCCTCGGCGACCCGCTGTGGGGCGGTCTGATCGTGGAGAGCGCGGGCACCTGGGGCCATGAGGGCGCCCCCATGGAGGAGAACGCCGAGGCGGTCCTCGCGGACTTCGGAGCGGATGCCTCCGGGTTCGTCGGCCGTGAACTCCTGGACGAGCACGTCATCCGCGCGGACCTGGTGCTGACGGCGACCCGCGACCACCGCGCCCAGGTCATCTCCATGGGCCACTCGGCGGGGCTGCGCACCTTCACCCTGAAGGAGTTCACTCGCCTGGTACGGGCGATAGACCCGGCGACCCTGCCCCCGCTGGAGGATGGCGTGGTCGAGCGGGCCCGCGCCCTGGTCCGTGCCGCGGCGGCGCTGCGCGGCTGGCTGCTGGCGCCGACGGCGGAGGCGGACGAGGTGCACGATCCGTACGGGGCGCCGCTGCCGTTCTTCCAGTCGATCGGGTGCGAGATCCAACAGGCGCTGGACCCGGTGGTGACGGCACTGACGGGCGTACACGCCCAGGCCTGACGCCGCGATACCCGGCCGGGTACCCCCCGACGGCACGGGGACGCGTTCGAGGCGCTCGGACGGCGTTCTGGCGGCGCCGCTCCGGCCGGGCGGGATGACGGGCCGGGCGCCGTGGTCACGGCACTCACAGGCGTACCTGCGCGGATGCGACGACCAGGCGTCCCAGGGGCCCCGGGCCTACATTGGACGTACGTCCCCGACGCCCGGAGTGCACCATGGCGGTCACCCACACCCTCGAGGCCGACGTCCTGCGCCGGCAGGACCCCGAGATGGCCGACATCCTGGCCGGGGAACTCGCCCGGCAGTCGAGGACGCTGCAGCTCATCGCCGCCGAGAACTTCACCTCGCCGGCCGTGCTGGCCGCCCTCGGCTCCCCGCTCGCCAACAAGTACGCCGAGGGATACCCCGGCGCCCGCTACCACGGCGGGTGCGAGATCGTCGACATGGCCGAGCGCACCGCCGTGGAACGCGCGAAGGTGCTGTTCAGGGCCGAGCACGCCAATGTGCAGCCGCACTCGGGATCGTCCGCGATGCTCGCCGCGTACGCCGCACTGCTGCGGCCCGGTGACACCGTGCTCGCCCTGGGACTGCCCTACGGAGGCCACCTCACACACGGCTCGCCCGCCAACTTCTCCGGCCGCTGGTTCGACTTCGTCGCCTACGGGGTCGAGGCCGAGTCCGGGCTCATCGACCACGACCAGGTGCGCACCCTCGCCCGGACACACCGGCCCAAGGCCGTGGTGTGCGGGTCCATCGCCTATCCGCGCCATGTCGACCACGCGTTCTTCCGCGACGTCGCCGACGAGGTGGGCGCGTACCTCATCGCCGACGCCGCTCACCCCATCGGGCTCGTCGCCGGGGGAGCGGCGCCCAGCCCGGTGCCGTACGCCGACGTCGTCTGCGCCACCACGCACAAGGTGCTGCGCGGCCCGCGCGGAGGCATGATCCTGTGCGGGAGCGACCTGGCCGAGCGCGTGGACCGGGCCGTCTTCCCGTTCACACAGGGCGGCGCCCAGATGCACGCCATCGCCGCCAAGGCCGTCGCGTTCGGGGAGGCGGCGAGGCCGGCCTTCGCGGTCTACGCCCACCAGGTGGTCGCCAACGCCCGAGCGCTGGCGGCGGGCCTGGCCGCCGAGGGGCTCGTGATCGTCACCGGCGGCACCGACACCCACATGCTGATCGTCGACCCCGCGCCGCTCGGTGTCGACGGCCGCACCGCCCGGGGGCGGCTCATGGCCGCCGGCCTGGTCCTGGACACCTGCGCGCTGCCCCACGGCGACGCCCGCGGGCTGCGCCTGGGCACCGCCGCGGTGACCACGCAGGGCATGGGCGAGGCCGAGATGGCACGTATTGCCGCGCTGTTCGCGGCCGTGCTGCGCGAGGAGACGGACGGTGCGCGAGCGCGTACGGAGGTGCGGGAGCTGACCGGAAGATTCCCGCCCTACCCCGGCCGGTGACGGCGGACGCGGCCCTCTGCACAGCCGCACGTGCAACCATCTTCGCTACCCGTTGGTCCTCAACCATATGCACGCGAAGCTAGGGTGTGAGGTTGAGGACGCCCAGCGAGACCTGTGGGGAAGCCCGTGCGTGAATACCTGCTGACGCTCTGCATCACGGCCGCGGTGACGTATCTGCTGACAGGGCCGGTACGCAAGTTCGCGATCGTGGCCGGAGCCATGCCGGAGATCCGGGCCCGGGACGTGCACCGGGAACCCACACCCCGGCTCGGCGGTATCGCGATGTTCTTCGGCCTGTGCGCGGGCCTGCTGGTGGCCGCCCACCTGGAGAACCTCAACGAGGTCTTCTCCAGCTCCAACGAACCGCGGGCACTGCTCTCCGGCGCGGCGCTCATCTGGCTCATCGGCGTGCTGGACGACAAGTTCGAGATCGACGCCCTGATCAAGCTCGGCGGCCAGATGATCGCCGCGGGCGTGATGGTCATGCAGGGCCTGACGATCCTGTGGCTACCGGTCCCGGGCGTCGGCCTGGTCGCGCTCACACAGTGGCAGGGCACCCTGCTGACGGTCGCCCTGGTCGTCATCACGATCAACGCGGTCAACTTCGTCGACGGCCTCGACGGCCTCGCCGCGGGCATGGTGTGCATCGCGGCAGCCGCGTTCTTCATGTACGCGTACCGGATCTGGTACGGCTACGGCCTGGAGGCCGCCGCCCCCGCGACCTTGTTCTCGGCCATCCTGATGGGCATGTGCCTGGGCTTCCTGCCGCACAACATGCACCCCGCGCGGATCTTCATGGGCGACTCGGGGTCGATGCTGATCGGGCTCGTGCTCGCCGCCGGTGCCATCTCGATCACCGGGCAGGTCGACCCGGACGCGATGAACCTCTATTCCGAGCGCGCCACGGTCCACCAGACCGTCCCGGTCTACATCCCGCTGCTGCTGCCGCTGACGATCATCGCCGTCCCGGCCGCCGACCTCGTCCTCGCGATCGTGCGCCGAACCTGGCGCGGCCAGTCGCCGTTCGCCGCGGACCGGGGGCATCTGCACCACCGGCTCCTGGAGATCGGGCACTCGCACAGCCGGGCCGTGCTGATCATGTACTTCTGGTCGGCGCTCATCGCCTTCGGCGCCCTCGCGTACTCCGTGAAGTCGGCGTCCATGTGGATCGTGCTGGGCATCGTGTTCCTCAGCTTCATCGGGCTGGTGCTGCTCCTGCTGCCGAGGTTCACGCCGCGCGCCCCGCGCTGGGCCGAGGCGTTCGTGCCGCCGCGCTACCGCCGCCGTGCCGTCCTGGAACCGGTGCCGGCCACCGCGTACATGGCAGGGGAGGAGCCGCAGCCCGACGCGGGCCGCCCCCGCGTCGGCGCAGGCGTCTCAGGGGTCAACGGAGCCACTGCGATCGGCTCTCGTGCGCATCTGGACCGCCGCGAGGCGGAGTCGTCGCGCTGACGTGCAAGGTAAGAATCTGGCGTGCGCATTGCCGAATCGTGGGGGTGCAAAGCGCCCTAATACCCCGCAAGTCGCCCGTCGATTCGCCCAGAAGGGCGGACTCACTCTCATGTGTGAGAGTGGGCACACCCACTTGGTAAAGACCGCATCAAATAGTTTGTGATACCGTTCACGAGAACCCGGGGATAGAGCCCAGGGGCCCCAGTGCGATGGGCCTCTCGGCGCGAGGCCCTCACTCGGCCCGGGACTACGCTCGTCCATGACGACACCCTGCCCCCTCCACATAGCGGAGTTGCCGCCATGCCGTCCACTGATGCCCGCAATCTTCTGCAGATCGCTGTACCCACAGCGGCTGTCGGCGCGATCGCCGTCGCCGTCAGTGGCGCGGTCGCGGGTGGCAAGGGTGCGGTCGGCGCGGCCGTCGGGGCGGCGCTCGCCATCCTCTTCATGGGGATCGGTCTCTATGTCCTGCAGTGGACGGCGAAGTCGCTCCCGCACCTGTTCCAGGCCATGGGGCTGTTGCTCTACGTCGCTCAACTCCTGCTGCTCCTGATCTTCGTGGGCGTCTTCAAGGACACTTCCCTCTTCAATCCGAAGACGTTCGCGGCCGGACTCGTCGTCGCGACGGTCGTGTGGATGGCGGCGCAGGCGCGTGCGCACATGAAGGCCAAGATCTTCTACGTCGAGCCGGACTCCCACAAGAGCGAGAAGCCCGAGAAGACGGGCTCCTCGTCGTGAGGGGTAGGGCCGGGATAAAGACGTGTGAGAGTTCCTGCTATCGTCCGGTGCCAACTGCGGCATCGCGGGCGAGGGCATCTGAGCTGACGCCTGCTCAATCGCGAGGCTTGATGCCCCCCAGCCGCCCCCACATCCGTAACACCAGTCCGGTGCCGTTCCGCGGCTGCGCGCCGCACCGACACAACGAGGTTGCCCAACCCATGCGTCACGCCGAAGGAGCCCGCGGTGAGTGCTGACCAGACCCAGCTCGCCTTTGACTGGAGCTGCCGCATCCTGTCCGACAACGGCTGTGGCTTCCCGGCTCCGGGCCTGCACTCGTTTCTCTTCGAGCCGATCGCCACGATCGGCGGGTTCGAGTTCAACAAGGTGATGCTGCTCGCGCTCATCACCACCGCCCTGGTGGTGACGTTCTTCTGGGCGGCGTTCGGCAAGGCCAAGGTGGTCCCGGGCAAGCTCCAGCTGGTGGGCGAGGCCGGCTACGACTTCGTGCGCCGCGGCATCGTCTACGAGACGCTCGGCAAGCGCGAGGGCGAGAAGTACGTCCCGCTCATGGTCTCGCTGTTCTTCTTCGTCTGGATCATGAACATTTGGTCCGTGATCCCGCTGGCCCAGTTCCCGGTGTCGTCGGCGATCGCCTTCCCGATGGTCCTCGCCGCCATCGTCTACATCACCTGGGTCGCGCTGACCTTCAAGAAGCACGGCTTCGTCGGCTTTTTCAAGAACGTCACGGGCTACGACAAGTCGCTCGGCGGCGTGCTGCCGCTCGTCATGGTCATCGAGTTCTTCTCGAACCTGATCGTCCGCCCGTTCACGCACGCGGTGCGACTCTTCGCCAACATGTTCGCGGGTCACCTGATGCTGGTGATGTTCACCGTCGCCTCCTGGTACCTGATGAACACCTACATGATCCCGGCCGCCGGTGTCTCGTTCGTGATGACCGTGGCCATGATCCTCTTCGAGCTCTTCGTGCAGGCCGTCCAGGCGTACGTCTTCGTGCTCCTCGCCTGCTCCTACATTCAGGGCGCTCTCGTCGAGCACCACTGAGCCCCACCCCCACCCCCCCGGTCGTCCGGTGGTCAACCCCCACCGGTCCGTAAAGAGAAGGAAGATTCAGCATGGCTGCCACTGAGACCCTTGCCGCTGTCTCCGGTTCCACCGGCTCCATCGGCTACGGCCTCGCCGCGATCGGCCCCGGCATCGGCGTCGGCATCATCTTCGGTAACGGCACCCAGGCCCTGGCCCGCCAGCCCGAGGCCGCCGGTCTGATCCGCGCCAACCAGATCCTCGGCTTCGCCTTCTGTGAGGCGCTCGCCCTCATCGGCATCGTTATGCCGTTCGTGTTCGGTCGGTAATCAACCCCTGACCGACACGTATCGACGAAAGGCACTGATGTGATCGCCAACCTGGTACAGCTGGCGTCCGAAGGTGAGCCGCAGAGCCCGCTCATCCCGGCCGGCCCCGAGCTGCTCGTCGGCGCCGTCGCCTTCGCCATCGTGTTCTTCTTCTTCTGGAAGAAGCTGCTTCCGAACATCAACAAGGTTCTGGAGGAGCGGCGCGCGGCGATCGAAGGCGGCATCGAAGAGGCCGACGCCATGAAGGTCGAGGCCCAGAGCGTGCTTGAGCAGTACAAGGCTCAGCTCGCCGAAGCCCGGCACGAGGCCGCGCGGCTGCGCCAGGAGGCGCAGGAGCAGGGCGCCGTGCTCATCGCCGAGATGCGCGCGGAGGGTCAGCGGCAGCGCGAGGAGATCGTGGCCACCGGTCATGCGCAGATCGAGGCCGACCGTAACGCCGCCGCGCAGAACCTGCGGCAGGACGTCGGCAAGCTCGCCACCGAGCTGGCCGGCAAGCTCGTCGGCGAGTCCCTCGAGGACCACGCCCGGCAGAGCCGCGTGATCGACCGCTTCCTCGACGAGCTCGAGCAGAAGGCCGAGGCCGCGCGATGAACGGAGCGAGCCGCGAGGCCCTGGCAGCCACACGTGAGCGTCTCGACGCGCTGACGGACTCCACGTCCGTGGACGCGACGCAGCTCGCCGACGAGCTGGCCGCCGTCACCGCGCTGCTCGACCGCGAGGGATCGCTGCGTCGGGTCCTCACCGACCCGGCGCAGTCCGGCGAGGCCAAGGCCGAGCTGGTCCAGCGTCTGCTGGGCGGCCAGGTCAGCGGGCCGACCGCGGACCTGGTGGCCGGCATGGTGCGCTCGCGCTGGTCGCAGCCGCGCGACCTGGTGGACGCGGTGGAGGAGCTGGCGAACATTGCCGACCTCACCGCCGCCGAGAAGGCGGGCGGGCTCGACAACGTCGAGGACGAACTGTTCCGGTTCGGCCGCATCGTCTCCTCGAACACCGAGCTGCGCGCCGCGCTGACCGACCGTTCCGCGACCGCCTCGGCGAAGAGCGAGCTGCTGCGTCGGCTGCTCGGTGGCCGGGCCAACGTGACCACCGAACGTCTGGTGACGCGTCTTGTGACCGCGCCGCGGGGACGTAGCCTGGAAGCGGGAATCGAGTCCCTGTCCAAGCTCGCCGCCGCGCGCCGTGACCGCATGGTCGCCGTCGTCACCTCGGCGGTACCGCTGAGCGACACCCAGAAGCGGCGCCTCGGTGCCGCGCTGGCCAGGGTCTACGGCCGCCAGATGCACCTCAACCTCGACGTGGACCCCGAGGTCCTCGGCGGGATCCGGGTGCAGGTCGGTGACGAGGTCATCAACGGTTCCGTCGCGGACCGACTCGAGGACGCCGCCCGCCGCATGGCGAGCTAAGCGCAACTCCATACGCAGTACTACGGCCCGCGTTGGGCCGTGCAGAGGATTCCTGGGGGCCGCCCCCAGACCCCCAAAGAAACTTCGGGCCCAACAAGGAGAGCAGGGAACCCAGATGGCGGAGCTCACGATCCGGCCGGAGGAGATCCGGGACGCGCTGGAGAACTTTGTCCAGTCGTACAAGCCGGACGCGGCCTCGCGCGAGGAGGTCGGTACGGTCACCCTTGCCGGCGACGGCATCGCGAAGGTCGAGGGTCTTCCCTCGGCCATGGCCAACGAACTGCTGAAGTTCGAGGACGGCACCCTCGGCCTCGCCCTCAACCTCGAGGAGCGCGAGATCGGTGCCATCGTCCTCGGTGAGTTCAGCGGCATCGAGGAGGGTCAGCCGGTGCAGCGCACCGGTGAGGTGCTCTCCGTGGCCGTCGGCGAGGGCTACCTCGGCCGCGTCGTCGACCCGCTCGGCAACCCCATCGACGGCCTCGGCGAGATCGACACCGAGGGCCGCCGCGCCCTCGAGCTGCAGGCCCCCACGGTCATGCAGCGCAAGTCGGTGCACGAGCCGATGGAGACGGGCTACAAGGCCGTCGACGCGATGACCCCGATCGGCCGTGGTCAGCGTCAGCTGATCATCGGTGACCGCCAGACCGGCAAGACCGCCCTGGCCGTCGACACGATCATCAACCAGCGTGACAACTGGCGCACCGGCGACCCGAAGAAGCAGGTCCGCTGCATCTACGTCGCCATCGGCCAGAAGGGCTCCACCATCGCGTCGGTCCGCCGCGCGCTGGAGGAGAACGGCGCGCTGGAGTACACGACCATCGTCGCCGCCCCGGCGTCCGACCCGGCGGGCTTCAAGTACCTGGCGCCCTACACCGGTTCGGCCATCGGTCAGCACTGGATGTACCAGGGCAAGCATGTCCTGATCATCTTCGACGACCTCTCGAAGCAGGCCGACGCCTACCGCGCCGTGTCCCTGCTGCTGCGCCGTCCGCCGGGCCGCGAGGCCTACCCGGGTGACGTCTTCTACCTGCACTCCCGTCTGCTGGAGCGCTGCGCCAAGCTCTCCGACGACATGGGTGCCGGTTCGATGACCGGTCTGCCGATCGTCGAGACCAAGGCCAACGACGTCTCGGCGTTCATCCCGACCAACGTCATCTCCATCACCGACGGCCAGTGCTTCCTGGAGTCCGACCTGTTCAACGCCGGTCAGCGTCCGGCCCTGAACGTCGGTATCTCGGTCTCCCGTGTCGGTGGTTCGGCCCAGCACAAGGCGATGCGCCAGGTTTCCGGCCGTCTGCGCGTCGACCTCGCCCAGTTCCGTGAGCTGGAGGCGTTCGCCGCCTTCGGTTCCGACCTGGACGCCGCGTCGAAGTCCCAGCTGGAGCGCGGTCAGCGCATGGTCGAGCTGCTCAAGCAGAACCAGTACCAGCCGATGGCCACCGAGGACCAGGTCGTCTCCGTCTGGGCCGGCACCAACGGCCGTATGGACGACGTGCCGGTCATCGACATCCGCCGCTTCGAGACGGAGCTCCTCGATTACCTGCACCGCAAGGAGCAGGGCCTGATGACCTCCATCAAGGAGGGCGCCAAGATGTCGAACGACACGATCCAGGCGATCGACGACGCGGTCACCGAGTTCAAGAAGCAGTTCGAGACCTCGGACGGCAAGCTGCTCGGCGAGGACACTCCGGCCGCTGCCGCCAAGTGACGTAAGGAAGGGACCTGACTCATGGGAGCCCAGCTCCGGGTCTACAAGCGTCGCATCCGATCCGTCACCGCGACCAAGAAGATCACCAAGGCGATGGAGATGATCGCCGCCTCGCGCGTCGTCAAGGCGCAGCGCAAGGTGGCGGCCTCCACGCCGTACGCGCAGGAACTGACCCGCGCGGTCACGGCGGTCGGCACCGGTTCTAACACCAAGCACCCGCTGACCACGGAGGCGGAGAACCCGAGCCGTGCCGCGGTCCTGCTCCTCACGAGCGACCGCGGTCTGGCCGGCGCCTTCAACTCCAACTCCATCAAGGCGGCGGAGCAGCTGACCGAGCGCCTGGAGCGCGAGGGCAAGCAGGTCGACACGTACATCGTCGGCCGCCGTGGTGTCGCCCACTACAACTTCCGTGAGCGCAAGATCACGGAGTCGTTCACCGGCTTCACCGACGAGCCCACGTACGCGGACGCCAAGCAGGTCGCGGCCCCGCTGATCGAGGCCATCGAGAAGACGAACGGGGACGGCGGCGTGGACGAACTCCACATCGTCTACACCGAGTTCGTCTCGATGATGACGCAGACGGCGATCGACTCCCGGTTGCTGCCGCTGCGACTCGACGAAGTGTCGGAGCGGTCGCAGAAGAAGGACGAGATCCTTCCGCTGTACGACTTCGAGCCGTCGGCGGAGGACGTCCTCGACGCCCTGCTGCCGCGCTATGTGGAGAGCCGCATCTACAACGCGCTGCTCCAGTCGGCCGCTTCGAAGCACGCCGCCACGCGGCGCGCGATGAAGTCGGCCACCGACAACGCGGGCGAGCTGATCAACACGCTCTCCCGTCTTGCCAACGCGGCCCGCCAGGCCGAAATCACCCAGGAAATCAGCGAGATCGTCGGTGGCGCGAGCGCCCTGGCCGACGCGACCGCGGGGAGTGACAAGTAATGACCACCACTGTTGAGACGGCCACGGCGACGGGCCGCGTCGCGCGGGTCATCGGCCCGGTCGTCGACGTGGAGTTCCCCGTCGACGCGATGCCGGACATCTACAACGCGCTGCACGTCGAGGTCTCCGACCCGGCGAACGAGGGCGAGAAGAAGACCCTGACCCTCGAGGTCGCCCAGCACCTGGGTGAGGGTCTGGTCCGTACGATCTCGATGCAGCCCACCGACGGTCTGGTCCGCCAGGCCGCGGTGACGAACACGGGCTCGGCCATCTCCGTCCCGGTCGGCGACTTCACCAAGGGCAAGGTGTTCAACACCCTCGGTGAGGTGCTGAACGTCGACGAGCAGTACCAGGGCGAGCGCTGGCCGATCCACCGCAAGGCGCCGAACTTCGACGAGCTCGAGTCGAAGACCGAGATGTTCGAGACCGGCGTCAAGGTCATCGACCTGCTGACCCCGTACGTCAAGGGCGGCAAGATCGGTCTGTTCGGCGGCGCCGGCGTCGGCAAGACGGTGCTCATCCAGGAGATGATCTACCGTGTCGCCAACAACCACGACGGTGTCTCCGTGTTCGCCGGTGTCGGTGAGCGCACCCGTGAGGGCAACGACCTGATCGAGGAGATGTCCGACTCGGGCGTCATCGACAAGACCGCGCTGGTCTTCGGTCAGATGGACGAGCCGCCGGGCACCCGTCTGCGCGTCGCGCTGGCCGGCCTGACCATGGCCGAGTACTTCCGTGACGTCCAGAAGCAGGACGTGCTGTTCTTCATCGACAACATCTTCCGCTTCACCCAGGCGGGTTCCGAGGTGTCGACCCTGCTCGGCCGTATGCCCTCCGCGGTGGGCTACCAGCCGAACCTGGCTGACGAGATGGGTCTCCTCCAGGAGCGCATCACCTCGACCCGTGGTCACTCGATCACCTCGATGCAGGCGATCTACGTCCCCGCGGACGACCTGACCGACCCGGCCCCGGCCACCACCTTCGCCCACCTCGACGCGACGACGGTTCTGTCCCGTCCGATCTCCGAGAAGGGCATCTACCCGGCCGTGGACCCGCTGGACTCCACGTCCCGGATCCTGGACCCGCGCTACATCGCTGCGGATCACTACAACGCGGCCATGCGCGTGAAGACGATCCTGCAGAAGTACAAGGACCTCCAGGACATCATCGCGATCCTCGGTATCGACGAGCTCGGCGAGGAGGACAAGCTCGTTGTCCACCGCGCCCGTCGTGTGGAGCGCTTCCTGTCCCAGAACACCCACGTCGCCAAGCAGTTCACCGGCGTCGACGGGTCGGACGTCCCGCTGGACGAGTCGATCGCGGCCTTCAACGCGATCATCGACGGTGAGTACGACCACTTCCCGGAGCAGGCGTTCTTCATGTGCGGTGGTATCGAGGACCTGAAGAGCAACGCGAAGGAGCTGGGCGTCTCCTGACGTCGGGCTCTGAGCGGAGGGGGACGAGACCGCGTCGGCCACGGCCCGCGTCCCGTCCCCCTCTCCACGCCACCGCATGACCGCGGGGATCGCGCCACCGCGCACGGCCCCCGCACCCCCCCCGCCGATGGGCGGGGCGGGCCCGGGGCACTTCGGTGCCCCGAGCCCTACTAGACTTATGACCCAACACCCGGCATCACCGCCGGGTGGTGACCCGAGGAGCCACCCTTGGCTGCTGAGCTGCACGTCGAGCTGGTCGCCGCCGACCGCCAGGTCTGGTCCGGCGAGGCCACCCTGGTCGTCGCGCGCACCACGTCCGGCGACATCGGCGTCATGCCCGGTCACCAGCCGCTGCTCGGTGTGCTGGAGTCGGGCCCGGTGACCATCCGTACGAGTGATGGTGGAACGGTCATCGCCGCAGTGCATGGCGGTTTCATCTCGTTCGCGGACGACAAGCTGTCGCTGCTGGCCGAGATCGCCGAACTGTCGGACGAGATCGATGTCCAGCGCGCGGAGCGGGCTCTCGAGCGCGCGAAGGCGGAGGCCGACGCCCTCGCCGAGCGTCGCGCGGAGGTCCGACTGCGCGCGGTGAACGCGCACTGAACCCAGCGCGCCGCGTCATGACGTGACTCAGCCGCGGCCGGCCCGGAGCAATCCGGTGCCGGTCGCGGCTGAGGTGAATCCGGGTGTTTTTTCCGTTCCGTTACCTAGGAGACGAGGAGGTCGGTGTCGATGGTCCTCGCCCTGAGTGTGATCGGAGCGGTCCTGGCACTCGTAGTGGTGGGGCTGTTCGTCTTCGGCCTCAGGCGGCGCCTCATCCAGCGCTCCGGCGGCACCTTCGACTGCAGCCTCAGATGGGACGTCCCGCAGGAGTCCGACACCAGTGGCAAGGGCTGGAGCTACGGCGTCGCCCGCTACAACGGTGATCGGGTCGAGTGGTTCCGCGTCTTCTCCTACGCCCTGCGCCCCCGTCGTGTGCTGGAACGCTCGGCGATCGAGGTGGCCGGCCGGCGCGACCCGGAGGGCGAGGAGGAGCTGGCGCTGCTCTCCGACGCGGTGATTCTCGCCTGCCACCACCGGGGTACCCGTCTGGAACTGGCGATGAGCGAGGATGCGCTGACCGGGTTCCTGGCGTGGCTCGAGGCCGCTCCACCCGGACAGAGGGTGAACGTGGCATAGCCACATTCACCCGCCGGTGGGGGGTTGCCCCCGGGGACGAAGCCCCGGGGAGCATCACAGTGCGGTCCTTGGTTACGACAGTCCGTTGCTCAGCGCGCTGACCAGTTCGCCGTTGCCGGTGTCACCGCTGAACTCCCAGAAGAACGCGCCGCCCAGCCCCTGCGTCTTGGCCCACGCCATCTTCGAGCCGATGGTGGCCGGGGTGTCGTAGGACCACCAGTTGCTGCCGCAGCGCGCGTACGCCGTGCCCGCGATGGTGCCGGTGGCCGGGCAGGACGTCTTGAGCACCCGGTAGTCCTCGATGCCCTGCTCGTACGTGCCGGCCGCCGGGCCCGTGGCCGTGCCGCCCGGGGCGTCCTGGGTGACGCCGGTCCAGCCGCGGCCGTAGAAGCCGATGCCGAGCAGCAGTTTGTTCGCGGGCACGCCGGCCGCCTTGAACTTGGTGATCGCGTCGGCCGAGTTGAAGCCCGCCTGCGGGATACCGCTGTACGAGGTGAGCGGGGAGTGCGGGGCGGTGGGACCCTGGGCGTTCCAGGCGCCGAAGAAGTCGTACGTCATCACGTTGTACCAGTTGACGTACTGTGCGGCGCCCCCGTAGTCGGCCGCGCCGATCTTGCCGCCCGAGGAGGCGTCCGCGGTGACGGCCGCCGTGACCAGGGCGCTGGAGCCGAACTTGGCGCGCAGCGCGGACAGCACGTTCTTCAGGGCGGCGGACCCGCTGGTGTCGCAGGTGAGGCCGCACGCGTTCGGGTACTCCCAGTCGATGTCGATGCCGTCGAAGACATCGGCCCAGCGCGAGTCCTTCACCAGGTCGTAGCAGGACTGCGCGAACGCCGTCGGGTTCTGGGCCGCCGCCCCGAAGCCGCCGGACCAGGTCCAGCCGCCGAAGGACCACAGCACCTTGATGTTCGGGTACTTGGCCTTCAGCTGGCGCAGCTGGTTGAAGTTGCCGCGCAGCGGCTGGTCCCAGGTGTCGGCGACACCACCGACGGACTGGTCGGCGGTGAACGCCTTGTCGTAGTCGGCGTAGGAGTCGCCGATCGCGCACTTGCCGCCGGTGACGTTGCCGAAGGCGTAGTTGATGTGCGTGATCTTCGCCGCCGAGCCGGACGTCACCAGGTTCTTGACGTTGTAGTTGCGCTGGTAGATGCCCCAGTCGGTGAAGTAGCCCATCCTGACCTTGTCACCGGTGGGCGGGGGCGTGCCGCCGCCGCCAGTGGTGTGGACCTTGACGGCGGCGCTGACCGGGCCGGTCTGGTCGGCGGTGTCACGGGCCTGGACGGTGTACGAGTAGTCGGTGCCTGCGGTCAGACCGCTGTCCGTGTACGAGGTGGCTGTCACGGTGGCGACCTTCACGCCGTCCCGCAGTACGTCGTAGTTCTTGACGCCCTTGTCGTCGGTGGCCGCCGCCCAGGACAGCTTCACCGAGGTGTCGGTGATGCCGGACGCGGTCGGGGTGCCGGGTGCGGAGGGCGGGTCGTCGCCGGGAACGGTCGTACCGCCGTCGCAACTGGCCCCGTTGATTCGGCAGTTGCTCGGGGATCCCGAACCGACGCCGTTGAAGCCGAAGGAGACGGAGGCGCCGGGGGCGAGGGTGCCGTTGTAGGACTTGTTCTTGGCCGTCCAGTGGGTGCCGGAGTTCGTCACGTCGGCGTCCCAGGCCGTGGTGACGGACGTACCGGAGGGGAAGTCCCACTGGATGGTCCAGGAACTGATGGTGGCGGTGCCGGAGTTGGTGACGGTCCACTTGCCCTCGAAGCCGGATCCCCAGTCCTGGGTCTTGGCGTAGGTGGCGGTGGCCGATGCGGCGGCGTGGGCGGAGCCCGCGAGGCCGACCAGGCCTGCGAGCGGGAGCAGAAGGGTCGCGAATGCTGCCACGGCCCGGTGTCTGAAGCGCATGGTGCGCCTCCTCGTTTGTGGGGGGGCATGACTGAGCGCTCTGCGCGAGAATAGAAAGGTCTGGACCATCGGTCAATGGGTCTGGACCAGTGTTGCGCAGTGCTCCGCCGGACCGCCGTCAGACCCCCAACTCCTGTGCCAGCACGGCGGCTTGGACCCGGCTCCGCAGCTCCAGCTTGCCCAGAAGACGGCTGACGTGCGTCTTCACCGTGGCCTCCGCCATGTCCAGCCGGACCGCGATCTCGGCATTGGAGAGCCCCTCACCGAGGCAGGACAGCACCTCGCGCTCGCGTCGGGTGAGTACCTCCAGGGCCGACGGGTCGGCCGACGGCTCCCGTACGGGCGTGGCGGCGAACTCCGCGATCAGCCGCCGGGTCACCGCCGGGGCGATCAGCCCCTCGCCCCGTGCCACCGTCCGCACGGCGGCGATGAGGTCCTTCGCCTCCGTGTTCTTCAGCAGGAACCCCGACGCGCCCGCCCGCAATGCCCCGAACACATACGCGTCCAGGTCGAACGTCGTGAGCACCAGGACGTCGGCGAGCCCTTCCGCGACCACCTGCCGGGTCGCCGACACCCCGTCAAGACGCGGCATCTGCACATCCATCAGCACCAGATCGGGCCGCAACTCACGGGCGAGCGCCACCGCCTGCTCGCCGTCCGCCGCCTCCCCGACCACCTCGATGTCGGGCGCGCTGCGCAGGATCAGGACCAGCCCTGCCCGGACGGCGGACTGGTCCTCGGCGACGAGTACGCGGATCACGTGGTTTCTCCTTGACGGACGTCGGTGACGGGAAGAACGGCGCGCACGGCCCACAGGGCCCCGTCGGGACCGGCCTCGAAGTCACCGCCGAGCAGCGCCGTCCGTTCCCTCATCCCGACGAGGCCGGCGCCGGAGCCCGGTGCGCGCGGTGTGCCCCGGTCACCGTACGGGCTGGTCACCCGCACCTCGAGGGCCTCGTCCCGCTGCACCAGCCGCACCGTGACCCGGCCGGTGTCGGCGTGCTTGAGGGCGTTTGTCAGGGACTCCTGGACGATCCGGTAGGCGGCCAGTTCCACCGGCACGGGCACCTTCTCGTACTTCGTGTCGAGCGTGGCATCGAGCCCGTTGGCGCGGGCGTTGTCGACCAGGGCGCCGAGCCCGTCGAGCGTGGGGGTCGCGGCCGGTTCGCCCTCGGCGGTGCCGTTCCGGAGGATCCCGATCAGCCGCCGCATCTCGGCGAGCCCCTCCACGCTGTTCTCACGAATGACAGCCAGGGCCTCCTGGGAGGTCTTCGGGTCGTCGATGGACAGCGCGGCCGTGGAGTGGATGGCGATTGCGGACAGGTGGTTGGCCACCATGTCGTGCAACTCCCGTGCCATACGGGCGCGTTCGGCGGTGACGGCCTGGGTGCGGTCCATCTCGGCGAGCAGGGCGGTCTGTTCGGCGCGCAGACGTGCGGCGACGGCGGTGTCGCGATGGTTGCGCACCACCCAGCCGGTCGACGCGGGCAACAGGGTGACCGCCCCGACGGCCACCCCGATCAACAGGGCCTGCGGAACGCGCCAGACCATGAGCGGGACCACGCTTCCGGCCACCGTGAGCACGCCCGTGATCCAGGGGACGCGACGGGCCGAGGCGGCGCTGCCGTACAGGACGGCCGCGTACACCAGGTCCGTGAACATCACCACGGTGGCGAGATTGCCGCGCGTGAACAGGTCCGCGGTGACTGCCGCGGTCCCGATGAACAGTCCCGCCCTCGGGTGTGTACGGCGCAGCAGCTCGCAGCCCGCCGTCACCACGAGGGGGATCAGGACCACCCAGTCCTGATCGAGGACGCTCATCGGGTCGTCGCCGGTCCGGCTGTGCAGGCCGACGCTGATCAGGAAGAGCCCGCCGAGGAGCCCGCCCGCCGCAATAGCGACGTCGTGGTGGTGCGGGCGGGGGAGAGCTGCGGGCATGACCCCATCCAACACGGTGTACCGGGCCTGTGCCTGATGCCGCAGGACGGTCCGTGACTACATCGAAGGATGCAGTCAGGGTTCCTCATCACCGACGACGAGAAGAGCCCCGTTCACAGGGAGCCTGGAGGAGGAACGAGAGGGGCGAGATGTGATCGTCGGGTTGATCGTCGCCTGCGAGGTCGGCTTCTGGGTGCTGCTGGCCGCGGGCCTGGCCGTCCGCTATCTGCTGAAGATGCGCCGCGCCAGTGTGGCGCTGCTGCTCGGCGAGCCGCTGCTGGAGGTGGTCCTGTTCGTGGTCACCGCCATCGACCTGCGCAACGGCGCGAAGCCGAGCTGGGAGCACGGGCTTGCGGCGCTGTACATCGGCTTCACCGTCGCCTACGGCCACTACACCATCCGCTGGCTCGACGGCCACGCCGCCCATCGCCTGGCCGGCGCCCCGCGCCCGCCGAAGCCGCCGAAGTACGGCCTGGCCCGCGCCCGCCACGAGGGCCGCCTCTGGCTGCGCACCGCCCTCGCCGCGGCGGTCGCCCTGGCCCTGCTGCAGGCGGCGGTCTGGTACGTCGGCGACGCGTCCGGTACCGAACCGCTGAGGTCCTGGCAGTGGACGGCGCTGCGCGTCGCCGGGATCCATGGAGTGATCGCTCTGACGTATCTGCTCTTCCCCAAGAAGGCCCCTGCCGGTGATGCTGCGCAAGGCCGGACGGCGGCCAGGCGCTGACCCGGCTGTGTAGCTCACCCGGCCGTGTGCGTGTGAAGTACGCCTTGCAGGCCCCGCGCAGGGTCAGTCGCGTTCGCCGCCCGGGACCCACAGCACGTCGCCGGTCTCCTTGTTGGCGTACCGGGCCAGGATGAACAGCAGGTCGGACAGCCGGTTCAGGTAGGTCGCGGTCAGCGGGTTCATCACCTCTCCGTGGACCTCCAGCGCGGCCCACGTCGAGCGCTCCGCGCGCCGTACGACCGTGCACGCCTGGTGCAGCAGGGCCGCGCCGGGCGTGCCGCCGGGCAGGATGAACGAGCGCAGCTTCTCCAGCTCGGCGAGGAAGCGGTCGCAGTCCGCCTCCAGCCGGTCGACGTAGAACTGCTCGACCCTCAGCGGCGGGAACTCCGGGTTCTCCACCACCGGCGTCGACAGGTCCGCGCCCACGTCGAACAGGTCGTTCTGCACACGGGTGAGGACCTTGACGACCTCCTCGTCGAGGCCGCCCAGCGCGATCGCGGTACCGATCACCGCGTTCGCCTCGTTGGAGTCCGCGTAGGCGGAGATACGCAGGTCGGTCTTGGGTACGCGGCTCATGTCACCGAGGTGCGTCGTGCCCTTGTCGCCGGTCCGCGTGTAGATGCGTGTCAGGTTGACCATGCGGCCAGCGTAGTCACCGCCTCAGCCGTGCGGCATGCCTGTGTCCGGTGTCAGCTGTTGTAAACCGTGGACCGGTGTCCGACGGCAACAACCCAGATCACCAGTTCCCCGTCTTCGATCGTGTAGATGACCCGGTAATCACCGACGCGGAGTCTGCGCCGGTCCGGCTGCGAGACGAGTGCGGTGGTGTTGAAGCCCAAGGGGTCGGTTTCGAGCTCGGTGAGCTTGGCCAGGATGCGGAGCGCTATGTCCCGGGGGACCTTGCGGAGTTCTGTTTGAGCCTCGGGCCGGAAGACGGTGCGGTACTTACTCACCACGTGCCAGCGTCTCCCTCATGACGTCCTCGATGGGGACGCCGACCGCCGGATTCGCCATGCGCTCGTCGATGATCCGGTTGATCTCACGCTCCTCCCATTCCTGGTACTTGCGCAGGACCTCGATCGATACGACGGCGGCGACTTCTTTGCCCCGTCGCGTGATGACCGTCGGTGTATCGTCCCGATCCGCCCGCTCGACCACTTCCGCCAGGTGGGCGCGCACGTCACGGATGGACTCTATGGGCATCTGCATCATGGACCAAGTGTACACATGGTCGCACATGTACGCATGGTCCCCGGTGGGAGGCTTCAGGCTGCGCCACCACATCACCGGCCCGCGAACTCGCACCACACCACCTTGCCGGGGTCGCGCTCGCCCACGCCCCACTTGTCCGCCAGCTCCGCCACCAGCAGCAGCCCGCGCCCGCTCTCGCCCGGCTCCCCGGGGTCCGGGTGCGGGACGGCCGGGACGCCGCCTCCGCTGTCGTGGACCTCGATGCGCAGGGCGCCGCCGTCATACGGCAGCAGCCGCAGTTGGAAGCCGCGGCCGGGCGGTACGCCGTGCACCAGGGCGTTGGTGGTGAGTTCGCTGACGCACAGCAGGATGTCGTCCGCGCGGTCGGCCATGCCCCAGTCCGTGAGGGCGCTGTGTGTGAAGGAGCGGGCGGCCGGAACGGACTGGCGTTCGCGTCGGTAGAACCGCTCACGTGCGGTCGGGAGTGGTGTTTCGGTGTTCACCTGACGATCGTCACGTTCCGTGGTCATCATGGAACAGTGCGCGTATCCGTACGGCCGGTGTGTACGCATACGCGCCGGTGAACGTAAGCACGCTGGTGGGGAGTTCTGCCGCATGGGCACCACTACACGGTCACGGACACGCAGGAACGCCTCGGCGATGAAGATGGTGGGCGCGCTGCTCGCCGTCTTTCGCGAGGCCGCCGGGTACACCCAGCGGTCGCTGGCCGAGCGGTTCTTCGTCAGCGAGCAGCAGATTGCCTCCATCGAGCAGGGTCGACGGCCCCTGAAGCCGGATCTCGCTGAGCAGCTCGACGAACTCCTGGGCACGAAGGGCGCGTTGAGTGAGGCATTGAAGTACATGCCGGAGGTGGATCTCGTACCGCTGTGGGCGGAGGAGTTCCTGGACCGGGAGCGGGAGGCTATCGCCATCTCCGTGTACGACACCCTGGCCGTGCCTGGCCAGCTCCAGACCGAAGAGTACGCGCGGGCGGTCTTCCGCAGTCGCGTTCCGGTTTACGACGAGGACAAGATCGAGCAGCTTGTCGCGGCGCGTATGGCCCGTCAGGAGATTCTGCACCGCAAGGTGCCACCGACCACGAGCTTCGTGATCTGGGAGGCGGTGCTGCGGGACCACTTGGGCGGGAAGGAGGTGTACGTCGAGCAGGTACTGAAGCTCCGTGAGTACGCCGACATGCCCGGCCTCACCCTGCAGATCCTGCCGCTCGGCCGCACCTCTCACGCCGGTCTCGACGGGCCGTTCGTCCTCCTGGAGACGCCCGAATACCAGCGGCTCGCCTACACCGAAACGCAGCGCGGCAGCCAACTGATCGCCGATCGTGACGAGGTGGGGATCCTGACCCAGAAGTATGCGATGCTGCGGACGCAGGCCCTCAACACCGAGGACACGAGGGACTTGTTGGACCGTCTTCTGGGGGAGTCATGAGCGGCACCGCACTCGAGTGGTTCAAGTCCAGCTACAGCGGCGACGAGGGAGGCCAGTGCCTCGAAGTCGCCTACAACTGGCGCAAGTCCAGCTACAGCGGTAGCGAAGGCGGCCAGTGCGTAGAGGTATCCACCCACCCCACCGCCATCCACCTCCGCGACTCCAAGAACCCCGCCGCGCCGCACGTCACCGTCGCGCCCGCCGCCTGGGCGGCGTTCCTGGAATCGGCCGGAGGAGTCGCCTGCGGGGTTGGCTGACCAGTGGCCAATTGGAGGGTTTGTGCCAGCGGGCGGAGGCAGAACCGCTGGTGAGAGGCTCCGGCAGTGGCACAAACCCTCCAATCGTGCCCATCGCGCCCACCGCTTGGGTCCCTGCTCGGACTGGTCCCCCAGGGGCACGCTGCATGGTGGATCATGGATCCACCATCTGCTGTGCTCCCAGGGGGGAACTTGATGCCAAGCACCACCGGCACGCCAGGCTGGCGTGCTCGAAGGTCGACGACGGCCACCGTGGCCGCTACCGTCGCACTCATCACACTGGCCGGATGCGGCACCGGCGCCGACGAAGCGGATGACAGCGGCAAGGCAGACAGCTCGAAGCGGCCGGCAGCCAGTAAGTCCGCGTCATCGGACAGTGGCGGGTCGCGCGGTGCCCAGGCCGCCGGACTCATCAGCAAGGCCCTTGACGTGACGTTCGATCAGGATTACCTCATCTCGACCCGGCGGAAGAAAACCGAGGGGACAACTGTCCTGCGCAGCGCTGTGCGCGGTGGCAGAGCGGAATGCGAGGCACACGTCCGAAAGGGCACGGGGTCCCTCGACTTCGTCGTCACCTCATCGGCGCTCTACTCGCGAGGCAGCAAGGAAGCGCTCAGGATGGCGCCCGATGCCAAGGAGGACCCGGTACGCGTGGAGGTGATGGCTGACCGGTGGGTGAAGCGCAACACCACTGCCTACAAGACCATGCGTGACATGTGTGAGTCGAAGACCCGGCGGACCTGGCTGGAGAAACGTATGCCGTCCCTGGACGAACTCGCCGAGGCAACCCCGACGCAGCGGTCGGGGGTGGTACAGGGGCAACCCGCCACCACGATCACGTACAGGCGTGAGGAGGGGACGCTGGAGTTCCACATCGCCGCCGAGGGCACTCCGTTCCTCCTGCAGGTCACGCACCCGGCCAAGGACCTCGATGAGTCGTTCAGCGGCTTCGGTAAGCCGTTCCGCGTGGCCACACCGCCGGGAGCGGTCTCGGAGCTTCAGATCGCGAAAGAGGTCCTCGCGGCCCAGTGACTCCTTCGAGCCTCCGACGCGGACGCGGCTGCCCGTGCGGACAGCCTCCGTCGCTCTGAGAAGGCCGGCGTCACGCCCCGGTCGTACGGAACACCCGCGTGCCCACCAGTAGTGACAGCGCGGTGAAACCGACGGCCACCAGCACGCCGTACAGCATGTGCGTGGTCGCGTAGGAGCCGACGAACGCGTCGCGCACCGCATCCACGAGATAGCGGAACGGGGTGAAGTGGGAGAGCACGTCCAGCCAGGCCGGGCCGAGGGTCATCGGCAGCATCAGGCCGGACAGCAGCATGGACGGCATGGTCAGCGCGTTGATCACCGGGCCGAACTCCTGCGGGGTGCGCACGTTCATCGCCAGCGCGTAGGACAGCGAGGCCAGTGAGATCGTCAGCAGCGCGACGAACGCGAAGCCGATCAGGACCCCGGGCAGCGGGGCCCTGAGGCCCATCGCCACTGCCGCCAGGACCAGCAGCACCGCCTGGAACACGAACACGGTGGCGTCCCGCAGTACCCGGCCGAGCAGCAGCGCGAGCCGGCTCACGGGCGTGACCCGCATGCGCTCCACCACGCCCTGGCCCTTCTCGACGATGATCATGAACCCGGCGAACGACGCACCGAACAAGCCAAGTTGGAGCAGCAGGCCGGGGACGAGGACCTGCCAGGAGCTGCCGCGCGTGCCCAGCGGCAGGTGGGTCAGCAGGGGGCCGAAGAACAGCAGGTACAGCAGCGGCATCAGCACGCCGAAGAGCAGCGCGAAGCGGGAGCGCAGGGACTGGCGCAGATAACGGCCGTAGATGAGGGCCGTGTCATGGAGAAGCATTCCGGTTGTCCTATACGGCTACGGGGATGGTGTCGGCGGGGGCGGGGCCGCGGCCGGTGATGGCGAGGAAGGTGTCCTGGAGCGAGGCGTCGATCGAGCCGGCGTGCTCCAGCTTGAGTGCGCTGGGAGTGCCCTCTGCCACGACCACGCCCTGGTCGACGACGACCAGTCGGTCGGAGAGGGCGTCCGCCTCGTCCAGGTAATGGGTGGTCAGGAAGACCGTCGTGCCGTTCTCGTCGCGCAGGCGGCGGACCAGCTCCCACAGGTCGGCGCGGCTGCCGGGATCGAGGCCGGTCGTCGGCTCGTCCAGGAACAGCACCTTCGGGCGGTGCGTGAGCGCCATCGCGATGTCCAGGCGGCGCCGCTGCCCGCCGGACAGGGCGCCCGTCTTCCGGTCGAGCAGCCCGGTCAGGTCCAGGTCGCGGGCGAGCTCCTCGGCGCGGGTGCGCGCCTCGGCCTTCGACAGGCGGTACATCCGGCCCTGGGTGACCAGCTCCTCCCGCACGGTGATCTGCGGGTCCGTCCCGCCCGACTGTGCGACGTAGCCGCACGCCCGTCGCACTCCGACCGGGTCCGCCGTCAGGTCGCAGCCCGCGACTGTGGCCGTGCCGCCGGTGGGCTTCAGCAGGGTGGTGAGCATCCGCAGGGTGGTCGTCTTGCCGGCGCCGTTGGGTCCGAGGAGGCCGAGGATCTCGCCCTCGCGGACGGTGAGGTCGATGCCGCGTACGGCCTCGACGGGGCCGGCTTTGGTCTGGAAGGTGCGGGCGAGGCCCGCCGTGCTGATGACTGCTGCCATGACACCAGAAAAACAGAGTCGCTGAAATTTTGCAATGACTCCAAGTTTTCAGGCGGCCCAGCGAAGTTAGGATCGGAGCATGGCTGAGGGGCTCAGGGAGCGGAAGAAACGGCAGACCCGGCAGCACATCTCGGATGTCGCCACAGGGTTGTTCCTGGAACGCGGCTTCGACGCCGTGACGATGGCCGAGGTCGCGGACGCCGCGGACGTCTCCGTCAACACCGTCTACAACTACTTCCCGGCCAAGGAGGACCTCTTCTTCGACCGCTCCGCCGGCATGGTCGACCGGCTCGCCCGCTGGATCCGCGGCCGGGACGCGGGGGAGTCCGCCGCGCGCGCCGTCCTGCGTGAGCTGCGTGGTGAGGTCGAGGCCGTCTCGCCCCGCGTGGGCCTCATGGTCGGATATGACCGTTTCATGCGGGTCATTCATGAGGCGCCGCCGCTGCGTTCCCGGCTGTGGAGCCTGCAGCAGGAGATCCACGACAACGTGGTGGCTGCCCTGCGCGAGGAGACCGGTGCTGCCGAAGAGGGCCCGCTGCCGGATCTGATGGCCGGGCAGATCTGCTGGATCCACCAGGCGGTCTTCGTCACCATCGGCCGCGAGATGCTCGCCGGGCGCGAGCCGGCCGAAGTGTCCCGGGAGGTGCTCGTCCTCCTCGACGACATCGAGGAGCTGTTGAGCGAGAAGGTGCTCAACTACGCCGTTCGTGCCGCCCCGTGACCCGGGACGGTGTGATGTCCGTCATGCGAGACCGTGACGCGCGTTACTAACCGGTCACAAGGCTCCTTACGGGCGCTAAGGTCCGCCGGAGAGGCATACATAAACAGCGCGTCAGGGGAGTCGCACAGTGGCACGGAAGCTTGCCGTCATCGGAGCCGGACTCATGGGTTCCGGCATCGCCCAGGTATCCGCCCAGGCCGGCTGGGACGTCGTCCTGCGCGACGTCACGGACGAAGCGCTGACGCGCGGCACGGACGCCATCAAGGCCTCGTACGACAAGTTCGTGAGCAAGGGCAAGATGGAGGCGCGCGACGCCGAGGAGGCGCTCGCCCGCATCACGTCGACCACCGACCTCGCCGCCGCCGCCGACGCGGACATCGTCGTCGAGGCCGTCTTCGAGAAGCTGGAGGTCAAGCACGAGATCTTCCGGACCCTCGACAAGATCGTCCGCGAGGACACCGTGCTGGCGTCCAACACCTCCGCCATTCCGATCACCAAGATCGCGGCGGCCACCGAGCGCCCGGAGCGGGTCGTCGGCGTGCACTTCTTCTCGCCGGTGCCGATGATGAAGCTCGTCGAACTGGTCCGCGGCTACAAGACGAGCGGCGAAGCCCTCGCCACCGCCCGGGAGTTCGCCGAGTCCGTCGGCAAGACCTGCATCGTCGTCAACCGCGACGTCGCCGGATTCGTGACGACCCGCCTCATCTCGGCGCTCGTCGTGGAGGCCACCAAGCTGTACGAGTCGGGCGTGGCCACCGCCGAGGACATCGACCTCGCCTGCAAGCTGGGCTTCGGCCACGCCATGGGGCCTCTGGCCACCGCCGACCTCACCGGTGTCGACATCCTGCTGCACGCCACCGGCAACATCTACACGGAGTCCCAGGACGAGAAGTTCGCTCCGCCGGAGCTGATGCGCCGGATGGTGGACGCCGGTGACATCGGCCGCAAGAGCGGGCAGGGCTTCTACTCGTACTGATCTGACACCGCACACCCCCGAAGGTGTCACCTCCGGGGGTGAATTCGGTATCGATTCGCTCACAGACGGCAACCTGATTGCCCTGGGGGCAGTCAGATGTTGCACAACCACAACGCGGAGTACGACAACGCACTCACGGGGAGCGCATATGCACATCAGGGGCGACCACGCCGAGCTGGTCGTCGGGGGCCGCCTCGACGTCCACAGCGCGGCGGACGCCCGTACAGTCCTGCACTCGGCCGTCGACGACGGAGCCGGCGACCTGGTGCTCGATCTGTCCGAACTGGACTCCTGGGACGCCACGGGGCTCGGGGTGATCATGGGGGTCCACCGGCGGGCCGGGCGGTGCGGCCGGCGGCTGGTGCTGCGTGACGTGCCACCGCAGATGCAGCGCCTGCTGGTGGCCACCCGGCTGCACCGGATCCTGGCCATCGAGGGCGGCATCGGGGTGGAGTCCCTGCCCCGGGTGTGACGGGCCGGTACGGGGGCGCGGCTTCACACGTGTGAACGCCACGAAACGCATGTCGGGCGCAATCCTCACGAGACTGTGACGTCTCGGGCGGCGCGGTACCCCGGCTTGTCGGAGATACTGTGCGAAGGTTTAGGGTTCGGCTGCCCGCCGCCCGAAACCCTCGAGCGGGCACCGGACCAGAAGCGACAGCGAAGTGTGCAGCAAGGCCGGGAGGGGCTCAGGCACACGACGCTTTTGGGGGGCTTGGACCTATGGACCCGAACACCCGGGAACCCGAGGAGTACGGCCACGACGGCGCCCGCGACACGCCGCGCCAGCCGCGGGACTCCGTCACACCGGACTTCGTACAACCGGCACCGGCACTCGCTCGCACCGTGCAGCTCACGTCGGGCGACTTCCTGCTCACCGTCAATCCCGTCGACGGCAGCGAGATCGAGGCCGGCCCGCCCGGACAGCGGCCCGTGCGTCCTCGCAAGCACACCACCGCCGAGCGGGCCGAACTCGCCCATGCGGGTCGGCCGCCCGTTCCGCCCGGGCACTCACGGCCGCGGCTGCCGCTGCTGGAGCGCCAGGACGAACGCGAGCGGCTCGTACGGCTGCTGGCGCGCGGCCGCTCGGTCTGCCTCACCGGACCCTCCGGCTCCGGCCGCAGCGCGCTCCTGGACGTCGTCGCCGACGACTGCGCGGACCTCGCACCCGACGGCGTGGTCCGCCTCTGCGGCTACCGGCGCACCGCGAGCGACCTCCTGTACGACCTCTTCACTGCCGTCTACCACGCACCCCTGTACCGCCCCGAACGGGACGAGCTGCTCCTGTACGTGCGCGGGATCGGTGCCGTCGTCGTCCTCGACGACCTGGAACTCGGCGGCAGCGCGCTCGACGAGCTGCTCGACGCGACCCCCGAGTGCGCCTTCCTGCTGTCGGCCACACCCGACGCTCCGGCCCCCTCCGCGGACTCGCTCGTCGAGGAGGTGTTCCTCGGCGGACTCGACCGCGCCGGTGGTCTCGAGCTCCTGGAGCGCGCCGTGGGCCGCGACCTCACCGAGGAGGAGACGCAGTGGGCGGGCGACCTGTGGTTCGAGTCCGAGGGCCTGCCGCTGCGTTTCCTGCAGGCCGGGGCGCTGCTGCGGCAGCGCGACCAGCGGCGTGAAAACGCCGACGCCTTCGACGAGTTCGGCGTCTTCGAGGACAGTGCCGTGGACGCGCCCTCCGACGCCGGGGACGGGCACGAGGTACCGCTGCCGTCGCTCGCCGAGGCCGCCGCGCCCGCCCCGCTGCTCGCCTCCAAGCTGAGCCCCTCGGCACGCGAGACGCTCAAGTTCGCGGTCGCGCTCGGCGGCGAGGTGCCCCACCAGACCCATCTGCCGGCCCTCGTCGACGACACCCACGCGGACGCGGCGCTCGCCGAACTCGTCGACTGCGCGCTGGTCTCCCCGGTGGGCTCCCGCTACCGGCTCGCGGCCGGGGTGCAGATGCAGCTGGAGGCCGCCGGGTACGCGACCGGCGCCGAGGAGTACGTGCTCAAGGCCGCCCAGCACTACGCCTGGTGGGCCGGGCACCCCTCGGTCACCTCGGAACGGGTCTCGGCGGAGGCGGACGCCGTGCTGGCCGCGCTGGCGGTCGTGGTGCCTCTCACGGCACTGCCCGCCGAGGACGAGGAGAGCGCGGCCGTACGACTGGCCCGGCAGGCCACGCCCGCATTCGCCGCGGGGCTCCACTGGGCCGCCTGGGAGCGGGCGCTGCGCTTCGGTGTGGAGGCGTCCCGGCTTGCCGGAGAGGTGGGCGAACAGGCCTACTTCCACCACGAGTTGGGCATCCTCGCGCTGTGCTCCGGCCAACTCGAGAGGGCTCGCGCCGAACTGGAGGCCTCCATCGGGCTGCGCGGCGCCCTCGCCGACAAGCGCGGCACGGTCGCCGGACGGCGTGCTCTCGCCCTGGTCGCCGACCGCTCCGGTGCCACGCCGCTCGGCGGGCGTACGGCGGCGGGCGAGGAGGTGCCGGACGCGCGGCACGAGGAGTCGGCGTCGCCGCCCGGCGGTGTACCGGCGGGCTTCGGGCTGTCCGAACCGATCGGCGACCCCGCGACGCTGGTGACACACCAGGCCGTGGCCGAGCCGGCGCCCAAGGCCGGTGGCATCCGCAGTGTGGTGAAGGGCACCCGGCGGAACCTGGTGGCCGCGGGCGCCGGGGTGGTGCTGGCAGCCGTGCTGGGGACCGTCGTGACGCTCGGCATGACCTCGGGCAACGGCAGCGACACCCCGTCCGAGAAGATCGGTGTGGGCCCCTCCGCGAGCCAGAGCACGGACGACGGCAGCCTCGGCGCGGACAAGGCGAACGGGGGCGGCGGATCGGGCGGCCCGGGCGTGGCCGGTGTCCCGGCGCCGAAGCCTTCGGGAACGAGCAGCACGAACGGCACGAGCGGCACCCCGGGCGCCCCGACGCCGAGCGACACCGGCAGCGGCCCCTCGGGCGACCCGACGGGCACGCAGGGGACGACGACCCCGCCGAAACCGACGTCGACGTCCGATTCCAAGCCGCCCGTGTCGAAGCCGCCCACCACCACGTCACCCACGTCCAAGCCGCCCAAGCCGACGACGACCACGAAGCCGCCGACCACCCCGCCGTCCACCCCGCCGGTGACGCCACCCGGTTCCTCGGAGCCGCCGCCGACGGAATCGCTCACGCCGCCCGCGTCCAACTCGGCCGGCGGCCCGGCCACGGCCAGCGGCCCGGCCTCCAGCGCCCCGGCCACGGCCGGCAGTTCGGCGAGCGCGCCGGGAAGCTCCGGTGCGGGGACGCCGCGCGGTTCGGCTCCGGTGATCTGACGGTCAGGTGATCGAGAAGGGCCGGGTCCGTCATTCGGACCCGGCCCTTCCGTCTGCGTAGCGCCTTTCAGAACAGGCGCAGCTTGTCGTCCTCGATGCCCCGCAGCGCGTCGTAGTCCAGGATCGTGCAGCCGATGCCGCGGTCGGTGGCCAGGACGCGGGCCTGGGGCTTGATCTCCTGGGCCGCGAAGATGCCGCGGACCGGGGCGAGGTGGGGATCGCGGTTCAGGAGTTCCAGGTAACGCGTGAGCTGTTCCACACCGTCGATCTCACCGCGCCGCTTGATCTCCACGGCGACGGTCTGGCCCTCGGCGTCCCGGCACAGGATGTCCACCGGGCCGATCGCCGTCATGTACTCCCGGCGGATGAGCGTGTAGCCCTCGCCGAGCGTCTCGATGCGGTCGGCGAGCAGTTCCTGGAGGTGTGCTTCCACGCCGTCCTTGATCAGGCCGGGGTCCACGCCGAGTTCGTGCGTGGTGTCGTGGAGGATCTCCTCCATGGTGATGATCAGTTTCTCGCCCGCCTTGTTGATGACGGTCCAGACGCCCTCCTCGTCGCCCGAGCCCTCCTTCAGGGTGCAGGGCGGCGACATCCAGTTGAGGGGCTTGTAGGCCCGGTCGTCCGCGTGGATCGAGACGCTGCCGTCCGCCTTCACCAGGATCAGACGGGGCGCGGAGGGAAGGTGGGCGGTGAGACGGCCCGCGTAGTCGACGGAGCATCGGGCAATGACGAGACGCATGGTCGGCAACGCTACTCGACACTCCCGCTCTGATGCGATTCGGCCTCGTGAGACGTCGCCCGCCCGGCCCGCGGACCGCTCTACGAGTCCCTCCGGCCCCACCCGCCCGTCCTTCACCGAGAGACTCCCCGAACCCTTCGGTCTCCGTTTCCTCCCTGGTTGCCCCAGTTCACTGGTGGCCGGTTGTGTGCAGTGTGAAAGCGCGTTGTGTGCGCATTCTCCTGGTGCCGTCACCGGCCGTTGCATACCGTAGTAACCGGGAGGTCGTGCGGCGTGTACGCAGCGTGTTCGACAGTGCGAACTCCCTTCCACGTCCGTCAGCCCCTGGTGTCCGGGGGTGCGAGAGGAGAACCCATGTCGCTCGACGTCTCACCGGCCCTACTCGAACAGGCCGAGCGAGGCGAGGTCGACGAAGCCGATTTCGTCGACTGCGTCCGGACCTCCCTGCCTTACGCATGGGAGATGATCAGCTCCCTGGTGGCTCAGCTGAAGGTCGACGGCGGAGTGTTCGCCGACAACCAGACGCCCCCGCCGGACGAGCAGGCACGTGGACAGCTGCTGCGTGCGCTTGCGAGTGACGCGATACGCGGCGCCCTGCAGCGGCACTTCGGAGTCCGCCTGGCCTTCCAGAACTGCCACCGGGTGGCCGTGTTCCCGCTGGACTCCTCGGTGGACGACACACTGGCCCGCTTCACCTCGGTCCGTAACCAGCTGCTCAACCAGTCGCCGGAACTGCGCGACTGCTGACGCGGGCGAAGCCGCACGGCTTGCCGCTCCGTACACGGGAGGTGCATCTGTACCGGAGCGGCAAGCTCCCGCCGGCAGCCCGTCGGTGGGCGGTGCCCCGGCGCACTCAGTCGAGGTGGGGGAGTACGTCGGCGCCGAGCCTGCGTACGTTCTCCTCCGTCGCCGCGAGGTCGCCGGAGCCCTCGACGAGCAGGGCGAAACGGGAGATTCCGGTCCTCTCCGAGGTCGCCGCGAGCCGGTCGGCGCACAGCCGCGGAGTGCCCACCGGGTGCAGCCCGCAGAGCAGTTCGGTGTAGGCCAGTGGATCCCGCATCGCGCGGACCCGTCCGTCGACCGTCATATGCGCGTCGAGCCCCTGTTTCAGCCAGGCCGGCATCGCCTTCGTCAGTGCCTCGACCGCGTCGGTGCGCCGGTCGGCGATCTGACAGACCCCGGCCGAGACATGACCGGCGTCCGCGATCACGTCTGTGTCGACCCCGGCCGCGTGCGCGTACTGCCGCCACAGCGCGATCATTTCGGCCTTCTCCTCGTCCCCGATGTGCATGCCGAGCAGCATCGGCAACCCCCGATCGGCCGCCAGCCGTACGCTCGCCGGCGAGGTGCAGGCGACGACGACCTCGGGTCCCTCGGTGTCGGTGAGCGACTCCGACGGCCTGGGGACGACCGGGACTTCACGGAAGCTGAATCGTTCCCCCGCGGCGGCGACGGACGGTTGACGCAGCCAGCGCACCAGTAGATCGAGTGATTCCGGGAACCCCGTCTCGTACGCCTCGAGGCCCGAGCCGAAGACCTCCAGGTCCACCCACGGCCCGCCGCGCCCCACCCCGAGCGAGAGGCGCCCGCCCGAGGTGAGGTGCAGCAGAGCGGCCTGCTCGCCGAGCGCCACGGGATGGAGGGTGGGCAGGACGCTCACCGCCGTGCCGACCCTGATCCGGTGGGTGCGGCCCAGCAGAAGCGCCGCCAGAGTGATCGCCGACGGGCATGTCCCGTACGGCACGAAGTGGTGCTCGGCCAGCCATACCGTGTCCAGGCCCGCCTCCTCGGCGACCTCGGCCGACCGCACCGCGCGGTGCAGCGCCTCCCCCTGGCCCTGACCCGGAAACTGGGCGGCCAGTACAAAACTTCCCACGCGCATCGCAGTTCCTGCTTTCCTGGCTCCGACCCGGAGCTCCCCCACCCGGCATAACTGCCTGACATGTGCCCAAGTCACGGCGTGACGGCGGGATTTGCGGATTGTCTGGAGAATGTGCCGATGGGAAGGGTGATTTGTCGGAATCGGTGACGTGCGCGCACCCCTGGCGGGGCCGCGTACGCTGGATACGGCCCCGCCCCCTGTACAGCCCTGTGAGGTGTTCTGTGTCGCCGCGTCGCAATCGACCCAAGGGCGCCGACTCGTCCCGTCGGGGCGAGGACGACGACACGCCGCGGTACGGCGGCCGGCAGGTCACCGAGAGCTGGCGGGGCGAGGAGTGGAGCGTGCGCCATGTCGTGGGCGCCGCCGCCCAGGGGAAGACCTACCGCTGCCCCGGCTGCGACCAGGTGATCCCCTCGGGCGTCCCGCACGTGGTGGCCTGGCCCGAGCACGCGGGCGTGGACGACCGGCGGCACTGGCACAAGGCCTGCTGGAACGCCAAGGACCGCCGCACCACACGGGTGCAGCGGTCCCGAAACGCGCCGAGGTACTGAACCCGGCTTACACGTCCCGCTTCTCCAGCAGCAGATAGGCACCCGCGAAGGCGACGGCCGTCACGCCCAGGATGATCCACAGCGGATCCCAGCCGGACGGGCCCGAACCCGTCAAAGAGGTGGAGTAGAACACGCTGAGCTGGCTCGGGATCGAGTACTCGAACAAGGCCTGGCGCACGCCCTCGAGGGACTGCGCGAACATGAACAGCGCGATGACCAGCGGTGCGAGCACCGTCCCGATCATGATGGTGATGGCGCCGGCGGAGTGCCGCACGAGCGAGCCGATCACCAGCGAGAGCAGCCCGAGCAGCGCGATGTAGAGGCTGACGCCGACCGTGCCCTTCAGCCACTCCTGGCCGGAGGGGGTCCCGGCACCGTGGCCCTCCAACATGGCGACGTGCAGGAAGGCGACGAGCGAGGCGGACACCAGGGTGATCACGAAGGAGAGGACGAAGAACACGGTCGCCTTCGCCGCCAGCACCCGCCCGCGGCTGGGGCACACCGTCATCGTGGTGCGGATCATGCCGGTGCCGTACTCCGAGGCCGTGGTGAGCACGCCCAGCGTGATGATGCACATGCAGCCCATCAGCAGCCCGAAGAAGCCGAAGGGCAGCGGGCTGTCGCCGTGCATGTCCGCAGGCGAGCTCGCGACCATGGCACCGGCGGCGAGCCCGATACCGAGCACCAGCAGGACGAAGACCCCGAGCGTCCACATCGTGGAGCGCAGCGACCTGATCTTCGTCCACTCGGAGGCGAGGGCGTGCCCGAAGTGGGTGCGGACGACCGGGATCGGCGAGGTGTAGGCGGGGTGGGCTGAACCGGTCTCCGCCTGCCAGGCGGGCGCGGCCTGCGGCAGCGGAGGCTGGGGCGTGCTCATCGGGCGTCCTCGGACTCGGTCGGGGTGGGGTGGGGCGCGGGTGCCGCGGCCGGAGCGGCGGGCTGGGTCTGCTCCTGGCCCATGGGTGCGGGCTGCGCGTAGGGGTTGGGCTGCCCGGCCGCTACGGGCGCCGCCGCGGCGCCGTACGGGCCCGCGGGCGGCTGCCCCGGCATCGCGAACGGCTGCCCGTCCTGCTGGGGCGGCGGCGGGGCGTACCAGTCCGGCTGGCCCTGCCCCGGCACCGGCATCGGGGGCTGCGCGCCGGGCGGCAGCGGCTGCTGGAGCCCGGCCTTCTGGTCGATCGTCGAGCGGTAGTCGACGGCGCCCTGTGTCATCCGCATGTACGCCTCCTCCAACGAGGCCTGGTGCGGGGACAGTTCCCACAGGCGTACGTCGGCCTCGTGCGCGATGTCACTGATGCGGGGCAACGGCAGCCCGGTGACGCGCAGCGCGCCGTCCTGCTCGGGCAGCACCTGCCCGCCCGCCTCGGTCAGCGCGGTCGTCAGCTTCTCCCGCTGCTGCGACTCGGTGCCGGGCGTGCGGACGCGCGCGAAGTCCGCTGAGTTGGCGGAGATGAAGTCCTTGATGCTCATGTCGGCCATCAGCTGCCCGCGTCCGATCACGATCAAGTGGTCGGCGGTGAGCGCCATTTCGCTCATCAGATGGGAGGAGACGAAGACCGTGCGGCCCTCCGCCGCGAGGGCCTTCATCAGATTGCGCACCCACAGGATGCCCTCGGGGTCGAGGCCGTTGACCGGCTCGTCGAAAAGGAGCACCTGGGGGTCGCCGAGGAGCGCGGCGGCGATACCGAGCCGCTGGCCCATGCCGAGCGAGAACCCCTTGGACCGCTTCCCGGCCACGCCCTGGAGGCCGACCACACCGAGCACCTCGTCGACGCGGCGGGCCGGGATGCCGGAGAGCTGGGCCAGGCTCAGCAGGTGGTTGCGGGCGGACCGGCCGCCGTGCACGGCCTTGGCGTCGAGCAGCGCGCCGACCTGGCGCGAGGCGTTCGGCAGCTTGCGGTAGGGGTAGCCGCCGATCGTCACCTGCCCGGACGTGGGGTTGTCCAGGCCGAGGATCATCCGCATGGTCGTCGACTTGCCCGAGCCGTTCGGCCCCAGGAAGCCGGTGACGGCACCCGGCCGCACCTGGAAAGAAAGGTTGTGTACGGCCGTCTTGGCGCCATAGCGCTTCGTCAGGCCGACTGCCTCGATCATGCTCCGCACCCATCGAAAGGTTCAGGACGTCGGGACGTGTTGCCCCCCGTAAGAGTTAGGAGCATAACGGGGGGCTGACGGTTCCACCCAAGAGAGAGTAAAAGACCGCTGGTCAGCGAGGTGAATTGGCTCTTGCCTCGGTGAGCTGAGGTGTCTTGCCCGGCCATGGGGGCCGGGGCGGGGCCTGGCGGGGCACCGGAACGGCGAAGCCCTCCGCCCCCGCAGGGGCAGAGGGCTTCGCCGGTGTCCGGACGCCGTGCATCCCAGCCTTACCGGGACTGCTGCGCCGGAACCCCGCGGGAGACCGGCTCGTCGTCCGTCGACGGCGTGCCGGCCGCGGCCACCGCCGCGCCCGTGAGCGTCGCCAGCATCTCGCGGACGTTGGTGAGTTGCGCGTTGATCGAGTCGCGGCGGTTGGTGAGCGCCGCCAGCTCGCGCTCGGACTCCGAGCGGACGCGGTCGGCCTTGGCGTTCGCGTCGGCCACGATGTCCTCGGCCTGGCGCTGGGCCGTCTCCACCGTCTGGCGGGCGCGGCGCTCGGCGTCCGTGCGCAGCTTCTCGGCCTCCAGACGCAGCTGCTCGGCGCGGTGCTCGATCTCGGCCAGACGCTTCTCGGCCTTGGCCTGGCGGGAGGCCAGATCACGCTCGGACTGCTCGCGGCGCTTGGCGAGGTTCGTCTCGAAGTCGGAGGCGGCCTGCGCGGCCTTGGCGCGGGTCTCCTCGAAGAGGGCGTCCGCCTCCTCGCGCTTGGACTGCGCGTCCTTCTGTGCCTCGGTGCGCAGCTGGGCGGCGTCGCTCTTGGCCTTGTCGACGATCCGGACGCCTTCGTCCTCGGCCTTGGCCTTGCGCTCCGCGGCGAACGACTCCGCGTCGTTACGCACCTGCTGGGCGGCGGACTCGGCCAGCTCACGGTGCTGCTCGGCAGCGTGGCGGGCCTCCTCGCGCAGGTCCTTGGCCTCCTCCTCGGCGAGGCGGAGGATCTTCTCGACGCGCGCGCCGAGACCCGCGTAGGACGGCTCCGCGTCGCTGACCGCGGCCTGGGCGTTCTGCGTCTCGAGGTGGAGTTCCTCGATGCGCTTTTCCAGAGCGGTGATGCGGGTGAGAGCGCTGTCACGGTCGGAGACGAGCTTGGAGATCCGTTCGTCCACCTGAGCGCGGTCGTATCCACGCCGCACAAGCTCGAAGCCGTAGGGGGAAGTGTCGCTCATGGGTTTCCTGTCAAATGAGACCGGTGAGGTGATAGATGAAATCCTAGAGGTCGAAGCGGCGTGTCATCGAGCGGATGCGTGTTTGATCTGGAGAATGACACTCCTTTTGGGTGGCCGACCGTCCCAAGTCTTGCCAGGATCCGCGCTAAACGCTCTGCCGAGCACAGAATTGGCGCTTCTGGCTAGCGTTCTGATGCCTTGCCACCCGAACGTGTCCCACCCGCGGCGGCACCCGCCTTGACACTCCCGTTGTTGCCACCGGACGGGGCCTCGAAGGACTCCAGCGCCTCCAGGACGTCCTGGACACGGGAGATCTCCGCATTGATGTCCTCGCGCCGGCGCACCAGGATCTCCAGTTCGCGCTTGCCCTCCTCGACCGTCTCCCGGGCCTCGCGGAGCGCCTCGGCTTTGATCTTCTCGGCCTCGGAGACGAGCGAGGACTTTTTCTGCTCGGCCTCTTTGAGCAGCCCCTCGGCCTTCTTGACCGCGGCGATACGCACCTTGCTTGCCTCGGATTTGGCCTCCGAGACGATCTCCTTGGCCTGCGACTTGGCCTTCTCCATCTGCTCCTCGGCGGCCTTGACCAGCGCGTCGCAGCGCTCGCCCGCCGACTTCATCGCCTCGGCCGACTCGTGCCGCGCCCGCTCGTGCAGTTCCTCGATCTCGGTCGTGATGCGGTCGCGCAACTCTTCCGCGCGGCCGCGGATCGCGGTCGCGTCCCGGCGCGCGCCGACCAGCAGTTCGTCCGCGTCCGCGCGGGCCCGCTCCACCCGTCCGTTGCCCTCGACCGTCGCCTCGGCGACCAGTCGCTCGGCCTCCTTGCGGGCGGCGCCCACCATCGTGTCGGCCTGCGCCTCGGCGTCCGCCGTCGTCTTGTGCGCGGCCTGCTGTGCCTCCGCGATGAGCTTGTCGGCCTCGGCGGCGGTCTCCGTGATGAGCGTGTCGACCTGCTCGGCCGCCTCGGAACGCCGCTTGTTCGCGTCCTTGCGAGCCTCGTCCAGGGTGCGCTCGGCCTCCTCGCGCGCGGCCGTGGTAACCCGCTCGGCCTCCGCCTCCGCCTCGGCCTTGATCCGCTCCGACTCGCTGCGGATCCGCTCGGCCTGCTGCTGTGCGGCCCCGACCGTCTCGGCGGCCTCCGCGCGCAGCCGCTCCGCCTCACCGGTGGCCTCCGCGAGGAGGTTCTCGGCCTTGGCCGTGGACTCGGCCCGGACCTGCTCGGCCCCGGCGGCGGTCTGAGCGGTCAGCCGCTCGGCCTCCGCCGTCGCCTCGGTGATGAGGGTGTCCGCCTGGGTGGCCGCGTCCGACCGGATCCGGTTCGCGTCCTCGCGGGCGTCCGCACGCGTGCGCGCCGCGTCCTGCTCGGCGGTGGCGATGGTGTCCGAGGCCTCCGTGCGCACGCGCTGGGCGTGCTCGGAGGCGTCCGAACGGATCCGCTCGGCCTCGCTGCTCGCCTCTGAAACCGTGCGCTCCGCCAGGGACTTGGCGGCCTCCGACTCCTCGGTGGCCTCCCGCCGGATACGGTTCGCGTCCTCGGTGGCCCGCTCGCGCTCCGCGTGGGCGTCGGTGCGGAGCCGGTCCGCCTCCTCCTGCGCCTCGGTGCGCGTACGCTCTGCCGCGTGCTCGGCGGCGGAGCGCAGGCCGGTGATCTCCTCCTGCGCCTGCTCGTGCAGCCCGGTCACGGAGTCCCGCACCTGCTGGGCGTGCTGCTCGGCAGCCGACACCATCTCGGTCGCGCGCCGGTCGGCCTCCTCGACCAGCCGTACGGCCTCCGCCTGGGCCTTCTCGACCCGGTCGCGCGCCACGGCGAGCAGTTCCTCGCTCTGCTCGCGGGCCTGCTCGCGCTCCTGGTCGGCCTCCTGGCGCGCCCCGCCGAGGACGTCCTCGGCCTCGCGGCGGCGCCTCTCCGCCTCCTCCTGGGCGGCGGCGAGGGTCTCCGTGGCCTCGGTGCTCAGCCGCTCTGCCGCGGCCTGTGCCTCGGCCCGGACGCGGTCGGCGCTGTCCTGTGCCTCCGACTTGAGCCGCTCGGCCTCGGCGGCGGCCTCCGACCGCAGGCGTACGGCCACGGCCTCGCCCTCGGCACGGGAGGCGGACGCGTCGGCGGCGGCCTCCGTGCGCAGCCGTTCGGCTTCCGCCCCGGCCTGCGCCTGGAGCGTACGAATGCGTTCGGCGGCCTCGGCACGCAGCCGGTCGGTCTCCTCGACGGCCTCGCGGCGCATCCGCTCGGTCTCCGCCCGGGCTTCGCCGAGCGCCTGCTCGGCGGAGGCGAGCCGCTGCTCGGCCTCCGTCTGGAGGCGGGTCAGCTCCTTCGCGGCCTCCGTACGGCGGGTCTCGACGGACCGCTCGGTCTCCTCGCGCAGCTCACGGGCGGCCCGCTCGGCCTCTGCCCGGACCGCCTCGGACTGCTCGGTGGCCTCGGCCCGGTGCCGCTCGGCCTCCTCGCGGGCGTGCTCCAGGGTCTCCTCGGCCTGGCGGCGCAGCGTCGTGGCGCGCTCCCCGGCCTCGGTGCGTACCTTCTCGCTGTCGGCGGTGGCCGTCGCCCGCATCTCGTCCGCGTCGGCCTTGGCCCTGGCGAGCAGCTCCTCGGCGGTCTTGGCCGCCTCCTCGATCTGCTGGACGGCCTCGCGGCGGGCCGCGGAGCGGAGCTTCTCGCCCTCGGCGACCGCGTCGGCGCGCAGCTGCTCGGCCTCGCCGCGCAGCCGGCGCGCCTCCTCCTGCAGTTCGACCGTCTTGGTGCGGTAATCCTCGATGTCGTCCTTCGCCGCGCCCTTGAGCTGCTCGGCGATGTCGTGCGCCTCGGCGCGCAGCCGGTCGGCCTCGGCCTCGGCCTCCTTACGGATCCGCTCGGCCTCCTCGGCGGCGGCCTTGGTGGTCTCCTTGGCGTCCTCGGACGCCTTGTTGAGCACGTCCTCGGCCGTACGGGCGGTCTTGGCGAGCTGGGAGGCGCTCTCCTCGGCCGTGATGCTGCGGGCCTTCTCGGAGGCCTCCGCGACGATCTTCTCGGCCTCGGTCCTGGCGTCCGCGACCACCTGCTCGGCCTCGGACTTGGTGACCTCGGCATCCTTGGTGGCCTCGGTGACCAGCCGGGCGACCTGCTCCTTGGCCGTGCGGGTGCGCTGCTCGTTGGTGGCCTCGGCGGTGGCGAGGGCCTTGGCCGCGGCCTCCTTCGCCTCGGCGACGACCTTGTCGGCCTCGGTGCGCGCCTCGCGCAGCGCGGTCTCGGCCTCGGACATCCGCCGCTCGGCGGACCGGCTCAGTTCGGCCGCCTGCCGGCGGGCGGTGTCCGACTCGTTCGCGGAGGCGGAGCGCAGCTGCTCGGCGTGGTCGGTGGCCTCCTGGGCCTGGGTGGAGGCGGCGTTCAGCAGCCGCTCGGCGTCCGCCCGGGCCCGGCGCAGGATCTGCTCGGCCTCTGTGCGGGCGCCCTCGGCGTCGTTCTGCAGGCGCTGGCGGGCCTCGGCGGTGATCCGCTCGGCCTCGGCGCGGGCGGCGGCCAGGGACTGCTCGGCCTCGGCGCGTGACTCGTCGACGAGCCGGCGGGCCTGGGACTCGGAGCGGGCGCGCAGCTGCTCGGCCCATGCCACGTTCTCGTTGACGTGCGACTCGACGGTCTTGCGGCGCTCGGCCAGCTCCTGGTCGAGCTGCTGGCGACGGGTGACCGCCTCCGTGTGCAGCTCGGCCTGGAGGCGGGCGGTCTGCTCGGCGTGCTCCTGAAGGATGCGCTGCGTCTGCGCGCGGGCCTGACTCAGTTCGCGCTCGGCGTCCGCCCGCATCTGGTCCGCCTGCATCTGCGCGGTGCGCAGCATCTGCTCGGCCTGGTAGCCGATGTCGGCCCCGTCGTAGGCGGGACGGGACATGAGCGTGCGCCGTGCCTCGTGCAGCTTGGCGCGCAGCACCTCGACCTGGTAGCCGAGATCCTCGGCGTGCTGGATCGCCTTCTCCCGCTCGGTCTTCAGCCGCTCCATCTCGGCCTCGAACCGAGAGAGGTGGTCGACGTCAGTCGCCGGCTGTCGCTCCTGGCGTTCGTAGCCCCGCACTGCGCGGTCCCATCCGTCCCCTGGTCGCAAGTCTCTCCAAACGAGCTCCGTCCATCCGCCGGACGGGGCCCCCGGGGAATGGTGTCAGATCAACGGCGGAGCATGGGCTGGCGCCCCGTCGCTCGTCCCCCGAAACTCGGACCCCGGACTCGCGTCCCGCCGACCACGGCGGGACCCGGTCGCCCTGGTGGAGCGGCGACCGGCCCAACCCTACCGGCCCTGATGTGCGGGAGTCAGTGCTCAGGTGCCTCAACAGCCGCCGAAGTGACCAGTTCTGTCAGTACTCCATGGCAATCCTTGGGATGCAGGAAGGTGATCCGCGACCCCATGGAGCCGTGTCGTGGCTCCTCGTACAGGACCCGTACGCCCTTGTCCTTGATCGCGGCGGCGTCCCCGTCCACGTCCGCCGTTCCGAAGGCGATGTGGTGGACGCCCTCACCGTTCTTCGCCAGCCACTTGGCGACGGTGGAGTCCTCGCGGATGGGCTCGAGGAGCTGGAGGTAGGAGGCACCGCCGTCATCCGTGTTGTTGATCTTCAACATGGCCTCGCGTACGCCCTGTTCCTCGTTGACCTCGGTGTGGAACACCGAGAATCCGTACGTCGAGGTGTAGAACTCGACGGTCTTCTCCAGGTCGAAGCAGGCGATCCCAATGTGGTCGATTCGCGTCAACATGGTGTTAAGTGCAGCGTCCCCGACGTGGTTACGCAACGTGCGCGCGATCACACTGACGGCCCGATGACGGGGCGCAGTGCCGCTCAGTACATTCGAAGTAAACCCTCGTTCACTCCTCGGCTGTGCAGGCCGGAAGGGGATCGCAGCTCATGTCAGGAACGAACAGCACGACCTCCGTGATCGTCGCGGGCGCCCGTACTCCCATGGGGCGGTTGCTCGGCTCGCTGAAGTCCTTCTCCGGAGCCGACCTCGGCGGCTTCGCGATCAAGGCCGCCCTCGACCGCGCGGGCATCGGCGGCGACCAGGTGCAGTACGTGATCATGGGTCAGGTGCTCCAGGCCGGGGCGGGGCAGATCCCCGCACGTCAGGCCGCGGTCAAGGCCGGCATCCCGATGAGCGTCCCGGCGCTCACGATCAACAAGGTGTGCCTGTCGGGGCTCGACGCGATCGCGCTCGCGGACCAGCTGATCCGTGCGGGTGAGTTCGACGTGGTCGTCGCCGGCGGCCAGGAGTCCATGACCAACGCCCCCCACCTGCTGCCGAAGTCCCGCGAGGGCTTCAAGTACGGCGCGGTGCAGATGCTCGACGCGATGGCGTACGACGGCCTGACCGACTCCTTCGAGGGCATCGCCATGGGCGAGTCCACCGAGAAGCACAACACGCGCCTCGGCCTCGGCCGCCAGGAGCAGGACGAGATCGCCGCCCTGTCCCACCAGCGGGCCGCGGCAGCCCAGAAGAACGGCGTCTTCGAGGCGGAGATCACCCCGGTCGAGGTCCCGCAGCGCAAGGGCGAGCCCGTCGTCTTCAGCAAGGACGAGGGCATCCGCGGTGAGACGACGGTGGAGTCGCTGGCCAAGCTGCGCCCGGCGTTCACCAAGGACGGCACGATCACCGCCGGGTCCTCCTCGCAGATCTCGGACGGCGCCGCCGCCGTGGTCGTGATGAGCAAGGCCAAGGCGCAGGAGCTGGGCCTGGAGTGGATCGCGGAGATCGGCGCCCACGGGAACGTGGCCGGACCGGACAACTCCTTGCAGTCGCAGCCGTCGAACGCGATCCTGCACGCACTGAAGAAGGAAGGTCTGGAGGTCTCGGACCTCGATCTGATCGAGATCAACGAGGCGTTCGCGGCCGTCGCCGTGCAGTCAATGAAGGATCTGGGCGTTTCCGCCGAAAAGGTGAATGTGAATGGCGGTGCCATCGCTCTCGGACACCCGATCGGCATGTCCGGCGCCCGGCTCGTCCTCCACCTCGCCCTGGAGCTCAAGCGGCGCGGCGGCGGCGTCGGCGCGGCCGCGCTGTGCGGTGGCGGCGGCCAGGGCGACGCGCTGATCGTGCGCGTTGCCAAGGCCTGAGCATTCTGTACGTCTCTATTCGAACGGAGCTGTGATGCAGGACGTCTCTTCGCTGGTGGCCCAGGCGAGGGAAGGCCGGCCGCGTGCCGTGGCCCGGCTGATCTCCCTGGTGGAGGGGGCGTCCCCGCAGCTCAGGGAGGTTATGGCGGCCCTCGCCCCGCTGGCGGGCAACGCGTACGTCGTGGGCCTCACCGGTTCCCCGGGCGTCGGCAAGTCCACGTCCACATCGGCGCTCGTGACGGCGTACCGCAAGCAGGGCAAGCGGGTCGGCGTCCTGGCCGTCGACCCCTCCTCGCCCTTCTCGGGCGGTGCGCTGCTCGGTGACCGCGTCCGGATGTCGGAGCACGCCTCGGACCCCGGCGTCTACATCCGCTCGATGGCCACCCGCGGGCATCTGGGCGGCCTGGCGTGGGCGGCCCCGCAGGCGATCCGCGTCCTGGACGCGGCGGGCTGCGACGTGATCCTGGTGGAGACGGTCGGCGTCGGCCAGTCCGAGGTCGAGATCGCCTCCCAGGCCGACACCTCGGTGGTGCTGCTGGCGCCCGGGATGGGTGACGGCATCCAGGCCGCCAAGGCGGGCATCCTGGAGATCGGCGATGTGTACGTCGTCAACAAGGCCGACCGTGACGGCGCGGACGCGACCGCCCGGGAGCTGAACCACATGCTGGGCCTCGGGGAGGCGCGGGCCCCCGGCGACTGGCGCCCGCCGATCGTGAAGACGGTCGCCGCCCGGGGCGAGGGCGTCGACGAGGTCGTCGAGGCGCTGGAGAAGCACCGGGCGTGGATGGAGGAGCGGGGGGTGCTGGCGGAACGCCGGCTGGCCCGCGCCGCCCACGAGGTCGAGACGATCGCGGTGACCGCCCTGCGGGAGCGGATCGGCGACCTGCACGGCGACCGCCACCTGGGCGCGCTGGCGGAGCGGATCGTGGCGGGGGAGCTGGACCCCTACCGGGCGGCGGACGAACTGGTGGCGGGGCTGACGAACAACTGAGGGGGGCGAGGAGCGGCCGACGGGAAACCCGGCCGACCGGAAACGTGTGGTCAACACTCCGTAGATGTTGGTAACTTGACCCGCATGTTCCTCCTCTTGGCATAGGGCCCGCCCAGGTCCGCGATCGACGAGCGGTTCTCGACCGTGGTCGTCGCGGCGATCCGGCGTCCCCTCGTTGCCTTCCTTTGAGGAACTTCCGCGTGTCCACGCCTTCTTCCGTGCGGCCTTCGTATGCCGCCGTCCTCCGTGTCCCGTACGCCCGCCGCACCTTCGGCGCCGCCGCCGTGGGTCGGCTGTCGTACGGGACGGTTTCCGTCTCCGTCCTGCTGTCCGTGACCCGGGCGACCGGGTCGTACGCCGTGGCCGGTACGGTCATGGCGCTCTTCGGGGCCGTGACGGTCCTTCTCTCGCCGCTGCGTGCGGCGCTCGTCGACCGGTACGGGCCCCGCCGGGCCCTGGCGCCGATGGCCCTGCTGTACGCCGGGAGCCTGGCTCTGCTGAGCGTGGCGAGCTGGCACCCCGGCGCACCCGTGCCGCTGCTGGGCGCCCTGGCCGTCGCCGCCGGTGCCTTCGCGCCCCCGCTGGGGCCCACCATGCGGGCCGTGTGGAGTGAACTCCTCGACGACCAGCGGCTGCTGCAGCGCGCCTACGGGCTCGACGGCGTCGTCGAGGAACTGCTCTTCGTGTCCGGGCCGCTGCTCGTGGGCGTGGTGGTGCGGTGGGCGCCGCCGGCGGCCGGGGTGGCGCTCAGCGCGCTGCTGGTGGCGGCCGGAACCCTCGCCTTCGTCACGTCCCCCGCAGTGGCGGCCGGGGGACGCCCCGAGGCGGTGAAGAAGGTGCGCTCCGCAGGGCGGCTGCGGGGTGCGCCGGGTCTGATGCAGCCCGTGCTCGTGGCCCTCGGCGTCGGGTTGGCCATCGGCGCGCTGGACCTGCTGATCGTGGCCTTCGCCGAGCATCGGGGCCACGGCGACGACACCGTGGCGTGGGTGCTCGCGGCGCTGTCCGCGGGCAGCGCGGTCGGCGGGCTGCTGAACGGTGCGATCGACTGGCGTATCGGCGCGCGGGCGCGTCTGCCGCTGTTCGCCGGGGCTCTGGGGCTGACCCTGGCCGGGGCGGGTCTGGCGCCCGGCCTCGGCGTCCTCACGGCGGCCGTGGCCTGCGCGGGCCTGTTCATCGCCCCGGCGCTCACGACGTCGTACCTGATCGCGGACGAGGCCGCCTCGCCGGGCTTCCGTACCCGGGCGGGCGCCTGGGTCAACACGGCGGTGAACGCGGGAGGTTCGGGTGGCTCAGCGGCGATGGGGGCCCTGGTGGGGCAGCTGCCGCTGGGGGTGTGCTTCGCGGTGTCCGGGGCGGTGACCGTGGCTGCCGCCGTCCTCGCCGGAGGCTGGGCGGCGACCGGGTCCGCCGGGCGCCCGCGGCCCGTGCGCGCACCGGAGGCGTCCCGGGACGCGGCCGACGCGGCACCGTCCGCCGGCGACGGGGGCGCCGGGGGCTGAGGGGCCCCTTCGCACAGAACCGTGGGGGCGGCCGGCGGCTGCTGCGACCGCACCGTCGGCCGCCCCCTACCGGATGATCCGGGGTGCTCCTTCGGGCGCCGCTACGGCTTGCCGCGCTGCCCCCGAAGGTGTTCCGCGACCGGGCCCAGTGACGACTTCAGGTGCTCGATGTCCTCAGGGGACAGCAGATCGAAGAAGTGCCGCCGCACAGACGCCACATGGTGCGGCGCGACCTTGTGCATCATCTCCATGCCGTGGTCCGTGAGCACCGCGAACAGGCCCCGGCGATCGGACTCGCAGTTCTCGCGGCGCACCAGGTCCGCGTGCTCCATACGGGTGATCTGGTGCGAGAGGCGGCTCTTGGACTGGAGGGTGGCGGACGCGAGGTCGCTCATGCGCATGCGCCTGCCCTCCGACTCCGAGAGGTTCACCAGGATCTCGTAGTCGTTCATCGTCAGGCCGAACGGCTGCAGATCCTTTTCGAGCTGGTACGTCAACAGCCTGTTGACCTCCAGGTGGGTACGCCAGGCGCACTGCTCCGCTTCGGTCAGCCAGCGCGTGGCCGTCTCGGTCTCCATGAGTGAAGTCTACCTAAGAAGTTGAAAGACGAACTAGAAAGGGTGGCGTGACGGCGTGCACGCGTTCGACGTCACACTCCGCAGACTATCGTTCACTGCCCGAAGCGACGCGAGAGGTCTCCCAGCTGCCCCGGAAGGCGCGTCGCCCCCGGCTGACCCGGCGTTCCCCCACCCGGCACGCCGGGCTCCTGTGGGACCGCGCCGGCCGCCTGCTCGGCCATGAGCGTCTCCGTGGACTGGAGCAGGACCGTGCCCGCTCCGACGAACTCGAACTGATGCTCCTCTCCGCAGGCCCCGCCGAAACCCGTCAGGGCGCGTACGCCGCCCCAGACGCCCGTCAGATACCCGTGGTCGTAGTGGTGGCACGGGGACGGGCAGTCGGCCCAGCCGACCAGGGCCTGCGGGTCCACCCGGATCGGGGGTTCCATGAACACCACCGGACCGTTGGACGCGGCCACGAACTTGCCGGTTCCGATCAGCGTCAGGAATCCCGGAATGATCGACTGCTTCAGCGCGAGAGTCGGCTGGAAGGCGAGCAGGTTGCCCGAACGCATGGTCAGATTGCCGTTGTCCAGGTCGAAGGAGTTCACATCGAAGGCCCGGTCGGCGAGGAGCATCTTGCCCGAGCCCTGCGCCACCACCCAGTCGCTCGCATGCAGAGGCGAATGGAACGCCGTACGCACCAGGTGTTCGAGGGGGCCGTGCCCGATGCCGTTGAACTCGATCGAGCCGTAGTAGGCGATCATCTTGCCCTTCTGCAGGAACCACTGGCTCCCTTTGAGGTCCACGCAGAAGGTGTAGTCGTTGACGTTGTCGTCGACGGGCAACGTCATCGGGTCGAAGATCACGGGACCGGTGCCCGGGTAGGTGGTCACAGCTTCTCCTCGGACGCCTGGACGTACACCACACCGTTGCCGCTCAGCTCCAACTGGAACGCCTCGCCGGAGCCACGGCCCACCATCTCCCGCCAACCGATCGCCGTCGACAGCTTGTTGCGCACGTCGCCGTGGTGCGCGACATAGGCCTGGGGATCGACGTGGACCGGGCGCTGCGGGGTGATCGGCACCTCGAAGACGCCGCCGTGCGCCATCACGGCGACCGCGCCGTGCCCTGTGAGGGTGGTCGTGAACAGGCCCTGGCCCGTGACCTGGCCGCGCACCATGCCCATGACGCCGCCCTGTGAGCCCATGAACATCGTGCCCTGCTGCAGGGTGCCCTCGAAGGCGAGCAGGCGGTCCGCCTCGACGTACAGCGTGTCGCCGGCGAGGCCGATCACCTGGACGTGGTGGCCGCCGTGCCCGAACAGGACCGTGCCGTTGCCCTCGACCGTCATCAGCGGCGTCGCCTCGTTCGCGACACGGCGGCCGATCATCGACATGATCCCGCCCTGGCCGCCCTGAATGTTCGGGGTGAAGGAGACCTCGCCCTGGTAGGCGAGCATCGCGCCCCGCTGGCTGTACAGGCGCTGCCCCGGCACGACCGTCGCCTCGACCATCTTCGAGTTCACTTCGCGGAAGGTCATGTCAGAGGTCCCCCGCGATCGTGTTGCGCTCACTGGGCTGGACGTAGACCAGTCCGTCCCCCTCGAAGCGGATCTGGAAGGCCTCTCCGCCGCCCTCACCGATGAACGTGCGGAACGTCACTCCGGACTGGAACGACTGCCGCAGGTTCCCCTGGTGCGCGATGTACGCGCCCGGGTCGACGATCAGCGGGTACTGCGCGCTCACCCGCAGCACCACCGCCGGGCCGTCCGACATGATCGCCGCCTGGCCGTGGCCCTCGACGGTCGTCGTGAACAGGCCGTTTCCCTGCGAGGCGCCGCGCAGGCCGGTGAACGTCGTGCCCGTGCGCAGGGCGGCGTCCGTCGCCAGGAGATTGCTCGACTCGACGTACAGCTTGTCCCCCTGAAGATGTACGAGATTGATCTCGGAGGCCCGGTCCGCGAACCAGCAGGTCCCGTGTCCCTTGGCCTCCATCACGGTCATGCGCTCGCCGGTGAGCCGCCGGGTCACCATTCCGCGGATCCCGTCACCGCCGCCGGTGAGCTTCTTGAAGGTCATCTGTCCGTCGTAGGCGACCATGGAGCCGTTCTTCGCCTTCACGGCGTCCCCGGTCATGTCGACGGCCAGCACCTTGCTGTCTTGCAGTCGGAACATCGCCACGCTGCGACGTTAGCGGTGAACGGAGGGCGACCGACAGGGCTCACCGGTGGAAAGCAACCCTGACCGAGCCCTTAGGGGTAAGGGATCCCGCCCCCGCTCCCCACGCACCCCGGGCGGTTTGCCACAATGGACGGAACTTTGTGCTTGTGTTCACAAACCCGGACGCAAGCCCAGCGTCTCTCCCACCGAAGGTGACCCGTGGACCTCAAGACAGCCTCCGCCATCCGCCGCCTGCGTCTGATCTCCGTGCCGGAAGGCATCTCCTGGATCGTGCTCGCGGCCTGCACCGTCATCAAGTACACGGTTGCCTCCGGCTTCGACGTCGCCCCGGTACTGGGCCCGATTCATGGCGTGCTGTTCGTCCTCTACGTGCTCTTCTGGGCGGACGCCTGGAACCGCACCAAGTGGAGCAAGGGCAAGGCCGCCCTCTACCTCGCGTACTCGGTCATTCCCGGCGGTGGCTTCATCATCGAGCGCCGCCTGCGCCGTGAGTCCGAGGACGCGGTCATCGCCGCCCGGGCCCGCAAGGAAGGGGTCGTGAACGCGTGATCGTCGCTTTCTCCGTGACGCCGCTGGGCGTCGGTGAGGACGTTGGGGAGTACGTCGCCGACGCCGTCCGTGTCGTCCGGGAATCGGGGCTGCCGAACCGTACCGACGCGATGTTCACCTCGATCGAAGGTGAGTGGGACGAGGTGATGGACGTCGTGAAGCGTGCCGTCGCGGCGGTCGAGGAGCGCGCGCCGCGCGTCTCCCTCGTCCTGAAGGCGGACATCCGCCCTGCTGTGACGGACGGCCTCACCTCGAAGGTGGAGACGGTGGAGCGGTATCTGTCCGTCGAGTGAACTCGCTGTCCAGCAGCGGACAACCCCGGCCCCAAGGGTCGGGGTTTTCTCGTTTCCGGGGTTTGAGCATTCGCTCAAACCTGCTGTACGGTCAGGGCAGTTGATTGAGCGATCGCTCAAAAGGGGCCATTGACATGGGGGATTCGCAATGGGGCTCTACGTAGAGGCGCGCATACGCGGCGACCTCGACGAACTGTGGGCACTGACGCAGGTCCCCGCGCAGCATCGGCGCTGGGACCTCCGCTTCACCGAGATCGACTACCTGCCGCGCGCGGAGGGCGAACCGCAGCGCTTCCGCTACGCCACGCGCGTCCTGCCGTTCCTGACGGTCTCCGGGACCGGGGTGTCGGCGGGGGAGAAGGCACGCCCGGACGGGACACGCACCTCCGCGCTACGGTTCTCCTCACCGCACCCGCTGTCGCTGATCGCCGAGGGGAGCGGCTACTGGCGGTACGTCCCTGACGGTGACGGGGTCCGCTTCCTCACCGGGTACGACTACCGGCCCCGCTGGGGCCGCGCGGGCGCGCTCGCGGACCGCCTGCTGTTCCGGCCGCTGATGGGCTGGGCGACCGCCTGGTCCTTCGACCGGCTGCGACTGTGGCTGGAGCGGGGGATCACACCGGAGCGCGCCCTGGTGAACTGGCTCGCGGAACTGGCCGTCCGTGCTCTGGTCGTCATCGTCACCGTCGCCTGTGCCGGCCTGGGCTCCTTCCTGCACCTCTTCGGCACGTTCGAGGCGGCGATGGCCTACCTGTTCCCGCTGCTGCTGGCCGTCGCCGTCTCGGTGGCGCTGTTCATGTCACCGCTCTCCTGCACCCCAGCCGCCCGCCGCTGCCTGCGCACCCCGCCCACACGAGCGTGCGCACCGCGCCTCCTCGCCGCCCTGGAGCGATGGTCATGACCTCGATCTTCCGCACAGCGATGGGCGCGGACTTCGAACGGCTGCACCCGCAGCTCCAGCGCCGTTTCTCCGTAGGGCTGGCGAGCGGCGAGGCATGTACGGGGCGCGGGGTGATGGACCGCATCTGGCACGGCAGGGGGTGGGTGAAGCCGTTCCTGGCGCTCGGTGGCACACGCCACATCCTCGTTCCCCGCCAGGGGCGGAACGTCCCCTTCACCATCGAGAACGTGCCGTACACCGACACGTTCGGCCGGGAGTCGGTGACGTTCGTGCGCACGTTCGACCTTCCGGGCCGCGCATGCCGTTTCGACGCCCAGATGGTGCTCGGCCCCCAGGGCGACCACGTGCTCGACTACCTGGGTACGCACCAGCACCTGGCGAGCGATCTGCACTTTTGTGCGGAGCCGGACGGTTCGCTGCTGATCCGTTCCGGCGAACACCGCTTCCGTGAGGGGCCGGTGGATGTGCGCGTACCGGAACTGATCGGCGGGCAGGCGGAGGTGAGAGAGTCGTTCGACGAGTCCGCGGGGTGCTTCCGGATCCGGGTGCGGGTGGTGAACCGGTATGTCGGCCCGCTGTTCGGCTATGAGGGGTCGTTCGCCGCGTCGTACGCGGACGTCGGTGTGGTCGGGGTGCGTCCCGGGCTGCGGCCGGTTCGGGAGGAGGCGCGGGCGTGAGCGAGGCGACGAAACAGAAGCTGCTGGAGGGGGCGCTGCGGACGCTCACCGAGCAGGGCATCGCCGGGACGTCGGCCCGTACGGTCGCGACCGCCGCCGGGGTCAACCAGGCGCTGGTCTTCTACCACTTCGGTTCGGTGGACGAGTTGCTCGCGGCGGCTTGCCGGTACGGGACCGAGCGGCGGGTCGCGGTCTACCGGGAACGGCTCGACCGGATCGGCTCGCTCGATGAACTCCTCACGTTCGGAAGGGAGATGCACGAGGAGGAGAAGGCGGCCGGGCATGTGGCGGTCCTCGGTCAGCTGCTCGCGGGGGCGCAGACGCACCCCCGGCTCGCGTCGGCGACGGCGGCAGGGCTCGACCTGTGGATCGTGGAGATCGAGCGGGTCCTTACCCGGGTGCTCGCCTCGACGCCCCTGGGCGAGTTCGCGGACGCGGCCGGTCTTGCCCGCGCGGTGTCGGCGTCATTCGTGGGGATCGAGCTGTACGAGGGCGTGGACGAGCAGGGCGCGTCGGCCGCGCTCGCCGCTCTGGAGCACCTCGGATCCCTGGTGGCGGCACTGGACGACCTGGGACCGGTGGCACAGCGGACGGTACGGCACGCACTGCGGCGGATGTCGTCGCGGCCGTAGGCCCTCGGCCCCAGCGTCCTCACCTGCCCAACGGCCTCACACTGCCCGTGGGGACACCAGCGGGCTCCTGCTGCTCACCGTTCCCGTTCCACGTACTCCTTGAACTGTTCCAGATCGCTGCGGACGAGCCGCTCGATCGCGTTCGCCTGGGCGAATCCCTTCGGCCCGCCGAACGTTTCCCTGACGGTGCCGGGGTCGTACTCGAGTCGCGCCTGGACCCGGGTGTTGTTTGGGTCGATCGGCTGCAGCGAGAGGGAGCCCGCCAGTTTGGGGGTGCCCGTGGTGCGCCACTCCATCACGCGTTCTTTGCCGCGGTCGGAGATCTGGGCTTCGAACTCCCGGGTCCGGCCGCCCGTCTCGACGTCCAGATGCGTCCGGCCGCCCGTCTCCGCGCGGGCGTCACGTACTCCCTCCATGAAGCGCGGATAGTTCTCCACGCTATGAAGTCTGTCCCAGGCCGTGTCGATCGGGACCTCGATGTCGACGTGCTCTTCGAGGGTGCTCATGGCCCACCTCCACGCTCGGCTCATATGCGGGGCCTTCTGCTTCCAGTGTGCGCCCGGTGCGGGCCGCTGACCGCGACGTGAGACGGGGCTGACCGCCACCTGACCGGCCGGTAAGGTCGGTGCCGTGCCGAAGCCCCTCAGTCTGTCCTTCGACCCCATCGCCCGCGCCGACGAGCACTGGAAGCAGCGGTGGGGGAGCGTGCCGTCCATGGCCGCGATCACCTCGATCATGCGGGCGCAGCAGATTCTGCTCGCCGAGGTCGACGCGGCCGTGAAGCCGTATGGACTGACCTTCGCGCGCTACGAGGCGCTGGTGCTGCTCGCCTTCTCCAAGGCCGGCGAACTGCCGATGTCCAAGATCGGCGAGCGGCTCATGGTGCACCCCACGTCCGTCACGAACACCGTCGACCGCCTGGTGCGGTCCGGTCTCGTCGCCAAGCGGCCCAACCCCGACGACGGCCGCGGCACGCTCGCCTCCATCACCGGCAAGGGTCGCGAGGTGTGCGACGCGGCCACCCGCGACCTGATGGCGATGGACTTCGGGCTCGGTGTGTACGACGCGGAGGAGTGCGGCGAGATCTTCGCGATGCTGCGCCCGCTGCGGGTGGCCGCGGGGGACTTCAAGGAGGGGTGACACACGGTCCCGGGGTGCCGGGGGTGCCGGAAGATCGCCCGAAACGGGTGGTTACGCTCGTACCCATGAAACGAAGCGTGCTGACCCGCTACCGCGTCATGGCCTACATCACCGGTGTGCTGCTGGTCCTGCTGTGCCTCGGCATGGTCGCCAAGTACGGCCTCGGCATGGACGGCGCAGCCGACCTCACCCGTGTCGTGGCCATCGCGCACGGCTGGCTCTACGTCGTCTACCTGGTCTTCGCCTTCGACCTGGGTGCCAAGGCGAAGTGGCCGGTCGGCAAGCAGCTGTGGGTGCTGCTGGCGGGGACGATCCCGACGGCCGCGTTCTTCGTGGAGCGCAAGGTCAGCAAGGAGCTGGAGGCCCGGCTCGCGGACGAGGCGCCCGCGGTCGCCAAGGCCTGAGACCAGGCCCGAGGTCCGGTCCGCACCGCCGTACGGAACGCGTACGGCGGTCTGCCGTCGACATTTACTTGGACGTCCTAGTAAATTCGAGGGTATGGACGCTGACGCCATCGAGGAGGGCCGCCGACGCTGGCAGGCCCGCTACGACGCCTCGCGCAAGCGCGAGGCCGACTTCACGACGCTCTCCGGCGACCCGGTGGAGCCCGCGTACGGACCACGGCCAGGGGACACGTACGAGGGCTTCGAGCGGATCGGCTGGCCGGGAGAGTACCCCTTCACCCGCGGTCTGTACCCGACCGGCTACCGGGGTCGGACCTGGACCATCCGGCAGTTCGCCGGTTTCGGCAATGCCGAACAGACGAACGAGCGCTACAAAATGATCCTGGAGGCCGGTGGTGGAGGCCTGAGCGTCGCCTTCGACATGCCGACCCTCATGGGCCGTGACTCCGACGACCCGCGTTCGCTCGGCGAGGTCGGGCACTGCGGGGTGGCGATCGACTCGGCGGCGGACATGGAGGTCCTGTTCAAGGACATCCCGCTGGGCGACGTGACGACCTCGATGACGATCAGCGGGCCGGCCGTCCCCGTCTTCTGCATGTACCTGGTCGCCGCCGAGCGCCAGGGCGTGGACCCGGCCATACTGAACGGCACGCTCCAGACGGACATCTTCAAGGAGTACATCGCCCAGAAGGAGTGGCTCTTCCAGCCCGAGCCGCACCTTCGTCTCATCGGCGACCTGATGGAGCACTGCGCGGCGGGCATCCCCGCGTACAAGCCGCTGTCCGTCTCCGGCTACCACATCCGGGAGGCGGGTTCGACGGCCGCCCAGGAACTGGCGTACACGCTGGCGGACGGGTTCGGGTACGTGGAGCTGGGGCTGAGCCGCGGGCTCGACGTGGACGTCTTCGCCCCCGGTCTGTCCTTCTTCTTCGACGCGCATGTCGACTTCTTCGAGGAGATCGCCAAGTTCCGCGCGGCGCGACGCATCTGGGCGCGGTGGATGCGGGACGTGTACGGCGCACGGAGCGAGAAGGCGCAGTGGCTGCGCTTCCACACGCAGACCGCCGGGGTCTCGCTGACGGCCCAGCAGCCATACAACAACGTGGTGCGTACGGCGGTGGAGGCGCTGGCGGCGGTGCTCGGCGGTACGAACTCGCTGCACACGAACGCGCTGGACGAGACGCTGGCGCTGCCGAGCGAGCAGGCGGCGGAGATCGCGCTGCGGACGCAGCAGGTGCTCATGGAGGAGACCGGCGTCGCCAACGTCGCCGATCCGCTGGGCGGTTCGTGGTACGTGGAGCAGCTGACGGACCGGATCGAGGCCGACGCCGAGAAGATCTTCGAGCAGATCAAGGAGCGGGGTCTGCGGGCGCACCCCGACGGGCGGCATCCGATCGGGCCGATCACCTCCGGGATCCTGCGGGGGATCGAGGACGGCTGGTTCACGGGCGAGATCGCTGAGTCCGCGTTCCGCTACCAGCAGGCGCTGGAGAAGGGTGACAAGAAGGTGGTGGGCGTGAACGTCGCCACCGGGTCGGTCACCGGTGATCTGGAGATCCTGCGGGTCAGCCACGAGGTGGAGCGGGAGCAGGTGCGAGTGCTCGCGGATCGGCGGGCGGCGCGGGACGACGCGGCGGTGCGCTCGGCCCTGGACGCGATGCTGCGCGCGGCGCGGGACGGCTCCAACATGATCGAGCCCATGCTCGACGCCGTACGGGCGGAGGCGACGCTCGGGGAGATCTGCGGGGTACTGCGGGACGAGTGGGGGGTGTACACGGAGCCGGCGGGCTTCTAGTGCCGCGGCAGG